>NZ_ARYJ01000004.1 GCF_000685215.1 Hyphomonas jannaschiana VP2
CGTGCGACGCCCGTGAAGGCGCTTGGTGTTTGTGTTTGGTTTTTGAGGTCAGGGTTGGCTTCAGGTTTCCGGCAGGGGCAGGTGAAAGCCCCTTCTCCCCGGGGAGAAGGGGTTGGGGATGAGGGGTGACGTAGCCGCCGCACAGACTACACTCGTGGAAACGCCTTTGCCCCTCACCCTAACCCCTCTCCCGAGGGAGAGGGGCTGCAAGTGGAGATAGGCGGGTGCTGCCCCGCGCCCATCACAAGCGGCGGCGAGGCGATCATTGACATGCGCGCGCGGCTTCAGCCATGCGTGTTCGGTTTTCTGCCCCGGCATCCATTCAATGCTGACCAGATAGACGCGCAGATTGTCCGTCACGCTCCAGCGATACACCACGCCGCGCCCATAGGCGGCCCGGATCTGCGCGCGCAGCATCAGCACCTGGACCCAGATGATGGGCCAGAGAAAGGCGAGCTGCGGCGGGAAGTGCGCGGGAGGGTGAAAGAGTGACATGGCCCGCACTATACGTCAGGGGACGGAGGTGTTGGATAAGTTTGTTTTGGGGTGAGTGGTTGCAGCAGGTTGGGTCGTGTCAGGTGGCGGATAGCCCCGCCCACGTGTCATCCCGGAAAGCGCGCAGCGCTTATCCGGGACCCAGCCCGCGCTCGTGCTCGTGCTTCGACTTCGCTCAGCATGAGCGCTCTTAAAGGACGGACTCATCCTGAGCGAAGTCGAAGGATGAAGCGGCATGAGAGAAGGTCCCGGATATTTGCTGCGCAAATTCCGGGATGACACGTGACCAGGGGTGACTGCCACAGGATTACATCCGTCTACGCCATGACCTGTCATGACTACCCATGACCATACCGGACTATAGGCGACTATACCGGACCAGATGTGCAAACGCCCCGGAACCGAAGTCCGGGGCGCGCAGGAATGATCGGATCGGATCGCCGGATCAGATCGGGTCGTAAGGGAAGACGCTGGCTGTGGCGCCGAGGTCGGTGAAGTCGGCCTGCATGGCCGGCATGCACTGGTCGAGCAGGGTCTCCGGGTTCCAGCCTTCAAGGCGGGCGACGGATTTCACCGGGCGGGGCTGGTCGAACAGGACGACCTCATTGCCGCGCACGCCGAAGATCTGGCCGGTCACGTCCTTGGCCTTGTCGGCGCAGAGGGCGACGGCGAGCTGGGCGACCTGGTCGGCGCGCATGCCGTTCTTCATCCGCTCGACGCGCTGGGCGCCAGCCTCATCCTTGACCGGGATGGAGGCGATCATGCGCGTCCAGGCGAAGGGCGCGATGACGTTGGAGCGGACATTCTTGCGCGCGCCTTCCATGGCGACGATGCGGGAGAGGCCGACAATGCCCATCTTGGCGGCGGCATAGTTCGCCTGGCCGATATTGCCGATCAGACCCGACGTGGAGGTGAACAGCACGAACGCGCCTTTTTCCTGTTCGCGGAAAAGTTCCACCGCGGCGCGGGTGACGTTGAAGCTGCCGCGCAGGTGGACGTCGATCACGGCATCCCAGTCGCTTTCGCTCATCTTGTGGAACATCGTATCGCGCAGGATGCCGGCCGGGTTGATGATGGCGTCGAGAGCGCCGAACGTGTCTTTCGCCTGTTCGACCATGCCTTCGACGGCTTTCATGTCGGTGACGCTGTCGGAGTTCGACACCGCTTCGCCGCCGGCAGCGCGGATTTCAGCAGCCACTTTCTCGGCCGGGCCGGCATCGCCCTCGTCGCCGCCGGAGAGGCCGCCGCCAAGGTCGTTGACCACGACTTTGGCGCCTTCCTTTGCGGCGAGCAGCGCCGTTTCCTTGCCGATCCCGTTGCCGCCGCCGGTCACCAGGACCACTTTGCCTTCAAGCACGCCCATCTGTTGTTTCTCCTTCGATTGTCGCGTCTGTTTGTTGTTCTGGCGCCACCCTAAGAGCGGCCCGCCAATCTTCAAGGTTTGAAAGTTCCGTCAGGCGCGGCTAGACGTCTCGCATGACAAAGACTTTCAAGGCCGTGATCTGGGATTTCGGGGGCGTTTTTACCTCCTCACCCTTCGACGCATTCGCCCGTTATGAAGCCGAGCAGGGGCTGCCCCAGAACTTCATCCGGACCGTCAACGCCACCAATCCGCTGGACAATGCGTGGGCAAAGCTCGAGCAGAGCAAGGTCAATGCGGCCGAGTTCGACAGCCTGTTCCGGGAAGAATCGAAGGCCCTTGGCCATGAAGTGCCGGGCGCCGATGTGCTGAAGCTGCTGTCCGGCAGCCTGCGCCCGCGCGTGGTGGAGGCGCTGAAAGTCTGCAAGGGCCACGGCAAGGTCGGCTGCATCACCAACAATGCGCCGATCGGCAAGGGCGCTTCGATGACCAATGATGACGGCAAGGCCGCGGAACTGGCGCGGGTGTTCGACCTGTTCGACCATCTGATCGAAAGCTCCAAGATCGGCATCCGCAAGCCGGACCCGCAGATCTACCGGCTGATGTGCGAGGCGCTGGATGTGGCGCCGGAGGAGTGCGTCTATCTCGACGATCTCGGCATCAATCTGAAACCGGCCCGCGAGATGGGCATGACCACGATCAAGGTGCTGGGCGAAGACCAGCTGCTCGAAGATCTGAAATCGGCGACGGGATATGCAGTGGTCTAGGCTGCGCGCGTCTGCTCTTCGCGGGGCCCTTCCCGGGGCTCTTCCCGGGGCTCTGGCGGCCGGCCTGATGCTGGGCGCGGCGGCGTGTTCGCCGGCAGCCCCGGAAGCGCCGGTCTATCCGCCGGAATCCCTCTCGCAGGACCCGCAGGCGCCGGAACCGGTAGAGATCCCGGAGGCGGTGGCGGCCATGCGGGACGAGATGCTCGGCTATGCAAAGCGGGGCTCGCTGTCTGGCCTGTCGCGGCTGGCGCGGGAGAATGAGGGGTTTGTCTCCAATCTCGGCGGCCAGGACCATCGCGCCTATTGGGACCTGATGCGCCGGATTGGCGTTGACCCGAACCGCCAGCTGCGCGCGCTGATGGAGCTGCCCGTGGGCGTGCGCGAGGTCGACGGGGTGAAATGGTATGTCTGGCCGGACCTTGCCGCGAAGAATGCCGAGGATTTGATCCCGGAGAAGCTCTCCTTCCGCGACCGCAAGCGGCTGCAGGATCTGGTGGGTGATGACGGGATCGAGGAGATCCGGGCCGGCAAGGGCTATCCCGGCATGCGCACCGCGATCACCGAGGACGGGCGCTGGGTGTATTTCGTGCTGGGCCAGGATGCGGAGGAATAGATGATGACCAAGACAATCGGTGCCGACGCGGCCGTGCTGGCCCTGAAAGGCTGGACAAAAGGGGAAGGGGAGCGTGACGAGATCACCCGCACGTTCCGCTTCGACGATTTCAAGCAGGCCTTCGCCTTCATGAGCGCGGTGGCCCTGAAGGCCGAGCAGATGGATCACCATCCCGAATGGTCGAATGTCTACAACCGCGTCGAGGTCGTACTGACCACGCATGATGCCGACGGCGTGACGACGCGCGACCTGGAACTTGCCGGTTTCATGGACGCGATGGCGGCGAAGTTCCGCTGATTTTCCACTCCGGGTGATATTTTCCGGAATTCTGTATCTGTTGTCATTGTTGCATGTTTGCGCCTTTTCGGCCTTGCCTTGAGGACAATTACCTGTGTCTTCTCTGCAACCGGCGGTTATTCCGTGCTATAAGCGGCCAATCGTCGTCGAGTTTTTTTGCAGTTGTCCCTCAGTCGCGGGACAGACGGAATAGTCAGGCCAGACTAAAAGTCATTCATGACCTGGGTGCGCGCCTACGAAACCAATCTGGACCGGCTCTGCCGGTACGCCGCCTTTTCGTGCGGCAGCGAGGGGCTGGGCGACGGGGTCGTGTCGGAGGCGCTGTCAGACGTGTTGATCGACATGTCGTCTGCGGAAACCGCAAACCTCATCGCCTTGTTCCAGAAGCTGGACGCCACGCTTGAGACGGTGCCGCCTGGTGCAGACTCGCTGTTTGCAGAGCTTGGCCGCTGGCAGGTGCTGAGCCCGCTGGAGCGGCGGGTCATTCTGCTCTGTGTTGTCGAAGGCTTCAGTGCCCGGGAGGCCGCGCAGATCACCGGCCTCGACCGGGGGCAGGTGAAAGGGATTCTGGCGCGCGCCCAGCTGATCTATGCGGACCGGTTTCCGGCCCGCCTCGGCCTGATTGGCGGTGACGACCGTGTCCGCCGCGTCATTGAACAGGCGCTCCGGTCCGTCGGCCACAGCCTGCGCTGGACGCTTCCCGCAGACAGCGGCACGGACCCTGCCACGCTGCCGCCGGCCAGCCTGGTCGTTGTCGCGCAGGCAGGTGCAACCCGGCAGCAGGCACTGGATATGTGCGGCGGCTATGAAGGCCCGGTCATCCTCACCTATGACGGTGCGGCCGAAGACCGTCTGAGCATGAAGCACTGGACGCTGTCGAACGACGCGCTGTCGGACCAGACCCTGTTCAGCAGCATGCTGATCCGCGCGCTGCTTTTTTCTGCCTGAGCCTGGCGGTTTCCCCTAGGACCATCTTGGCGGGGCTGCCCGCGACCTGTTAGCTGCGCCCAGAAAACTGGCTGCACATAACAGGAGGATACCGGCATGGGACGGGTTTCAGGCAAAATGGCGTTCATCACCGGCGGCGCGCAGGGGCTGGGCGAGGCGACGGCCCGCATGTTCGCGCGCGAAGGCGCCAAGGTCACCGTGACCGACATCAATGGCGCCGGCGCCGAAGCTGTCGCCGCCTCCATCAATGAAGAACACGGCGCCGGTACGGCCTTCGCCTGGCAGCATGATGTGACTGACGGTGACCGCTGGCAGGAGGTGCTGAAATCCGCCCATGATGCGATGGGCGGGCTCAATGTGCTGGTCAACAATGCCGGTATCGGCTCGCTCGGTTCGGTCGAAGACGAGAGCTATGAGACCTTCAAGCACGTCCAGACCGTGGACGTGGATTCGATCTTCCTCGGCTGCAAATACGCCATCCCGATGATGCGGCCGCACGGGATGGGCTCGATCATCAACATCTCTTCCATCGCCGGTATCATCGCCAGCGGGAACTATGTCTCTTACAACACGGCCAAGGCAGCTGTGCGGCATATCTCGAAGTCGATCGCCCTGCATTGCGCCAAGGCCACCGGCGGCCAGATCCGCTGCAACTCTGTGCACCCGGTCTTCATCAACACGCCGATCCTGGACCGCACCAAGGAAATGTTCGGCGAGGAAGAAGCGCTCGCCAAGCTCGGCCGCCAGATCCCGCTCGGCAAAGTGGGTGAGCCGGACGACATTGCTTATGCCGTGCTTTATCTTGCCTCGGACGAGTCGAAACTCGTCACCGGCATCGAGCTGAAGGTGGATGGCGGCATCTCGGCCATGTAGGCCTCAGGCGCCGGCAGGCTCCCGGCGGCGTGCCATGCGCCGCTGGTGGCGTGCCCGCATCATGGGTGCGATCTTCCACGACAGGGGAATGGCTGCCGCCACGCTGGCGGCGATTACGACCGGAATGGACAAGGCTGCATGAGTCTTCAGGGCCGGGATGTAGACAACGGCCAGGATGCCTGTACCGAACAGCACGCCCTGTACCATGCCGTAAATCAGCAATGAGATGGCTGTCCGATTGGTCATGACGGTTTCCTTTCGGGTTGCTTCACCTGAATCAATCCGTGAACCTGCGACAGGTTCCGAATCCTGTGCGGCCCGGCCTTCAAGTAGACGATCGCCGTGACGTGCACTAACGATAGGGCAGGACTGTTCGGGGAGGCTGGTTTGAAACGATTTGCATTGATGGCGGCAGGCGCGGTGCTGGTGGCGGCGTGTCAGTCGGAAACGGAGCCAGCCCGGACAACAGACCCGGTCGAACCGGTCAGTGCCGCTGAGGCGACTCTCTCGGGCGAGGCCTGTCCGGACATTGGTGACCGGGCCTATTTCTTCTGGATGCAGCCCCGCTCCGCAGAGCCCGGCGACAAGATCGCGCTGTTCCCCTACTGGACCGACATGCCGGGTGCCTACAACGACCTGCCGCCCGGCTGTCTGGATGAACTCGGCGTCTATCCCGAAGGCGCAGCCACTTTCAGCCGTGAGGAAGATGGCCTCGCCATCGCTACGGTCAGCGAAGATGTTGAGGCGGGCACGCGTGTGCGCCTCGATGGCACCTATCGGGGCCATGGCCTGTCGGGGCAGGTGGAGGTGTTCCGCGCGGCGGACAATCCGCTGGTCGGCACCTGGCGGCAGGACGGGGAAAACTGCCCGGCGAACAGTGCCATCCAGGAACTTGTCTTCACCGGCGGCGGCGACTTCTCCGTCACCTGGACGCCGTTCGAAGTCTACAAGGATTATTGGGGCACCTATACCTATGACGCGGAGACGCGCGCGATCCATCTGGACGTCGAAAGCGGCAACCAGATTCCGGAAGACATTGTGCCGGACGGCACGGTGGTGCTGAGCGACGATGCGCTCAGTTTCGAGACGCTGAGCTTCGGTACACCGCGGCAGGCTGAGGGCGTCTGCATGGGGAGTTTCCCGAAATAGCTTCCGGGCGCACTTTTGCGCTTGCCGAATAAATTACTCCCTTTATGCCCCCGGCCTCATGCAAGGAGCTGACGGATGATCGGATATGTAATGCTTGGCACGAAGGATCTCGCGCGCGGCGGGAAGTTCTATGATGCCATTGCAGCGGAGCTGGGCGCGAAACGGCTGATGGAAGACGAGCAGCTGATCGTCTGGGGCAAGCCTGGCCACAAGGCCGATTTCACCCTGACCTATCCGTGGGACCAGAACCCGGCCTCGGTCGGCAATGGCACGATGGTGGCGATTGAAGCGTCCAGCAAGGAACAGGTCGACCGGATCTACGAGATTGCGATGGCGAACGGTGCCAGCGACGAGGGGGCGCCCGGCCAGCGCTTCGAGACCTTCTATGCCGGCTATTTCCGTGACCTCGATGGCAACAAGCTGAACGTCTATTATTCCAGCATGTCAGCCTGACCCGAGGGGCCGGCGGCCGGTCACCAGCAGGGCATAGACACTCAGTATGCAGAAGACGATGGCTGCTGCGAGGAAGGGCAGGCTGGGGTTCGCCATATAGAGGATTGAGCCGAGCAGGGGGCCGACGACAAATCCGGCAGGCGGGGCAGAGGCGAGCAAGGCAGCCGCGCCTGCCTGTTCGGACCGGCCGACGGACAGGCTGCCGAGGGCATTGGCGGACGGCACGGCCAGCGCTGCACCGATGCCGACGACCACGAAACTGGTCATCACCATCCAGAAGGGGTGAAACAGGTCAGCCGAAATATAGCCCACTGCCAGCAGGCCGAGCCCGATGGGCAGGATGCGCCGCGGGTCCGGGCTGCGCCGGGAGACATAGCCGAACTGGACGATGATGATGGCGATGGACGTGCATGCCATGGTCAGGCCGGTATAGAGCACGACGGCCTGTTTGGCCGTCTGGGCGGCGGTGTCGGTGAATTCGTAGCGGTCCGCGATGAACCAGCCAATCGTCTGCTGGATCATGCCGACAGCGACGAAATAGACGAACAGGAACATCAGGTGCGGGAAGACGCGCGGGTCGCGCATCGACAGCGGCGGCGGCCGGTCGTGATGATGCGGCAGCGGCCTTGTCGGCGGCAGGGCCACGGCGATCAGGACGGCGACAATCAGGTTGAAGACGATCGTGCCCCAGAGCGGCGCCAGCGCCCCGACCCGGGCGAGGACTGCGGCGCCGGCCGGGCCTAGGATCGAGCCAAGGCTCATTGCCGCGCCCAGCATGCCGAGCCCGCCGGCGCGGGTGGCGGGCGTGGTCGCATCCGTCATCGCTGCCATGGCGGCGGGCTGAAGGCCGGGCGCGAGAAAGCCGAACAGGGTGCGCACAAAGGCGAGCAGCAGGAACGCCATCAGCCCGGTGACAAGGCCGGCCAGCGCCGCGCTCAGCGCAAACAGGAAGGCCATGTTTGCAAAGCCCATGGCCGTCAGCGAAAACACCATGACACGCTTGCGCCCGACCCGGTCGGCGATGCGGCCCCAGATGGGCGTGAAAACCGTGTAGAGCACCGAGGAGAAGGTGAGGATGCCGGCGATCTCGATTTCGGTCAGCCCGGCCTCGCGGGCGAGGGGGGCGACAACCACGAAATTGATCGTCATGCCCGCGCCCATGGACACGGTGCCGAGGGCGATCATCAGCTTCTGGAACCGGGTGAGCGGCAAAAGCGGGGTATCGGAGTCCATATATTCCGTCACCCGCCGCCTGTGCCTCCCGCTGATCTTGCCCCGAACCGGACAACGCTAGAACGCCCCGCGCGGCTTGCCAAACCCTTTTGCTGCGAGAGGGCACTGCGACAGGGGGCTGGCTTGCGGGGAAGGGGCACACCAGTTTAAGGACGAACAAACCCTGGCCGAAACCCTGGCTGAAACCACGGACCCCGCGCATGCATTCCCTTCTGGTGGCGATCTACATCTATTTCCTGAGCCCGCTTCTTACGCTGCTCCTGTTTCTGATCTTCGCTTATGTCATCATGAGCTGGCTGATTGCGTTCGGCGTCGTGTCGATGCGCAACCAGACCGTCCGGCAGATCCAGTATGCGCTGGACAGCGTGATGCTGCCCATGCTGCGCCCGATTCAGCGCTATGTGCCGCCGCTCGGCCAGCTGGACCTTTCGGTCTTCCTGCTGGCGCTGGGCATCATGTTCACCAAGGACTGGCTGCTGCCCACGATCATCAACATGACCGCGCCTTCCATCGGATACTGAGGCCGGATTGCTGCACCGCCTGACCGTCCGCGTTCAGCCCAAGGCCTCGGCCGACCGGGTCGAGGACTGGAGCGAGGACGATGCCGGGCGGAAATTCCTCAAAGTGCGCGTGCGCGCCGTGCCGGAGGATGGCAAGGCGAATGAAGCTGTCCAGAAACTGGTCGCGAAGTGGCTTGGCGTGCCGAAGTCTGCGGTCAGAGTCGTGACAGGCGGCAAGACTCGGCTAAAAGGCCTCGAAATCGATGGGCCGCCGGAGCTCGCGGCTCGCTTAAGCGGGGACGAGACATGACCGCCATCCGGATCAGTGGAAAAGACATATCTGCCGACGTGCGGGCCAAAGTGGCCGCCGAAGTGGCGAAGCTGCCGGTGAAGCCGTGCCTTGCGGTGATCCTGGTCGGCGAAGATCCGGCCAGCGAAGTCTATGTCCGCGGCAAGCTGAAGGACACCGAAGAGGCGGGCATGATCTCGGTGCATCATCGCCTGCCGGCAACCGCCACGCAGGCCGAAGTGGAAGACCTGATTGCCGGCCTCAATGGCGACGACAATGTGGACGGCATCCTGCTGCAGCTACCGCTGCCCAAGGGGCTCGACGCCGATGCCGCGATTGAGCGGATCGACCCGTCCAAGGATGTCGACGGCCTGACCGAAGTCTCCGCAGGGCGCCTGTCTCTGGGCAAGCCCGGCTTGCGCTCGTGCACGCCGTCCGGCTGCGTGATCATGGCGAAGCGCGCGCTTGGCAACGATCTTTCCGGCAAGCATGTAGTGGTGATCGGCCGCTCCATCCTGGTCGGCAAGCCGGCCGCGCTGTTGTTCCTGGCCGAGAACTGCACCGTCACCATCGCCCATTCGCGCACGAAGGACCTGCCCGCCGTCTGCCGCGAGGCGGACATCCTCGTGCCCGCCGTCGGGCGTCCGCAAATGGTCAAAGGCGACTGGCTGAAGCCCGGCGCCATGGTCATCGATGTCGGCATCAACCGGATCGACGCCCCGGAGAAGGGGGAGGGCAAGACCCGCCTCGTCGGCGATGCGGACTTTGAGAGCTGCGCGGACGTCGCCGGATACATCACCCCGGTGCCGGGCGGGGTCGGCCTGATGACGCGGGCCTGCCTGCTGGTGAATACGCTCTATGCCGCCTGCGCCCGCCGCGGCTGGCAGGCACCGGAAATCGGATGAGCCAACCCTACGCCCCGACCGAGACGCCGCTGTTCAAGGCATTGTGGGAAGCCCAGGAAGGGCGCTGCGCGCTGTGCGGCCTGTCGATGCCGTCGAGCCGGTTCGATGTCGCCCATTCCACGCTCTGGAAACACCAGCGGCCGACCTATGACCACATCATCGCTGTTGCCCGCGGCGGGCCGGATACGGCGGACAATCTCCAGCTGGCGCATGCGCGCTGCAACAAGGTGAAGGGCATGGGCAATGTCCGCCCGCCCCTCCGGAAAGACTAGGCAGAAAAGACTAGGCGAGCCCGGCGTCCTTCGCGGCGGCCTGATAGGTGCGCGACACCGGCACGTCTGTGCCATTCTTCAGAACCAGCACCAGCTTGCCATTGTCACGCCGCGCATCGCTGACGCCAGCCTTCGCCACCCACCAGGACCGGTGCACCTGCACGCCGGCGGCGCCGTCCAGTTCGCGCACCGCATCGGCCAGCCGCATCAGGATCAGTTCCTCGCCGAGACTGGTATAGACCCGAAGGTAATGGTCTTCGGAGGAGACCGCCCAGAGCTCGGCCCGGCGGAATTTCACGGGCAGCCGGTCAAGGAAGCGCTGCGTCGTATCGGCCGGTTCAGCTCCTCCGGCAGAAGCTGTTTCCCTGGCCCTTGAGATCAGCAAACCGGCCAGCGTCAGCATCACTGAGATCGCAAAGACATAGACATATTGCAGCGGCAGAAGATGGACCGGCACCCAGATGCCGAAAGCGCCCATATAGAGGTAAAGTGAAGCGAGCACGGGCACGGAAATGAGCGCCGCCGTCACCGTGACCTGAACCGGCACCAGATTGCCCACGAGTTTGCGATCGAAAATAGCCGGGATGACGAATTCGGATGTGGCAACGCCGACCGTACAGGTGACCACCCACATCAGGAAACGGACCCAGACCGGCGAATCCTGGTCGTAGACGCCGAAAAAGGTGAGCAGCGCCGAGATCCCGAGGATCACCGCTGCATCCCGCAGCCGGTTCTTCAGGTAATCCGGCATGTCAGCTCCTTGCATTTCGCGCTTCGCGAACCGTTCTGGCCGCATTTCACGAAGGATTCCAGCCTCTCCGCGTAGTTCGCATGGCAGGGGCGGCAGGGCTGCGCAATCTCTCCTCATCGACCGCCGGACAGGGCCTTAAAACGCCGGGCTCGGCCCCCAAACGAGGAGACAACTTATGAAACGCATTCTGAATTCCATCATCGCCGCTGCCCTTGCTGCCGGGATCGCCGGACAGGCCGCCGCCGCGGATCTGACCATCCGCATCGAAGGCGTGGAGGAGGCCACCGGCACAATCCATGTCGCCGTGTTCGGCGCCGATGGCTGGGACGAAAACGATGCCGTGGCCGGCAGGCTGGCCCCGGCGGAAGAGGGCGCCGAGCTGGTCTTCACCGGCCTCGAACCGGGCGCATACGGCATCAAGGTCTATCAGGATGTCGACGACAATGGCGAGCTGAACCTTGGCATGTGGCGCATCCCGACCGAGCCCTACGGCTTCTCGAATGACGCGTCGGCCAGCATGGGCCCGCCGAAATTCAAATTGGCCCGCATCGACCTGCCGGAAGCCGGCACCGTTCACACCATCACGCTTCAGTAATCCACTTCGCCCCTTTTTCTCTGAAGGAACACGCTATCATGTCCGATCTCACCCAGACCTTCCGCCGTTTCGCCCTGCCCAGAAGACGGCCAGGCCGCCTGACGATCCTGCTGCTCATCGCGGCCATCGCCTATGGGCTGGTCAGCTGGATGATCCTGAATTCGGCCGGCAATCCGCCGGTCCGCTTCCGGATTGATGTCACGCCCTTCCTTCAGGCCAGTTTCGTGATCAAGCTTCACGTGCTGGGGGCGGTGACAGCGTTTGCCATAGGGGTCGTGCTGCTGCGCGGCGTGAAAGGGTCAGGCTTGCATCGCAAGCTTGGCTACACCTGGGTCGCGGCGATGGCTGTCACGGCGGTCAGCTCGTTCTTCATCACGGGGCTGAACGGAGCGAATTTCAGCTTCATTCACGGCCTCTCGGCCTGGACGATCATCGGCCTGCCGATGGGCATCGCGGCGGCGCGGCGCAAGAATATCCGCAAGCATTCGAAGGATATGACCAACATGTTTGTCGGAGGCCTGCTGATTGCCGGACTGTTCACCTTCCTGCCCGGACGCATGCTCTGGTCGATTTTCTTCGCGGTGTGACGGACTAGGCCCTTACCGCTCCGCCGAAAGGCCGCTACAGGGAAGTGTAGCCAGAAAAGAGAGCGGGAGATGAAAAGGGCAGCCTTGTTGGCATCATTGATCGGTCTTGCCGCCTGCCAGGCGCCGGGGCCGATTTCCATTCCGGGGATTACGCGCGCACCTCAAAGTGCCGAAGAGGCGCTGGAAGCCTATTATCGCGCACTGCCGGATGACTATTACCCCGAGGCGCCCCCAGGCTTGCCGCTACCGTCTTCCGATCAGGCCATCAGCCGCATTCTTGTCGGCTCCTGCCTCGACGAGGAGAAGGGCGATAACGAAACCCTCCGCTCGGTTGCGGCGACGCCCGCCGACCTGTTCCTGATGATCGGGGACAATGTCTATGGCGACTCCGACGGGGACGCCTATCGCACCGGCGACGCGGACCTGACCGAACTGCGCGAGAGCTTTTCCGATCTCGCCGCGCGGCCGGATTTCCAGGCCGTGCGCAAGGCGCATCCGATGATGGTGGCCTGGGACGATCATGATTACGGCCTGAACGATGGCGGCAAGCATTTCGCGTTCCGCCGCCTGTCGGAGCGGATCCATGAACGCTTCTGGGGCCTCGCGAACAAGGATGTCGGCGCCTGGCCCGGCACCTATTACGCCCGCAGTTTCGGCCCGGAAGGGAAGCGCACCCAGATCATCATGCTGGACACGCGCTTCTTCCGCTCTGACCTGACCGACACGGACGATGCCAGCGTGAAGGGCAAGGAGCGCTACATGCCGTCCAGCGATCCCAATCAGGACATGCTGGGCAACGACCAGTGGACCTGGCTGGAGAATGAGCTGCAGAAGCCGGCAGACCTGCGCCTGATCGTGTCTTCGATCCAGGTCATGTCCGATGCGCATGGCTGGGAGGCCTGGTCGCGCCTGCCGGCAGAGCGGCAACGGCTCTACAGACTGATCCGCGAGACCGGTGCGCAGGGCGTCGTCTTCGTATCGGGCGACCGGCACACAGGCTTCCTCTACAAGGCGGACGATCTGTTGCCGTATCCGGTCTATGAGCTGACCGCATCCTCGTTCAACAAGTCCTACCGGGATACGACTGACGAAATGGACGCCCGCCAGATCGGGGCGGGGTATCCGAAGGAGAATTTCGGATCACTGGATATTAACTGGGACGAGGGTACGGTGACGCTCGCCATCCACGCCAGTGACGGTTCAACTGTCGAGGAAGCAACCGACAAATTCAGGTAGGCAGAATGCCGCTCAGTCCCTCGATGTCCGACACGCGTAACGTGATCGTCCTCATCATCGCCGTGATGATCCTTCAGATCGCGGGCGGTCTGATCAGCGTGCTGACACCTCTCGGCCTCGAAGCCATGGATACGCCGCCGCAGGCCATCGGTCTGATCGCGGCGCTCTATGCGGCCGGTTTCATGCTGGGGGCCTGGATTTCGCCCCGGGCGCTGGCGACATTCGGACACATCCGCCTCTTTGCCGCAGCTTCCGCGATGAACGCGGTCAGCGTGCTGTCTCTGTCGCTGGTGCATGATGCGCTGTTCTGGGCACCGGTCCGGGTGATCATGGGCGTGTCGCTGGCGCTGAGCTTTACGAGCATCGAAAGCTGGCTCGGCAGCGCCGTGCCGGACAAGTCGCGCGGCAATGTGATGGGCATCTATCACACGGGCGCAAAACTCTCCTTGATGATTGGTCCGTTTTTCGTGGCAGGCCTCTCGCCGCTGGACACGCGGGCCTATACCTGGGCGGCGCTGTTCCTGACACTGGCGCTGGTACCGGTCTGCCTGACGCGCCGCGAACAGCCGGTCATTCCGGAACGCCGGTCCATGCCGCTGAAGGCGCTCTACCAGCTCGCCCCGGCGGCGGTGCTGGGGGCGCTGATCGCGGGGACGGTGAACACCGGCACCCAGTCGCTGCTGCCGATCTATTTCGAAAGCTTCAAGCTCGGGGGAGGGGGCACCGGCGCGGCCGCCATCGCCAGCGCGGCGGCCTGGATGGGCGGTCTCCTTCTGCAATGGCCGGCCGGGCGCCTGTCCGACCGGATCGAACGCCGGCTTGTGATTGCGGGTCTCGGTGCCATGTCGGCACTGGCGGCGTTGTTCATCGCTATTTTCGGGACGCGGCTCAGTGAAGTTTCCGTGATCATCGCGCTCGGCGTCTGGGGTGCCGGGGCGCTGTCCTTCTACAGCCTGTGCGTGGCGCACGCGATCGACCGGACGCCCAAAGTGCTTATTCCACAGGTTATGTCAGGCCTGCTGTTCGTGTGGGCCGGCGGATCGATCATCGGGCCGCTGCTTTCGGGTTTTGCGATGCGGGCCGTGGGCGAGCTTGGCCTGTTCGGCCTGGCGGGAATCCTGCTGATCGCGCTGACCATCATCATGGTGCTGCGCGTGCGCTCCAAACCCGTCGCCATCGAAGACAAGCTGGCCGAATGGAGCCCCGTCCTGCCGACGCCGCTGGCCAGTGTGAAGCTCGATCCGCGCATGTCGGACGCACCCGACAAAGCAGAACCCGAAACCGGTGAGGACGCAGACGGGGAAGAGGGACCGGATTCCCCGGCCGATATGGAAGACAGCCCTAAGTCCAAAGTTTAGTACCCAGCTGGTTGCCGCGTGGCGCAGGCCTGTTATACAGCCCCCCACCACGCTGGGGCAGGGATCCTGCCGGGGCGGGCCAGGCAAACAAGGCAAGAGCACAGAATGAACATCCACGAATACCAGGCCAAAGCCGTGCTGAAATCTTTCGGTGCGCCGGTCGCGGACGGCGTTCCCGTCCTGTCTCTGGACGATGTCCAGAAAGCTGTCGACACACTCCCGGGCCCGCTCTGGGTCGTTAAATCGCAGATCCACGCAGGTGGCCGCGGCAAGGGCAAGTTCGTGGAGCCCGAAGCCGGCGAAAAGGGCGGTGTCCGCCTCGCCTTCAACAAGGAAGACGTGATGACCTATGCCAAGCAGATGCTTGGCCATCACCTCGTCACGGCTCAGACCGGCCCGGCCGGCAAGCAGGTGAATCGTCTCTACATCGAAGACGGCGCCGACATCGACCGGGAACTCTACCTTTCCATGCTGGTTGACCGCAGCACGTCGCGCGTCGCCTTCATGGTCTCCACCGAAGGCGGCATGGACATCGAACAGGTGGCCCACGACACGCCGGAGAAAATCCTGACGCTCAGCATCGACCCGGAAACCGGCGTCACCGATGCAGACATTGCCAAGCTCAATGACGCGCTGAAGCTGGAAGGCACAGCGGCTGAAGACGGCAAGAAACTCTTCCCGATCCTCTACAAGGCGTTCACCGAAAAGGACATGAGCCTGCTCGAAGTGAACCCGCTGATCGTGATGGACAACGGCCACCTGCGCGTCCTCGACGCCAAGGTCTCCTTCGACGGCAACGCCCTGTTCCGTCACCCGGACATCGTGGACCTCCGCGACAAGACCGAGGAAGACGAGAAGGAAATCGAGGCCTCCGAATGGGACCTCGCCTACATCGCCCTCGACGGTACCATCGGCTGCATGGTCAACGGTGCAGGCCTCGCCATGGCGACGATGGACATCATCAAGCTGTACGGCGAAGAGCCGGCCAATTTCTGTGACGTCGGCGGCGGCGCCGGCAAGGAGAAAGTGGCTGCTGCCTTCAAGATCATCATGAAGGATCCGAACGTGAAGGGGATCCTCGTGAACATCTTCGGCGGCATCATGAAGTGCGACGTGATCGCCGAAGGCGTGATCGCAGCCGTGAAAGAAACCAATCTGGCGGTTCCGCTGGTCGTTCGCCTCGAAGGCACGAATGTCGACCTCGGCAAGAAAATCATCGCCGAGTCCGGCCTGAACGTCATTCCGGCCGATGACCTCGACGATGCCGCCCAGAAAATCGTGAACGCAGTTAAAGGCGCCTGAGACCAGACATGTCCATTCTTATCGACAAAAACACCAAGGTCCTCACGCAGGGCATGACCGGCAACACCGGTTCGTTCCACACCAACCAGGCGCTTGCCTATTTCGGCACCCAGATGGTTGGCGGTATCCACCCGAAGAAGGGCGGCACCAACTGGACCGCCGATAACGGCCAGGAACTGCCGATCTTCGCCTCCGTTGCCGAAGGCAAGGAAAAGACCGGCGCCACGGCTTCTGTGGTCTACGTCCCGCCGGCCGGCGCGGCGGCTGCCATCGAAGAAGCCATCGACGCTGAAATCCCGCTGATCGTCTGCATCACGGAAGGCGTTCCGGTGCTCGACATGGTGCGCGTGAAGGCGAAGCTGGAAAAATCCAAGTCGCGCCTGATCGGGCCGAACTGCCCGGGCCTCATCACGGCCAATGAGTGCAAGATCGGCATCATGCCGGGCTCCATCTTCAAGAAGGGCTCTGTTGGCGTCGTCTCGCGCTCCGGCACGCTGACCTATGAAGCCGTGTTCCAGACCACCCAGGTGGGCCTCGGACAGACATCCGCTGTCGGAATCGGCGGCGACCCGGTCAAAGGCACGGAATTTATCGACATCCTCGAAATGTTCCTTGCCGATGACGAAACCGAATCCATCATCATGATCGGTGAGATCGGCGGCAGCGCGGAAGAAGAAGCCGCGCAGTTCCTGATCGACGAGGCCAAGAAAGGCCGCAAGAAACCGATGGTCGGCTTCATCGCCGGCCGGACCGCGCCTCCGGGACGGACGATGGGCCATGCCGGTGCCATCGTGTCCGGCGGCAAAGGCGATGCGGAGAGCAAGATTGCTGCAATGGAAGCAGCCGGCATCCGTGTTTCGCCTTCGCCGGCACGCCTTGGTACGACCATGGTCGAGGTACTGAAGGGCTAGAAAGCCCTGATAAATTAGCCAGGACGGCCCTTGGCGGGGCCCTCTGGCGTGGCCAGGATCTGACCCCGCCCAGGCCGTCCTCTTATGTGCACCCGGTAGGTACCGGGAAACCATTGCGTTCCTAAATAGTGGGGAACGTTAAATGTCCCAGAGGACGACTTGGAAATGGCAGACGACGGCAGCCCGATGAATGGTTCGCGCAGCAAGGGCAATTCGGCCCTTCTGGACACAGCCTTCCTGTATGGCGGCTCGGCCCAGTGGATCGAGCAGATGCAGGCGGCCTATGCGAAAAACCCCAGCTCTGTTCCTGAGAGCTGGCGGGCCTTCTTCGCCGATCTTGGCGACGACACATCGAGCGCCGAGCGCAATGCCGAAGGCGCGACCTGGAAGCGCAGCGACTGGCCCCGGCCGGCGCTGGACGAACAGGTTGCCGCCTTTGACGGCAACTGGGCGCTGCTTGAGCCGAAGCTGGAAAAGAAGATCAAGGGCGCCCGGCCGGCGGCGTCCGAGGAAGACGTCCACCGCGCGGTGAAGGATTCGATCCACGCGATCATGATGATCCGTGCGTATCGTATGCGCGGCCACCTTGCCGCCCAGCTCGACCCGCTGCGCCTCGACAATCCCGGCGACCAGCCGGAACTCGACCCGGCCACCTATGGCTTCGGCGACGGGGACATGGACCGCAAGATCTTCATCGACGGCTATCTCGGCCTCGAGACGGCGACGATCCCGGAAATGCTGGAGATCCTGCAGCGGACTTACTGCTCCACGATCGGGATCGAGTTCATGCACATTTCCGATCCGGAGGAGAAATCCTGGCTGCAGGAACGGATCGAAGGCCCGGACAAGGGGGTTGCCTTCACCAATGAAGGCAAGAAGGCGATCCTGGCCAAGCTGATCGAAGCGGAGACGTTCGAACGCTTCCTGCACAAGCGCTATCCGGGTACCAAGCGTTTCGGCCTTGATGGCGGCGAAGCCGCCGTGCCGGCGCTGGAACAGATCATCAAGCGCGGCGGCGCGCTCGGCGTGAAGGAAATCGTGGTCGGCATGCCGCACCGCGGACGCCTCAACATGCTGGCGGCCGTGATGGGCAAGCCCTACGAGCAGATCTTCCACGAATTTCAGGGCGGCAACACGCAAGGCGCCGATGCGTTCGGCTCCGGCGACGTGAAATACCACCTCGGCGCCTCGTCAGACCGTGAGTTCGACGGCAACAAGGTGCACCTGTCGATGAACGCCAACCCGTCTCACCTTGAGGCGGTGGATCCGGTCGTGCTTGGCAAGTCCCGCTCCAAGCAGGAAATGGCGCACCGTGAGACCGGCAAGCTCGACCGTTCGATCGTCCTGCCGCTGCTGCTGCATGGCGACGCTGCCTTTGCAGGGCAGGGGGTTGTGTCGGAGTGTTTCGCGCTCTCCGGCCTGCAGGGCTATCGCACCGGCGGCACGATCCACTTCATCGTGAACAACCAGATCGGCTTCACGACCAGCCCGATGTATTCGCGCTCGTCTCCGTACCCGTCGGATGTGGCGCTGATGGTTCAGGCGCCGATCTTCCACGTCAATGGCGACGATCCGGAAGCGGTGACCTATGCCGCCAAGGTGGCGACCGAATACCGGCAGAAGTTCCACAAGGACGTCGTCATCGACATGTTCTGCTACCGGCGCTTCGGGCACAATGAGGGCGACGAGCCCATGTTCACCCAGCCGGTGATGTACAAGAAGATCAAGAACCACGTCTCGACGCGTGAGATCTACGCCAAGCGCCTGGTCGACGAAGGCCTTCTGACGGCGGAACAGGTCGAGCAGCAGGTCGCTGACTTCGAATCCTATCTCGACCGCGAGTTCGAGGCCGGCAAGGCCTTCAAGGCGAAAAAGGCTGACTGGCTGGACGGCGAATGGAAAGGCCTCGGGCTTCCGCATGATGACGAACGCCGCGGCAAGACGGGCGTTGCCAAGAAACGCCTGCAGGCGCTCGGCCAGTCCATTACCACGGTGCCGGAAGGTGTGGACATCCACCGCACGCTGGCGCGCGTCATCGAGAACCGTGCCCAGACGATTTCGAAGGGGCAGGGGCTCGACTGGGCAACCGCCGAACACCTCGCCTTCGCGACGCTGGTGGATGAGGGCTTCCCGGTGCGCCTGTCCGGCCAGGACTGCGGCCGCGGCACCTTCTCCCAGCGTCACAGCCACATTGTCGACCAGACGACCGGCGAGAAATACACGCCGCTGAACAATATCCGCGAAGGCCAGGCCCAGTATGAAGTCATCGACTCGCTGCTCTCCGAAGAGGCGGTGCTCGGGTACGAATACGGCTATTCACTGGCCGACCCAAACACGCTGACCCTGTGGGAAGCCCAGTTCGGTGACTTCTCCAACGGGGCGCAGGTCTTCTTCGACCAGTTCATTTCCTCGGCAGAGCGCAAATGGCTGCGGATGAGCGGCCTGACCATCCTGCTGCCGCATGGCTATGAAGGTCAGGGGCCGGAACACTCCTCCGCACGCCTCGAACGCTTCCTGCAGATGTGCGCCGAAGACAACTGGCAGGTCTGCAACCTGACGACGCCGGCGAACTATTTCCATGCCCTGCGCCGCCAGATCCATCGTGATTTCCGCAAGCCGCTGATCATCATGACGCCGAAATCGCTTCTGCGTCACAAGCTGGCGACGTCTTCGCTGGACGATATGGGCTCCAAGACCAGCTTCCACCGCGTCCTCTGGGACGATGCGGAGACCGAAGGCCGCGAAGGCAAGGTCAAGCTGGTGAAGGACAACAAGATCCGCCGCGTCGTGCTCTGTTCGGGCAAGGTTTATTACGACCTGTTCGAGAAGCGCGAAGAACTGGGCATCGACGATGTCTATCTGATGCGGATCGAGCAGTTCTATCCGGTGCCGCGCAAATCCATGATGAAGGAAATGTCCCGCTTCAAGCAGGCTGAATTCGTCTGGTGCCAGGAAGAGCCGCGCAATATGGGCGGCTGGACGTTCATCCGTGACGAGATCGAATGGTGTGCCGGGCAGATCGGCGCGAAAATTCCGCGTCCGCGCTATGCCGGCCGTGCCCCTTCGGCGGCGACGGCTACCGGTCTTCTGTCGAAGCACAATGCCGAGCAGAACGCCCTCGTCATGACAGCCCTGTCAACCGATCCGGTCGATGACCGCATCGTTTCGCCCTGACTTTCAGAAACATAATAACCCATACGGATCATCACATGACCGACATTACTGTTCCCACACTCGGCGAAAGCATCACCGAGGCCACGGTTGGCCAGTGGCTGAAAGCCGAGGGCGACGCCGTGAAGAAAGACGACGTGCTCGTCGAGCTTGAAACCGACAAGGTCTCCGTCGAAGTTTCCGCCACCGAAGACGGTGTGCTTGGTGCCATCACTGCCCAGCCGGGCGACACGGTTGAAATCGGCGCCGTGCTTGGCCGCATCGATGGCGGGGCAGGCGGTGCGAAGCCGGCTGAGGCTGCGCCTGCCAAGCAGGAGGCCAAGGAAGAGTCAAAGCCTGCTGCTGCGCCTGCCGCTTCCGGCGGCGAGACGACCGACATCGTCGTGCCGGTGATGGGCGAGAGCGTCGCTGAGGGCACGCTCTCCACCTTCCTCAAGAAGCCGGGCGAAGCGGTGAAGAAAGACGAGACCATCGCCGAAATCGAGACCGACAAGGTCGCGCTGGAAGTGCCGGCCCCCGCCGACGGCGTGATTGCCGAATGGACCGTCGCCGAGGGCACATCCGTGACGCCGGGTTCGGTCATCGGCCGCGTCAGCGCGTCTGCCGGCGCCGCTGCTGCGCCTGCCGCCTCTGCGCCCGCACCGAAAGCTGCGGCTCCGGAGGCTGCTTCGGGCGACCGGCCGGTCGCTCCGTCGGTCCGCCGTATCTCGGCAGAGGCCGGTGTCGATCCGCAGAATATTCCGGGGACTGGCCGTGACGGCCGCGCAACGAAGGCTGATGCCATGGCTTATGTGAATGCACCGAAGGCGCCTGCTGCCGCTGCCGCCGCACCGAGCGCGCCGCGTGAAACCGGCCCGCGGGAAGAGCGTGTGCGGATGACCCGTCTGCGCCAGACCATCGCGCGCCGCCTCAAAGAGGCTCAGGACACGGCCGCCATGCTGACGACGTTCAATGACGTCGACATGGGCGCCATCATGGACCTGCGGAAGAAGCACCAGGAGGCGTTTGTCGCCAAGCACGGCATCAAGCTCGGCTTCATGAGCTTCTTCGTGAAGGCGTGTGTGAATGCGCTGAAAGAGGTTCCGGCGGTCAATGCCGAGATCGATGGCCAGGACATCATCTACAAGAACTACTATGACATCGGCGTTGCCGTGGGCACTGAAAAGGGCCTCGTCGTGCCGGTTGTGCGCGACTCTGACGATATGTCCCTCGCAGGCATCGAGAAGGCGATCGCCAATCTTGGCAAGAAGGCCCGCGACGGCGAGCTGACCATCGGCGACATGCAGGGCGGCACCTTCACCATTTCGAACGGCGGCATCTATGGCTCGCTGATGTCGACGCCGATCCTCAACCCGCCGCAGTCCGGCGTGCTGGGCATGCACCGGATCGAACAGCGCCCGGTTGTCGTGAATGGCGAGATCAAGATCCGTCCGATGATGTATCTCGCGCTGTCCTATGACCACCGCATCGTCGACGGCAAGGAAGCGGTGACCTTCCTCGTCCGCGTCAAGGAAGCGCTGGAAGACCCGGAGCGGATGCTGCTGGAAGTCTAGACCTTCGCGGTCATCCAGCCACGGATCAGCCCGGCCTGCAGGCACTGCACCGGCCGGGCGAATCCCGCGTTTTCCAGCATCCCTTCCACTTCGGAAGGTCCGTGCACGGCGAAGTCCTGCCCGAAGGTATTGGCATAATGCGCACGGCCCTCGGCCGTCATGCCGGTGAGCGCCGTCATATTCAGCCAGGTCTCCAGCAGGCGCGGGAAGCCTGTGTCTGAACGGTCCGCGCAGAGGTCAGCATTGAACAGCGGTGCACCGGGAACGAGACGCCCTGCAATGGAGCGGAAATAGGCCGTGCGCCCTGCCGCATCGGTCAGGAAGTGCGAGACGAGCAGGCTGGTCGCGCCGTCGAAGCCGGTCTCGTCCACATCTTCGACATAACCGATATGGAAGCTGCAACGGCTGGCGAAGCCTTCGGTCTCGGCATGTGTGCGGGCAACGTCCAGCATCGGGCCGGACGGATCGATCAGGGCAAAGCGCATTTCCGGGAAAACCGCAGCCAGTGTGCGAACTTCCGCACCCGTACCGGCCCCGGCTATCAGAATGCGGGCATCGGCTGGTAGTCTGGCAAATTCTGCCCGGGCGACCAGATGCATCATATCCCGGATCGCGCTCATCTGTGCAAAACGGTCATCATAGGTTGGGGCCTGGTCGGCATTGAAAGCGGCCATCACCGGCCGGGTGGGGGGTGTCATACAGAACTCCAGATAAGTAATATTATAACAACTTATCTGCTTCCGCCGTTGGGGCAAGTCCTGATCGCCTGTGCAGAGCGGCTTCACGATAGATTGAGCGGTCCTGATTGTGCGGACCCTTGCATTGCGTACCGTGCGCCACAGCTTAAGCTGCACCAAAACGCAGGAAGGAACGCCATGACCGATCCCACTTA
Source organism: Hyphomonas jannaschiana VP2 (assembly GCF_000685215.1). Classification (GTDB taxonomy): domain Bacteria; phylum Pseudomonadota; class Alphaproteobacteria; order Caulobacterales; family Hyphomonadaceae; genus Hyphomonas; species Hyphomonas jannaschiana. Next base: position 22,511 of record NZ_ARYJ01000004.1, read on the forward strand.
CACGCCGCCGAAAGTCTGGACCTGGGACAAGGCCAGCGGCGGCCGCTTCGCCAATATCAACCGTCCCATCGCCGGGCCGACGCATGAGAAGGAGCTGCCGGTCGGCAAGCATCCGTTCCAGCTCTATTCCCTCGGCACGCCGAATGGCGTGAAGGTCACCATCATGTTCGAGGAGCTGCTGGAGGCCGGCCACAAGGACGCTGAATATGACGCCTGGCTGATCAATATCGGGGAAGGGGACCAGTTCGGTTCCGGCTTTGTCGACATCAACCCGAACTCAAAGATCCCCGCGCTGATGGACCATTCCACCAATCCGCCGACGCGGTTGTTCGAATCCGGTTCCATGCTGATTTACCTTGCCGAGAAGTTTGGCGCTTTCCTGCCAAAGGATCACAATAAACGCGCCGAGACGATCAACTGGCTGATGTGGCAGATGGGCTCGGCACCCTTCCTCGGCGGCGGTTTCGGCCATTTCTATGCCTATGCGCCGGAGAAATACGAATACCCGATCAACCGCTACGCCATGGAAGTGAAGCGCCAGCTGGACGTGCTGGACCGCAATCTCAAGGACCGTGAGTATATGGCCGGTGACGAGTACACGATCGCCGACATGGCGATCTGGCCCTGGTATGGCGCGCTGGTGACCGGAGCGGTGTATGACGCGGGCGAATTCCTGCAGGTTCAGGAATACACCAACGTCATCCGCTGGATGAAGCAGGTCGGGGCAAGACCTGCCGTGCGCCGCGGCCAGATGGTGAACCGCACGTTCGGCAAACCGGAAAGCCAGCTGCGCGAGCGTCACGACGCCAGCGACTTCGACACGAAGACTCAGGACAAGCTGGAAGCAGAAAAGGCGGGTGAATGAGCCTGTTCGGACTGTTCGGGAAGAAACAGCCCGCATTTGACCCCGCTGAAGGCGATCCGAACGTCGCGCCCGGCCTTGGCTTCATCGAAGCCGGGGACGGGGCGGCGCTCGGCGCGCTTTATGTGGACCTGCCACCGGCGGACCGTGTCCATTTCATCGACGGGGTTGGCCTCCTGACAGAGATCGCCGCGCCGCTGCCGCCCCTGGGTGCGCATCCGGCCATGCCCGCCATTCAAGGCGGACTTTGCTATATCTGGGCCCATCGCCTGCGCGGCTATGCAACGGCGGACCGGACCAGCGATGGCCAGGTGATGGACATGGCGGAAATGGCTTTCCACGCGCAGGACCTGCTGGCCGAGGCGGCCAGGCAGACGCCCGGCGACAGCGCGCTGCACGCCTTCCGCATCCGCGCCATGATGCTGACCGGCGGGGAAGAGGACGCATTCGATGCGATCTGTGCCGACCTCAAGGCGACAGGGGAGGCGAACCTCCTCGCGGAAATGGCCCGCCTGAACTTTCTGACCACGAAGTGGGGTGGCAGCCATGAGCAGATGTACGGCGTCGCCGATGCAGCCGCTGCCAATCCGCCGAACGCGGCTTTTCTGGCGCTGTCGGCGCGGGCGTGGATTGAGGAATGGCTCTATGAAACCGCCATGAATGATGACGCGGAGGAAAAAGCCGCATTCCGGGCGCGCCGGGATTCGGATGACTTCCGGGCCGGGATTGCCGCGCTGGACGACCGCTTCCATGCGCTGCTGGCAGGCCTGCCGGCGCCGAGCCGGGTAGAGCGCCAGGTCGCCCATAACAATTTCGCCATGCTGTTTCATCTGAATGCCGACAAGGCGCGGCTGAAACCGCATCTCGAAGCCATTGGCAGCGCGCCGATGAGCATGCCCTGGGGGTATGTTTTTGGCGAAAACGTACCGAAGGGGCTGAACAAGTTGCGCAAGGCGGCTGGTCTGCCGCAACTCTGACCCTGCTGCTGCGGCACAGCACCTCGTTCCTTGCGCCGCGGCGGCCGCCCATATAGGGCAGGACGATCAGTTCTGAGAGGCCGTATGACGACCTATACTTCCGACCCGCGCCGGCACACCGCCGAGACTGCAGAGACGATGACCGATGTCCGCTACGAAGTTGACCGGATCGACCGGCTCCTGGTGGAGATCCTGGCCGAACGCCAGTCCTTCATGGACGCAGCGGCCCGGATCAAGGGCGACCGCAACATCGTGCATGACCGCGCCCGGATTGAGGATGTGGTGGCGAAGGTGAAAGCGGCCTGTGAAGCAGCCGGCCTGTCGCCAGCCATCGCAGAGCCTGTCTGGCGGACGCTGATCGACCGCTGCATCGCCTATGAATTCGAGAGCTACGACGCTCTGAGCGCGCCCTTGCCCGCCAGTTCGTGAGCGGCTTTCGCCACTTCTTCCATCGTGGCACTCAGGCAATCGCGCACGTCTCCCAGCAGGACGGCAGCCGCCGTGACGCTCGGCGGCGTTTCTGAACGCCCGGCCTTTTCGGCAAGCTCGCAATAGCTGGCAAGGCGCAGGGCCCCCAGCGACAGGCAGGCGCCTTTCAGCGTGTGGGCCGCATCCGCCCATTGTTTTGGCTCGGCTTTCGGGTCCATCAGGCGCATCCAGAGCCCGGTCTGCTCCCGGAAAATGTCGATGACTTCAAGGGCGAGGCTGGTGTCGCCACCGGTCATGGATTTGAGATGGTCGCGGTCGAGCAGGGCAAGCGTGGAAGACATTTTTGGAATCTCCGGCAATTGCAGAGACTCTTACACACGCCGCTTTGTAGCCAGGTTAACGGGACCGAAATACCGCGATTTATCGTTTGTCGGTGAAACGTTTTCGCGTTATAGAGCGCGCAAGAGGGGCGATGCTGCCCCCGCTATCCGAAAATCTGACGTCATGGGGGCCGTTGTGGCTATCATCATCCTGATCCGAAATCTTGTCATCGCCGGTGTCCTGGCCTGGCTCGGAATCGAGTTCGCCCCGGATGACAATTCAGACAGATCCGAGCCCGGCCCTCAAAGCGCCTTGATTCTCGGCCATTCTCTTAAATAAGTTCTGTCGCCAGGCCCGCTGCTGTTAAGCATTCCGGTCTCGCGCCGGACGCTATGACGCGGTATAAGGGTGGTATGAGCGAAAATCCCGAAGCTCGGCCCTCTGGCCGGGATTTGCTGGCCAGGCAAGAGGCCTCGGAATATTTCGAGCTGGCACAGTCAGGTGGCAGCTGGATGGTCGTGGGCGGATTCGTCGCCGCGTCCATGTGGATCGGTGCGGCCGCCGGTGTGATCCTCGGCTACTACGGCGTCCCGGCGCTGATGGCGCTCAATCCCTTCATTCTGGCAGGTGGCGCGATGGGCATCGCCGTGCCGGCGCTGCTTCTGGTCATGGCCGGCTATATGGGGCGCACCAACCGCCGGGCGAGCGCGGCCAATGCGCTCGTCATGTCGGCGGCGACCCGCCTGATGGCGCCTGCACGCGAGGCCGGCACAGAGGGCATCACCTTTGCCGAACAGATGAAACAGGCCGCTGCCGAGATCGACCATGCCATGGCGCATGCCCTGACAGCGATGAAGGCCATGTCCGGCGAGATCGGCGATGAGCGCATGCGCCTCGAATCCGTTGCCTATGCCAGCGCCGACAATGCGCGCGACCTGACCGAGCGCCTGTCTTCCGAACGCCAGGCACTGGAAGGCCTCGCCCGGGATTTGCGCAGCCAGCTCCATGAAATGAACGATGCGATCCCGCGCCAGGCCGAGGCCATGGTGGCGGCGGCCCGCGCGGCGACGGCGGAAATCGGCCAAGCCGACGAGACGCTGGACAATCAGCTTGAAGCCATGCGCTCCGCCAGCGAGGCGCTTGCGGCCCGTCTGGCCGACCTCGACAATCTCGCCCGCGAAGCCGGGGCGCGTACAGAAACGCTGACCTTCGCCATCAGCCGGATCGAGGAAAAGCTGGATCAGTCCCGCCGTACCGTCGACACGGCCGTGCGGGCAGGGGAGATCGCTGCGGCCGCCGCCATGACGACGGGCGATGCGCTGAAAGATGCCGTCTCGTCCGCTATCGAAGGTGCCCGGCAGGCCAATCACGAGATCAACCAGTCCACCCGCGCGGCCGCCGAGGAGGCGGCTCAGGCGCTCGCCCGGCTGCGTCAGGCAGGGCAGGAAACCGCAGCCTCGCTGCGCAGCACCGAATTTGCCGCCCGGGCCGAAGTCGCCAGGATCGAGCGCGCGGCCATGATTGAAGGCCAGAAGCCGAAACCGCCCGCAGGCGATCCGCCTCCCGTGATCCAGCCGGCGGCTGCGGCCGACCCTGTTCAGGAAAAGCCGGCCCCGGCGCCCACCGTCACCCCGCCGCCGCGCGCCGCCGAACCGGCTGCGCCGCCGCGTTCCGGGCATGTGAATGGTAAAGGCCACACAAATGGTCATTCGCTGACCAATGGGCACTCCCTGAAGGATGACGCCCCGAAACGCCCCATGCCGCCACGCCGGGCAACAGACCCGGACGAGGACCTGTTCGATGCGGCAGCTGACATTCTCGCCTCGGCAGACCGCTACGGCAAAGAAGAGAAGACGCCTGAAATGCGGCCAGAGATTGGGCCAGACATTGGGTCTGAGGCCGCGCCCGAGAACAAGACTGAACCGGAATCCGGCGGCTCGCCGCTGGAACTCGGCAAATCGGTCGATCCGAAAGACCTGGGTCCTGTCACGCTGCGGCGCCGTTTCGACGATGTGAAAGACGAGCCGGCCTTGCCGCCGCATCCCCTGCGGCGCGCCACGGACTTCCCGCAGGCCGAGGCTGGTGCGGGCATGGAAACCGCGTCAGCACCGGCCAGTGAGCCGCCACCATCGGTCGTCACGCCGCCTGCCTCAAAGGCGGAGCAGGGAGGCGAAATGGGCTGGCGGGACATCATTTCCGATATGAGCCGGGACGATCCGCTGCCGCGCGACCGTGAGGAAGTGGCCGACCGGCTGATCGCGCGCCTGCAGTCCTCCGGCATTCAGCTGCCGGAAACCTTCAAGCCGAAGATGAAGCGCAAGATCGCCGAAGCCGCCCGGAAGGGCGAACAGCAGCGCAAGGCGGCGATCCTCGAGCAGGCGAGCCGTCAGGTGGAGCGCGTGACCCAGCGCCTGCGCAATGACGACGATCTTCGCACGCTGGCGGAAAGCTTCATCGAGATGGAGCAGGACGATGCGCTGAACGCGCTGGAGCAGACGCAGCGGACCAGCCGCAATGCGAGCCCGCGTCTTGCGGCTTACCTCCTGCTCGACGCAGCGCTCTAGATCAGACGCCGACGACTTCCGTCTCGGCGGCTTCTGCCTTGATCCATTTGATGAATTCGCGCACGTCCGGGCTGAGGTGACGGCCTTTCGGCCAGACCAGCCAGTAGCCGAAATCGATACTGGTTGACCCGTCTGCAAACGGTGCGACGAGGCGGCCTGAGGCGAGGTCGGAGGCGGCGATGGCCTGTTTGGCGAGCGCCACGCCGCGGCCTGCAGCAGCCGCTTCGATGACAAGAATGGCCTGGTTGAAACGTGGGCCGCGGCTGGCATCGACGCCCTCTACCTTGCGGGCGCGCAGCCAGCTGGCCCAGTCCGGGCAGGAAGGGTCGACTTCGGTGCTCTCGTCGTGGAGCAGCGTGTGGTTCTTCAGGTCTTCCGGCCGGCGGATGGCGTCCGGGCCTTCCAGCATGGCAGGCGAGCAGACCGGAAGCACTGTTTCATCAAGCAATTTTTCCGATTTCAGCCCGTCATAGCTGCCCCGGCCATAGCGGATGGCGAAGTCTGCGTCGGCGGTCGTGAAGTCCGTCAGGCCTGTGTCGGCGCTGATCCAGGCCTCGGTGCCGCTGTGGAGCTGGTGGAATTTGTCGAGGCGGGGGGCGAGCCATTTGGCGGCGAAGCTGGGCGCACATGAGACCATGACACGGCCTTTGCGGGCGGGCGATTGCATGATGCGGCCAGCTTCAGAAATTCTCTCAAACGCTTCACGCACCAGCGGCAGGCTGGCTTGCGCGGCATCTGTGAGCAAAACTGAACGTCCGGTCCGCTTGAAAAGGGGCGTTCCGGCATAGTCTTCCAGCTGGCGGATCTGCTGTGAGATCGCGCCCGGGGTCACATTTAGTTCATCTGCTGCCTGTGTGAATGACAGGCGCCGGGCGGCTGCTTCGAAGGCGCGCAGGGCGTTCAGCGGGGGCAAACGGTCAGTCGGTTCGGCCATAAATAGTTTCTCTAAAGCATCGCTGTAGGGGTTGCCAGTTGTGTCTCTCCCGTCAAGAGCCATTTTGGCAGCGTGTTGATCAGCTTTGCTAAATAGGGGCTCTGTGCCCATGCGCCAGTTTCCAGCGTTTTTTAATTTGTCCGGCCAGCGGGTCGTCATCGTCGGCAGCGGCGAGGAAGCCCTGCGCAAGCTGCGTCTGTTCGTGTCTGCAGGGGCCTTGCCCGTGATCATATCGGATCATACCGGACCAGCGCATGAGCATGAGGCCGCTTCGAAGGCGATCTCCATGACCATGGATGACCTGCCCGCCGCGCTCGAAACCGCCCGTCTCGCCATCGTCGCCGAGGACAATCCGGACGCCATCGCCGCCATCCGCTCCGCCCGTGTGCCGCTGAACGTGGTCGACCGGCCGGAGCTTTGCGATTTCACTGTGCCGTCCATCCTGGACCGGGGCGACTTGGTCGCTGCGATCGGTTCCAACGGGACGGCGCCGGTGCTTGCGAAATCCATCCGCACCAAGCTTGAGGCGCTGCTGCCCGCGCGCGTCGGAGACCTTGCCGCGCTCGCCGGGCGCCTGCGCGAGACGGTGAAGGCGGCGCTGCCGGACTTTTCCGCCCGCCGCAAATTCTGGGAGCGCACGCTCACGGGCCGCGCGGCAGAGCTCGCCTATGCCGGAGACCTGACCGGCGCCGAAGCCGCGATGCGCGCGGAACTCGCCGCACCGTCGGAAGAGGGCGTCGTGCACATTGTCGGTGCCGGCCCGGGCGACCCGGAACTCCTCACACTCAAAGCCCTTCGCCTGATCCAGGAAGCGGACGTGGTTTACTACGACCGGCTCGTCTCGGATGGGATTCTCTCCCTCATCCGCCGCGATGCAGACCGCATTTCCGTGGGCAAGGCGAAGGGCAACCATTCCGTCCCGCAAGACCAGATCCATGAACTGCTGATCGCGTCCGCCCGCGAAGGCAAGCGCGTCGTGCGCCTGAAGGGCGGGGACCCGTTCATCTTCGGCCGGGGCGGGGAAGAGCTGGACGCGGTCGAGGCCGCAGGCATTTCCGCTTTTGTCGTGCCGGGGATTTCCTCCGCTCTCGGATGTGCGGCAAGCGCCGGCATCCCGCTGACCCACCGCGACCATGCGCAGGCCGTCACCTTCGTGACGGGCCATGCGAAAGCCGGCGGCGTGCCGGATCTCGACTGGGCCTCGCTCGCCAAGCGCGGGCAGACCGTCAGCGTCTATATGGGCGTCGGCACATCGGCCGCGATTGCCGAGAAACTGATCGAAGCCGGCCGCGCGCCGCAAACGCCGGTCGCCGTGATCGAGAATGGCACACGGGAAAATGAAGTCCGCGCCTATGGCATGCTGGAAGAACTGCCCCAGCTGATCGAGGCGCATGGCATCAAGGGCCCGGCGCTGCTGATCATCGGCGAAGTGGCTGGCCTCCGTGCAGGGCCTGTTGCCGCAAGTGTTTCCATTGAAGCCTCCATTCCTACTCAAAAGGTTGTCTCCGCATGACGTCCGTCCGCCCGAAACTGAAGCCCGAAACGCCAAAGGCCGTGACGGCCTGGGAAACCGCTACCGGCAAATGCGTCTGGATGACGGAAGTCGGCACATGGTCTGACGATGTTGCGAAGGCCGCCGCCTTCACCGGTGAGATTGCCGAAGCACGCCTCGCCGAAGCCTTCAAACAGGAAGGCAAGGTGACGGATCCGTATTTCATGGAAGTCACGGAAACCGGCGGCATCACCGGGCGCGAGACGATCCGTGAAACCATTCGCGCGACTGGCCCCACCGTGGCCTATGGAGAGGGCGCCTGATGCCAACCCGTGAGATCACCCGCCTGACGCTTTATGGCGACTCGATTTCCGGCAACTGCCAGAAGCCGAAATGGACCGCTGACCTGCTCGGCATTCCCTTCGACTGGGTTGAGGTCGACATCCTGAAAGGTGGTACACAGACGGAAGACTTCCTGGCCGTGAACCCGGTCGGACAGGTGCCTGTCGCCCGCTGGCCGGACGGGCGCACGCTCGCCCAGTCGAATGCCATCATGCTCTACCTTGCCGAAGAGGCGGGAAGCGACCTGATCCCAGAGGACAGCTTCCGCCGGGCGCAGATGATGAGCTGGCTGTTCTGGGAACAGTATTCGCACGAAACGGCCATCGCGGTGCGCCGGTTCCACAAACACTATCTGAAGAAATCCGAAGATGAGATCGACCCGAACCTGATGGCCAAGGGCCGCCGGGCCCTCGGCGTGATGGAGATGCAGCTGACCTTCACCGACTGGATTGTTGGTGATCAGATGACACTCGCTGACATCGCCCTCGTCGCCTACACGCGCCTGGCGCATGAAGGCGGATTTGATCTGACAGAATTCCCTGCGGTCGAGCGCTGGGTCAGCCGCACCGAAGCGGCGCTCGGCATCCCGCACGCAAGAGAGGTTGCAGCGTAATGTATCGGTATGACGAATTCGATGCCCGGATCGTGAAAGACCGGGTGGAACAGTTCCGCGGGCAGGTGACCCGGCGTCTCTCCGGCGAATTGCTGGAGGACGAGTTCAAGCCGCTGCGCCTGCAGAACGGCGTGTACCTTCAGCTACACGCCTACATGCTGCGCGTGGCCATTCCCTATGGCCAGTTGAACGGGGCGAAACTTCGCCGCCTGGCGGAAGTTTCCACCAAATATGACCGCGGCTATGGCCATTTCACGACGCGCCAGAACATCCAGTATAACTGGGTGGCGCTGAAGGACATTCCGGATGCGCTGAACGACCTCGCTGAGGTGGAGATGCACGCCATCCAGACCTCCGGCAACTGTATCCGCAACGTGACCAGCGACCATTTTGCGGGCGCCGCTGCTGACGAGGTGATGGACCCGCGCCCCTGGTGCGAGATCATCCGCCAGTGGAGCACGTTCCATCCGGAATTCGCTTTCCTCCCGCGAAAATTCAAATTCGCGGTGACGGCAGCAGCCCATGACCGGGCCGCAATTGCCGTGCATGACATTGGCCTGCGTATCGTGAAGCGCGGCGAGGATGTCGGCTTTGAAGTCTATGCCGGCGGAGGGCAGGGGCGGACGCCGCTGCTGGCCGCGCTGGTCAACGACTTTGTTCCGGAGGCGGAGCTTCTCGATTATGTCGAGGCCATCATGCGCGTCTACAACCGCTATGGCCGCCGGGACAACAAGTACAAGGCGCGGATCAAGATTCTCGTGCAGGAGCTTGGTCCGGAAGAGTTCACGCGCCAGGTGGAAGCCGAATATGCGGCCCAGCGTCGCCATGAAAAGATCGACCTGCCGCAGGCCGAGATCGACCGCATTCATGCCTATTTTGCGCCGCCGGCCTATGATGCCGAAGACGGCACGGAAGCGTTCGAGGCCGCCAAGGCGGCCGAGCCGGACTTTGCCCAGTGGGCGGAGGTGAACCTCCATCCGCACAAGCAGGCGGGCCATGCCTCCGTCACGGTCAGCCTGAAGCCGATCGGCGGGGCAGCGGGCGATGCGACCGACCGGCAGATGGCGCTGGTTGCAGACCTCGCCGAGCGCTACGCCTATGACGATATTCGCGTCTCTCACGCGCAGAACCTCGTCCTGCCGCATGTGCCGGTGAAGCACCTCTATGCGATCTGGCAGGCGCTGGATGCGGCGGGGCTCGCCACGCCGAACGAAAGCCTGATCACCGACCTGATCGTCTGCCCGGGCCTCGACTACTGCAACCTCGCCAATGCGCGTTCCATCCCGATCGGGCAGGCGGTGCAGGAAGTCTTCGCGGATCCGAAATACCAGCGCGAGATCGGGCGGCTGCACATCAACATTTCCGGCTGCATCAATGCTTGCGGCCATCACCATGTCGGCCATATCGGCATTCTCGGCGTCGACCGGAAAGGCGAGGAGTTCTACCAGATCAGCCTCGGCGGCCGGGCGGACGAAAAAGCCGCCATCGGCGCCATCGCCGGGCCTGCCCTGAAGGGGGAGGACGTGCCGGGCGCCGTGAAGCGGATCGTCGACACCTATATGGCGCTGCGCACCTCGCCCGATGAGCTGTTCATCGACACGCTGGAGCGCGCCGGCGCAGAACCGTTCAAGGAGGCCCTCTATGCCGCTGCTTAAGGATGGTGCAGAGATTGAGAATATCTGGCTGTTTCTCGATCAGGATAGTGAAGCTGAGCTAAAGCCTGACCAGGCTGTGACCCTGCCACTGGCCCGGTTCCTGGAACAGGCGGAAAGCTTGGCCGGGCGCAATGCGCCGGTGGGTGTACGCCTCGTTCCGGAGGATGATCCGACGCTTCTGGAGCCATTTCTTGAATGGATTCAATTGGTTGAGGTCTCGTTCCCCAAATATACCGATGGCCGGGGCTACTCCCAGGCCCAGCTCCTGCGCCGCCGTCATGGGTATCAGGGCGAGCTGCGTGCGGTGGGACACGTGCTGCGCGATCAGATTTTCTACATGAACCGTTCAGGCTTCGACGCTTACGAGACGGCCCGCGCTGACCTACCTAGTGTTCTGGAAGCCCTGAACGAATTCCGGGACACCTACCAGCCCGCCGCCGATGGCCGGGTTTCGGTGTTCCACGCAAGACACGGAAGCTGAGCCCATGCCCTATGGCGATATTTCTCTCCGCCAGAAAGAGGACACCCAGACCCGCCTGGCCCGCCTGAATGGCGAGCTGCGCGAGGCGTCGGCCCAGACCATTCTGCGCGTCGCCATGGTGCGCGAATGGCCGGAGCAGCTGACCTATGTGTCGAGCTTCGGGGCAGAGAGCATCGCCATGCTGTCGCTGATCGCCGAAGTGGACCCGAGCCTGCCGGTCATCTTCCTGGATACGGGCATGCACTTCCCGCAGACGCTGGACTATCGCGACGAGGTGATCGAGCGCCTTGGCCTGACCGGTGTGCGGTCCATCCCGCCGAGCGAGACCGAGCGCAAGATCCTCGATCCGGACAACAAGCTCTGGAAGTCGGACTCCGATGCCTGCTGCGCCCTGCGCAAGGTGCGTCCGCTGGAGCCGGCGCTGGAAGGCTTCAATGCCTGGATCACCGGCCGCAAGCGCTTCCATGGCGGCGAGCGGATGAAACTGCCGGTCTTCGAATTCGCGAACGGCCGCTACAAGGTGAACCCGATGGCTGGCTGGACGGCCGACGACGTCGACCTGTTCATGAAGCAGCGCAACCTGCCGCGCCATCCGCTGGTCGACCAGGGCTATCCGTCCATTGGCTGCTGGCCGTGCACGCGCCCGGCATCGGACCCGATGGACCCGCGTTCCGGCCGCTGGGCGGGCCAGAACAAGACCGAGTGCGGTCTCCATCTCGACAAGGCGGAACGTCCGCGCGTATTCTGAGGCTCTCTCGGGGCGGCTCTTTCACACCAGGGGGTCCCCCATTCGCCCTTCCCGGCACAATCGGGGAGGGCGTTTTCTTGATGGGCCTTAGCCTTGTTTTTCCCCAAATACGTGTGCCAGCGCGATCGCGCCGGCGGTGGCGACATTGATGCTGTCGAAGCCTGCAGACATGGGGATGCGCACAGGCTCCGCCGCCGCGATCAGCGCATCGGGCAGGCCCGGCCCCTCGGCGCCGAGCAGGATGGCGAGCTTGTCAGGCACGGGCAGGGATTGCATCGGCTGGGCCTCCGCCCGGGGCGTCATCGCCCACACGGTATAGCCCGCGTTTAAGACAGCATTTACCATGTCCAAGCCCGTCCCGCCGTGGGCATAGGGCAGGAAGAGGCTCGCCCCGGACGAGACGCGTATGGCTTTCCGGTAGAGCGGATCGCAGCAGCGCTCATCCAGCAGCAAGCCGCCCGCACCAAAGGCCGCGGCATTACGGAAACAGGCGCCGGTATTGTCGTGGTTGGAAATGTCGGAGAGCAGGAGGAGCGGGCCTGAACGGGGCTTATCCTCCGAAATAAATTCGCCTGGAAGGGGAATATCGCCCTTCAGGCCGCAGGCCAGAACGCCCCGGTGCATGGGGAAGCCGGCCACCTGGTCCATGATGTCCTGCGGGGCGGTGTAGACCGGTACATCGGCAGGTACTTTTGCCAGCAGGTCTGCCAGAGGCGCCAGCCGGGACTCGGCCAGGAACAGGCTCTCTACAGCGAAGCGGGAGCGCGTCAGCAGCGTCTCCAGCGTCACCTTGCCCTCGACGATAAAGCGCCCGCCATGGCCGGAGGTCAGGTCCTTCTCACGGATGGACGTATAGGCGGCGAGGCGCGGATCGGCAGGGTCTGTGACGGGGATCAGGTGCATGAGCGATCCCATGCCCCGTTCCGGGGCTGCAATCAACGATGCCTGACGTCCGGCAACCCTTGATAAAATTCCGCAACCTGCTTCTGGTAGGAATCCTGACCAGTCTGGATCCGTTCAAGGGGGAAACATGACAGACGCGCCGCAACAACAGCCATCTTATGCCATCGCAGAGAAACCGAAGAAGGGGATCCCCCTCTGGGTCTTTGGCCTGATTGCGCTGGCTTTCATCGGGCTTGGCACGTGCATTTTCAATGGCGTCAAACTGTTCGGCGCCATTGGCGAGCGCAGCGAAGCCAGTGTCGAAGTGAGCAAGGCTTTCCTGACAGATGGCATGCCAGCGGCAGACGATCCCATCTATTCGCGCCGGATGGATCTCACGCAGGAGAAGGTGGACAACATCAATCGCTTCTTCGCGCAGTTTGGGCCTGTGTCAGAGTATTCGGTTCCAAACTGCAATATGAAAACGTCAGCCAATACGGACGCGGCCAAGTCCGGCACTTTTGCGATCTGCGTGCTCCAGATACAGGCGGAGCATTCGCCCGGCACGGTGACGGTAACCTGGGTAAGGGAAGACGAGGTGTGGAAGCTCGGCGGGTTCTACGTCAATTTCCACGACAATTCCGTCCTGATGGATAAGGCCGAAAAGCTGGATGCGCTGGAAGCTGCTGGTGAGGCTGAGGTCGAGCCTGTTGAGGCAGAGCCTTCCGCAGACTGAGAAAAAGGCACAGCCCATAAGAACAGCCCATAAGAACGGGCCAAAAAGAACGGGCATGGGAAGACCCCATGCCCGTTCCGTCTGCTGCGATCAATCGCTTGGGGTTTACGATCAGTCGAGCAGATCAATGATGGCGTTGGCGACGAGGCCGGTGGTGACCTCCATCAGGTAGGCATCCTGATCGACCACGACCCAGCGATAGCCCGGAGGGGCCGGTTCCAGGTCATAGCGGCGCCAGTCCTCGAAATAGTGGCCGGTGCGGTAGTCTACCGGCAGGTATTCGCCTTTTTTCCACATTTTCTTGGCGTGGCCCGGCGGGATCTTGCCCTGTTTGGCAAGGCCCGGCGGCAGGTCACCCGGGCGGGCGTGCGGCGGGTCGGCATGGGCCATCAGGCCTGCGCCTAACGCAGCGGCGAGGGCTGTGGTTGCAAGTCTGAGCTTCATGTCAAACCTCCTTTCAGGTCTTGTCGCATTAACGGCTGGTGGCGCCGGCCGGTTCCCGGAAATCGGCAGGAAAGCGGCGGGGCAACGCAATATGTTGTTTACATAGAGTATTGCGGTAGGAATAAGGCATAGGGGAAAGCGGAAGGGGAGCGCCGCGCATGACGAAAACGCATCTGGCGAGCCGTATTGCGGTCACCCTCCTGTTCACTTTGCTCTACCTCGCCTTTCTCACGGAGACGGGCGCTTTGCTGGCGGAGTTCGGGCCGTCGGGTCTGGCGCTGCGGCTGGCCTCTCTCGACTCGCAGAATTTCATCTTTTTCCCGGTCGCGGGCCTGCTGGCGCTTGTCGCCTTCTGGCAGCCGGCCGTGCTGCTGGTCGATGCCATGTGGCGCGGCCAGCTGAAATATGGGCGGATCGTGCTGGGTGGCAGCCTGCTTGTGGCCTTGATCGGCGCCTGGCTGATCTCCGATGCGTTTGAGTCCTCAGGGGCCCGGTCGGTCTTCGAGATTTCGCCGAGAGCCCTTGCTGCAGATCAGGGCGTACCCGGAACAGATGGCGCGCCGCCGCTGGCGCCGGTGAAGGAAGTGCTGGCGCGGATGCGTATCCTGTCGGGCGTCGATCGCGGCCTTGGCGAATACCAGGCCCAGTGCGACCAGGAATGGCTGCGCTATTCCGTGGCGGCCGATGCGGCGCTGCTGTGCTTTCCGGCAGGCGAGCGCATGTCGATACGCGACTGCTGCACGGCCAAGGCGGACTTCCGCCAGCGTCTCAACATGCTGGCGGCGAAGACCCCGTCAAAGACGGCTGCCGTGCATGCCTGGGTGATGCCGGTGAAAGTGTTCTTCCTGCTGCTCCTGCTCGGCATCGGCATTCTGCTGGTCCAGTACCGCAAGGGGCTGGAGCGGCTGCACGGGGCGACGCCGTCGGGCATTTCCTTTGGTCTCGCCCTCGGCGGGTCGGTAATGCTGATCTGGCCGCTGCTGAACGCCGCCTATCTGCAGACCATGGCGCTGCTGACCGGGGCAGGCTCGGCCAGCGCCTATACGGTGGTCGCGCCGCTCGTGGCGCTGGGTTTTGGGGTGTGGACGCTGCTGCTCGTCTTCTTCCATCTGCGCTCCTATCCCAGCCAGATCGAATATGCCGCCAAGATCGGCGGTTTCGTCGTCGCGGCGGTGGGGGTGTTCCGCTATGAGGAAATCACGAACTATCTCGCCCGCACGCTGGGCATCGGCGGCGGGCTGGTCGCGATTATCGTGTTTGCGGTGGCCGTGGGCGCACTCATCCTCTCCGTCGTGCTGGGCATCGACCCGACGGACATTCTGGAGGATGAGGATGTGGAAGAAGCGGTGAAAAGCGTGGTGGAGACCGCCGGCGGGGATTAAGCTCCCGCCGGCAGGCCTTGTTCCTTGGCCATGCGTTTCATGGCCTTTTGCAGTTTCTCGAAAGCGCGGACCTCGATCTGGCGGATGCGCTCGCGGGAGACATTGTATTCTTCCGACAGCTCCTCCAGAGTTTTCGGGTCGTCCGTCAGGCGGCGCTCGGTCAGGATGTGGCGTTCGCGCTCGTTCAGGTCTTCCATCGCCGCGGAGAGGAGGGTCATCCGGGCATCGAATTCCTGCTGGTTGGCGAATTCCTCGGCCTGGCCCGGCTCGTCATCGGCCAGCCAGTCCTGCCATTCCATGTCGCCATCGGTGCCCATCGGCACGTTCAGCGAGGCATCCGAGCCGGACATGCGCCCGTTCATCGAATAGACTTCGCTTTCCGAGACGTTGAGCTTCTCGGCGATCAGCTTGGCCTGTTCCGGCTTCAGGTCGCCTTCCTCCAGCGCCTGCATCTCGCCCTTCAGGCGGCGCAGGTTGAAGAACAGCTTCTTCTGGGCGGCCGTCGTGCCGAGCTTAACGAGGCTCCACGAGCGCAGGATGTATTCCTGGATCGCGGCGCGGATCCACCACATGGCATAGGTGGCCAGGCGGAAGCCCTTGTCCGGGTCGAATTTCTTCACGGCCTGCATCAGGCCGACATTGCCCTCGGAGATCACTTCGGCCATCGGCAGGCCATAGCCGCGATAGCCCATGGCGATCTTGGCCACGAGACGCAGGTGGCTCGTCACCATCTTCTCGGCGGCTTCGGTGTCTTCCTGCTCGCGCCAGCGCCGGGCCAGCATGAACTCTTCGTTCTTCTCGAGCATCGGGAATTTGCGAATTTCGGTGAGATAACGGCTAAGGCCCTGTTCCGGGCTGAGCGTCATGCTCGTGCTGGCAGAAATCTTGTTTGCCATATCTAAAATCCTCCTTCCGGAACCTATCCCGCGAAACCGGCAATGGTTCCAATTTGGAATGTCCGGACCTGTTTAGCCCCGTCTGGCGGCGGCGTCTTGTACCGGAATGCGCATGAGTTTCATCGCGCTCGGGTATAGATAGGAATTGCGGCCTTCTTAGGGAAGGGGCGGGGCCAAGGGGATTTTTGGGGAATTTCGGGCAAAAAAAGCCCCGCGCCTGGAGAGAGGAGGCGCGGGGTGAAGGTCAGGAACGGGGGTCTATCCTGTTATTCGGCCGGTACGGGGGCCGGCTTCTCGTTGAGGCGGTCGAGGGCGGCGGTGAGGGCGTCGCGGCGCTTGCCGAAACGTTTGTCCTCGCTGCCCGGAACCTGGTCGACGGCGAAGCGGTGGAGGACGGCTTCGACCTCCTCGCTCATGCCGGTGAAGTAGACATCCTTGCCGGCATCATGCGCGTCTTCGATGATCGTCTCGACCGCACGGACGGCGGAGACGTCGATGAAGGGCACGCGGGCAAAGTCCAGCACGATGATCTCGACCTTGTCGCCCGCCTTGCTGCGGACATGGTGGCCAAGGTCAGCCGCTGCGCCGAAGCTGAGCGGGCCGCCGAAGTCGAACAGCATCACGCGGCCGCCGCAGCGGGAGAGAAGGGTCACTTCCTCTTCGCTGGACTGGGGCGGGGCATCGTGCTGCACGGAGGCGATCTGGTCGTCGGCCAGCTTCTTGATGAAGGCGAGCGCGGCGAGGATCACACCCACAGCCACAGCCGTGATCAGGTCAACGAAGACCGTCAGGCCAAGGACGAGCACCATCAGCGCCAGGTCCCAGCGCGGGCCTTTGTGCGCACGCTTGATGTAGGACATGTCGATCGTGTCGAAGCCGACTTTTACAAGGATACCGGCCAGAACGGCGTGCGGGATCTGCGAGGCCAGCGGGCCGAGGCTGAGCACGATGGCCAGCAGCACCATCGCGTGCGTCATGCCGGAGATCTTGGTACGGCCGCCGGAGCGGATGTTGATCACCGTCCGCATGGTTGCACCGGCACCCGGGATGGCGCCGAACATGCCGGCGATCGTGTTACCGATACCCTGGCCGATCAGCTCCTTGTCGGAGTCGTGACGCGTACGGGTCATGTTGTCGGCAACGAGGGATGTCAGCAGGCTGTCGATGGAGCCGAGGACTGCCAGGATGAAGGCGGCCTCAAGCACCACGAGGGCCGTATCCGTGCTGAAGCTCGGCAGGACGAACTCCGGCAGGCCGGTCGGGATGTCGCCAAGGACAGGCGCGCCCGGAATGAAGAGGCTGACCAGCGTACCGATCACCAGCGCCGCGAGGGGGCCGGGGACATAGGCGGCGAACTTCTTCGGCCAGGTGAAGACGATGACGAGGGTCATCGCGGCAATACCGACAGCGATCAGGTTCGGGTCCATCACGGCGCCCGGAACGGCGGTGAAGGCCGGGATCGTGCCGCCGCCATCCGGCTCGTGGCCGAACAGGCGGGAGAGCTGAAGCGCGATGATGATGACGCCGATGCCGCTCATGAAGCCGGAAATCACCGGATAGGGCACCAGTTTCACATACTGGCCGAATTTCAGCACACCGAAGCCGATCTGCAGGATACCGGCCAGCACGACGGCCGCGAAGACCAGCGTCGGGTTGCCGCCAAGTGCCGCATAAAGACCGGCGAAGACGACGACCATCGGGCCGGTCGGTCCGGAGACCTGAGAGCCGGTGCCGCCGAAAAGGGCCGCGAAGAAGCCAACGAAGATCGCGCCCCAGAGGCCGGCAATCGGGCCGGCGCCTGAGGCTTCACCGAAGGCGAGGGCGAGCGGCAGGGCGACGATGCCGGCGGTCAGGCCGCCGAACAGGTCGCCTCTCATGTTCGAGAGGTCAAAGAATGGGCTGCGCCCGCCGGGCGCAGCTGTCTGGGAAGAAGACATATGTCTGGATCCGTTCTGTCAGGACCCGTTTATGCCGCGCAGGTATGTTCGCCCGCGAGTTCGCGGATCTGGGCGGCGTAACGGGAGTCGATGGTGATGAATTTGCCTTCGGCCTCGTCCCAGGCTTCGACTTCGCCGGAGCGGATGTCGTAGACCCAGCCATGCAGCTCGGTCGTGCCTTTTGCGAGGGCGGCGGCAACGCTCGGATGGGTGCGCAGGTGCTGCAGCTGGAGCAGGACGTTCTGCTCGATCAGCATCTTCATGCGCTCTTCCGGGGAAGCGCCGTCTTCAGCGATGCTGTCGACGACGTCCACAGCGGCCTTGGAATAGCCAAGCCATTTGGCGACATGTGGCAGGCCTTCGAGGCCTTCCGGGTTCATAGCGCCTTTCATGGCGCCGCATTCGGTGTGGCCGCAGACCACGATATGCGGAACTTTGAGGACAGCGACAGCATACTCGATCGATGCCGTCATGCCGCCGGTAGATTCCGTATGCGGTGGAACGATGTTGCCGGCGTTACGGCAGATGAACAGTTCACCCGGCTCGGTCTGGGTGATCATCGCCGTTTCGACACGGGAGTCGGAACAGGCAATGAAAAGCGCCTCAGGGGACTGTCCCTTGCTGAGTTCTTCGAAAAGGCCCTGTTTTTCAGGGTAAACATTGTTCTGGAAGCGGACAACGCCTGCAGCAAAGCGCGGCATGCGAAACTCCTTTCGATGCTGGGGTCTAAACTGTATTAGGGAGGGAGGAAAGTTGCGCGGTGGGGGCGCTCAGTATGTGGACGGCGGGTCCACAACAGACCGGGTCACTTCGCTGTAGTGACGACACGCACTAAGATTTAATGCCATCAGTTCGTGCACAGAAAGCAGGCTCCTTGGGTCTGAAGGCTGTAATCTGGCGTGGCGCAATAGATAGTTCCAATATAAAAACTCTCTTGTTTCAATAGCAAAATACTATCAAAAATGACCTGATTCTGAACAGGGAATGACGAATGCGCCCAACGCTTAGACAGCTGCAATACCTCGTCGCGGTGGCCGATACCGGCAAGTTTCACGAGGCGGCCCGTTTGCTCAACGTCTCCCAGCCGAGCCTCTCTGCCCAGATCGCCGAGGCCGAACACCAACTGGGGGCCGTCCTGGTCGAACGCGGCCGCCACGGTGCCTTCATGACCCCGCTGGGTGAGGAAGTCGTCCGCCGCGCGCGGGCGATCCTGATCCAGGTGGAGGATCTGAAGGCCTTCACGCTGCGTCCCGCGGGGGAGGTTGCCGGGCGCTACCGGTTGGGCACGGTCTCCACCATCGGGCCCTATCTGCTGCCCGGCGCCGTCCGCGAACTGCACCGCCTGTTTCCCGAGCTGCGCATGAGTGTGCACGAGTCCCGCATTGCAGACCTCAACGACCGCCTGAACGATGGCCGGCTCGACATGATCATCTCGACACCGGAGGACCATGCCAGCAGTGCCTTCATGGAATTGTTCGAAGAGACCCTGTACGTCTGCGCCGCCCAGGAAGACGAATTGTCCGCCGAGAAGGGACCGGTCGATGTGGAGGCCCTGCGCGGGCGGGAGCTGTTGAGCCTCGGTCCCGGTCACAGGCTGAGCCTGATCATCCAGCAGCTGGCGGATGCCGCAGGTGCCCATGTCAGTACCGAATATGAAGGCACGTCGCTGGATGCCGTCCGCCAGACGGCCAGCATGGGGGAGGGGGTGGCCATCCTGCCGAACCTCTATGCCGTGGTTGAGGCCAAGCGCGACCCGAGCCAGGTCGTCCGTCCGATCCGGCACAAGCTGGCCCGCCGGAAGATCGGCCTCATCTGGCGTGAGGGCTCGCCCCTGTCCGAGCCGATGACAGAGATGGGCAAGGTCATGCGCGCCGTTGCGGCAGAACTTTTGAGCAGCGATGGCAAGGAGCCGAAGCGCCGGGTCAGTCGACGCTGATCTCGACGCGCTCTTCGGCGAGATAGTCGGTCGAGCGCATTTCATGCAGTCGGCTGACGGTCCGCTCGAATTCGAAGGCACCATCGCCCTCCGGGTAAAGTGTTTCCGGCTCGGCGGCGGCGCTGGCGACCAGCTTGATCTTCGCTTCGTAAAGCGCATCGATCAGTGCGACAAAGCGGGCGGCTTCATTGCGCTTTTCAGAGCCGAGCTGCGGGATGCCGCGCAGGATGATTGTGTGGAAGTTTGCCGCGATGGTGAGATAGTCGCGCGAATAGAGTGGGCGGGCGCAAAGCTCGTCGAAGCTGAACCAGGCGACACCGGCCGCTTCGCGGCTGACTTCCAGTTTGCGGCCCTTCACGGTCAGTGTCACATGCTGGGCGTGCGCGCCCGAGGTAAGCCGGGTCCAGACCTCTTCCAGGGCAGCATCTGCCTCCGGCCCCAGCGGGGAATACCAGACCGGCGCAGCGATCAGCCGGTCCAGCCGGTAGTCACGGTCGGAGGCCAGATGAAAGATGTCGCAGCGGTCTTTCAGGTGCTGGATGAAAGGCATAAAGAGGGGGCGGTTGATGCCGTCCTTGTAAAGATCATCCGGCACGCGGTTGGAGGTCGCCACCATGGTCACACCGCGTGAGAACAGCTGGTCGAACAGGCGTGCGAGGATCATGGCATCGGCGATTTGCGTCACCTGGAATTCGTCGAAACAGAGCAGCTGCGCTTCGGCGGCCACCTGCTTGGCGACCGGCGGGATAGGGTCGTCGCCTGCGCCTTTTACGCGCCACGGAGACCGCTTGCGCTCGCCTTCCGGCATCTTGCGCCAGGTGTCCAGCCGGTCCTGGATCTCGGCCATGAATTCGTGGAAGTGCACCCGGCGTTTCGCCTTCGGGGCAGCATCCTCGAAGAACAGATCCATCAGCATGGATTTGCCGCGGCCGACCCCGCCCCAGAGATAGAGGCCGCGCACAGGCTCCGGCTTCGAGAACCAGCCGCCCTTTGGCGGATCGGCGAGGCGGCGGGCAAGGTCGTCCAGGCGTTCGGCCGCTTCGGCCTGCACCGGATCATTGGTGAGGAGGCCCGCGTCCACACGTTCCCTGTACTGGCGGAGCACATTGGCCATGGGCGGGATCAGCCGAATTTTTCTGAGATCTGCTGGATCAGCTCGGAGAAGGATTCCGGACGCAGCAGCAGGGTGATCACGATACCCGCAAGGGCGCCGCCAAGATGGGCGCCATGCCCGATGATGGCATCCTCCCGCTTCGACAGGCCATAGCTGATGATGATGAAGATCACCGCATAGGCCCCGGCCCAGACCGGCAGGATGCCGAAAATGCCGATGGTCAGGAACGGGAAGATGATACCGACGGCGGACATCAGGCCGGAAATCGCGCCGGACGCGCCGACGGCCCGGTAGTCCGGCTTGTTGCGCTTGTCGACAACATCCCACATCGATCCACCGAGGAGGGATCCGAAATACAGGATCAGAAAGCCCGTCGCCCCGAACACATGTTCCAGCCAGGGGCCGAAATAATAGAGCGTGATCATATTGGCGAACAGGTGCCATGTCGCGACATGCAGGAAGCCGGAGGTGATGACGCGGTGCCATTGGCGCTGTTCGCGGATCGGCCGGATCCAGAACGCGTTCTGGGTCACGAAGTCAGGCGAGGCAAAGCCGATCATGCTGGCGATAATATTCGCGAGCAGCAGGCTGGATGTAACCGGCGCAGCGGAGAAATATTCCATATTCTGGCAGTTTCCCGTCTGTATCAGGCGAAAGAAAACCGCCCGGAAAAGCTTCCGAGCGGCTTAGCAAGCTCTGGCCCCGCAGGGCAAGCGTGTGGGATCAGGCCGCGCGGACCGTCACACCCTTGGCGTCGGCAGCGTCCGGCATCAGATCCATCAGGAAGTCCTCGAAACTGTCGGGGCGCTGGATGAAGCGATTGAACGGCAGGCCGGCCTTGAAAATGGCTTCCGGGTGAATGTTGGCGCCGCAGCGCACAGCAGCTTCAACCGCCTGGTCGCGCGTATCCATGGAGGAGACGACGGCGATCCGGTATTTACCCATATTGGCGATGCGGGCGATCGTCATGTCCGGATCCATGGAGTCCGGCAAGCCGAGGTCCAGCACGACAAGGTCGAAACGTTCAAGACGCAGGCGCGATTCCGCAGCCATCAGCGTCGGTGCCATGACGAGGTCTACCTGAACACGCGAGCGGGCAGCCTTGTCCGCAGCGATGGCCAGCATGTCGCGCACCGGCGCGTGATCTTCAACCCAGAGAACTTTCATAAAATCTACCCCGAAGCCTTTCCTGTATGGCGGGTCCTTAACCTGCCCCCGATGTGCGTTCACTTTGCCACGCGCAGCTTACGGCTTAGTAAAGCGTTCCTTTCAGAAGTGTTGAAAACTCAACGAACTGCGATTGCCGGGCCTTCTCGCAAAAGAGGTCGGAATTCGCCCGAATCACCTTGTAATCCGGGGCTGTTCGCGGCGCTTCCGCACGTATCGGGCTTGGCTTATGCTGTTTTCTGGAGAAACGCCCCGACATGAGTGATGAAACGCTCCCCCAGAAACCGCTCGCTCCGCGGAAATCCGCGTTCCTGGATGTGGAAACGCCGGATGACCTGCACATTGTGGATGTGCTGATCGAGGAGCGCTGCCCGAAACTACGGGCGAGCCCCGCCTGGCCGCTGGTGCGCCCGGTGCTTTATTCCATGCTTGGTTATGACAAGGCCCGGCGCATGGCGGACGAGATCGTCCAGCTGAACGGGCGCGACTCATTTGACCGCCTGTCCCGCCAGCTATCTTTCGATCTGTCTGTCGAGGGGATCGAGCGTCTGCCGCGCGAGGGCCGGCTGATCATTGCCGCCAACCATCCGACCGGCCTCGCCGACGGGGTGGCCGTCTGGGACCTGCTGAAACGCGTGCGCGAAGACATCATCTTTTTTGCGAATGCCGATGCGATCCGGGTCAATCCGAAGTTTGAGGATGTCATCATCCCGGTCGAGTGGGTGATGGAGAAACGTTCCCCCGCCAAGGCGCGAGAAACCCTGAAACGGGCAGGGGAGGCCTTCGCGGAAGAGAAGTGCGTTGTCATCTTTCCGTCCGGGCGCCTCGCGCGGAAGGAAGGCGACCGGCTGATCGAGAAGGACTGGTTCTCCACCGTCATCGGCCTCGCGAAAAAGCAAAAGGCGCCAATCCTGCCGCTGAACCTCGATGCGTGGAATTCCCGGCTCTATTACCTGCTCTGCAATATCAGCGGAGAGCTGCGCGACATCACCCTGTTCCACGAACTGTTGAACAAGCAGGGCTCGAAAATGCGGATGACGTTCGGCCAGATGATCGACCCCGAGACGCTGCAGGGCGACGCAAACGAGCTGACTGAAAAGCTGAAGGCGCACGTCGCCTATGAATTGCTGGAAGATCCAGGCGCCGAATTCCGGCCCTGACGCTTAGCGCACAGCGACGCGGTCGATGCGCAGCGGTTGCTCCGGGCAGGGGGCGGGCTGGCTCAGCGTGACCGGCTGGTCGCCTGCATGCCGGGCAGACCAGGCCGCGGCGGCTGATAGCGTCCGGGCATCTGCGAACAGGTTGAGCAATCCGTCCAGCGCGTCCGCCGACGCGCGGGCAGACCGGGCGCCTTCGAGGGCTTCGAGCTGGTTTTCCGCTTCCTCGCCGAGGCTGAGGAAGCGGCAGCCGATGGTGGAGGGCACGCCGGCCTGCCTTGTCCAGGCGCCGAGGCGGGTGGCGTTAAACGCAAACCGCTCCACTTCGATCACATAATCATCGTCCAGCACCGGCAAACGGCCTTGCCGGGCCGTGTCCAGCAGGGGCGCCGAGTCGCTGGCGAGCGCCGTGGCTTTCGCGCCCCAGAGCTCGGCAAATTCCGGGCTGGCAGAGGCGGTTCCGGCCGCAAGGGCGAGTGCAGAGGCGATACAGATCTGTTTCAGCATGGGGCGGGGTGTCCCTTTTCGGGACAAAGTCCGCAAAAGCCGTGCCGGATGTGCCCCAAGGGCCGGGCTTGCCAGATGCCGGACGGCACCCCAGACTTCGCAAAAAGGGAAGAGACGTATGAGCGGGGAGAATAAGGGCATTGTCAGGGACCAGCCGCCGGAGATCCCTTCGGAAGGCGGGCCGCTGGCAGAGTTCAAAGGCGCCGTGCCGCCAGCGCCGGAATGGTTCCGCAAGGCGGTCGCCACGCCTTATGAGACCGGTTCGGTGGAGGTGCAGGGCGCGAAAGTGACCTACCAGCGCTGGGGCAGGCGCGGGGCGCCGGGCCTCTTGCTTGTGCATGGCAATGGTGCCCACGCTCATTGGTGGGATTTCATCGCGCCATACTTTGTCGAGGAGTACAATGTCGCCGCCATTACCTTCGCGGGTATGGGCGACAGCGATTTCCGCGAAAGCTACAATATGGCGACCTTCGCGGAAGAAGAGGTCGCCGTGGCCGAAGCGGCGGGCCTCTTCGACGGGCCGACCAAGCCGATCATCGTGGCGCACTCTTTTGGCGGCTTCGTCACGCTGGTGACCGGCGCGAAATATGGCGACCGGTTCGACGGCATGGTCATTGTCGACAGTCCGGTGAACCCGCCGGAGCGACCGCATCGCGGACCCGATCGCAAGGGCCGTCCGAACCGGGTCTATCCAGATCTCGCCGCTGCCCTCAGCCGGTTCCGCCTCGCCCCGCCGCAGCTCTGCGAGAACCTCTATGCCGTCGACTATATCGCCCGCTGGAGCCTGAAGAAGGCGGACGAAGGCGGCTGGACCTGGAAGTTCGATCCGATGATCTGGAAGCATTTCGACCCGGGCAAGGACCCCGGCGAATTACTACAGGCCGCGCGCTGCCGCGTCGCCATTATCCGGGGCGAGAACAGTTCACTGATGCCGGACGAGGTGCGTGAATACATGCGGAAACTGCTCGGATACCAGGTGCCATTCATTTCCATTCCGCATGCAGACCATCATGTCATGCTGGACCAGCCGATCGCCTTCGTGGCGGCGCTGAGAACGATGCTGGCGGAGTGGACCCATTCCGATCCGCACCGGACGGTCACTGAGGTGCGGCCGTCGTCTCAGGCATGAAGCGGCCCGCCACGCCCAGCCACTGAACGATCCTTAGGGCCGATTGCCAGAGCGGCGCGTCGGGCGAGCCTATGGATTGCGCCTCTGCAGCCTGTTCGGACAGGACGAAAGCAGATTCCTCCACGCCCACACGGCGCATGGTCGTCATGGCTGTGGAAAAGGCCTTCTGGTCGCAGAACTCTGTCCGTGGACTGCCGAGCACCCATGCCACGGCATTGCCTTCCTCCCGCCGTCCGAGCAGGCAGCGCTGGTCCGGTTCAATGCTGAGCCAGAGGATGGCCTGGAAGTCAGTGAAGGCACCGCCGAATATGTCTGAATGGCCAAGCCCGCCATCGGAAACGGCGGAGGTGTCGATTGTGTTCAGGACCGGCAACAGGACCGGTTCGGCCGAGTCGCCCGCGCGGCGGCCCGTGCCATTGAACCGCCGGGACGCCTGAAGCGCCCGGTCCTTTGAGCTGGCATAGAGGGTGAAGTCATCGGCGAGGCTGTCGATGGCCGAGACGCGTTCTATGAAGTCGTCCGCATCCACATCGGGGGAGGCGAAGATCACTTCGTTGAACAGTTTCTCACCCGGCCGGTCACGCGACATCTGTTCCAGCGCGAGGGTCAGGAATTCGTTCCCCATCGAATGGGCGACCACGCTGATCCGTTCGGCGCCGGTCCGGTCCGCCAGGATCAGCAGGAAGTCTTCAAGGTCCTTCACGGCCTCTTCGGTGATCTGCGAACGGTCTGCCTTGTAGCCGAACAGGCTACCTGCCGAGGGCCAGGAATAGAAAGCCGTCGCGCCATCGACTTCGAGGTCGACGGAAAGCTGCGCCGTGCGCTCGATACCGGCATCGAACTTGGTGTTGTAGCCATGGATGAAGACAAAGATCTCACGGCGCTTGGACTTGGCGAGCTCCAGCTTCATCTCGCGGACAAAGGCTTCCATGTCCGGATGGATCTTCATGTCGCCGACGATGACGTGCCGGGCCGGATCCGGGCGGACGTCGAAGCGCAGCACGCTCGGTTTCGGAATCTCTCCAAGCGAGCGGTTGCGCGGAACCGAGACGATCACCGTTCCGGTTTCCAGCTTGCCCCGCTCGCTGCCGTAATAGGTGCGGGCATCCAGCACGGGCTTGCCGTCGACCATGAGGAGTTCACCGGGATCGGGCGCGCGGTCCGTGCCATAGAAGACTTTGACGAGATCGAAGTCAGGTTCCTCGCCAAAGACGCGAGGCGACAGGCGGCGTCCTGATGGCATGGCCGCGCCGGTATCGCGGCCGCGCTCGACACTGTCGGCGAGTGCCAGTTCCATGTCCTGCAGAGTCGCGAAGCCGCCGGCCATGGCGATGGCCGGCATGTCCAGCCCGTTCGCCTTGGCGAAGGCGAGCAGGGGGGCAAGGCGCGGATGGTCGATGCCGAGATGCTGTGTCACGAGTCCCACGGCGCGGCCGGTATGGATGCTTGCGCTGCTGGTATCGCCAGCAGCGGCGGCAATCTCCGCCATGCGGCCTTCGAGGTTGATGAGGCGGGCCCAATCCGGCTCGGGAGCTGCGGCTTCCTTGTCGGCGACACCCTGATAAGCGGCGAGGGCGCCTTGGGTATCGCCTTCGCGGGCGAGCAGGTCCGCCAGGTCCAGCGTCAGGGCATCGTCGGTTGCCGGATCGGCGAGCAGCGTGTGGGCGAGCGACAGCATGGCATCGTGGTCACCGGCGGCTTCGGCATCGCCCAGTTCGACCAGCAGATCGCGCGGCGGTGCAGCCGGGGCAGGCGTTTGCGGAGGCGGAGTGGCGCAGGCGGCAAGAATTGCCAGCAGCGTGGCCATCAGTGTGACGCGAATGCTGTTCATGCGGCGTCCTCCTCCCGAACGAGAGGGGATATTAAAAAGCGCGCGCCCCGCCTGCAACAGGGCGCGGGGTCAGTCCGTCTTCTTCCACTTCACGGAGTAAAGGTCGAACCGGCGGTCTTTCAGGTTCTGAACGGCGCCGGACTGGCGGGCCGTCAGCAGGTCTGACAGGGAAAGGTCCGCCAGTGCGATGGTCTCGGTATTGGGCGCTGTGTCGGCGGCCACACCATCGCGGGCGAAGGGGAAGTCCGACGGCGTCAGGATACAGCTTTCGGCATAGTGGATGTCCATGTTCTCCACATTCGGCAGGTTTCCGACCACGCCGGAGAGGGCGACATAGCACTGGTTCTCCACCGCACGGGCCTGGCAGCAATAGCGTACCCGCATGTAGCCGCGGCGCTCATCGGTGCAGAAGGGCACGAACAGCATCAGCGCGCCCTGGTCGACCAGGTGGCGGGCGAGTTCCGGGAATTCGGAATCGTAGCAGATCATCACGCCGATCGGGCCGCAGTCTGTCTGGATGGCAAGCGCGCCTTCGCCGCCCTTGATATTCCACCACATCCGTTCCGACGGGGTCGGGTGCAGCTTCTGCTGGGTGTGGACCGAGCCATCGCGCAGGAAGACATAGGAGATGTTCAGGACATCGCCGTTTTCCATCATGCTGGGGTGCGTGCCGCCGATGATATTGACGTTGTAGGAGACGGCCAGCTTCTCCATGAATTCGATGAAGCGCGGCGTGTATTCGGTGATCTTCTCGATGGCCTCCACCGGACCGAGCGGCCGGTGTTCCAGCGACAGGAGCTGCAGGGTGAAAAGCTCCGGGAAAACAACGAAGTCCGATTTGTAGTCCGACGCGATGTCGGTGAAATATTCGATCTGCTGTTCGAACTCGTCGATGGAGTTGATCTTGCGCATCTGGAACTGGACGGTCGCGATGCGGACGCGTTCAGGCAGGGAGGTGTCGCCGAGGCCGGGCTTGGCCTGGATCTTGTCCTGCTCCAGCGGGTTTTCCCAGATCATGTGCGTGGCGCAATCCTTCGACTGGGGGTCGCCCACCAGATAGTTGCGCATGACGCCGATCGGCTTGAAGCCCTGGCGCAGCTGGAAATTGATCACCGGATCCTTGAGCTTCTGGTCGACCACCGCATCGACATAATCCTGCGGGTTCGGATACTCCTTCGCATGACGGGCATAGCCGGGCATGCGGCCGCCGAAGACAATACCTTTCAGCTCCAGCCACTGGCAGAGTTCTCTCCGTACCCGGTAGAAGCGCTCGCCGATACGCAGGCGGCGGTAGTCCGGATGGACCATCACATCCATGCCGTACAGCATGTCGCCTTCCGGGTCGTGACGGGCCGCGAAGCCCACGCCGGTGATTTCGTTCCAGGTGTGCGGCTTCAGCGCGACGTCACTGGAGATCATGAAAGTGGCGCAGTAGCCAACGATGACGCCTTCATATTCGGCGACGAACTGGCCGTCCGGGAAGCGGTTGATCTGGCCGAACAGTTCGCTTCGGGCATAGCCCATGCCGGGGCCGTAGACGCGCTCGGACACTTCCATGATGCCGGGAATGTCGCGGACCTCGGCATTGCGGACGATGAGCTTGGCGGGTTTGTTTGACATGACTGCCTTTCTGGGCTGCCTGGCTGTTCAGCTTTCCGCCTTGTCTGCCACAAGCGGATTGAGAGAGTCTCAATGTGGCAGGCGGAAACTCGCGCGCAAGCCGCCGAGTGCACTTTCCGACAGGCGCAGGTCGCCGCCATGGGCGCGGGCCGTGTCCCGGGCGAGTGTCAGTCCGAGCCCGATGCCGGACGTGTTCTGCGTGCGCGCCTCGTCCAGCCGCGAGAAGGGGCGGAAGGCGTCTTCATACTGGTCCTTTGGAATGCCAGGCCCGTCATCGTCCACATGGACTTCCGCCGCATAGGGCCCATCAACCAGCATGACCTGCACCGTGTCCCCGAATTTCAGGGCGTTGGAGAGCAGGTTGGTCAGTGCGCGCTTCACCGCAAGGCGGCGGCCTGTCACCCGGATCGTTTCCGGACCGGCGACCGGGATGTCCTCGCTGAACCCGGCAGCCGCCTCGCGCACCAGTTCGGCGAAGTCGAACTCCGTCAGCTCGTCGCTTTCCTCCCCCCTGGCAAAGGCCAGGTAGCCGTCCAGCATCATGCTCATGTCCTTGAGGTCGGCTTTCATGGCGCGGATCTCGTCGGTCTCCTCCATCATGGCGAGGGAGAGCTTCAGCCGGGTGAGCGGGGTGCGCAAATCGTGGCTGACGCCGGCCAGCATGGCTGTGCGCTGCTCTGCGAAGGCGGTCAGCCGGTTTTTCATGTCGATCACGGCGCGGGCGGCTTCACGGACTTCATTGGCGCCCGAAGGCCGGAAGTCCGGCACGTCGCGGCCCCGTCCGAAGGCGCGTGCGGCTTTCGACAGGCTCAGGATCGACCGCACCTGCTGGTTCAGGAAGGCAACGGCCAGCGCTATCATCAGAAGGCTGAATATGATGACCCAGACAATGAAAACGTGCGAGGTGATCGTCACCGCGCGTTTGCGTTCGACCAGCACTTCGACCGTCCGTCCCGCGGCAGGAAAGCGGATGTGGATCAGCGAGTCATTCGGGCTTAGCCCGACCACAACGGGCAGGCCGAGGCGCGTCGAAAGCTCTTCCCGCAGGACGTGACGATAAGAGAAGTTTTCAAGGAAGCCTTCTTCCTCCGGCACAGCATGCGGGGCGTCGCAGCTGAAGGTCAGGTCCAGCCGGGTGGCGATCAGTTCCCGGGAAATCGGCGATTCAGACCGCCGCTCGCAATAGTCCTGCACGACGCTGACATCCCGCGCGATGGACTGGCCGAGCTTGCGGTTCACCTCGGCGATATGGTTGTCATAGTAAAACCATGTCGTCAGCGTCAGGATCAGGACGACCGGCAGCACCACCATGAGCAGGCTGCGGGCATAGAGGCCGCGGGGAGTGATGTCGCGTAAGCGGAACATGGCGTGTCAGTCCGGCATCAGGCGGTAACCAATTCCGCGTACCGTCTGGATATGGACCGGTTCTTTCGGGTTTGGCTCGATCTTGCGGCGCAGGCGGGTGACCTGCACATCGACAGAACGCTCCATGCCGGCGGACGTGATTTGCGCCAGTTCCTCACGGCTGATCGGTTCACCGGCCCGCGCGGCGAGGGCGGTCAGCAATTGCAGTTCGGCATCGGTGAGGCGCACGCGTTCGTCGCCGGATTTCAGTTCACCCCGGGCGGCATTGAAGATGAGCCCGGACATTTCCAGTTCTTCGGGCGGCGCCTCCTTGTGCGAGCGGCGCAGGATCGCGGCGCAGCGCAGGGCCAGTTCCTCCGGTTCGAACGGCTTGGCGAGGTAGTCGTCAGCGCCGCGCTTCAGACCTTCGATCCGGTCGCCGGACTCCCCGCGCGCTGTCAGCAGCAGGACGGGAGTCTCCCGCGACACGCCCTGGCGGATGCCGGAGAGGAGGGAGAAGCCGTCTTCGCCCGGCATCATGACGTCGAGGATGGCCAGATCGAAGGCCATCGTATCCATCAGGCGGCGCGCGGCCTCGGCGTCCGGGGCGGCCGTGACCCGGTAGCCCTCGCGGCTGAGGAAGCGTTTCAGCAGCTCGCGGATGCGGTCGTCGTCATCGACGACGAGGATATGCGCGGCGTCGGGCATCAGCGCACCAGGGCGTCGAGCACGCGGCGGTTGCCGTCCACGGCGTCCGGGCCGGCGCTGCGATAGGCGAGGCGCAGACGTTCGCGCAGCACAATGGTCAGCTGCGTGGTCAGGGTGATGCCGGAGTCCGACAGGGTCAGCTTGCGCTGCCGAGCGTCGCGGTTGCCGACTTCCTTTTCGATCAGGCTGCGCTGGTCCAGCTGGCCGAGAATGCGGGCAAAGGTCGGCACGGTCATGCCGACCGAGTCCCGCAATTCCGACACGGTAAGTCCGGGCCAGTAGCGGATGGTCATGAGAATTTGCATCTCTGGCTTGCTCAGGCCTGCCTTGCGCCGGGCCGCTTCGGCGGCTCTGGTGAGTTCGGATGCGCCAGCCAGCAGGAGGCCGACGCCGCGATCCAGCTCCTGATCCATCAGGAAAAGGCGGGGGTCGAACGGGCGGTTCAGGTTGACGTCAGGTGCCATCCGGTGAAATGAACGCGAAATTCGAAGAAGTGCAAGCGAGGAGCGCTGAGATACGATGGCCGGAACCGCATACGACGACCGCGATGGCTACATCTGGATGGACGGTGAGTTCGTGCCGTGGCGTGACACCAAGGTACACGTCCTCACGCATGCGCTGCACTATGCCTCGTCAGTATTCGAGGGCGAGCGCGCCTACAACGGCAAGATCTTCCGTTCGCTGGACCATTCCAGGCGCCTGCACAATTCGGCGCGGATCATGGGCTTCGACATCCCTTACACCGTGGAACAGATCGAAGACGTGAAGCGCGAGGCGCTGGCCAAGTCGGGTCTCGACAGCGCCTATGTGCGCGCGATCGCCTGGCGCGGATCGGAAATGATGGGCGTGTCGGCCCAGCAGAACTCGATCCACCTGGCTGTGGCCGTCTGGCATTGGGGCGACTATTTTGCCGACAAGATGAAAGGCATCCGGATGACGCATGCCGAATGGCGCCGTCCGGCCCCGGATACTGCGCCCTGCCATGCCAAGGCCGCCGGTCTCTACATGATCTGCACGCTCTCCAAGCATGCCGCCGAACGTGACGGCTATGCCGACGCGCTGATGCTGGACTATCGCGGCCAGGTGGCCGAGGCGACGGGCGCGAACATCTTCTTCGTGCGGGACGGTGCGCTGCACACGCCGACGCCGGACTGCTTCCTGAACGGGCTGACGCGCCAGACGGCGATCAAGCTCGCCCAACAGCGCCAGCTCGAAGTGATCGAGCGGGCCATCATGCCGGACGAACTGGCGACCTTCTCGGAATGCTTCATCACGGGCTCTGCCGCAGAAATCACGCCGGTCGCCGAAATCGGCGCGCACACCTACAAGCCGGGCCAGATCTCCGAAGCGCTGGTCAACGATTATTCGGCCCTGGTCAACGGCAAGCTGGAAGTCGCGCTTTAGGCTTGGGTCCGTATCCGAACAAAATGAAAAGGCGGCCCGCAGGCCGCCTTTTTTGTTGGCTTACTTGTTCGGCTGGGCCGTGTATCGCAGATAGGGTTTCACTTTCCGGAAGCCCTGCGGGAACAGTTTTTCCGCTTCTTCGTCCGACAGGCTCGGCACGACGATCACGTCTTCACCGTCAACCCAGTTTACAGGCGTTGCCACCTTGTGGCCGTCGGTCAGCTGCAGGCTGTCGATCAGGCGCAGCACTTCGTCGAAGTTCCGCCCGGCGCTGGGTGGATAGATGATCGAGGCGCGGATCTTCTTGTTCGGGTCGATCACATAGACGGCCCGCACGGTCACCTTCGGATCGGCGTTCGGGTGGATCATGTTGTAGAGCGTTGCCACTTTGCGGGCCGGATCGGCGATGATCGGGAACTGGACCGTTGCCCCCTGGGTTTCCTCGATGTCCTCGATCCAGCGTTTGTGATCCTCGACACTGTCGACCGAGATGACGAGTGCCTTGGCGCCGCGGCGGGCGAATTCGTCCTTCAGACGGGCTGTATAGCCAAGCTCGGTCGTGCAGACGGGGGTGAAGTCCGCCGGGTGGGAGAAAAACACCACCCAGTCGTCCCCGGCCCATTCATGGAACCGGATCCGGCCTTCTGTCGTATCCGCTTCAAAGTCGGGCGCTACGTCGCCGATCAGCAAGCTCATCTAAACCGTCTCCTGTGACTTGATTTCGAGGGCGAAAATGGTGCCTAAGAGAGACTGAGCCAATGAGCGGTGCCTGAAGGTGTCGATCAGAATTTCTAATCTCCGGACCTGCCAATGAAGCGCCTGATCCTGATGCGTCATGCCAAGACCGAACCCTTCGGGGAGGGCATCGACGATTTTGGCCGCGCGCTGACAGAGCAGGGGCACAGCGACGCGACACGGATTGCCGAGGAGCTTGTCGCGCTGGGCTGGAGCCCGGAGCGAATCCTCGTCTCCACCGCCCGGCGGGCGCGCGAAACCTGTTCGGAAGTTGCCCGCGTCTTCGAGGGCGAAAAAGTGCGTCCGATGGAGTCGCTCTATCTCTGCGGCGCGCGCGGCCTCGCCGAAGCGGTGAAACAGAATGACGGGGCCGGCACGCTGATGGTGATCGGCCACAATCCCGGCATGCATGATTTCGCGCTGGACATTCTGCGCGATGGCGGCAGCCAGGATCACTACGCCTCCCAGCGGCTCGCCGAGAAATTCCCGACCAGTTGCGCCGCCATGTTCGAGCGGGAGGACGATGGCAGTTTCGTGCCGGTCCTGTTCCGCCTCGCAAATGTGCTGCGGGCCAAGGACTACCGCACCGCAACGGCCTGACATGCCTCCCAAAAAAAGCCCCGCCCGGGAGAGACGGGCAGGGCGGTAGAACGCGGGAGACGGGGTTTTGGAGAGGCAGGCGCCTCCCGCGGGAGAAGACGCCGCTTAGCGGGAGACAGATGCCTCGTAGACAGCGGTCAGGGCCGGTTCGTCGATCGTGGTCACAGCGCTTTTCAGGGTGCGGCTTTCACAGAAGCTGACGGCGTAGCTGCTGGCGAAGGCCCAGTCGGAGGTCTCGGCGACGCAGCGCTCGTGGACGTCCTGTTTCAGCTTCACGAATTCCTGCTGGGCCCCTTCGGTGGTCTGCAGGGTGCTGCGGTCGATGTTCACGTTCATTTCAAACTGATCGGTCGTGCTGGCGAGGGCCGGCATGGCAGCGATGGAGAGAGCGGTGGCGGCGAGAATGGTGCGGATCATGACGAGAGAGTCCTTCCTTTGAGTTCAGGTGGCCTGTTGGGCCTATTGGTAGTTGGAGGGGGGGAGGTGGACGGCGCTGCGGGCCATCAGGGGAAATGGCCTTTTTGTGCAGCGCCGTCCGGGCGGCTTAGTGCTGGTCCCGGCGAATGGACCGGCGGCGGCGGCGGACCAGGAGGTTCGGGCGGCCCCGGTCGGCCACATCATTTGCCGGTCGGGACAGCAGCGTCTGGCTGCCGGTAAGGATGGCACCTGCCATCGGCGCGGCGGGCGCGGCGATCTCGTGGTCATACTGACGGGCGCGGGGGGTCATGTTCGAAAGTCCTTCTTGGTTTCTTGTCTTGGCGGGACCATCCCGCCGCCGACACCCTCAAGATAGGACAGCAAATATCGAATTTCAATAAGAAAATATCGAAAAACAATAAATGCTAGGAATTTCAAGGCACTTTGTTTTCTCGAATATCGATATGGTACGCCAGAACCGGCCTTCAAGGCCAATTAATTGCGGTTCATGGAGGATTTTTCCGGGAATCAGCCCTGGCCGCAGTTCGGATTACCCCTCATCAGGCAAATGCGTGGAAAAAGCTTTCTAGACCGGGCGGGTTTCCGGCGCTGCACCTGACAGGCCGAGGTCAAAACTCAGCTGGACCGGAGCCTTGCCGGTCCGGCGGATCCCTTTTGGCCGCGTCTTGCGGAACGGCAAGTCAGCCTGCCTCGTCTCCCGAGGTCCGGACTGGCGCGGTGCAGGAGGCGGTGCGACCCGTCCGGGCTGGCGGACCTGGGCGATCCGTTCGCGGGCTTCGCGTGCGGCGGCGACATGGTCGACCATGCGCATGGGGTAGGTCTGGCCGAAGATCACGCCCGCCGCCGCAAGGTCTGCTTTCGGCGCATCCCATGGCGCATGAATATGTGCGTCCGGCAAGGCGGCCAGCTCCGGCACCCAGCGGCGGATAAACGCGCCGTCCGGGTCGAGTTGTTGCGACAGACGGACCGGGTTCCGGATCGCCGGGGCGCGGCGGCCTTTCAGCCCGGCCTGCGCGATGACCTGCGGATAGTGAATGCCGGGATCGAAATCCGTGCACAGGGCCGCAAGCTTTTCGGCGGGCAGGCGCCAGTCCATCCAGAGCTGGTAAGCGGCAAACCCGATCAGCATGGCCCGCATGCGGTCATTCAGCCAGCCGGTCTGGCGGAGGGCGCGCATGCCGGCATCGATCAGGGGGAAGCCGGTCCGCCCTTCGATCCAGGCGGCAAGGCGCGGATCGCCCGGTGCCGCTTCGGGGCGCAGGTCTTCGCTGCTGCCGGTCTGGGGCAGGGGGCGGTCTTCAAAGGCCTGAATGGCGCGCGCCCGCCCTTCCAGACGCTCCAGAAACGCTGCCAGCGAGGCCGCGAACGTCTGGTCACCATCCTGAACATAGGCGGCACGCGCCCGGACGGCGGCCTGCCAGGCTTCCCGCACGGATACCGTGCCGAAGGCCAGATGTGGAGAAAGCCGCGAGCCCGATACGTCCGCCAGCGCGGGCTGGTCGGTCTCCTGCTGGTAACGGCGGCCCCGTCCGGCGACGAAACTCCGCAGCAATTCCACGCCGGCCGTCCGGCCGCCTTTCTGGCGGTCGTTGCAGTCTTCCGGGCCGAGGCAGAAATCCTCTGCAATTGGCCACGGGCCGGCGGCCTGCGTCGCAGCCCGGATCGTCTCAGGCGCCCTGATCCGGGGCGTGCTCATCGCTTCAGCCCACTGGCTGGCCCAGTCTGCCTGTGCACCCAGGCCGCGGATGATGCCGGGCCGGGCCTGTTCGCGAAGCGAGATCCCGGCCTGAACGGCCCAGCGGCGCACCGCCCGGTCGCGGGCGCGTGTCCAGGGCAGGCCGGAGTCTTCGTGCATATGAATGGCTTCGATGCCGTGGCGACGGTGCAGGTCCGCCAGCACATCCAGCGCATCGCCCCGGCGCACGATCAGGCGCGCGCCGCGCTCGGTCAGCGCATCGTCCAGCTCTGTGAGGGAGTCCATCAGGAAGTCGAACTGGCGCCGCGAATGTTCCGGCAAGGCCCAGAAGTCCCGTTCGAAGATATAGAGTGGCAGAACCGGCGCCCCGCTCGCCACAGCAGCGGCGAGGGCAGCATGATCATGCACCCGGAGATCCCGGCGGAACCAGACGAGATGGACGTTGCGCGTCATGGAACAAAAATAGAACATCCGAGGAGAAGGTGCAAGATCTTTGATTTTCAGACGGGTTTCAGAACGCGCAGACGCCCGCGTACAATACGCCTTTGGATGGAATTGTGGATGGCGTATGCGGGCTGACGGTACCTGTTTTCAGGGGATTCTTCTCACTCGCGGGGAGAATCGTTTCGAAAACGAAACAAATTCAACCTGTGATTTGTAGTCTGAATCTTATCCACAGGCTTTTCTGCAGCCATGGGTGGTGAGGGGTTCAACGGCGAAACGAGCCGTGCGCAAGCGCGCGCGCCATTGCGGTGTCCGAAACCGGACATCCGCATAGCGCTGGAATCTGCCTATGGCCTTCACAGGCGGGCACCTGGCTTGTCTGCGCGCCGCACGTTCAGCCCGGCGCAACACCTGTTCCTTCGCCGCTTCCTGACCGGGCTTGGCGTCCTGACCGTCTTGGTGCCGGAACTGCCAGGCCTGCTGGCGACACTCGTCATCCCGCCGGTTTTTCTGGCGATTGTCCTGTTTCGACTATTCCTTCTGAGCATTGCCGTGCGGCTGGACCGGGAAGACCTCGCGCCCAGTCGCGGCGCGACCCCGCTTTTGCCGGTCTATACTATCCTGATCGCGCTGAAGGACGAGAGCTTCATTGTGCCGCAACTGGCGAGGGCCATCGCCGCGCTGGACTACCCGCAGGACCGGATCGATCTGAAGCTGCTGATCGAAGAGGCCGACCCGGGCACAAGGACCGCCGTCATGGCCCAGTCCTGGCCGGCCGGTACGGAGCTGCTGGTTGTTCCGGCGGGGGTGCCGCAGACCAAGCCACGCGCCCTGAATTATGGCCTTGCCCGGGCGAGGGGCACCTATGTTGTTGTATATGACGCTGAAGACCGCCCGCATCCCGGCCAGCTGAAAGCGGCGGTCCAGGCATTCAACGCTCACGGGCCGGACATGGCCTGCCTGCAGGCGCCGCTGGTGGGTGTACCGGCCGGCGGCAGCTGGATCGCGCGGCAATGGGCGCTGGAATATGCCATCCAGTTCAGCCTGCTGGTGCCGGCTCTCGCGCGGCTGGGTCTGCCGGTCGCGCTTGGTGGGACGAGTAATCACTTCCGCCGCACGGCGCTGGTCGCTGCGGGGGGCTGGGATGCATGGAACGTGACGGAAGATGCCGACCTCGGCTTGCGGCTCGCCCGGCTTGGCCACCGGGTTGGTGCCATCCGGTCTCCGACACTGGAAGCGCCGCCGGAGCAGGGCCGCATCTGGCGTGGCCAGCGGTCCCGCTGGCTGAAGGGATATATCCAGACCTGGTGCGTGCTGATGCGCGGGCGGGGCGAGGCGCCGGGCCTGAAGCCCGCATCGTTCCTGTCGGTCCAGCTGACGCTCGGTGCGGCGATCCTCTCCGCCATGGTGCATGGACCGTGGATGGCGTGGTGCGCACTGTGCTTGGCCAGTCCGGACTTGTCGCTCGGGGCGTTTGGCCTTGCGGCGCTGTGGCTGTCGCTGTTCACCGGGGTACTGTCGGCAAGTCTTGCGCCGGGGCATTGGTGCTGGCGGCGTCTGTTCGACATCCTGACTCTGCCGCTCTACTGGCCGCTGCAGACCCTCGCCATGGTACGCGCGCTCTGGAGTCTCTGCCGGACGCCGCATTATTGGGTGAAGACGCCGCATATCTGACCTAGCGGCAACGCTTGGCTCCGCCGCTGCGGGGGAATAGGGTCGCGCCCAGTCAAATCCAATCAGGAGACCGCCATGGCCGATACAGCCGTCGACGAGCTCGAGACCTTCCGCGCAGAGACGCGCGCCTGGCTCGAGGAAAACTGCCCGCCTTCCATGCGCACGCCGATGAAGGACGACGAGATCGTCTGGGGCGGCAAGCGCGAGAAGTTCAAGAACCCGGAGTCAAAAGTCTGGTTGGAGCGGATGGCTTCAAAAGGCTGGACCGCACCGCAATGGCCGAAGAAATATGGCGGCGGCGGCCTTTCCCCGGCTGAGGCCCGCGTGCTGCAGCAGGAGATGAGCCGCATCAAGGCGCGCCAGCCGCTGTTCTCGTTCGGCCTCTGGATGTTCGGCCCGGCCCTGCTGGAGTTCGGCAATGAAGAGCAGAAGCAGCGCTTCATCCCGGACATCGTGCATGGCCGCACCCGCTGGTGCCAGGGCTATTCCGAGCCGGGCGCCGGCTCTGACCTCGCCGACCTGCAGACTCGCTGCGAAGACAAGGGCGACCACTATCTGATCAATGGCCAGAAAGTGTGGACCTCCTACGCCGACAAGGCCGACTGGATCTTCTGCCTCGTGCGGACCGATACCAGCGTGAAGCATGAAGGCATCAGCTTCATCCTGTTCGACATGGAAAGCGAAGGTGTCGAAGCGCGCCCGATCCTGCTGATCTCCGGCGAGAGCCCGTTCTGCGAAACCTTCTTCACCGATGTGAAGGTTCCGAAGGATCAGCTGGTCGGCGAAGTGAATGGCGGCTGGCAGATCGCCAAGCGCCTGCTGCAGTTCGAACGCTCTTCCATCTCCGCCGGCGGCTTCGGCGGCACCGGCGGCTCGGGCATTATGGGGCCGGAAGATTATGCCAAGCAGCATATCGGCACCGACAGCGATGGCCGTCTCCTCGATGGTGACCTGCGTGGCCGCATCACCGATCACAAGATGTACGCCAAGGCCTTCAGCCTGACCGTTCAGCGCCAGGCCGAACAGGCCAAGGCCGGACAGGCCGTCAGCCACACAGCGTCCATCCTGAAATACGGCGCGGCCAAGATGAACCAGGACCGCCATGAGCTTCTGATCGAAGCGCTCGGCACCGAAGGGCTCGGCTGGGAAGGGGAGGGCTTCGACCCGACCGCCAAGAAAGTCACCCGCCAGTGGCTGCGTTCGAAGGGCAACTCCATCGAGGGCGGCACCAGCGAGATCAACCTCAACGTCATCTCCAAGCGCGTGCTTGGCCTGAAGGACCATAAATAAATGCGGGCGTTGCTTGCCATCGGACTTCTCCTCGCGGTGCCGGCCGGTGCCGCGCAGGCGGAAGACCTGGAACTCGGAACATGGTGCTGGGAAGCGTCGGACGTCGAAGGCGCCACGAATTCCGCCACCATGATCCTGCGGTCCGATACCGGCCAGTATTCCATGGTGCAGAAGACGGTTGGGGAAGACGACCTGGTCTATCCCCTGAAGTCCGTCGGCATCAATGAATACGGCGTGGTGGGAAGTCCGTCCGGTGACGGAGTGATCCTTCGGGCCGATGGCATGCTCGAAATGTATGACTCGCAGGGAACGCTTGGGGCCGCGGAGCCCCGCGCGCTCAGCGAATGTTTAAAAGGTAATCCACAATGACTTTTCTACTGACTGAAGATCAGGAAATGCTGCGCGACACCGCCATGGCGTTCGCGCGTGATGAACTGCCGGTGACGCATCTGCGCCAGCTGCGCGACAGCGGCGCCAATGGCAAGGACCCGGCCACCCGCCAGAAACTGGCAGAACTGGGCTTCTTTGGCGTGATCGTCCCGGAAGAGCCGGGCGGCGAACATTTCGGCCTTGTCGGCCTTGGCCAGATCCTTGAAGCGCAGGGCCGCACGCTGGCAGCGACTCCGCTTCTGCAGACGGCCCTCATCGGCGCCAGCGCGATCCAGCTGGGCGGCACGCCGGCACAGCAGGCCGAGTGGCTTCCGAAGATTGCCGGCGGCGACGTGACCTTCGCGCTCGCCCTCGACGAGAGCGCGCACTTCAATCCGCTGAACGTCGCCACCGAAGCCGAGCGCAACGGACAAGGCTACACGATCAATGGCGAGAAGCGCTATGTGCCGGACGGCCATCATGCCGACATGCTGATTGTTGTCGCGCGGACCTTCGGCGAAGCGGGTGACCGTCACGGCCTGTCGCTGTTCCTCGTTCCCGCAGATGCCAAAGGCGTTTCGATCCAGGAACTGAAGACCGCAGACAGCCACGGCGCGGCGCATATCACCTTCACCGATGTGATGGTGGGCGAAGGCGCGCTGATCGGCGCTGCTGATGAAGGCGCGGACGTTCTGGAGCCTGTGCTGGACCGGGCGGCGATCGGACAGGCCGCGGAAATGCTGGGTTCGGCGCAGGCCGCGTTCGACATGACGCTGGAATACCTGCAGAGCCGCAAACAGTTCGGCCAGCTGATCGGGTCTTTCCAGTCGCTGCAGCACCGCGCGGCGAAGATGTTCACCGAGCTTGAGATGACGCGGTCCTGCGTTGCAGCGGCGCTGTCTGCTGTCGATGAAGGCAAGACCAATGTTGCCGAACTCGCCAGCCTTGCAAAAGCGAAAGCCAGCGAACTGGTGCATCTTGTTTCGAACGAGTGCGTCCAGATGCATGGCGGCATCGGCATGACCGATGTGGCAGATCCCGGTCTCTACATGAAGCGCGCCCGCGCGCAGGAAGCCATGTATGGCTCTGCCAGCTGGCACCGCGACCGCTATGCGAAGCTGAACGGCTACTAGAGCAAACAGCTATCGCAAAACAAAAGAAAGCCGGGCGCAGCGAAAGCTGGCCCGGCTTTTTCCGTTTCCGGAACAGTGCTTATTTCAGCACGGAACCTTTGCGCAGGGATTTTGCGATCAGGTAGTAGACAACCGGACGATGCTTCTGGCGCACCGAACGGCCATACTTTTCGATTGCTTCTGCAATCGCGGCATCGGCCTTGGCTTCGTCAGCGACGCCAAGCTTCTTGCCGATGAAGGTTTTCTTGATCCGCTCCAGTTCGTCTTTCTGCGAAGCAGCGACGGTTGCGGAGTCGGATTTGTAGATGGCCGGGCCGCAAGCTTTGACGGCGCCTTCGAGAAGAGCCATGTCCGGACGCGCTTCACCAACCTTCTCTTTGAGGTCGGCGACATACTTCTCCATCAGGACTTCTTTTTTCGAAGGCTCTTTCGCCGGCTTGGTCACTGCCGGAGCCGCGGCCTTTTTCGGCGCCGCAGCTTTCTTCTTGGTAGCTTTTGCCATGGGAGTGTCTCCTCTATGGGCCCGACGGACGGGCGTGATTTCAGATTACGCAGCACTTGTTCACGAATCAAAACGAAACGCAAAACACCCAAGCCATGATTTCCACAGGGACACAACCCTTGGCGACCATGAATCGAACAAGGGTGCGAATTTTTATTTGATCCGTATTCGGATATTATGTCAAGACGGGAAAGTATTGTGTGATCTGTCCGGACAGGACGCGTAATCCGGCGGCTGCAGGAAAAAGATGAGCCTGCACAGGAGTCTTCCCCATGCGGGCAGACGCCGTTAGGCTTATGAAATCAGGGAAGCGGTCGGGAGGCGCCGGACATCCATGTCTCGTTATTCAGTTCTTATCATTGCGGCACTGATTTCGGCGGCCGGAATTTATTTCTGGCCAACCGGACCGGTTGCGAAAAGCACGGCAATCCTCGCAGGCCTTGTCACGCTGCTTGGCATTTCGGATCTTATCCAGAGACGTCACACGCTGTGGCGCAATTATCCGCTTCTCTCGCGTGTGCGCTGGCTGGCCGAAGAGATGCGGCCCTTCATTCGCTCTTATGTCGTGGAGA
Organism: Hyphomonas jannaschiana VP2; assembly: GCF_000685215.1. Classification (GTDB taxonomy): domain Bacteria; phylum Pseudomonadota; class Alphaproteobacteria; order Caulobacterales; family Hyphomonadaceae; genus Hyphomonas; species Hyphomonas jannaschiana. Next base: position 63,576 of record NZ_ARYJ01000004.1, read on the forward strand.
GCGAGACGGAAGGAAAGCCGTTCAATCACGAAGACCGCGCGATGATTTACCGCCGCGCCAAAGATGTGACGTCTGTTGAACCCTTCGGCAGTCATCTGGATATTGATCGTCCGCCTTATGAGTGGCTGGCCCATTCCATGGCGGCCGTGCATTGCGACGACACCGATCCGCGAGTGATGGTCGGCGCGCCCGGCACATCGCAGCCTTATTCGGCCAGCGTCTTCAATATTTCTGCGATGAGTTTCGGTTCGCTCGGCGCGCATGCCATCGAGGCATTGTCCACCGGGGCGAAAGCGGGCGGCTTTTATCATGATACGGGCGAAGGCTCTGTCTCGCGCTATCACCGCAAGGGCGGGGCAGATCTCGTCTGGGAACTGGGTTCCGGCTACTTCGGTTGCCGCGCAGCCGATGGCAGTTTCGATCCGGAGCGTTTCCGCGACGTGGCTGCAGATCCGCAGATCAAAATGATCGAGATCAAGCTCAGCCAGGGCGCAAAGCCGGGCCATGGCGGTGTGCTGCCCGGCGCGAAAGTGACCGAGGCCATTGCGGAAGCGCGCGGTATCAAAGTGGGCGAGACCTGCGTGTCACCGCCGGCGCACTCGGCCTTCTCCACGCCTGTCGAGATGATGGAATTTGTCGCAAAGCTGCGTGAGCTTTCCGGCGGCAAGCCGGTGGGCGCAAAATTCGCGGTCGGCAATCGCTGGGAAGTGCTGGCGCTCTGCAAGGCGATGCTGAAGACCGGCATCCTGCTGGACTTCATGGTCGTCGATGGCGGGGAGGGCGGCACAGGCGCGGCGCCGGCGGAATTCCTGGATCATGTCGGCGCGCCGCTGCGCCAGGGTCTGGTCCTGACACGGAATGCGCTGGTCGGCACAGGCCTGAAAGACGAAGTGCGCCTTGCCTGTTCCGGCAAGCAGACCAGCGCCTTCGCGATTGCCTCCTCCATGGCGCTGGGTGCGGACTGGGTGAACACGGCGCGCGGTTTCATGTTCGCGCTTGGCTGTATCCAGTCGCTCAACTGCCACAACAATCGCTGCCCGACCGGTATCGCAACGCAGGACCCGTTCCGCCAGCACGGGCTTGATGTGAGAGACAAGGCCGTGAGGGTCACGAACTTTCACCACAACACGGTCAAGGCATTGATGGAAGTTGTGGGCGCGGCCGGCTGCAAGCATCCGGGCGAACTGACACCCCGCCACATCATGCACCGGGTAACGGAAGACATCGTCCGCCCGGCGGACGAAGCCTATGACCTCCTGCATCGCGGGCAGCTCCTGTCGGATGCGGCGGGCACGCATCTCGCCAGTGAATGGTCGATGGCGCAGGCCGACAGTTTCAAACCGGCAGGCTTCTGATCTTCATGCGGTGGGTGGCGCCGGTCCTCTATGCGGTGCTTGCCGCGGCCGGTGTGTTCCTGCTTGCCGTTGTGACGAAGCAGCCCCGGCACGACCGGGACTGGTATCCGCATCTCTCGCGTCTGCCGCATGTCGAGCTGCAGGACGGCGTCTTCTCCATCGCGCCTTATGGCAACTGGACGTATACCGAAGATGCGCCGGAGGAGATGATCTGGTCCGGCGTGCCGCCGCATCGCATTTCGGATGTTCGCCGCGTCTGGTTTGTGATGGAGCCGCATCCGGGCCTGGCCGTCATGGCGCATACATTCGTCATGTTCGAATTCGGGGAAGGAGATCTTGTCGGCCTCACGATCGAGGCGCGCAAGGAAACGCGCGAAACCTATTCGGCGATGGGTGGCGCGTTCAACAAGTTCGAGCTGATGTATTACTGGGCGAGCCCCCGGGACCTGATGACCCGCCGCGCGGTGATGATGGACCGGGACCTCTTCATGTACCCGCTTCAGCTCAGCCAGGCGGAGGCGGAAGCCTATCTCACTTCGCTGCTGGAAAAGACAGCCTCCATCGAACGGCGCCCGCGCTTCTACAACACGCTGACCTCCAACTGCACGAACGAACTCGCCAAGGCGGCGGACCTGCCCTGGCATCCGGCTTTCATCCTGACAGGCGGGGCGGACCGCGCGCTCTACGGGCAGGGCCGCATTTCAGGAGAGGGCGGGTTTGAAGCGGTGCACGCAAAGGCAGAGGTCGATGCCTGTGTGCGGGAGAATGCTTTCCGTCCGGAGGCGGCGTTCAACGCGGCGCTGATTGCCTGCGCGGAATGAAAAGAGGCGCCCCGGAAGGCGCCTCTAAATGGTCTATACATGGTATATATATTGGATTCTATATGGTGCGATCAGCCTTCCGGCGAGGCATTCGCTTCGGACTGGAGCATGGTGTAGCGCTCGATCCCGATCCGTTCGATCAGCTCGAACTGGGTTTCGATATAGTCGACATGTTCTTCCTCATTATGGAGGATTTTGCCGAACAGATCGCGGCTCACATAGTCCTGGACAGACTCGCTGTAGGCCATCGCTTCGCGCAGCAGCGGGATCGCCATGTTCTCGAGCTTCAGGTCGCATTCCAGGATTTCCTGGACGTTCTCACCGATGTGGAGCTTGCCGAGATCCTGCAGATTCGGCAGGCCGCCGAGGAACAGGACGCGCTGGATCAGCCAGTCGGCATGCTCCATTTCCTCGATCGATTCCTTGTATTCCTTGTCGCCAAGCTTCGAGACGCCCCAGTCGTGCAGCATCCGCGAATGCAGGAAATACTGGTTGATGGCGGTGAGCTCGTTCTTCAGCGCCTTGTTCAGGTATTCGATGACCTTCTTGTCGCCTTTCATGGGAGAGCTCCTTCAATCAGTTACGTGAATATACGTAGCAGATAGGCCGATTGCGTGGCGGGCGCAAGAAAAACCCAATTAAATCAATTGCATATGAGAGTGCGAAACAGTCTCAGACCGGTCCGGAAAATCCAGCGATACCAGTAGGTTGGCCTATTCGGCAGCCATCAGGGCCGGGGCGGGGCCGCGATCAATGTCCGTTTCCGCGATCATTTCACCGATGGACGACCGGCATTTGCCGCACTGGAAGCGGCAGCCATGATGCGCCTGAACAGCCTTCGGGCTGTCCGCACCGGCCTCGACGGCGGCGCGCACGCTCTTGCAGTTCAGGGCATTGCAGACGCAAATGATCATGAGAACCATTTGCAGTCACTGCGAATGATTGTCAATACGGATTCTTGCGTAGCTCAGTGCGCCTTCCGCCAGACCGAGAACGACACGCCGCTGCCGATGTCCAGTATCGTCGTCTCATAGTCGCCTGACGTGTCTGATATGTAGTCGACAAAGGGTTTCAGCGTCTTGCGGAAGGAGTGGATATTGTCCGCAAAGACGATCGCGCCCGGCGCGAATTTTGGCTCCAGCAGTTTCAGGACGGGAATGTAGAGATCCTTCCAGCCGTCGAGGAACAGGAAGTCGACCGGGCCTTCCAGCGGGGCCAGACTTTCCAGCGCGTCGCCCTCGCGGATGTCCGACCAGCGGGAGAGGCCAGCCGCGTCGAGGTTTTCCAGCGCGACGGCTGCCTTGGCACTGTCCTTTTCCGTGCCGGTGAAAAAACCGCCGGTCTCCCGCGCGGCAGCGGCGAGGTAGATGGAGGAAATGCCATAGGACGAGCCGAACTCGACGATGTTCTTCGACCCGCGCGACAGGGCAGTCAGATACATGAACCGTCCGAATTCCTCCGATACCGGGATGAAGGCTTTCGCCAGATAAGGCTCCGCTGCCTCGAAGGTCGAGCGGCCGGTGAACTTGCCAGCAATGATGGCGGGCAGGGCGCGGGCGAAGACCAGCGCGTCCCGGCCGGAGGCCTGATGGTGCAGCTGTTTCAGCGTTTGGGCCACATCGGCATTGTTAAGCCCGCTTCTGGCCTGGCCGGTCTGTCTGCAATCGAAAGGCATGGGGCTTTCCTTTCCTGTCTGAAGCACCTAGGTTCAGAATATGAGCTTTTGCTCGTATTGATACTCGCATTCCCCCATGACCCAGCCAGCCATTCCACGCCCCAGAAAAGCACCGGTTCAGGCCCGCTCCGCCGCAACGGTCGAGGCAATCCTGGAAGCAGCAGCTCACATTCTCGAAAACGAGGGGTTCGACGGCTACACCACAAATGCCATCGCAAGGCGGGCCGGCGTCTCCATCGGGTCGCTCTATCAGTACTTCCCGAACAAGGATGCAGTGACGGCCGCGCTTGTCATGGCGGACGCCGCCCGGCTGCATGACGATGTTCATGCCGCGGCCGAAGCGACCGCAGGTGAAGACTTTCAGGCACAGCTGAATGCGCTGATCGATGTTGTCGTGGCCCACCAGCTGGACCGCCCGGACCTCGCCCGCCTGATCGATGTGGAGGAACGGAGGCTCGCCACCGACCCGGCATTGGCCGCCAAGGACGCTTCCGTGCTGGTGTTGATCCGCGACCTGCTTGTCGCTCACAGGATCCGTCTGCCGTTTGATCTCGATTCTGTGGCCCGGGATCTGTTCGGCATGGTGCACGGCATGTGCGACTTTGCCGGGGACCATGGCGAGACAGATCCGGCGCAGCTAAAGGCCCGCATCCGCCACGCCGTGCTCAGTTATCTTGGGGTTCCAGCCAGCTGAAAACGTCTTCCAGACCGACACCGAAGACGCGGGAAATGCGGAACGCGCTTTCCAGGGAAGGGGAGTAGCGGCCCTGTTCGATGGCGATCACGGTCTGGCGGGTGACACCGATCGCTTCGGCAAGGGCCGCCTGGCTCATTTGCCCATGCTGTTCGCGCAACTCGCGGATGCGATTCCCAATGGGGGGGCGTTTGGCCATGGTTAAACGCCCCGGCGGAACAGGAAGATCTGAAAGCCGTACTCCGCGATCTGGCTGGCCATCAGGGCACCGAAAACGATGTGGAACAGGAGGTTCCCGTCTTTGAGCCAGCTGAAATGCCAGAGGCCGGCGACGGCGCCTATGGCCAGCACATAGCCCGACCAGTGCCCCGCCTTGTCGAGGATCGCCCGTTCGCGCTCATCGGCGGGCGCTTCGGCATCCTTGCCCGACGCGCTGGCGATCATGATGTTCACGAGGATCGAGGCGAGCACGACCAGCACGATATAGCCGATCACAAACCGGATATTCGGCGCCGCCGTCTCGCCCAGCGCCTCGGACAATCCGACCACGCGCTTGAAATACCAGATCCCGGCCAGGATCAGAACAAGGCCCATGCCCCAGGCGGTTTTCTCCCGGAATGACATTCTGCGTTCCTTTCAGTGTCAAAAATATCTTACACGCCATGTGGTCAAAGATATTTGACATGTCAAACATTTCTTACATCGCCAGTCAGAGCCGGTTTCGCCTTGGCGGGTTTCCGTTTGAGCGCCGGCGGCTTCCGTCCTAGGTTCCCTCTTCCAATAAAAGGGAGAGAAACATGTCGAATAATGATGCTGCCATGGGCGGTGCGATGATCTTTGTAGGGGTGCTCTACATCGCCTTCATCGTTCTGTTTATCGTCGGGTACTGGAAGATCTGGAGCAAGGCAGGGTTCAACGGGGCCTGGTCGCTGCTGATGCTGGTCCCACTGGTCAATCTGATCGCTTTTCTGTATCTGGCCTTTGCTGAATGGCCCATTCACAAGCGTCTCGGTAATCCGGACGCGTTTAACTGAGGCCAGACAATAAATGCTTCACCGGTAGCCGGCGTTCGCGAGGCGCGACCGTCGGCTTCCTTTATTTGCCCTGCGGGAGCCCCTGACCCAAATGACCGATTTCTCCATCCTCGCCGAATCCGCCAAAGCGTGGCCGTTCGAACTGGCGCGGAAACTCAAACAGCGTGTTGAGCAGCAGGAGAAAGCCGGCCAGCGAAAACCGGGCGATCCCGTCATCTTCGAGACCGGCTATGGCCCCTCGGGCCTGCCGCATATTGGCACGTTCGGGGAAGTGGTCCGCACGACCATGGTGCGCCATGCGTTTGAAGTGCTGACGAAGGGCGAGGTTCCGACGCGCCTGATCTGCGTGTCCGACGACATGGACGGCATGCGCAAGGTGCCGCCGACCGTTCCGAACCCGGAAAAGCTGGAGCCTTACCTGCAGCAGCCGCTGACTTCTGTGCCCGACCCGTTCGGCACGCATGAGTCATACGGCAAGCACATGAATGCGCGCCTGCGCGCCTTCCTCGACCAGTTCGGCTTCCAGTATGAATTTCTCTCGGCGACGGAGTGCTACAAGTCCGGCCGCTTCGACGAGATGCTGCTGCGCGCCGCGGAGAAGTATCAGGACATCATGGACGTCATGCTGCCGACGCTGGGCGAGGAACGCCGGGCGACCTACAGCCCGTTCCTGCCGATCCATCCGGAAACCGGCCATGTCCTCTATGTGCCGATGAAGTCCGTCGATGGCGCAAAGGGCACGGTCACTTTCGACGACGAGCAGGGCAGGGAGTTCACGCTGCCGGTCACCGGCGGTCATGTGAAGATGCAATGGAAGCCGGACTTCGGCATGCGCTGGGCCGCGCTTGGCGTCGACTTCGAAATGTTCGGCAAGGACCACCAGGCCAATGCGCCGATCTATTCCAAGATTACCAAGATCCTCGGCAAGCGCCCGCCGGAACAATACGTCTACGAGATGTTCCTCGACGAAAAAGGCGAGAAGATCTCCAAGACCAAGGGCAATGGCATCTCGGTCGAGGACTGGCTGAAATATGCGCCGGACGAGAGCCTCAGCCTGTTCCAGTTCCAGAAGCCGCGCGTCGCGAAGAAGCTCTATTTCGACGTCATCCCGAAAGCGGTCGACGAATACCTGACCTTCCTTGAGAAGTACCCGACCGAAGAACCGGCCCGGCAGATCGAGAACCCGGTCTGGCACATCCACAATGGCAATCCGCCGAAAGTGGATATGCCGGTCAGCTTCGCCCTGCTGCTGAACCTCGTGGCCGTGGCGAACGCGGAAGACAAGGCCCAGCTCTGGGGCTTCATCACGCAGTACGCGCCGGAGGCATCGCCCGAGACGCACCCGCTGCTGGATGAACTCGCCGGCTATGCGATGCGCTACTACACGGACTTCATCCTGCCGCAGAAGACCTATCGCGCCCCGACCGACCAGGAGCGTGCGGCGATGGAGGACCTGTCAGCCCACCTCAAGGCCTTCGCGGACGAGCCGACGTCGGAGAATTTGCAGACACTGACCTTCACCATCGGCAAGGACTACCATTTCGAAAACCTCCGCGACTGGTTCAAGGCACTCTATGAAGTGCTGCTGGGCCAGGAACAGGGTCCGCGCTTCGGCAGCTTTGCCGCGCTCTACGGCAAGGACAACACCGCCCGCCTGATCGACGAGTCGCTGGCGCGCAGCTGAGAATTGCTGCGACGTAAGGTGCTCTCAACATTTGCCTGATCTAGTCTCCCCGGAAACGGGGAGACCAGACATGCGCATCGTTCGGGCAATCCTGATTTCGGCTGTCTTCGTCTTTGCGCCAGCCTGCGTTGCGACCAAGGTCGTCACCGTGCCGGTTGGCCTGGCGGTGGATGCTGTGGGCGTCGCGGGCAAGGGCGTGGTCTGGGTTGGCGGCACGGCGGTGCGTGTCACCGGCGATGCGCTGGACGGGCCGGATGAGTATGTCCGCCTCGACGTGACCTACAAGAACGGCAAGCACACCCGGAAGACGATCAAGAAGAAATACCTTGAGCGCGAACTGAAGAAGCTCGGCAAGAAGGGCAAGATTGTCGATGTCGAGGTTTCGCCCGCCAGCTGACCTTATTCCTCAGCCGGAGGCGGCGCTTCCACCCGGCCCATGAACATCACTGTGCCTGTCGGCTTGTGGCGCAGGGCGATCAGAAACGGATGGTCGGCGCGGAATTCGACCGGCTCTTCATCCGGAATGAAGATCGCTGTGCGTTCCATCATGATCGCCGTCGCAGCCGCCGCTTCGGTGCCTTTCTCGTCGATGTCGAGGAAGGTTTTCTGAAGCACTTTGCTGATCGCCAGATCACCCGGGCCAGCGCCTTCGATCAGCCCCGAAAAATCGGCCGCGCCGGAGAACGCATCGCCGAGGCCGAGCGCAATCAGCGGATCGTTCAGCTCATAGTTCGCCTCGATCGAAACTTTCGGCAGCACGACATGCACGCGGCGCTCACTGGCGCTGTCCATGTCGGTGAGGAGTGTCGTGAAGTCTTCCGCGGTCATTGCCGAGGTGACATCTGTCAGGCCGTCCTGCGTCTCTGGCAGGATCACGGTCAGGGCGTAGTCATCCCCGGCATAGTCGAGATTCAGCGCGGCATAGCCATCGCGGGACAGGTAGCGCGCCTTCTTCAGCGTCTGGCTCATCAGCTTCGCGGTAATCTCACCCGACGGCGCATAGAAGGTTCCGTCCTGTGTCGCCTCGGCCTTGAATGGGCTTTTCCAGTCGGCCTTGAACCAGACCGCATTGGTCAGGATCAGCTCAGTCTGGCCCGGACGGATGGCGCCTGGCGGGATCAGGTCGTGAATCTTGTCATTGGTGTGATCTTCGACCCAAGTATTGATGAGCTTCGCGGCCGCGGCGGGCTGTGTGAAATCAACCAACGCCACCTTGGCCTTCATGATGTCTTCGACGGTCTGCCGATAAGGCGCCTGCAGGGTGGAGCCTTCGCGCAGCCAGACGGCATTTGCGACGGTCAGTTTGGTCTGGTCCGTGTCGGCCGTGACAGCGCCATTCAGCGTGTTCTGAGCGCCGGCAAAGTTTTCGGCCGGAACGCCGTCAAATCCGAAGACACCGCCAATCTGCGTGGCCGTTTCCCCCGCTGCGCCCGGATAGAGTAGGGCGAAGGCGCCGCTGACGGATGCCGGAGAGACGAAGATATTGCCGGGCTTGTCTTCCAGTTGCTCATACAGCGACCAGCCGAACAGATTGTTGCCTTCGGCGAGCGGCGCCGTGGCGTCGAGTGTGGTGACGGCAATCGGCACAGGTTGCACTTCCTTTTTGGGTATTGTGACCACTGGATCGACCAGATTGTCCTTGTCCGACGGGGAGGCCTGCGCCGGCGTGGTGCCGGGTGCCTGCGTGGCTGGCGTTTCCGGTAAGTCCACTGGTGAAGGCTGCTGGCAGGCGCCCAGCGCAGCAAACACGGTGAACGCGGGAACAATCAAACGGCGCATAGGGGCCTCCATAGAGTCTTTCGTGGACCCTATCACCCTTGCAGGGAAACCGTGACTATTCTGCGGCGATCAGCGTGGTTTTCGCCTTTGGAAGTTTCCCCTCAGGCCATCCCGCCCAGAGTTCCGCTTCTTTGGTTTTCGCCTCGGTCAGTGCTGCGTCTTTGACATGTCCGAAGCCACGGATGTCGTCCGGCACGCGGGCAATGGCGACAGCCAGCTCGAGATTCTTTTCCGTCAGTTCGCCCGCGATCCGTTCCAGACCTGCGAGATAGTCATCGCGCAGTTTGCGCTCGTGCTGGCGTTCTTCGGTATAGCCGAACAGGTCCAGCTTCGTCCCGCGCAGGCCTTTGAACTTCGACAGCAGCTTGAAGCCCAGCATCATCCACGGGCCGAAATGCTTTTTCTGCAGATGGCCGTGCTGGTCTTTCTTCGCGATCATCGGCGCGGCGAGCCAGAAGCGCAGCTTGCCGCCCTTGAACTGGCTGGCAAGTTGCTTGGCAAACTTCCCATCCGTGTAGAGACGGGCAACTTCATACTCGTCCTTGTAGGCCATCACCTTGTAAGCATAGAAGGCTGCGGCCCGCGTGAGCTTGTCGCCCGCGCCAATGCTCTGCTCGGCGGCGCGAACCTTTGCAACGATCTCGCGGTAGCGGTCTGCATAGGCGGCATTCTGATAGCCAGTGAGGCGGGCTGCACGATCCTCTATCAGATCTTCCAGGCTCTGTTCCGGCACATCGCCGCGCGGGTCTTCCGGGCGGATCAGCCGGTCTGGCGCTGCTGCTGCGATCCGGCCGATGTTGAAGGCGGACATATTGTCGTCCACCTTCGTGCCATTGAGGCGGATAGCGCGATAGAGCGCGCGCAGGGAGACGGGCAGGCGGCCCTTCTGCCAGGCGAAGCCTGCCATGATCATGTTGGTGTAAATGGCGTCGTGCAAGTAGCCGACGGCGAGCGCCTCTGCATCGAACGCATCGAACTCGCTGGCCTGCCGCTTCACGCGGGCAGAGAGGAGATCGCTCTCGAAACGTTTGGACCGGTTGCGGATAAATTCGCTGGTCGGCGTTACATCGCTGTTGGCGTAGGCAGCGGTGCGCTCTGAATCCATCAGGTTCAGGGCATCGCCGCCGGCGGCCACGACCAGGTCACAGGCGATGACGACATCGGCGCTTGCAGGCGGCACACGACCGGTCGAGATCTGCTCCGGCTCGCGCGCGAAGCGGATGTGGGAGAGGACCGGGCCGCCCTTCTGGGCCAGGCCGGTCATGTCGAGGCTGGAAGCGGCATGGCCGTCCACATGCGCGGCCATGGCAAGCACGGCGGCCACCGTCGTCACGCCCGTGCCGCCAACGCCCGTGAACAGCACATTGTAAGGCTGTGCAAGGCTCGGCGTTTCGGGCAGGGGCAGGCCGTCGGCGCTGAAGGCCGGGCGCTCCTGGTCTTCCCAGGCCGGTTCGCCATCGGTGATGGTGACGAAGCTCGGGCAGAAGCCTTTCAGACAGGAGAGGTCGGTATTGCAGGTGGACTGATTGATCCGGCGCTTGCGACCGAGCGGGGTTTCGACCGGCTCGACGGAGAGACAGTTCGACTTGACCGAACAGTCCCCGCAGCCTTCGCAGACCTCTGTATTGATGATGACGCGCGTACGGTCCGGCGCGCGAAGGCCGCGCTTGGAGCGGCGGCGTTTTTCGGTCGCGCAGATCTGGTCATAGATGATGACCGAGACGCCGGGTGTACCGCGCAGAGTGAGCTGCACGTCTTCCAGATCGTCGCGGTCATAGATCTTCACGCCGCCGGGCAGGCCTTTGACGTTCGCATAGCGGGTCGTGTCTTCGGTGACGATGACAATCGTGCGCACACCTTCGGCGCGGACCTGCTGGGCGATCTGTGCCGGTGTCTGGCCGGACTCCACATGCTGGCCGCCGGTCATGGCGACCGCGTCGTTATAGAGGATCTTGTAGGTCATGTTCGCGCCGGAGGTAACCGCAGCGCGGATGGCGAGGCTGCCCGAGTGCGAATAAGTGCCGTCGCCCAGATTGACGAAGACGTGCGGCTCGTCGGTCGCCCAGTGCTGGCCGACCCAGGCAATGCCTTCACCGCCCATCTGGCTGGTCATGTCGGTTTTCCGGTCGGGCATGAAGTTCGCCATGTAATGGCAGCCGATCCCGGCCAGCGCGCGCGAACCTTCCGGCACAACGGTGGATGTGTTGTGCGGACAGCCCGAACAGAAGTGCGGGGTACGGATCGTTGGCGACGCATTGGAGCGCGCAGCTTCGCCGGCGCGGCCCACACGGTCGAAATAGGCGTCGGCGCGGGAGGTGTCCCAGCCTTCCGGCATGACCTGCATCAGGGCAGCGGCCATTTCGGGGATGGTGATTGAGGCAATGTCGGAGAGGAGGCGTTTGCCGTCCCGGTCGAACTTGCCTTCGATATAAGGGCGCTGGCTGTCCGGCAGGCGGTAGAGGGCGGAGCGGAGCTGGTCTTCGATCAGCGGGCGCTTGTGTTCGATGACCAGAACGCGGTCGAGCCCGGTGCAGAATTCGCGGACGCCTTCCGGTTCCAGCGGCCACGGCATGGCAACCTTGTAGATGGCGAGGCCGAGGCGGCCAGCTTCCTGCGGATCAATACCGAGCGCGGCGAGCGCTTCGAACACATCGCGGGCGGCCTGTCCGGTGACGATGATGCCTACGCGCGGTTTCGGCGATGGCAGAATGACATGGTCGAGCCGGTTGGCGCGGACATAGGCCTGTGCAGCCGGCAGCTTCACCTGGCGCAGGCGCTGCTCCTTCAGCAACGGCGCATCGCCCCGGCGCATGTGCACGCCTTCTTCAGGCAGAGCGAAGTCCGGCTGGACGATATTGAAGCGACCGAGATCAACGCCGACGACAGATCCGGAATCCATCGTATCGGCCAGCGCCACCATGCCGGCCCAGGCGCCGGAGAAGCGGCTCATCTCCCAGCCATGGATGCCATAATCCAGCACGTCCTGGATCGAGGCCGGGTTCAGTACCGGGATCTCGGCATCCATCATCGCGAATTCGGACTGGGAGGGGAGGGTAGAGGATTTGCAATTGTGGTCGTCGCCGACAATGGCCAGCACACCGCCGAGTGCGGACGTACCGGCGGCATTGGCATGTTTGAAGACGTCGCCCGTCCGGTCGACACCCGGCGCCTTGCCGTACCAGATGCCGAACAGGCCATCATAGCGGGCGCCCGGAAAGAGGCCGAGCTGCTGGCTGCCCCAGACGGCGGTGGCGCCGAGATCTTCGTTCAGGCCTTCCCAGAATTTGATGTCATGCGCGTCCAGCCATTTCTGGGCGGCGCGCAATTGCTGGTCATATCCGCCAAGGGGGGATCCGCGATAACCGGAGATAAATCCTGCTGTGTTGGCATTTTTGCGCAGATCGAGACGTTTTCGATCAAGAGGCAGGCGGACCAGTGCCTGAATACCGGTCATATACGCCTTGCCCTCGACAAGATCGTATTTGTCGTTCAGCGTAACTTCACGATGATGCATGGGTAATCTGTCCGCTCCAAGGAACTGGAAGATTATTCGACAAATCTCACGAAAAAGCTTGCCTATCTTGCGCTGTTTTTGCTAGTTTAGGGCAAAACATGCCCTAATATGCGAGGATACTAGAAAATTGGCCCAAGAAATAGACTCAGTTGATGCCAAGATTCTTGACATCATCCAACGGGACGCAGGGCTTTCCGTTGCGGAAATTGCCGATCGCGTGGGACTTTCTTCCTCTCCCTGCTGGCGCCGGATCAAGCGGATGGAAGAGGCCGGCTTTATCCGGGGACGTGTAACTATTCTGGATAATTTTGCCCTCGGCCTGAATTTCGAGGTGATCGCCAGCGTAAAGCTCGCCCTGCCGAACCGCGAAAACCTGCAGGCCTTCGAAGACATGGTCCTTGCCTGGCCGGAAGTGACCGAAGTCATGACCGTGACAGGGCAGGTGGACTATATGATCCACGTCGTGACCACCGACATGCACGCCTATGATAATTTTCTGCGTGACAAGCTGCTTGGCTCCGCGCTCGTTTCGGATGTGCAATCGCGCATCGTGATCCGCGTGGCAAAACGCACGACGGCGCTGCCGCTGGATCTCGTCGAGAACGTCAAGTAGTGCGCCCGGCCGGTCAGGCCAGGTCGAGATGCAGGAATTGATTGAAGTCGCTGCCGACATAATCGGCAAAGGCGTCTCCGCTCTGGAACCCGTGCTTGCGGTATAGCGCGAGCGCCGGCTCGAAAGCTTCGCCCGATCCTGTTTCCAGACTGACCCGCCGGTAGCCGCGCTTGCGCGCCAGGTCCAACAGCGCTTCCAGCATGGCGGTTGCGGTGCCGCGTCGCAAACTGTCAGTCCGTGTACGCATGGACTTCAGTTCGCCATGGTCGGTAGCCAGTTCTTTTATCGCGCCAATAGCCAGCAGCGTGTCGCCATCCCAGACTGACAGGAATGTGACGTCCGGACGCTGCAGACCGCTCAGGTCCAGGGCGAAGCTGTGACCGGGCGGCGATGTCTCGGCCATGCCCTGAAGATGCTGGCGCAGGAGTTCCCGGATTTGCGGGTCGTCGAAGTCACCGGGTTTGATGTTCATGCTGGCTCCGGATGCAAACGAGCCCGGGAATGATCCCGGGCTCATCCAGATCTAGATTATGTCGTGCCGTCAGGCGAGGCGCTTAAGCGCGTTCGAGGCACATGGCGATGCCTTCACCGCCACCGATGCAGAGCGAAGCTACGCCCTTCTTGGCGCCGCGGTCTTCCATGGCGGCCAGCAGCGTGACAATCACGCGGGCACCGGACGCGCCGATCGGGTGGCCCATGGCGCAGGCGCCGCCATTGACGTTCACCTTGTCGTGGCTGATGCCGAGTTCCTTCATGGCGATCATCGGAACGACCGCGAAGGCTTCGTTGATTTCCCAGAGTTCGACTTCCTCGACACCCCAGCCTGCCTTGGCGAGGGCTTTCTGCATGGCCGGAACCGGCGCCGTGGTGAAGTATTCCGGCTCGTGGGCGTGGCTGGAGGAAGACACGATCGTGGCGATCGGCTTCAGGCCGCGCTTTTCAGCTTCGGATTTTTTCATCAGGACGAGGGCGGCGGCACCGTCGGAAATTGCCGATGCGTTGGCAGCCGTCACGGTGCCGTCTTTCGAGAAGGCAGGGCGCAGATCCGGGATTTTCTCCGGCTTGGCTTCGCGCGGCAGCTGGTCGACATCGACCACGGTCTCGCCCTTGCGGGTCTTCACGGTGACCGGTGCGATCTCGCGCTTGAACTTGCCGGAGGCGGTTGCGTCCTGCGCACGCTTCAGCGTTTCGATGGCGTAGGCGTCCTGCTGTTCGCGGGTGAACTGGTATTCGCCGGCGATCTTGTCGGCGAAGAGACCCATCGGGCCTTTGGAATAGGCGTCGGACAGGCCGTCGAGCGCCATGTGGTCTTCCGCGGCCATGGTGCCGTATTTGTGGCCCTTGCGGGCATTGATCAGGTGCGGAGCGTTGGTCATGGATTCCATGCCGCCCGCGATCACGATGTTTGCGTCGCCTGCGAGAATGGCGTTACGGCCCATGACGGTGGCCTGCATGCCGGAGCCGCACATCTTGTTGATGGTGACGGCTTCGAGACCTTTGTCCTGACCGGCCTTGAAGCCAGCCTGGCGGGCAGGGGCCTGACCCTGTCCAGCGGGTAGGCAGTTGCCCATGATGATCTCATTGGCTTCGCCCGGGGCGAGGCCGGCTTCCTTCACGGCTGCTTCGACCGCAATGGCGCCAAGCTCATTCGCGCTGAAACCGGCGAGGTCTCCGAGAAGGCCACCCATCGGGGTGCGGGCCATGCCTACGATTACGACCGGATCCTGATCAGCCATATGCGTCTCCTTGCTGCATCTGCGTGCTGTTTACTTCGGAAGGCACAAAGCGCCTGACAAGGGGGCACGTCAAGCCCGACCAAAGGTCAGATCAGGTGCGGCAAACTGAGACGGGGCCGAAAGCGTGCCGAAAAGCAACTCTGAAAAGGGGTAAACGCGCTGGTTGAGGAGGTAAAACCACCCGGAAAGGGGGTCAGACCTCCATGGCGAGACCGGCTTCGGAATTATGTTGCCACACCACCCGGGCGGGGCCTTCCAGACCAACCGCCCTCGCATACAGGTACACGGTGGGCGGCAGTTTCTCATTTGTTGGAAACCGAAGACGCGCACCTTTGGCAGTATAGTCCAGCACAACGCCTTTGCGCCGATAGCCGGAATCATAGGCCACAGCGGCCTCACGGTACACTTGGGCGCGTTTCTCACGCGACAGATTCTGGTGATCGGTGCGTGATGCGATCGGTATGTTGGATTGCTGGAGCGTGCGCTGAATGCGTCCCAGATCGGGACCATCCGGCTTTTTCGTCCCAAAAAGGCGCGGTTTTATAGCCATGGCGTCGTTTGTGCGCTCCAAATCGCTGACCAACTCCACCCTGTCTCGCAAGATGTGAACCGAAAGCCTTAATATCTCATTGAGCAAACACGCGAAAGGCGGCGCCTTCTGCAGCGCCGCCTTCAGTTTGCGACATTTCGTACCTGGGCTACCAGATTCGGATCCGGTCTTCCGGCGGCAGGTAGAGCGGGTCTCCCGGCTGAATATCGAACGCCTCGTACCACTCATCCAGGTTCCGCACGACGCCGTTCACGCGATAGACAGGCGGGGAGTGAGGGTCTGACAGCATCTGCTGCCGGGTCGCCTCGTCCCGGTATTTGGCGCGCCAGACCTGGGCCCACGCCATGAAGAAGCGCTGGTCGCCGGTCAGACCGTCGATCACCGGCGCTTCCTTGCCGTTCAGGGACATCTTGTAGGCGCGGTAGGCGAGGGAAAGCCCGCCGAGGTCGCCGATGTTTTCGCCCAGCGTCAGGCGCCCGTTCACACAGGTTTCGCCGTCGTCCAGCGGACAATAGGCCGAATATTGCCGGGCCAGCGCATCGCCGAGCTGGCGGAACGCGGCGAGGTCTTCTTCCGTCCACCAGTTCTTGAGCACGCCTTCGCCGTCATATTTGGCGCCCTGGTCGTCAAACCCATGCCCCATCTCGTGTCCGATGACACCGCCGATGGCGCCATAGTTCACGGCCGGGTCTGCTGAAATATTGAAGAAGGGCGGCTGCAGGATCGCGGCCGGGAACACAATCTCGTTGAAGGACGGATTGTAGTAGGCGTTGATGGTCTGTGGCGTCATGAACCAGCGTGTCCGGTCCACGGGCTGGCCGAGGTCAGCGATATTGTCCTCAGTCTGCCACTTCTGCGACGCGATGGCATTGTCGAGCGCATTGTTGCCGACCACCAGCGTATCATAGGTTTCGAACTCGTCCGGGTAGCCGATCTTCGGCGTGAAGGCGTCGAGCTTGGCTTCGGCCTTTACCTTGGTCGCTTCGCTCATCCAGCCGAGGTCTTCGAGGTTTGCAGCCATGGCCTTGCGCAGATTGGCCACGAGGTCATCCATGGCAGCCTTGTTTTCCGGCGGGAAATAACGCTCGACGAACACTTTGCCGATGGCCTCGCCCAGCGTGCCCTGGGTCGCGCTCACAGCGCGCTTCCAGCGTTCACGCTGTTCCGGCTGGCCCCGCAGGGCCGTGCCGTAGAAGGCGAAGTCAGCTGCATCGATGTCTTCCGGCAGCACGCTGGAGAAATCCGACAGGAAATGAGCGGTGAGATAGGCTTTCCACGTGTCCAGCGGCGTTTCGGTGACGATGTCGAACATTTCCGGGAAACCGCCACCCAGCTTGGCCGCGTCTTCGGCGGAAATGCCGGCCGCATCCAGTTCTTCCTGGGTTGGAGGCACTTCTGCGACGAGGAAGTCTTTTTCGCCGCCCACGCCCATCGTGTTGAAGGCGCGTATCAGCGGGAAGTCGCCTGCCATGTCGACAAGCTCGTCACGCGTCACCTTGTTATAGGTGATTTCCGGATTGCGGGAGAGCGCGCGGTCCCAGTCTGCCTTGGCGATGGAGGTTTCCAGGTCCAGCACCTTTTGCGCTTCGCCGGCGGCGTCTTCATAGCCGGCCTTGTCCAGCATGAAGGTCAGCAGGTCGAGATATTTGGCGCGCAGTTCCACCGACTTGTCATCGGTCTTCAGATAGTAATCGCGGTCCGGCATGCCGAGGCCGGTAATGCGCATCTGGAAAATGTTCGTGTCGGGATCCTTGTCGTCGGCAAAGACAAACCCGCCAAATGGCGAGCTGAACCCCGGCGTTGCGAAAATAACCGCGAGATCGTCAAGCGACTGCACCGAATTGATCTTGTCCAGATAGGGCTGGGCAGGGGAGAGCCCGGCTGCGTTGATGGCATCGGTGTCGAGATAGGCGTTGTAGAACGCGCCGATTTTGCCTTCCGGCGTATCGAGGGCCGGCTTTTCAGCAGCCAGGTCGTCGATGATGGTACGCACGCGCTGTTCGGACTTTTCCGCGAGAAGGTCGAACGACCCGTAGCGGGAACGGTCTGCCGGAATCTCGAAGGAGTCGAGCCATTTGCCGTTCGTCCAGGCATAGAAATCGCTACCCGGAGAGATGTCCGTATTCTGAACGCTGAGGTCGATTCCCCAGCTGCCCCAGTAGTCCGGCGCTGACAGGAGGAGGCCTTCGCTGGTTTCGAATTTACCGTCTTCGTTTGCGACCGGTGGGGTGGTTTCAACGAAGGCGACCTTGTCGCCCTCAGCGGGTTCAGACGCTTTCGGTGCGCATCCGGCCAGCAGCGCGATTGCGGCGGTGCCGATCAGAAGGTGTTTCATCCTGAGTCTCTCCTTGCTCAAATCTCATGCCCCCCGCAACGAGCGAGGGGCATGTCTCATGATAAATTGGTAGCAGATCATTCAGCCGGCGCCATAGGCGGACTGCCACTGTCGCTGTCATGACCTCCGCTTGTGCCGATCAGTTCTTCTTCATCGATCGTGACATGGCCGGAGTAGCCGTCGCCAATATGGCGGAATGGCTGCCCGCCCCAGGTCCAGGCGAACACGCGTTTGACCTCTGCACCGATGACGTACATCGCCGGCACCAGGAACAGCGTGATGAAGATCGCAAACCCGACGGCTGAGCCGAGCGCCACCAGCATCGGCTTCAGGAACTGGGCCTGAACAGAACGCTGTGAAAGCAGAGGCAGGATCCCGACCATAGTGGTCAGCGATGTCAGGAGGATCGGCCGGAAGCGCGAGACACCTGCATCCACAAGGGCCTGAACGGCACCGGCGCCTTCATCCCTGCGTTTGTTGACATAGTCGATCAGCACCAGGTTGTCGTTGATCACGACCCCCGCTGCGGCGGCAATGCCGAAGAAGGAGAACAGTGCCATCGGTGTGTCAAAGAACCAGAGACCGAACAGCGCGCCTGCATAAGCGAAAGGCAAGGCCATCATCAGGAGCAGCGGTTGGGCATAAGACCGGAAGGCAATCGCCAGAAGAATGTACATGGCGCCAATTGCCATCAGCGACAGACGGCCGATCTCGCTCATGAACTGGTTTTCTTCTTCAAAGCCACCGGCTTCGCCGCGTTTCACGTCCGGGAATTGCTTCTGGAATTCCGGCCAGAAATTCGATTCCATGTCCGCCATGATCTCACCGCGTCCGCCTTCGCCCTTGACTTCGGCGAAGACGTAAACCGAGCGCATCCGGTCGCGCCGCTGGATGCGGTTGATGCCGGGCGCGTAGGAGAAGTCGGCGACCTGGGTGACGGGAATCTCGCGGCCATCTGCAGTCCGGACACGGAGGGAGTTCAGGCTGTCGAGATCCTCACGAGCGGTTTCCGGCAGGCGCACCATGACGCGGACGTCTTCCCCGTCACGGGGCAGGCGCTGGACTTCCTCACCATAATAGGCCTGGCGCAGCTGACGGGAAACATCGGCCAGCGTAACGCCCAGGGTCTCGGCCCCCGGCTTCATGCTGATCCGGATCTCCTCGGCAGCCGAAGAAAGGTTGTCGCCAATGTCATAGGCATTGGAATAGGTCGCCAGCTGGGCCTTCACCGTTTCGGCGGCTTCGCGCAGGCGGTCGAGGTTCTGGTTGCTGAGGGCAAACCGGACGCCGGTGTCATTATCATTGAATGTGAAGGCGAAGTTGATCTCTTCGGCATCCTGAATCTCGCCGACATTCGCACGCAGCAATTCGGCAAGATCCTTGGAGCGGATCGTGTCCGGACGGTCTTCCGGCGCTGCGAGGCCGACAAAGGCGCGAACATTGGTGCCATAGGCGATGACGGAGGCGTCGCGGATCAGGCCATCCTTGATTTCGGGATGTTCTTCCTTGGTCTGCTGTTCACTGACCTCGATGCCAGCCTGCAGCTGGTCGCGTACCTGGACGAGGCGCTCATACGGCGTACCGTCGGGCATTTCGATCTGCACCTGGATCAGGTCAGCTTCGATCTCGGGCATGAATTTGAACGGCACGATCTTCAAGGCTGACAGGTTGAAGGCCAGGTAGAAGAGGCAGAAGAAAAGGGCCATCGTCGCATAGCGGAACTTCAGCGCGAACTCGAGCGCAGGCTTGTAGATATTGTTGGCAAACCAGAGCAGGCTGTCCGCAATCCGGCGCTGGACACGCATCAGCGCGCCGCTCGCCCCGTCAAAGCTCTGCTTTTTCATATGGGCAAGGTGGGCCGGCAGGATCAGCATGCATTCAATGATCGAGAAGGCGAGCGCCGCAACGACCACAAAGGTGATCTGCTGAGTAAACTGCCGTTCCGGCCCGCTGAGAAAGGCCCAGGGGAGGAAGGCGATGATCGTGGTCAGGACGCCGAAGATGATCGGCTTCAGAACCATCTGCGTTCCGACAATGGCCGCGTCGATACCTTCACGCCGGCCGCTTTCGACTTCCCTGTGGATATTCTCCCCCACCACGATGGCGTCATCCACGATCACACCGATCACCAGCAGCACGGCGAAGGTCGACAGGATGTTCCAGGAGACGCCCAGATAGGGAAGGATCAGGATGCCCCCGCCGAACGCGGTCATGATGCCGACCGTCACCCAGAAGGCCACCATCGGGCGCAGGAACAGCAGGAGGACGATCAGCACCAGCACCGCACCTTGAAGGGCAGATGACATGATCAGGTTCATGCGGTCGTTGAAGGCTTCGGAATCGTCCCAGAGGATGTCGATCTTGACGCCCTGCGGCAGAATCCCGCTCTTGGGGTCGTTGGCGCGTTCCACATAGTCGCGGAAGCCCTTTGTGTATTTGACGACGTCCATCTTGTCCGGAGCAGGGATCATAACGAAGGCCGTCGGCTCACCACCGTAAAGGGCGCTGAACTTGTCCGACACGAAACCGTCGATGACATTGGCAACGTCTTCAACGCGGACCGTGCCTTGTTCCGTGGTCTGGCGGATGATGATCTTGTTGAACTGGTCTTCAGTATCCGCCAGCTGGCGGGCGGTGATCGCGACGTCCCCGGTGGAGGACTCGATCCGTCCACCGGAGGAGTTCAGCGAAGACTGGCGGATCGCATTGGCCACATCGCCGAAGCTGAGGCCGAAACGGCGCAGGGATTCCTCTGTGATCTCGATATTCACCTGCTCGTCCAGCGTGCCCTGGAGTTCGGCAAGCTCGCCGCCCGGCAATTGGGCGATGTCATCGCGGACCCGGTCTCCGAGACGCTTCAGCTCACGGCCATCGACCTTGCCGTGAATGGCCAGCCCCATGAATTGCCCGCGCTGCTCCCAGCGCCGTACCTGTGGCTGGAAGGCCGCCTGAGGCAAATTGTTGATCTGGTCGACGCGCAGCTTCACCTCGTCTAGGAACTCCATCATGTCGATGTCGTTCTGGCCTTCGATGTTGACCCAGCCGGAGCCTTCGGCGGCGGTGGAAGTAATGCGTTTCACGCCATCCAGGTCGGCCACGGCTTCTTCAATCCGTGTGACGATCTGTTCCTCGACATCCTGCGGCGAGGCGCCCGGCCAGGACATCGAAACGGTTGCGCCGTTGAACGTGCCGATCGGGAACATTTCCCGTTCCATCGCGGTGTATCCGAAGATGCCCCCGACGAAGCACACGATCATGAGGAGGTTCGCGGCAACGGCGTTGCGGGCGAACCAGGCGACGATCCCGTTCATTCAGAGGCTCCCTTGGCGCTGGAGAGACGCATGGCTGTTTCCTCGGTTTCTTCTGCGTCCGACGTGTCTTCCGTCGGTTCGTAAGTCTTGATGGTGCCGTCAGGCTGGCGTTCCATCACCGTTACGTTCATGCCGTCGAAAGCGGCCTGGATCGGGGAGGTGATGGCGAACTCGCCGGCTTCGATGCCGGACCGGACATAGGCCCCGTGCGTATCGGAATAGATCAGGTCGACCGTGCGGATCGACAGCGTGCCCTTGTCGGCATTGCCGATGAAGATCCGGTCCTCGCCGCGCAGGGCCGCGCGCGGCGCGATCAGGACGTCCGGGATCGTGTTGCCTTCAATCACGGCATTGACGAACAGGCCGGGGGCCATCGGCGCCCCGTCATCGGCGCCTTTGCCGTAGGGGTCTTTCAGTTCGGCGATCACATTGATCTGGCGCGTCTGAGAGTTGACGGCGGCGGCCGTCCGGACGACTTCGCCGGTCCAGTGGCGTTCGATCCCGCCAACCACGGCGCTGAAGTCGACTTTCGGACCCGGCTGCGCATCGCTGGCGGCGAAGGCGAGGGGAAGGCCGAGACGGCCCATCTCTTCATCGTCCAGCGGCAGCGAGACTTCGACCACATCATTGGCGAAGATCCGGCCGAGGGACTGACCGGTGGCGACGACCTGGCCAATATCCACATCGCGCTCCCAGACGCGTCCGGAGAACGGCGCGTAGACGGCGGTCCGTTCCAGGGCGAGTTCTGCATCCTTGAGCTGCGCCTTGGCAGCGTCCAGCGCGGCGCGGGCCTGCGCCAGCTGGGGTTCGCGGCGGGCCAGCGGCGAGACGTCGGTAATGCCGAGATCTTCAATATCCTGCTGGGCAAGTTCGGCTTCGGCGATTTCACGCGTCAGCCCCTGTTCGGCAGAGGCGACGCCGGACCGGGCCCGCACGACGGCGAGTTCATAGTCGGCTGCTTCCACGCGGACCAGTAGCTGGCCCTGCTTGATGAAGCCGCCATCGATGAAGTCCGGGGAGACATAGGCGATCCGGCCGGAAATCTGCGGCGCCACGATGATTTCCCGGCGCGGGCGCACTTCGCCCTGCGCTTCGACCGTGATCTGAAGATCGCCCTTGCGGACTTTCTCTGCGAACACGTTGAGGCCGATGCGGGCTTCCTCAGCTTTTTCCGGTTCCGGCTTGAGCGCTGACAGGACAGCAACTCCACCGACACCGAGGACGGCGATGATGGCGATCGGGGCGGCAATGGCGATGATACGGGCCATGGGGCGGGACTCCTGGGGCTTACTCTGCGGCGGCTTCGGTAGGCGTCGTTGCGGTCGAGGCGGTCAGGACCGGCAATCCGCCGCCGAGGGCGAGGTGATACGAAATACGGTTGGTGGCGCGATTGGCGCTGACCGAGATCAGCTGGCTTTCCGCGGTCAGGCGCCGCGTCTGGGCATCGATCAGGTTGAAGATCGTCAGTGTACCGCTGGTCGTGTACTTGCGCAGGGCAAGGTCTTCGGCAAGGCGGGCTTCCTCAAGAGCGCGGGCCTGGGCTTGTTCCTGCTCTGCGAGATACTGATCGGCCGCGATGGCATTCTCGACCTCGCCCCAGGCAGACAGGACGGTATTGGCATAATTTGCAACGGCCGCTTCAGCCTGTGCAACGGCCGCGTCGCGCTGGGCATCCAGCCGGCCGCCGGTAAAGATTGGCGCGATCAGATTGGCCACCAGACGTGCCGCGATGAGCTCCGGGTCAAACGCATCGGCGAGATCGGATTCAGTGGTCGACACGCTGCCGCTCAGTGTGAGGGAGGGCAGCATGGCCAGCCGGGCGGTTTCAGCCCGCATGCCTGCTGCTTCGATCCGGGCCTCGGAGGCAGCAATATCCGGACGGCGCGACAGGAGAAGGGCAGGGTTGCCTTCCGGCTCCAGCGGGCCAAGCGACGGCAGTTCCGCGGGGGCGGCAATCTCTGCGGCCGGGTAGCGGCCGAGCAGGATTTCGAGGCGGCGGGCTGTTTCCCCGGTGATCTGCCGGCGGGTCGCGATCGCGGCCTCGGCATTGGCCAGCGCGGACCGAGCCGTGCGCACGTCGAGGGCATCGACCAGGCCGCGCTGGAAGCGGCGCTCGGTCAGGAGGCGGACACGGTCGCGGGCATCATAGGTCAGCTCGGCCACGCGCTCCTGCGCGATTGCCTCGTTGAGATTGATCCAGGCGATAGCAGTCTGGGCTGCCAGGGAGAGTTCTGCCGCGGCCAGATCGGCTTCGGAGGCGGCATAGTCAGCTTCAGCGGCATTCACAGACGCGCCGATGCGGCCCCAGAGGTCCAGCTCCCAGCTCGCATCCAGGCCGACACCATAGATTTCGCTCTCTGTCCGGGTCGTGCCGGTCGCGGTTTCGACACCCACGGAATTGCCGCCGGCGGTCGCCGAGGCGCTGAGGCCGGGCCGGCCGGCGGAACGTGCTGTCCGGGTGGCGGCTTCTGCGGCGCGCATCGTGGCGGCGCGGGATTTCAGTGTGGGGTTGTTTTCCAGCGCTTCGGCAACCAGCGACATCATCACCGGGTCGTTGAACTGGGTCAACCAGTCGCCTTTTGGTGCTTTGCCGGCCACGCCGCTCGCGGTCCATTCTGCCGGGGCGTCCGGAGCTTGCGCAAAGAAATCAACGGGTTCGCCCGCAAGACCGCCAATATTTGCCGGAGAAGAGGCGCACGCCGCAAGAATTGCCGTGCCCGCGAAGAGGATTGATCGTTTCATGCCTTGGGCATTGCTCCCGTTAGTATAAGCAGTGCGTTACGCTTGCTCTACTCGACTGTCAATGAGAAATTATCGATTTTCAATAATTACATGCAGGTCAGGAAATGCCACCAGCTGACGCAGCGCGCCCGGGAGGGCTTGGCATCTTCCCGCTGTCGCGATAGCGCCTAAAACCTACGAGTGTGTGGAAGGAATCCCACCGGGAAACCGCATGACTGAAGTGCTTTCAACCACAACCCAGAAGGGGGCCGAGAGAGGCATACGCCGTGCCACGACCCTACGGGTCCGTGACTTTATCGTGCTTATATCGTGCTTCGCGGCGGTTCTGGTCCTGCTACTGGTGACAGGTTCCATTGGACTGATCGAATCGGCTGCTGCCCTGATCGCGGCGGGGGCTGTCGCCTGGGCCTATTATGTCGGGTCGGCGACTGTTTTGCCCGCCTCGGCCGTGGTCGACGGCGCCACTGACAATGTCGTACCCGGTCCATCGACGGCATCCATTCCGCTGAAGGCCCTGCCGCTGCCGGCCTTCGAGATCGATCTCGACGAACGGATCGTCGCTTTCAATGCCGAAGCGGAGGACATTCTGCGCCTCGACAATCGCGTCCGCCCGCGCGCCTCGACGGTCATCCGGTCCCCGGCGCTGCTCTCGGCCATCGACAAGGCGATTCACACTCAGGTTGATGCGCCGCTGGCGGTGGATGTCGATGCCGGGCCGAATGAAACCTGGCGGGCGCATGTCTCCCGGCCGCTGGATGCGGGCCGGGTGCTGATCGTGCTGGAAGACCTGACCCCGCTAAGACGCGCCGCCCGCGCGCGGTCTGACTTTATCGCCAATGCCAGCCACGAATTGCGCACGCCGCTGACCGCCTTGTCCGGCTTCATCGAGACAATGCGCGGCCCGGCAAAGGACGACCCGGAAAGCTGGGGCCGTTTCCTGGACATCATGGCCGTGGAATCCGAGCGCATGTCCCGCCTCATTTCGGACCTTCTATCCCTGTCGCGGATTGAGTCGTCCGAACAGGTCGCGCCGCGCGACAAGGTGGACATGCAGGACGTGCTGGCCTCAGGCGCCGCGGCGCTGGGCGGCATGGCGGACGAACGCGGCGTGACACTGGTCGTGTCCGGCACCGATGAGGCGCTTCCGGTGATCGGCAACCGGGACGAACTGATCCAGGTGGTCGAGAACCTGATTTCCAATGCCATCAAATATTGCCGCAAGGACGGCACGGTCCGGGTCACCTATGGCGCGGCGGCGGATACGGTCGAGGCACGGGCGAAGTCCGGCCAGGTCTGGGAAAAGGGCGAGCGGATGACGCTGCTACAGTCGGTCAACAGGCCGGGCCCGGGCGAGCCGGCGGTCTGGATCCGTGTGGAAGATGAAGGCCCGGGCATCGAGCGCCAGCACCTGCCGCGCCTCGGCGAGCGTTTCTACCGCACAGACCAGAGCCGCGGCGGCAAGATCACCGGCACGGGGCTCGGCCTCGCCATCGTGAAGCACATCATGGCGCACCATCGCGGCGGCATGGCGGTGGAGACGGTGATGGAGCAGGGGTCCGCGTTCGCTGTCTGGCTCCCGGCGATGCGCCGCAAGGCCGAAGACGCCTGAGGGGATAAATCGGATCAGTCGGCGCTGGCGGTCCGGTGATGGGCGTCGAACCAGTCCGTCATCAGGTCGCCCGGCATGCGGCCGAGGTCCCGGTACCAGGCCGGCAGGTTCTGCAGCATTTCTGCTGTATCGCCCCAGCGGCGCAGATTGACGTCGGCAGCCGCATGGAAAGCATCGCGCAGGCGGTTTTCGTCCATCGCTTCGAACCCGCCGAGGCCGGTGAGTCCAGCGAAGCTCTTCTGCATCACCAGGGAGGTTTCGAGTGTTGCGGCCGCAACGGACAGCGTCGCGCGCCAAGGCATCAGCCAGTATTCCATCAGTCCTGCTTCCCTTTTCTTGCCGGAACAGTACGCCTCTATGCTGCAATGCACAACAAGACTCATGCCAAAGGCGAGGCAGACCCCTTTAATTCAGTAAAATCAAAGAGGTCTGCGTCATGAAGTCAGGCTGGAGCCGCCGGATCAGTACCAGGTGCGGATGCCGATGACGAAGCGTGTCTCATCCGCCTCGCCCCCCGCAGCTTCGATCAGATCAGCCGTCCGGCCGAAGCTGGCGCTGTGTTCGACCCCGATATAGGGCGCGAATTCCCGGACGAATTCGTAGCGCAGGCGCAGGCCGGCCTGCAGGTTCGTCAGGCCAGAGCCAAGCTCCCGCTCCGGAATGTCCTGTGCCGAAAAGCCCGCTGCCAGCCGTGGCTGGAGGATCAGCCGGTTGGTGAGGAGCAGCTCATACTCCGCCTCGAAACTGGCGGTGAGGTCACCTTCCTCGCTGAGGAAGGCGGCGCCGTCGACTTCAAACCAGTAGGGGGCGAGGCCCTGCACGCCCAGAACGGCATGGGCCAGGCCATCCGGTTCGAAATCATAGCGCACACCGGTCTGAAGATCGAAGTAGCGGGAGATGGCGCGGGACCAGAGCAACTGGACTTCGGCCTCTTCCAGGTCGTTCTCCTCAAAGGAGTATTCGCCTTCGGTTTTCAGCCAGACCTTGTTGATGTCACCGCCATACCAGGCATCGGCATCCCAGACGCCGACGGTTTCTCCATCAGAGGACTGAGCTTCCAGCCGGTCAAACCGGACCATGGCGAATGGCGTGTCTCCGGAATGACCCTGCGCATGCGCGCGGGCGGCATCCATTTCCGCCGGGTCGAAATAGGCGTCGGCCTGCGACCAGGGCTTGTCCCCTGAAGCGTCGCCATGCTGGTCGTGCGTCTGCGCCGAGGCACCTGTTGCGATGGCGAGCGCGGCGAATGCGGAAAAAAGCGTCCTGTGCATCACTTCATCTCCCCGTGCTTGTCATGGCCCATGGCGGAATGATCCATCATGTCGTGATCCATTGGCATTTCGTGCTCCATGGGCATGTCGTGGTCCATCATCTCGTGATCCATGTGCTCATGATCCATCGGTTTCTTGTCCGTGGACGGCAGGACGGAAACGACCTGCATCATGCCGGCATGCATGTGGTAGAGCAGGTGGCAGTGGAAGGCCCAGTCGCCGACATGATCGGCCGAGACGTCGAAGGAGAGTTTTTCCCCCGGCTTCACGATCACGGTATGCTTGCGCGGTTTGTGATCTCCGCCGCCATTGACGAGGTCGAAGAACATGCCGTGCAGGTGGATCGGGTGGGGCATCATCGTATTGTTGATCAGCGTCACGCGCAGGCGCTCGCCTTCATGGAAGATGATGGGTTCGGTTACCTCGGAGAATTTCACCCCATCGAAACTCCACATATAGCGTTCCATGTTGGAAGTGAGGTGGATCTCCATTTCGCGGCCGGGCGGGCGCAGATCGGGATTTCGGTCGAGGCTGCGCAGCTGGGAATAGCGCATCACGCGGTGGCCGACATTCTCAAGACCGATTCCCGGCTCGTCGAGACGGCTCATCGGCATCATGGCGACATTCGCGACACCGGGCCCGCGCTTGATGTCTTTCTTTTCAACGGGCCAGCTGGCGTCTTCGGTCATGCCGTGTGCGGAGTGGTCCATTTCCATGCCGCCCATGTCGTGGCCTTCGTGACCCGTCATGTCCATCTCGCTCATGTCGTGTCCCATGGCGGCGTGGTCCATTTTCGAATGGTCCATCATGGAGTGGTCCATGTCGCCCATCTCCTTGCCGCTCATGTCCATGTTTCCATGCCCCATGGCGCCGTGATCCATGCTCCCATGATCCATACCCATGTCTTTCATGGTGAGGGTGGGGACAGCGCGCAGGGCAGGGGCTTCGGCGCGCATGCCGGGGCGGGGGCCGAAGGTCGCGACGGCCTGGCCGGACCGGTCGATGCTCTCGGCAACGAAGGCATAGGCGCGGTCGTCCTTCGGCTCGATGATCACGTCATAGGTCTCGGCAACCCCCATCTGGAACTCGTCGACTTCCAGCGGCTGCACGTTCAGGCCATCGGCCGCGACGATGGTCATCGGCAGGCCGGGCAGGCGGACATTGAAGATCGTCATGGCCGAGGCGTTGATGATCCGCAGGCGCACGCGTTCGCCCGGCTGGAAGACGCCGTTCCAGTTGTCAGCGGTCGCGTGGCCGTTGATCAGATAGTGATAGGTCGCGCCCGTCACGTCCGCGATGTCGCGCGGCGACATCCGCATCTGGCCCCACATGGCGCGCTCGTCCCAGGCGGTACCGAGGCCGCGTTCCTGCGCGTCCTTCAGGAAGTCGCCCATGGTGCGCTGCTGGAAATTATAGGCATCGCTCATCTTCTTGAGCTTCGCGAAGATCCGGTAAGGGCTCTCGAAGCTCCAGTCGGAGAGGACCAGCACATATTCGCGGTCATAGCTGACCGGGTCGTGATGATGCGGGTCGATGATGAGCGGGCCGTAGACGCCTTCCTGCTCCTGAAGGCCGGAATGGGAATGGTACCAATAGGTGCCTGATTGCGGCACGGCATATTTGTAGGTGAACGTCTCGCCCGGCCGGATGCCGGGGAAGGTCACGCCTGGCACGCCGTCCATCTGGAACGGCACGAGCAGGCCGTGCCAGTGGATGCTGGTGTCCTCATCCAGCGTATTGGTCACATTGAGCGTGATCTCGTCGCCTTCACGGAAGCGGATCAGCGGTGCGGGCAGGGTGCCGTTCACGCCCACCGCTTCGCCCGCGCGTCCGTCGATGCGGACCGGAAAGCGGCCGACCGAGAGATTGAACTCCGTCGCCGTGGTGGGTGCGAGGCCGGTATTACCGTCGCTGGCGCTGCGGGCCCAGGCCGGAAGCAGCGAGGCGGGCAGCAGGGACGAAAGCCCCATCAGGGCGCTGCCCTGCAGGAAATGCCGTCGATTGAACATGGGAAGAATCCTTCTGAATTGAGGGGAACAGGCATCACGGGCAGGCGCACAGACGGTGCAGCCC
Source organism: Hyphomonas jannaschiana VP2 (assembly GCF_000685215.1). Lineage (GTDB taxonomy): Bacteria > Pseudomonadota > Alphaproteobacteria > Caulobacterales > Hyphomonadaceae > Hyphomonas > Hyphomonas jannaschiana. Next base: position 92,372 of record NZ_ARYJ01000004.1, read on the forward strand.
ACCGGGCCGGTCTCAATTCAGGAAGCGTGTTTTCAGCTGGAGCGGCGTCAGCCGTGGCGGGCCGGACGCTTGGTAGAGCATGTATTTCGGTGGCCGCATCGGCGGCGCTGAGACTCTGAATGCCTCGGACGGCAGGAACAGGGCCGGCGCCGTGCTGACAGGCAGCAGGGGGGTGGCCATCGCCTGCGGGGCCTTGGCGATCAGGTCATGGTCAGCATTGCAATGCGGACAAGCCGATTTGTCATGGTGCGGCGCTTTGGTTTCGTCACAGGCATGACCGGCCGGCATGCTGTGCGCCATCTCCATTGCAACCGGCGCAGGCGCTCGCGGCGCTTCACAGGCGCAGAGCGCCTGCTGGGCCGCAAAGAACATGGCAAGGCCTGCCAGGAAGAAGGATCTCAGAATGATCATGCGCCGAGCCGGTTGAGCCGCCCGGTCATCCAGGCGGCATTCCGGCTCAAATAAGCATGTTTGGGGGCGGGTTCAAAATAAACTTGCTGTGGGGGATCAGGCCGGAAGGCGGGTCCAGTTGAACGTCAGCGGGCCTTCGCGATGGGCAAATCGGTTGAGATGGTCGGCGACGACCTCTTCCAGTTTGCTGGCATCCTCTGACGGCGTTTCGATCGTGGCTTTCAAGGCATCCGGTTCGGCCGAGAGGAAACAACGGGCCGCGCCGAAATTGATGATGCGGGTCCCGGCATCTTCAGTCACTTCGAACTTATGGCCCCAATGCCTGGCAAGCTGGGTGATGTATTTCTCGGCCTTGGCAGTCGGGACAAGGGTGCTGGTGATCATGGGTCATAACTCGCAATTGATAATCATTCGCATTTTAGGGATTGAGCGGTGAAGAGCAAGTTACGGTCTCTCATAAGTCTTATGCATTGAAGGGGTCGTTCGCCGGTCCCGCTTGGCGCGAAGCAATTCACATCGCCTCATGCTTGCCCCGTTTTCGCCGTTCGCGAATGCGATTAGGTTTTCATCATGCCTGAATCATTGCCCGGCAATTTTGTTCCCTCTCCTGCCCGCGGGCGGGTGCTCGTCTTCGATTCCGGGGTCGGGGGGCTGACCGTGGCGGAGGAGATCCGCGCGCTCGGCCCGGCGCTCGGCGTGCACTATGCCGCCGATTCCGGTTTCTTTCCTTATGGCGACAAGTCCGACGAGGCTCTGCGCGAGCGCCTGCCGAAAGTCGCCAAGGCACTGTGCGATCGGGTGAAGCCGGACGTGTTCGTCATCGCCTGCAACACAGCCTCGACACTTGCCCTGTCAGAGGTGCGGGCCGTGCTCGACATTCCGGTCGTTGGCACTGTGCCTGCGATCAAGCCGGCGGCCCAGCTCACTCGCACCGGCACGATCGGCTTGCTGGCGACGCCGGGCACGATCCGCCGGGCCTATACGTCCGAACTGATCGAGACATTCGCCGGACACCTGCACGTTATCATGCATGGCAGTATCGAGCTTGTCCGCCTGGCCGAGGCCCATGCGCGCGGCGAGGATATTCCCATCGACCGGTTTGTCGAAGTGCAGGCACCTCTGTTCGATGTGCCGGGCGGGGAGAAGATCGACACAATCGTGCTCGCCTGCACGCATTTCCCGCTGGTGCGCGGACAGCTGATCGCCAGCGCGCCCCAGCCTGTCAGCTATGTCGATTCAGGCGCCGCGATTGCGCGCCAGACGATCCGTGTGCTGCCGGTAGAGACCGAGGCGCGCGGCATTGGCGGTCAGGCTTTCCTGACCAGTCATCCCGAGGACGAGGCGGATCTCGCGCTCGTCCTCAGGCGATACGGTTTTCCGGAGCTTCAGAGCGTGGCTCTGGACCCGATGGACACGACTTCGGCCCCGACCGACCCGTAAAGGCTCGGCCACGGCGCGTCCTGCACTTCCACCACTTCGGTTTCGCCGAAGCCGTTGAAGCGGCTGGACATGGCACGGCCATAGGCGCCGAGGTTGCCGAACTCGATATAGTCGCCTTCGGTCAGACCGGCCGGCAGCATGATCTCGTCCGGGAATTTGTCCGTCGAATCGCAGGTCGGGCCGTAGACGCGGTAAGCTTTCATGCCGTGCAGCTTGCGGCCGTCACCCGCGATGGCGCGTTTCGGGAATTGCCAGCGCTCGTGCACGGCATCGTAGAGGGCGCCATAGGAGCCGTCATTGATGTAGAGCGCGCCGTCTTTCGACAGTTCGATCCGGCACAGCAGGCTTTCGGACTCGGCGACCAGCGCGCGGCCCGGCTCGCACCACAGTTCAGCGTTTTCGAGAACGAACATTTCCTCGAACGAGGCCTCGATCATGGCGACATAGGATTCCAGCGCCGGCGGGGCGTTGTCAGCGTACACGGACGGAAAGCCGCCGCCGACGTCGACGATGTCCACCGTGACACCTGCCGTGATGATGATCCGCGACACGTCGGCCATGGCGGTTGCCCAGGCGGTCGGCTTCAGGGCCTGGCTGCCAACATGGAAGGACACGCCCAGCTCGTCAGCATAGCGGCGGGCTTCGCGCAGGATTTCTGCGGCGTCTTCAGCGCTTGCACCGAATTTTCCGGCCAGCGGCAGGGCGGCTCCGTCGCAGGACACGGCGACACGGACAATGATCGTCAGGTCGTCGGCATAGCCGGTTTCCTCGAGGATCTTGTTCAGCTCCGCCATCGTGTCGGTGACGAAGATGCGCACGCCGAACTCGTTATAGGCGCGGGCGATCGCACGGCGGTTTTTCACCGGGTGCAGGAACGCGATGCGCGCGGTCGGGAAACGTGTACGGATCAGCTCGACTTCCGTATCGGAGGCGCAATCGAAGCTGCGCACGCCGCCGGCCCAGAGGGCGTCGAGCACGTGCACGCCGGGGTTCGCCTTCACAGCATAGAACGGCTCGGCCGAGAAGGACTCACGGAACCATTTCGCCGACGCGGTGACGCGCTCCGGACGGAAACACCAGACGGGAACGTCCGGCTGGGACTCACGAACAATATGAATTGGGGTAGCATAGGAGTGCATGACACCTAACCTCCAAAGGGCTTTTAACCAGCTTTGGGCGTTAGTACGGGGGCCCCCACCGAGTGGGTTAGCGCAGAGTGTCCGCCACATCTCTTTATTTCGAGGGGGCATGTAATGGACATTTTCCGGGGGCGCAAGAAATTTTTTTCCCTCGGACTGAAATTTTTCATGAAACCTTCTTTGACGAGGCCTGTAGCAGTTATTGAAGAAGGCGTAGCATGTTTGGAGTCATACAGAATTCCGGATACATGCGGGCACCACTGGGAAGGAATCGAGCATGATGCACGGGTGGCCCCCGGCCTTCAGACCTGCCCTGACAGCAGCAGTTTTGCTGCTGGCTGCCGCATGCGGACGAACAGACCTTTCGGAACTGGAAGTGGGAGACCGGATTGTCACGCCCTCGATTACCGGGGTCGAGGCCGAGAAGATCAAGATTGTCGGCTCCTCCACAGTCTCGCCTTTTGCCACGGCTGTCGCCGAACAGTTCGGCGCGGTCACCAAATGGCCGACGCCCGTGGTCGAGACGACCGGGACAGGCGGCGGCTTCAAGGCGTTCTGTCTTGGCGCCGGCCCGTCGCAGCCCTCCATTTCCGATGCCTCGCGCCCCATCAAGAAGGCCGAGCGGGCCCTGTGCGCGGCCAATGGCGTGAATAATCCGGCGGAGTTCCGCGTTGGCTATGACGGGATTGTTATTGCCAATTCGAAGGCCGGGCCGGATTTCGACATCACCAAGGCTGAGCTTTACCGCGCCCTCGCCAAGGACCTGCCAGACGGGCAGGGCGGTTTCGTGCCCAATCCGTACAAGTCCTGGAGCGAGGTCAGCCCCTCTTTGCCGGATGAGCCGATCCTTGTTTTCGGGCCGCCGCCGACGTCGGGCACGCGGGACGCTTTTGTCGAACTGGGCATGGAGCATGGCGCGCTGGAAGACCCGCAGATGAGCGCGCTCAGCCAGCTCGATGAAACAGCTTTCCTCCAGCGCGCGCATACGATCCGCACGGATGGCGCCTGGATCGATTTCGGGGAGAACGACGCGGCTGTTGTTCAGGCCCTGACCAAGACACCGGCGGCAATCGGCATCCTCGGCTTTTCCTTCCTTGAGCAGAACTCGGACCGGGTGAAGGCGGGGCTGCTCTCCGGCGTTACACCGGATTTCGTGCACATCAAGGATGGCGAGTATGGCCTGTCGCGCATGCTCTACATCTATGTGAAGCGGGAAAACCTCGGCTTTGTGCCCGGCATTGCCGAATTCGTCGAAGAGTTCGTGTCAGACGGCGCCATGGGGCCGGACGGGTATCTGCTCGACAAGGGCCTGATCCCGCTCACCGATGAAGACCGTGCCACCGAACAGGCAAGGGCGGCCGAGCTGAAGGCGGCATCCGAGAACTAAACGCTGCTCCTGAGACTCAGGCCTTGTCGTCCGGCTTGTCGCTGGAATCCTTCGGCTTCGGGCTGAGGTCCAGCAGCGGCGGGATGACCAGTTCCAGCGGTTTCTTGCGCCGGCGCAGGCGGATTTTCTGCCAGAAGCGTTTCCGGGCCGGGGCGGGCAGGGGCTGGAGGTTCTCGATGAAGGCCTCCGCGCAGGCCTGCCAGCTATAGCCTTCGGCATATTTGCGGCAGGTTTCCCGGTCGAGATCCAGGCAGGCGATAGCGCCCGACGCGAGGTCTCCGTCGACCGGCGTGATGGTTCCGGCATTCGAGCCCGGGATCACATCGCGCGGGCCGGTCGCATCATAGGCGGCCACCGGCGTACCGGACGACATCGCCTCCAGCACGACAAGGCCGAACGTGTCCGTCAGGCTGGGGAAGACGAAAACGTCTGCGCTGGCATAGACGGTGGCGAGGTCTTCATTGAAGCGTGCGCCGAGGAATTTGACCTCCGGATAGCGCTTCTGGAGTTCCTCGCGCTGTGGGCCATCGCCAACGATCACTTTCGTTCCCGGCAGGTCCAGTTCGGCGAAGGCCTCGATATTCTTCTCGACCGCCACGCGGCCGACATTCAGGAAGATCGGGCGGGCCAGACCTTCGAACGGGTCGCCCGGCTGGCCTTCCTCGATCCGGCGGGAGGGGTGGAAGAGGTCAGTATCGACCCCGCGGCCCCAGGCCACGAGATTGATGAACTTCTTGGCCCGCAATTCCTCCACCATGGACGGGGTCGGCACCATGACCTTGCCGGAATATTTGTGGAACCAGCGCACGAAATTATAGCCCCAGGAAATCGGGATCGGCAGGCGGGCCGACACATATTCCGGGAAACGCGTGTGATAGGCGGTGGAGAAGGGGTGTTTGATCTTCAGGCACATGGCCCGGCCGGCCATGCCGAGTGTGCCCTCGGTCGCAATATGAACCGCGTCCGGCTCGAATTCGTTGAACCGTTCCTCGATCTCGCCCCGGGCGAACAGAGCCAGCTTGATTTCTGGATAGGTCGGCAGGGGCATGGTCATGAAGCCCTGCCCGGGATGCACGATTTCCCATTCATGGCCCATCGCCTCGGATTCGGCGATGACGCGCTTCATGGTGCGCACGACGCCATTGACCTGAGGATCCCAGGCGTCTGTCACGAGCATGATCCGCATGTGGACTCCCATCAATGCCACGCAGCCGCGCGCAACATGGCGGGCTTGCACGGGACCGTAAAGGCCCCTTTCGCTGTCCACTACCCTCGCACTCGATACGTGGAGACGATATAGTTTTTTCCCAGATGGGTGGGAACCGGCATAAGACCTGCCCCGTTATTCTGCTTTTGTACCAAGTTTTTGCCAGAAGGGACCACCATTTATGACCGACGCCCTCGCCGCCACACAATTCGTCTGGGATGCGCTCGACTCCAACAAGTTTGTTGATGAGGAGGCCTTGCTCGAGGATCTCCTGAAAGAGACGCCTGTCAGTGACGATCTTCGCCAGGCGGCGATGCGGCGGGCGCTCGATCTGGTCGAGACGGCGCGGGCCACCGGGCGCCGCAAGGGCATGATGGAAAGCTTCCTGGAGGAGTTCGGCCTGTCGAACGCGGAAGGCCTTGCTCTCATGTGTCTTGCCGAGGCGCTGTTGCGCGTGCCCGACGCCGAGACCCGCGACGACCTTATCGCCGAGAAGATCCGCTCCGGAAACTGGGGCGCCCATCAGGGCCAGTCGGAATCCTGGCTGGTCAATGCCTCCACCTGGGGCCTGATGCTGACCGGCCGCGTCATCGGTGTGCCGGCGGCCGCCAAGAAGGGGCCCAGTCACTTCGTGTCCAGCCTCGTCCGCGAAAGCGGTGAGCCGGTGATCCGCGCCGCCATGATGCAGGCCATGCGGATCATGGGCGAGCAGTTTGTCCTTGGGCGGAACGTGAAGGATGCGCTGAAGCGTGGTGGCCGGATGGTGCGCCAGGGCGATGCGGCGCATTTCAGTTTCGACATGCTGGGAGAAGGCGCCCGTACCGCGGCTGACGCCGAACGCTATCTGAAGGCCTATCAGAGTGCCATTGAACAGGTGGCCGCCAGCAAGGACAAATCCGTCAAGCCGGAAGCGGCCAATGGCGTTTCCGTGAAACTCTCCGCCCTGCATCCGCGCTATGAGGCAGTCAACGAAGCCCGGGTGATGGAAGAGATTTACCCCGGCCTGCTGGGCCTCTGCAAACAGGCGGCCGACGCGAACATCAATCTCTGTCTGGATGCGGAAGAAGCCGACCGGCTGGTGATCTCGCTCAAGCTGATGGAAGCGCTTGCGCGTGAGCCGTCGCTCAAGGGCTGGTCCGGCCTGGGCGTTGCCGTGCAGGCCTATCAGAAGCGCGCCCGCGGCGTGATCGAGAAGCTGAAACAGCTGGCCGGTGACACGCGCCAGCGCTTCATGGTGCGCCTCGTGAAAGGCGCCTATTGGGACAGCGAGATCAAGCACGCCCAGGTCGAAGGCTTCCCGAACTTCCCGGTCTTCACCACAAAGCAGGGGACGGACTTCCATTATCTCGCCTGCGCGAAGCAGCTGCTGGAGGCGAGCCCGGTCCTCTATCCGCAATTTGCGACGCACAATGCCCACACATTGGCGACGGTGGACCTGATGGCGGATTCCATGGGCGTCACCGCGTTCGAGTTCCAGCGCCTGCATGGCATGGGCGAAGCGCTTTACGCGGCGGCGAAAGCCGGTAATCGCGTACGGGTCTATGCCCCCGTCGGAGCGCACAAGGACCTGCTGCCATACCTCGTCCGCCGCCTGTTGGAGAATGGTGCCAATACGAGTTTCGTACACTCCTTCCTCGATCCGGATGTGCCGGCCGAACAGGTCGTCGCCGATCCGATCACCAAGGTCGAGGCTGGTCCACGCCGCCACCCGCGCATCCCGACACCGCCGCGCCTTTACGGGCCGGAACGCCGCAACTCTTCCGGCCTGGACCTGTCGCAGCAGAATGTGCGCGACGATATCGCCTCGGCGATCCGCGTCTTCCGCGACAGCCCGGCCATCGCCGCCGGGGCCATCGTTTCCGGCAAGGCAGACACAGGCGGAGGAGAGCTCTGCCGTGTGCCGTTCCACACCGAAACCGTGTTGGGCGCCTGCAAGGAAGCCAGCGAAGAGGCGATGGATCGCGCGCTGGACGCAGCGGTCAAATTTCAGCCGGAATGGGACAAGCTGGGCGGGCCCCAGCGGGCGACCCATCTGCGGGCCATGGCCGAAGCGCTGGAAAGCAACATGCCGCGCCTCATCGCCCTGATGGCGCGCGAGACCGGCAAGACGCTGAATGACGGCATCGCCGAGGTGCGCGAAGCAGTCGACTTCCTGCGCTACTATGCGATGGGCGCCGAAAAGGATTTCGCTGCGCCCGTGCGCCTGCCGGGACCGACGGGGGAAACGAACCATCTGTCCCTGCACGGACGGGGCGTCTTCTGCTGCATCTCGCCCTGGAATTTCCCGCTGGCCATCTTCACCGGCCAGGTCGCCGCCGCGCTTGCCGCGGGCAACACGGTCGTCGCCAAGCCGGCTGAACAATCGCCGCTGATCGCGTTCGAGGCGGTGAAACTGTTCCACAAGGCTGGCCTGCCGGTGAACGCGCTGCACCTTCTGCCCGGCAAGGGGGAGACGGTCGGTGCGAAGCTGACGTCCGACCTGCGCGTCTCCGGCGTCTGCTTCACCGGCGGCACGAACACCGCCCGCATGATCAACCGCACACTGGCGGACCGTGACGGGCCGATCATTCCGCTGATCGCCGAGACCGGCGGCCTGAACGGCCTGTTCGTGGACACGACGGCCCTGCGCGAGCAGGTGCTGGACGATATAATCATCTCCGCCTTCGGGTCGGCGGGCCAGCGCTGTTCAGCACTGCGCGTTGCGTTCCTGCCGAAAGCCACCGCCGACCATCTGATCGAAGGCCTGATCGGCGCAATGAACGAGCTGAAGCTCGGCGATCCGGCCCTGCCTGAAACGGACATTGGCCCGGTCATCGATGCGGAGGCGCGCGACATGCTGGAAGCGCACCTCGAAGACATGAAGTCCCGCGCGAAAGTCCTCCACCAGATCGACGCCGGCCAGATCGGCCGCGAAGGCTATGGCTTCGGCCCGGCGCTGGTGGAGCTGTCTTCGCTCGATCAGATTACGGAAGAGAAGTTCGGCCCCATCCTGCATGTCATCCGCTATGACCCGGACGACATTGATGAAGTCGGCGCCAAACTCCACGCCAAGGGCTATGGCCTGACGCTGGGCGTGCATTCGCGCCTCGACAGCTTCTACAAGGAAGTCCGTGCGGCCTGTCCGGTGGGCAATACCTATGTGAACCGCTCGATGATCGGGGCCGTCGTCGGCGTGCAGCCTTTTGGCGGGGAAGGGCTCTCCGGCACCGGGCCAAAGGCCGGCGGGCCGCATTATCTCCATCGCTTCGCCGCAGAAAGGGCGCTGACCGTGAATATCACGGCACAGGGAGGTGACGCAGAACTGCTGAGCCTGTAGAAAAAGACGATGAAACAGACCCTGCTTCTCTCTGCCGCCTTTCTGATGGCCGGCTTGTCTGGCGCCTGCGGGCAGGCAGGGGAAGCCGGGGGCACACCCGATACCCGGCCCGTGGCGGAACTGCCCGGCACGGATACGCCGGACGGGGAGACACAGGTAAATCCGGCTGACTCACCGGAAGCGATCCTGGCGGCCCTGCCGCGCACGATCGTGGTAGACAATGATGTTCTGACCGCAGACGTCAGCATCGATGAAGCGGTCTTTTCCTTCACGCCGGCCCTGGCGCAGGACATCGTGGCCGACGCGCAGGCGCGCATCGATGCCATGGAGGCAGATGCAAAAACCTACCAGAAAGTGGACCCGGACTATTTCCGTCCCTACGCCCTGAAAATCGACTGGCAGGTGACCGGCGCCGCCGGCATGCTCGCCGGGCTGGAAGGCTTCATCTACACCCACACCGGCGGGGCGCATGGCAATTACATGACCGACGGGCGTATCTATAACACGCAGACCGGCGAACGGATGCGCATCGGCGACCTGTTCTCCGACAAGGAGGCCGCCGCCGTCGCGCTTGCCCCGAAAGTGTATGAATTGGTTGCCCGCGCCAAGACGGCCCGCAGCGGATCTCCGGACAGTTATGAAATGTTCCTCGGGGAGTCGAAGGATGCCATGAGTGTCTCGGATGTCCTGGCGGGGAATATCAGCCTCATTGCCTCGACAGAGGCCGGCAAGTTGGGCGGTCTCGCGCTGCATTATGCGCCCTATGAAATCGGTTCGTATGCGGAAGGGGCGTATCACATCACGCTGCCGCAGGCCGATTTCCGGACTCTGCTGAAGCCGGCATACCGGACCCTGTTTGCGGGTGAGCCGGCAGAGATCCAGCGTCTTGGCGAGTGAGCGGGCGAGTGAGCGTCAGTCCCGGCAGCGCCGGAAAGCGAAGCCCTGGCCCCGGGAGCCGTCCATAAGCGAAATTTCCGCCGTCATCCGGTCGCCTTCACGAGCGTAGCGGATACGCTGGGGATAATCGTGGCCGGGGTCGGCAAACACGATGTGGGATGCGCCGCGTTCGATTTCACGGAACGGGGAAGGGCCCTTGCCGGCGGGATAGGCGTTGAAGGTAAACCTCTTGCCGGGATCGATGCGGGACTGTTCAAAGAAGCTGACCTGATCCCCCTTCAGCGCCAGGGCATAACCGAACAGATAGCCATGGTCGGGCGCGGACCAGACTTCGCGATAGTCCCCGTCCGCATTTTCCCAGCAGCCGCTGATCCAGCCAAGCGGGTGTCCGGGAGCAGTCTCCGGGGCGGCGGTGCATCCGCCGATCAGGATGAGGCAGGCGGACAGGACGCGCTTCATGGCGCGATCAGGGTACAGCCAAGGCCGGGGGTAAACTTCGCTTGCGCGCTGACCCGGCCATCATGCGACACGGCGCGGGTTATATTATTTTCATCCGTATAGGAAATGCCGGTCATGTCGAAGGTGAAATCGCCCTCGCAGCTGTCCAGGTCACGCTCTGCGATGTGAAGGCAGGAGCAGACCTGCTTGGCGCCGAGGGAAGCCAGAATCTCCGCACGGGCGAGTGAGTCCGCATGCGCTGCCTGCTGGTTGGGGTAAAATACAGCTATCAACCCAACGGAGAACGCAGCAATACCTGCCACGACCAGAAGTGCTTTGACGTGTTTCACTTTTTTCCCCTATGTCCGGATCGGGACAATAGGAGACAAGCGCCATGTTGCGCAACATATTCCTGATCTGCCTTGCCTGCCTGGCCGCGCCGTTTGCCGCGGCACAGGCGCTTGTGCCGCTGCCGGCCCAGCCGGATGGCGTGGCCTGGCCAACAGCGGGGTGGGAGACGGGCGTGCTTCCGCCCGAGCATGCCGATGAGATACAGGAGCTGCTGGACATCGCCATGGTCGGCAACCGGGGGGATCTTGGCGGCGAGACCCATGCCGTGGTGATCGTCCACAAGGGCAGGCTGGTGGCAGAGGTTTACCGGGACGGGTTCGGCGCCGGGACGCGGCACATGTCATGGAGCCTCGCCAAATCGGTCACGTCGGCGCTCGTTGGCCGGGCGGTACAGCTTGGCCTGGTGGAGAATATCGATGCGCCGATGCCCGGCGTGTTTCCCGAGGATGATCCGCGTGCGGCCATTACATGGCGCCAATGGATCACCATGACCGATGGTCTGGAATATCTGGAATTCGAGTCCGACATTCTCGAAGCCAATGACGTCGCTCAGATGATGTATGGCGCAGGCCGGTTCGACGTGGTCGGCTATATCCGGGACTCCTTCCCGCTGAAATATGCGCCCGGCACAAGATGGAATTATTCGACGGCCAGTTTCAGCCTGGTCGGCCGGGCACTTCAGAATGTCATCGGGGTCGACACCTGGTGCTCGACCGCGTCTTCAGAAGCGGCAAGCGAAGGCGCGTCTCCGCAGACACCCTGTTCCCCAGCCGATGCGCCCATGGCTGCCTGGATTGACGAGGTCCTGTTCAGGCCGCTCGGCATGGATGCCCAGCCGGAGTTCGATCTGTCAGGCACGTATCTTGGCGGCTCGCATGTCTGGGCCACGGCGCGCGACTATGCCAAACTCGGCCTGCTGTACCTGCGCGACGGCGTCTGGGATGGCGAACGGCTCCTGCCGGAGGGCTGGGTCGACATGACCCGCACGCCGCCGCCGGGCGGGCCGGCAAATTTCTACGGGGCCGGCTTCTGGCTGCTGCCGGGCGCAGGCGATGCGTTCTATGCCCAGGGGCATGAAGGCCAGACGATCTTCATCGTGCCGAGCCGGGACCTGATCGTCGTCCGCCTCGCCCTGATGGAAGAGAATGACGCCAACTGGGAGGCCGACCTTCAGTGGAACCTCGCGCTGGCCCGCGCTTTTCCATGAAAAAGCGGCCCGTATAAATGGTCCATATATGGTCTATTCACGGTGTTCTTCATGGTCCGGACGGGACCTTATCCAACACCTCAGTCGCCACCGACCTTGAAATGCGCGAGCAGCGATGTGACCGGCTTTGAGCGCTGGTCCTGCCAGGCTTCTGCCCGCACCGAGCACATGCGCCGGCCCATCTTGGTGATGGTCGCGCGGGCATAGGTGTCCTTCGCGTGTCCCTGGCGGAGATAGTCGATCGTCAGATTGATCGGCCGGGGCGGGCGCTCAAGATGTTCGGTCACGAGATAGACCTGCGCCATGGCGGTCAGCTCCAGAAAGGCGGCGATGGCGCCGCCATGCAGGGCCTGGATCGTGAAATTGCCGATCAGTTTCTGCTGGAACGGCATGATGGCCGTCATCTCGTCGCCCATGACTTCGCAGCGCATGCCGATTTCCTGCGCGAACGGAGTGCGGCCCAGGAAGGCCTGTACCTGTTCGGCGCGGGTCGGGAGAATGTCTTCGGACATCAAAATTCCCTCAATGATTCAATGGGGCGTGGCTTGTTAATGGCGAATGCGCCCGCGGCGGTGGCGATCACTTTGTCCCGGCTCTCATGATAGGCCCAGGCATGCGTGAAGCAGACATTGCGGGTGATGTGGTAGCACTCCGCCTCCCCGAGGATTTCCCGGTGCGGTTCGGCCGGTCGCATATAGTCGATACGCAGGTCCAGCGTGGAGACGAAGCGCGCCTTGTCGAGCGAGGAGCTCGCCGCCATGCCGGAGAGATTGTCGAGGAAAGACGTCAGCACGCCGCCATGAATCACGCCCGTGTCCGGATCGCCGACAAGGCGCTCTTTCCAGGGCTGAACGCCCCAGACGCGGCCCTTTTCCAGCTTCGTGACGCGGAAGCTCATCCGGCGCCCCCACGGGATGCCGCCGGTCATGATGTCCAGGTTTTCTCCCATCACCTGCCAGGGTTCGACGGTTGGCGTGGCGTCATCTTCCATATCGGCCCTCATTCATTTGACCTGCAATTAGCCTCGGATAACATCGAGAGGGAAGAGACCATACACATGACCTGAGGTCAGGAGGAAACAATGGCATTTGACGGAGCGGGAAAGCCGAAAACCTGCATTATCGGGGCAGGGTGTTCGGGCTTCACGATGGCCAAGCGGCTGAAGGACCGGGGCCTGCCCTATGACTGTTTCGAGATGTCGGACGACATTGGCGGGAACTGGTATTACAAGAACCCGAACGGGGCTTCCTCCTGTTACCAGTCGCTGCATATCGATACGTCAAAATGGCGCCTCGCCTTCGAGGATTATCCCGTGCCGGAAGACTGGCCGGACTTTCCGCATCATGCCCAGCTGCTGCAGTATTTCCACGACTATGTGGATCATTTCGGCCTGCGCGAGACGATCACATTCAACACGGCCGTCACCAATGTCGAAGACCTGCCGGGCGGCCGCTGGAAGGTCACGCTGTCGACCGGCGAGACGCGGGAATATGATGCTGTCGTGGTCGCCAACGGCCACCACTGGGATCCGCGCACGCCCACCTATCCCGGGCATTTCGATGGTTACCAGGTCCACTCCCACAACTATACCGATCCGTTCGAGCCGTACGATTTCCGCGGCAAGCGGGTGATGATTGTCGGGGCAGGGAACTCGGCGATGGACATCTCCTCGGAACTCTCCCAGCGCCCGCTGGCGGAGAAGCTGTTCATCTCCATGCGCCGGGGCGTCTGGGTGATGCCGAAATACATGGACGGCAAACCGGCGGACAAGGCGGTGCTGCCGGCCTGGATGCCGGCGAGCCTCGGCCGCAAGCTCGCCCGCGCCAAGATCAAGAAAACCATCGGCATGATGGAAGACTATGGCCTGCCGAAGCCGGATCATGAGCCGCTGGAAGGCCACCCCTCCGTGTCAGGTGAGTTCCTGACGCGTGTCGGCTGCGGCGACATCACGCCGAAACCCGGCATCGAAAAGCTGGACGGCGACGGTGTCGTCTTCACCGACGGCACGCGTGAGAAGATCGACGCAATTGTCTGGGCGACCGGCTACAACGTGACCTTCCCCTTCCTGAAGCAGGATGACCTGACCCCGAAGGAAAACGTCTTCCCGCTCTACAAGCGGATGGTGAAGCCAGGCCGCGAGACGATCTTCTTCCTCGGTCTCGCCCAGCCTTTGCCGACCCTTGTGAATTTTGCCGAACAGCAGTCCAAACTGGTCGCGGCCGCCCTTGATGGCGAGTACGCTTTCCCCGATGCTGCGGAAATGGAGCGTATCACGATTGCAGACGAGAAAGAGCATCTCGGGCACTTCTATGACAGTCCGCGCCACCGCATGCAGGTAGACTTCAACCTCTACTGCCGGGACCTTTTGAAGGAGATCGAAAAGGGTATGAAACGCGCAAAGGCTCACGCATGAGGCAGCTGCTGGGGGCTGCACTCACGTTTGTTTTCCTGGCGGGCTGTGCCTCATCGCCCCCGCCGCGACAGGTGCGGACCTATACCCCGCCGCCGGGGCCGCCACAGGTCTCGGCCGCGCAGGGCGCCTTCCAGCCAAATGCCTATCTCCGCTCGTGCGGGGGGATTTATGTGACCAACGCGCCGCCCATGGACAGTGATTTCTGGGTGGTCGACTACAAGCCGATCATCGTCGTCGGTTCCATCGTCCTGGCGACGGCGCCGGCGAACGATGTGTGCCTGTCGTCCGGCTTCGGTATCCGGTCCGAGCGCCGCCATGACGGGATCGATCTCCAGTCCATTCCGGCCGGGCCGATCTATGCGGCGGCCCCTGGCCGTATCCTCGAAGCGCGCGTCTCGACGGGGTATGGCAACATGATCCTGATCGATCATGGCGGCGGCGTCTACACGCGCTACGCCCATCTCGACCATTTTGCCCAGGGCATCCGCGCGGGCGCCGAAGTCGGCTTCGGGCAGGAAATCGGCATGATGGGCCGGTCCGGCAATGCGACGGCGATCCATCTCCATTTCGAGATCCTGACCGGTAACTACAATAATCCGAGAGGGTCGAAGGGGCTTGCCCCCCGCAATCCGTTTGAGTTCCCGGCCTATAATCCGGCCGGTAGCTGACGGATTAAGAACAAAAGGGTGGAGGAAACGGGCATGTCGAGGCGTTTCACGATCTGGGCGGCTGTCCTGGCCATCGCGGCCTGTGCGCAGGTTCGGCCAGCCACGTCGCTGGCGGCGGCTGAAGAAGCTGAGGCAATTCAGGACGCTCCGGCCGCCGAGTATGGCTTCGGCGTGCTGGCCGATCTGGCCGGGACGCGTTGGCGCGGCGAGCCGGGCGACGCCGACAAGGAACACGGCCAGCCTGCGGATTACTCCGAATGGGATTGGGACCTTGGCGGCAGCGTGCTGGTCAACCGGCATGTTCTGGAAGACGGCTCTTATGGCGGGGTCACCTATGTTCAGCTGTCCCGGACTCCGGGTGTGCTGGACTATGTCTACATCACCAGCGCCAATTTCCGCACCAGCGGAACATTCACCCTGAACCCCGACGGCAGCTGGACCGCCGAAGAGGAGGTGAAAGGCCTGCCGCACATTCTCAAAGTGCGCTCCACAGGGCGGATCAATGCGAATGGCACCTTGTCCAGTGTCTCGGAATTCCTCGGCGATGATGGCGAATGGGGCCCGGGCCATGCCTTCACCTATTCGCCCACGGATCAGCCCTTGCCGGATCTCATACCCGCGGGCAAAGCACCGGAATGACCCGTTTCTTCGATCCTGACCTGTTTGCCCGGACCTATCGGGACCCGATGGCGTGGCTGACCCTGCTGGTCGACCTGTTGCCGGTCATCGCCGTTGTGTTCTTCGGCTGGAAAGCTGTGCCGCTGGTCGCGCTCTACTGGCTGGAGAACCTGGTCATCGGGGCTTTCACCATCCTGCGCATGCTGGGCACGGTGGCGGCAAATATCCTGAACCTTGCCGTGGCGGCCTTCATGGTGCCGTTCTTTACCGTGCATTACGGCATGTTCTGTTTCGGCCATGGGATCTTCCTCAGCGCCTTTGCGGGCGGCAAGGTTGGCGACCCTGCGCCGGGGTTTGACGGCATGCGGGCATTGGTCGACTGGGCGCTCGGCACCGGGCCTTACATGCTGTGGTTCGTCGCGGCGATCATCGCGGTGAACGCTGTCTTCTACCTCGTCGATTACGTGGTGGGCGGCGGCTATCGCGAGACGCAGCTGCCGACCGAAATGTTCGCGCCCTACGGCCGGATCGTGACGCTGCACGTGGCGATCATTCTGGGGGCGGGCCTGATGCTGGCTTTCGGCCAGCCATTGCTTGGCGTGCTGATCCTTATCATGCTGCGTGTCGCCTTCGGCATGGCGATGAACATGCTCCGCCGGCGGCGAATGGACGGGGAAACCGGCCCGCTGGCGGGTGCCATGGCCGAGGCAGGGTAGGGCTGACATGACGCTGAACACCGCTGCGATCGAGGCGCAGGCCGAGCTGCACCACCAGTACCTGCTGGGCCTCGAACTGATGGTGGCAACGCGTGAAGGGCCGGAAGTCGTGGGCGACTGGATGTTCCGCCTGTTCCGCCGCCAGCATGAGGACAAGTTCCTGTCCTCCTTCCGCAAGCTGGGCCTCGAAGGCGAGCCGGACGCCGTTGCCTGCGCAAAGTATCATGTCCTGTCCAATGGCGTCGGCGGTGTGGCCGTCGAATATATGGAAGAAAGCGATACCAAGGCCTGGGTGCGCTTCCGCTATCCGCGCTGGATGTATGATGGCGCCGTGATCTGCGGCGTACCGGTCGAGGCGAGCAGGGGCTTCCTGCGCGGCTGGTATGGCCAGAACGGCATCTCGCTCGGCAATCCGCGCCTCGGCTTTGTGTGCGTGTCTGAAGACATGACCGGCCAGTTCGGCCTCTGCGGCTATTTCCGCGAATACGATCACGAGCTTTCGGAAGACGAGCGGCTCCGGTTCGCGCCGGATGAGCGCCCGCCGCCTTTCGATCCTGCGAAACAGCCTGAGCCGCCGCCCGGGGAGTGGACGGCCGAGCGCCTCGCAAAGGCCAACCGGAACTATGCCGTCGAATATATCCGCAATGGTGTGCGCGAACTGGTCCATGTGCTGGGGCAGGCGCGGGCGCTTGAGCTCTGCCATCTTGCAGCGCGTCTGACGGGCTTGCAGCATTTCCGGCGCATGGCCGATGCTGTCGGCGGTGCAGACGGCGGACCAGTGGAGGCGGCGGAGTTCCTTGCTGCCATGTTTGCAGGCATGGGCGATGAGACCCGGATGGAACACTCAGATGATGAAGCCATCCTGTACCAGACCGGCTTGCGGATCGCGCGCGGCCTGGAAGGGGCAGAGCGGGAGAATCTGCTCTCAAGCTGGATCGAGATATGGCGCGGGGCGATCCATTCCCAGCGCGCTTTCATGACGGTCGATTGTGACCGCGACGGCGAAGGCCTGATCTGGCGGATAGCGCCTGCAGCCGGATGATTGGCCCGATGGCTGGCAATAGGGCAAATCCCTGATTTCGTTGAAACGAAATGCATTGCAGCCTTGCAGAGTTAAAAAGTTGACACATGGTGACGCCGTGGGTCACGGTGTGGGCAGGTAAGGACGGCGATTCATGACAATTGACGTGAAAACGGCATCGGGTGCCGGCAAAAGAGCACGCTCCAAAGCAGCAAACCGCCGGGCCATTCTGGATGCCGGACGTCGCGTCTTTGCCAGGATCGGGTTCGAGGCGACGACGGTGCGGGACATTATCCGGGAAACCGATCTCGCTGCGGGCACGTTCTACAACTACTTCAAGTCCAAGGAAGAAGTGTTCGAAGCGATCGCGGAGGATTCCACGCATCGTTTCCGCCACATGCTCAAAGACGTCCGCGCCAGTGCCCGCACGGCGCATGATTACATGCACGACGCTTATCACGCCTATTTCAGCTTCATTGCCGAAGAGAACCGTCAGGCCCTGTCCGAGGGGGCACCCCATATGGCGCTGATCGGCGTGCGGGTGGATACGCCGGAAATGCTGGCCGTCGCAGCGGAGATCCGGTCAGATCTTGAGCGAATCCTGTCTGCAGACACATCCTCGAATATCGACATTGAATTTCTCACGGCCGCCGCGATCGGAACGGCCCGGGAAATGGGTGAGATCATGCTGCTCCGCCGGCCGGTCGATGTGGAAGGCGCGACCGAGTTTGCCTCTCGCATGCTGATGGCGGGCGTGAAGGAGCTTGCCGCGAAGTAAGCCTGTTGCCCCCTTGGCGAGCGAGGCGCGGCAGGTCTAAGCTTCCCCGGAGAATACAGCAGGGGAGCGGCCATGAGCCTTCAGCAAACCATCACCAAGCTCGTCATGAAGCTGCCGGGCGGCCTGCTCGTGAAAATGGCAGGCGGCAAGCCGCTGACCATTCGCGGCCGGACGCTGGAGCCTCAGTTGCAACTGATGGCCTGGAATGGTCGCAATGCCCCGCCGCTGTCGAGCTTGCCGGCTGAAACCGTCCAGGCCGTCACCAAGGAGACGCTGGCCTCCGTTGCGGCACCGATCGAGCCGGGTGTGCGCACCGAGGACCTGACCATTCCCGGCCCGAACAAGAACCAGATTCCGGCACGGATTTACCGGCCGGACGATCAGGATCCGAAGGCGCCGCTGATGGTCTACTATCATATGGGCGGGGGCGTGATTGGAGATCTGGAAACCTGCCATGCCTGGTGCTCGATCATCGCAAGCCGCGTGAAATGCCCGGTCCTGTCGATCGACTATCGCCTGGCGCCGCAGCACAAATTCCCGGCCGGGATCGACGATTGCTGCGCGGCCTATGAGTGGGGCATGCGCAATGCTGCGAAGTTCGGTGCACCGGAAGGCGTTGCCTCCGTGGGCGGGGATTCCATGGGCGGTAATTTCTCGGCCATTATCGCGCAGGAAATGCAGCGCGAAGACAAGCCGCTGCCCGCCATGCAGCTGCTGATCTATCCGGCCATCGATCTCGTCGAGGAATTCCCCTCGCGCAAGGAATTTAGCGAGACTTTCTCGCTCTCCACCGACACGATGGACTGGTTCATGGAGCAGTACCTTCCGGAAGGCTTCGACAAGTCCGACCGGATGCTGTCACCCGGCCAGACGGGCCATCTGGATGGCCTGCCGCCCGCCGTTGTCATTACGGCAGGTCATGATCCGCTGTGCGACGAAGGCGATGATTATGCCCGCCGGCTGAAGGATGCCGGCGTGCCGGTGATGCACAAATGCTATGACCATCTCGCGCATGCGTTCACGGCCTTCACACTGATTTCACCGGGGTCGCGCAAGGCCTGTCTCGAAATCGCGGACATGGTCCGCACCGTCTATTCAAAGCTTTAGGAGCGCGATTTGAAAGCGCTTGTCTGTCACCAGATCACGGATGACTTTTCCGGGCTGGAGGTGCGGGATATTGCCGTGCCGGATCCGGGGAAGGGCGAAGTCCTCGTCCGTGTGAAGGCCGCAGGCGTGAACTTCCCGGACCTCCTGATGAGTCAGGGAAAGTACCAGTTCAAACCGGAGCTGCCGTTTACGCTCGGAATGGAAGTCGCCGGCCTGATCGAAGCGGTCGGCGAAGGCGTGACGGAATGGAAGCCGGGCGACGAGGTGATCGGCGGCAACAAGACCGGCGCTTATGCTGAATTCGCGGTCCTTCCGGCTGCGAGCCTGTCTGCCAAGCCGAAGCCGTTCACTTTCGCCGAGGCAGCCGCATTTCCTGCCGCCTACATCACGGCTTATGTTGCGCTGGTCGTGCGTGCAAACCTGCAGCCGGGTGAGACGCTTCTGGTGCATGGTGCCAGCGGCGGGGTCGGCATGGCGGCCGTCGATGTCGGCAAGCTGCTGGGCGCGACGGTGATTGCGACGTCTGCCTCGGACACCAAGCTCGACAAGGTGCTGGAATACGGTGCCGATTACGGCATCAATATTACGCAGGGCTTCCGGGACAAGGTCAAGACGCTGACCGGTGGCAAAGGCGCAGACGTGATCTTCGATCCGGTTGGCGGCGATGTGTTTGACGAGAGCGTGCGTTGTATCGCGTTCGACGGGCGGCTTCTGGTGGTTGGCTTCACGTCAGGCCGTATTCCGGAAGTGAAAGTGAACATGCCGCTCATCAAGGGCTTTTCGGTCGTCGGCGTGCGCGCCGGGGAATATGGCCGCCAGTTCCCTGAGCGGGGACGGGCCAATCAGGCAGCGATCCGCAAATTGGCCGAAGAGGACAAGGTGCACCCGCATGTCTTCCGTGAGATCCCGCTGGAAGACTGGCGCGAAGCCTGGCGCCTGCTGACCGACCGCGAAGTTGTCGGTAAAGTCATCATAAGACCCTGAAAACAGATTCAAAGATTCAAACGCTTAGAGAGGAATACCCAATGGCTGATCAACTCCCCGAGACAAGCCTGCAAATCCGTACCCTGGTGACACCGGAAGGCAAGCTGGAACTCTCGCTCGAAAACGCCCCCGTAAAGGCCCCCGGTCCGGACCAGGTGCTCGTGCGCGTCGAGGGGACGCCGATCAACCCGTCTGACCTTGGGCTCCTGGTGGGCGGCGCGGACATGTCAACCGCCGTGCAGGGGGGCACGAAAGACAGCCCGACCGTTTCGGCTGACGTACCCGAGGGTGGTCTGCGCGCCATGAAGGCCCGGCTTGGCCAGTCGCTGGCCGTTGGCAATGAGGGCGCCGGCACTGTGATCGCCGCAGGCGACTCCCCGGCGGCTCAGGCGCTGCTCGGCAAGATGGTCACCTGCCTTGGCGGGAACATGTACCAGCAATACCGTACACTGCACGTTTCGCAGTGTATGGCGCTGCCAGACGGTACGACGGCAGAACAGGGCGCGTCCTGCTATGTGAACCCGCTGACGGCGCTGTCTTTTGTCGAGACGATGAAGGCGAAAGGCCATGAGGCGCTCGTGCATACGGCGGCTGCCTCGAACCTTGGCCAGATGCTGAACAAGATCTGCCTCAAGGATGGCGTACCGATCCTCAACATCGTGCGCAAAGAGGAGCAGGCGGAGATCCTGCGCGGCATCGGTGCCAAGCATATCGTCAATTCGACCTCACCGACATTCATGGAAGACCTGATCAATGGTCTGGTCGAAACAGGTGCGACGATGGGGTTCGACGCCATTGGCGGCGGCCCGCTCGCTGGCCAGCTGCTGATCGCGATGGAGGCTGCGGCCAGCCGCAAGATGAAGGAATACTCCCGCTACGGATCGGGGCAGGAGACGCAGGTCTATATCTATGGCCGGCTCGACATGTCTCCCACCATCGTGCCGGCAGGTGTGGGCTTTGCCTGGAATCTCAGCGGTTACTTGCTGACGCCGTTCCTGGAAAAGGCGTCTCCGGAAGTGTGCGCGCGCATGTATAAGCGCGTGATCGATGAGCTGAACACGACCTTCGCCAGCCATTATACGAAGACGATCTCGCTGGCCGAGGCACTCGATCTGGAAACCCTGCACGCCTACAACGCCAAGGCGACGGGTGAGAAATACCTTATCGATCCAACGCTCTAGGGGGTTAGAGCAACCTGTCTTCCGCGATCGTCACGGTATGGTCGCGGGTCTTGAAGAGAACGATGTCGGCCCGCTGTTTCAGCGGGGCGATGTTCTCGCGCAAATTCAGCAGGTTGATCCGCTCCCAGACGGATTGAGCGAACTCCATGAGTTCGGGCTCGGACATATGGAGGAAGTTCGCATAGAATGAGGAGGGATCCTCCCGCGCGGCATTCCACAGGCGAACGAATCGCTCAAGGAACCAGAAAAGCAGATCGTCCTCGCTGGCATCGAGATAGATCAGCAGGTCTGGTTCGTGTGCTTCGCGCGGGGGCGGCGAGAGCGGCTGGAAGCCGAGACCTTCGAGGATCAGCACGTCCGGCTGCGCGATGATGCGCGTCAGGGCCGGGTCCACGTCATAGGTCACATGGCTGTAGGCCGGGAACGGTGCTTCCCCGGTGCGAAGGGCGCTGAGGGCCGTGCCGAGGGCCTGATGGTCATAGGTTTCCGGGAAGCCTTTGCGAAGGGTCAGGTCACGTTCGGCCAGCACGCTGTTTGGGAACAGGAAGCCATCGGTCGACACGGTTTCGACTTCCAGCGTATCGTTCAGAACGTCGGCAAGCGCCCCGGCAAGCGTCGTCTTGCCGGAAGCGACCGATCCGGTGAGTCCGGCGATCAGGCCGGCCCGGTCGGATTGCAGCTCAGCGAGGCGGGTGGCCAATGCGCGAATGCCCTCGTCAGCGGGCGTCTTGGGCGTTGTCGTCATTCCGGGCCGATCATCTGGTTGCGAAACGCTCGCAACCTACACGGTTCGCTTGGCCTTGTCCTCTGCATTCGCGCCTTCAATCGCGGCCCTTGCCGCGGTCCATTGTTCGTCGCTCCAGGCGGCCAGCGCACTGAAGTTTCCGCCGGATGCGTTGTACATACCGCCATCGATCGCGATGGTCTGGCCGTTGATGTACTCAGCGCCTGGCGCCATCAGCAGGACGGCAAGGTTCACCAGCTCATGCATCTCGCCGACGCGGCCCATCGGGTTGGCGACGCTTTGTTCCATGCTGCTGGTGCCGGAATCCGGTGACAGGCGCGCCCATGCGCCTTTGGTGGGGAAGGGGCCCGGTGCAATCGCGTTAAAGCGCAGGCCATAACGGCCCCATTCGACGGCAAGCGATTGTGTCATCGTGTTGACGGCAGCTTTCGACATCGCCGACGGCACAACGAACGGCCCGCCATTCCACACCCATGTCGTCAGGATGGAGCAGACATTGCCCTTGAGCTTCTGGTCAATCCAGCGCTTGCCGATGTCGTGCGTCATGTAGAAGGAGCCGCGGAACACAATATTCGAAATCGCATCGAAGCCGCGGATGGATAGGTCTTCCGTACGCGAGATGAAATTGCCGGCGGCATTGTTCATCAGGCCGGTAAGCGGGCCATGTTTGGCCCAGATCTCGTCATTCATGTCGGTGATCGCTTCGGCGACCCGAATATCGCAGGCATGCGGCACGACTTTACCGCCATGTTTATCCATAAGCTCTGTGGCGGTTTCTTCGCACACGCCGCCACGCCTGCCGCAGATGTGCACTTCAGCGCCGAGCTTCAGGAAGCCTTCGGCCATTTCCTTGCCAAGGCCGGTGCCGCCGCCTGTTATCAGGATACGCTCGTCCTTCATCAGGCCGTCGCGATACATGAGTTTGGTTGTGTCCATTGTAACCTCCCTTTTGTTGGGGAAGATCATAGATCAGGCAGGCTGGCTGACCAGCCCGTGTCTCTATGCGATTCCGCTCAGCCTAGTTTTCGGAAAGGCAAGGTGCTGATCCGCCAGAGAACGAGCAATGCAAAGAGCGGAATCACGCCCACTATCCAGAGACTGAACAGGAAGCGGCTGGCCGTAGCGGGAGCCATAACGAGGTGAAGACTGGCGAGATAATCTCGCGATGCCTGGCATATTTGCAGGAGAGGACCGTTTTCGGGTGTGGCGTATGACAGGATAAAGATGCCCGCTCCTGCGGGAATGCTCAAATAAATGAGAATGGCGAGCTCGAAGCGCCCGAATATGAATATCTTGGACAAAAGCTTGTCCAGAAAAGGACGTTTGGGAATATCGCGCCTGCTTCTTCCTTCAACCACGCGCCTTCTCCGACGGAACAAATTCATTCCCTTTAAAGTGGCAAGCTTCACTCAAAAAAGCGTAAACCGGACACATCCATTTCTCTGTGGGTAAGGCTTATTCCCTTACTTTCTGAAAGGCAGGCTGATCAGGCGCCAGAGGACCCAGAGCGGGAGGACGATCGTGGCGCCTGCCAAAGCGGGTTTCCAGAAATTGCGGATGGCCCAGCCAGCGGCTGCGAGCGTTTGTTTCGCAATCGCGGCCAGCGCACCCGGAATGTTCGCATCCTGAGCGGCCGGGTTGAAGTTCGCTGCCAGCACAAAGAAGCCGACAAGGATGCAGAGCCCGGTCAGCTTCACCCCGCCCCAGAGACTGATGCCGAAAAGGCGCAGCAGCAGAGGGCGTTTGGGAGGTTTGCCGGTTTTCTCCGGCGGTGGTGGCGTAGGCGCCGGATCGCTTGGGGGCGGCGTGTCAGTCATTTGCCCCGGTGGCCATCGGGGGAGGCGCTGCCTGTGTCTTTTCTTCGTCGCCGCCAGGCGCCTTGTAAGGGACGTAGACGACATGCTGGAACGGGATGGTCACGCCGTTCGCATCGAAAGCTTCTTTCACTGCCTTGGTGACATCGGCGCGGACATCGACAAATTCCGGCGTGGCCACGTAGGCGCGCAATCTGACCTGCACACTGGAAGAGGCGAGCGCGTGGATGCCCACCCAGGTCTCATCATTGGCAAGGATGCGCGGATGGGCGTCCGCCACTTCGCGGACGAGCCGGAGCGCAAGGTCCATATCGTCGTCATAGGAAATGTCGAAATAGAGATCGAGCCGCCGGCGCGTCTGCCGCGTGTGGTTGATCAGGGGCTCTGCCCACACCTTGTCATTGGTGATGGAGACGATCTTGTTATCGATCTGCTTCACCTGCGTGAGGAAGGGGGTGATGTCGATCACTTCGCCATCCAGGCCGGCTGCGCTGACATAGTCGCCGATCCTGAATGGCCGGAAGATTGCCAGCATGATGCCAGCGGCAACGGCCTTCAGCGTGTCCTGCAGGGCAAGGCCGATCGCGAGACCCGCAGCGCCGAGCAAGGCTGCCAGCGATGCCGTCGGGAAGCCGAGTTGCGTCAGGGCAAAGACGATCGCGACGGCGAAGATCAGGTATTTGAACAGCGAGGCAGCGAAGGCGAACAGCGTGTCGTCTGCGCCCGCCCGCCGGTGGGCCTTGCGCCCGAACCGCCGTAAGGAGCGGGCGACGCCGTTGGCAATGACCACGGCGATCACCAGGATTGCGACAGCCCCGATCGCGCCGGGCCCGCGCTGCTCCACCATGGCTTCCCAGTCATAGCCCGCGAGGCCAAGTGGGATCGGGCTGAGGAGGATCAGCGCGAAGACCCGGGTGATGGAAGCGGCAAGGTCCCAGTTCGAGCCTTCGAACTCCTTGTCCTTGGACAAGGCTTTCTTGCCGATCAGCAGGACCAGGCGCCGCAACAGGCTGGCAACCACCCAGACGGCAATTGCCGACAGGAGCACGATGCCCCATTTCTCGACATAGGGTTCGAGCGTTGCGGCCCATGGCGGCCAGCCGGCGGTGTCAATCGGAAGCTTCATGCGAATCTTCTGTCACGCAGTCTGATCCGCTTCAACTGACTTCAGCTGACCTCACGCGTGATATTCACCTGATGCGGATACGGGATGGAAATGCCAGCCGCATCGAGCGCTTCTTTCACGGTCCGGGTCAGCGTCCAGCGAACTTCCCAATAGTCGGCGGTTTTTACCCAGGGGCGGGCGATGATGTCGACGGAGCTGGCGCCCAGCGTACTGACACGTACGACCGTTTCCGGGTCCGCCAGAACACGGTCGTCGGCTTTCACCGTGCGCTCGATCACGTCCATCGCATTCTCCAGTCCGTCGCCATAGTCGACGCTGAAGACAAGATCGACGCGGCGCGTCGTGTAACCGGCATAGTTGCGGATGACGCCTGAGATCGCCTGGCTGTTCGGAACGATGATCTGAACATTGTCGGGGGAGGCGAGGATGGTCTGGAAGAGATTGATGTCTTTAACCGTGCCGCCTTCGCCTGCCAGTTCGACATACTGGCCGACACTGTAGGGGCGGAACAGCATGACCATGATGCCGGACGCAATATTGCCAAGCGCGCCCTGTAGCGAAAGGCCGATGGCCAGGGTCATGGCGCCGAGGATCGCCACGAAGCTGGTTGCCTGAACGCCGAACAGCTGCAGCGCCGCGATGATTGTTGCCGCCGTGAGGAACCAGCGCGTGATAGAGGCGAAGAAGCTGCCGAGCGTATCGTCGATGTTCGGACGTTTCGTTGCCTGGGTACGCACCATGCTGGCGACCCAGCCGGAAATGCGAAGGCCAATGATCAGGACAATGAGGGCTCCGACGGCTTTAAGTGCATAGCCGGCCAGAACCGGCCAATGCTCAGCCATCTGGGCTTCCCAGTCGATATTGTTCAGAAAATCCATTTCAAACTCCGTATTGAATTCAGGCCGGGACAGTCGTTCCGTCGGCACCGCGCAGCAGGCGCAGGCCAAGGATCAAACTGCCGGAAACGGCTGTCATGATCGCGAGCCACTCCATTCCCGTCACCATCCAGTTGTTCGCGATGACACCCAGAAGGCCCCAGGCCAGGGCGGCAAAGAACCACAAGCTGCGGCTGATATAGCGCGCATAAACCCATGACCCCAACGCAACAGTTCCTAAAAAGATCCATAGCATCTGCCAAGGAAGATCGGTTGGGCCATAGCCGGCAAGTCCGCGAATCACCAGGGGAACGGAGATCCCGATGGCCACCAGAATCCAGCCGGAAAGAAGTCCGGTCGCGGCATCTGCAACAAGTTTTTGCGGGCTTCCACCCATGCCGCGCATCCGGTCGAAGCGCGCTGCGGCGGTCCATGACAAAGTGGCAATGGGGAAGAGGAGCACGAAGTCGACGCGTTGCAGGGCGATCAATTGTGCGCTCAGCATCCACACGATGTTGGCCAGTCCGGCGGCCGCTAGCGGTGCACCCACGCGCAACATCCATGGCTCGCGATGGCGCCATGCGGTGTAGGCAAAGGCAATATATGCCCCAAAAATAAGGCTCCAGATCGAAAAGTAGGCGGGAAGCGGTTGTTCCGGTGCCTGCAGTCCGCGCGTTGCCTCACCGATTGGCGTACCAATTCCCAGCACCGGCGCCAGGGCACCGGACAGCGGTTGAAGGATTCCGAGCACGACCAGGAAGAGGGGAAGACGCGATTTCATCGTCACTGTGTTGCAGGGTTTGTGTCTGAAGAAAATTGCGTCGAACTGAAAAAAAGCAAGGCAGACGGGCATTTTTACGCTATTCGCCTGCCGACTCATTTGAGTCGGAATAGAGGAATTTGCTCATGGCAAAGAAACCCGTGGCCAAGAAGGCCCCTGCGAAAACCGCCGCTAAGCCGGCAACGACCCGGGCTGCTGCTGCGAAGCCGGCTGCCAAGCCTGCTGCACGCACTGCTGCGAAAACAGCTGCTGCTCCGAAGAAGGTCGTGACCGTCACCCTGCGCCAGCTGGCTGCTGAACTGGCCGAAGCGCATGGTCTGACGAAAAAGCAGACTGAAGCTGTTCTGGGCGATCTGGTCACCATGACCACGAAGCGCCTCAAGAAAGGTGAAAAAGTCCGGTTCACGGGCCTTGGCACGATGGAAGTGCGCAAGCGTCCGGCCCGTATGGGCCGCAACCCGGCAACCGGCGAAGCCATCAAAATCAAGGCTTCCAAGAAAGTTGCTTTCCGCGTTGCGAAAGAACTCAAGGAATCCGTCTGATAACAGACGAAATTCCAGACTTACTGAAGGCCGGGCGTTTGATGCGCCCGGCCTTTTCTTATGCGCGTCCTATTCAGGCAACATGGCTTCCAGCGTTTCAAGCCGGTCGGCTTCTTCTGCTGGCTTGTCCCAGCGGATGCGGTTGATGCGGGGAAACCGCATGGCGAGGCCCGATTTATGACGCGCTGACCTTTGCAGTCCTTCGAAAGCGACTTCCAGAACGATTTCAGCTGTGACCGAGCGCACAGGGCCAAAACGCTCAATCGTGTTTTCACGGACGAATTTGTCGAGTTGTTTCAGTTCCTCGTCTGTAAAGCCGAAATAGGCTTTGCCGACGGGCGTCAGCGTATCGCTCTTCCAGACGCCGAAGGTGAAATCGGAATAGAAGCCTGACCGCTTGCCATGCCCGCGCTGGGCGTAAAGCAGCACTGCGTCCACAAGGAACGGATCACGTTTCCACTTGTACCAGAGGCCCGCGGGCCGCCCGGCGACATAGGCGCTGTCCCATCGTTTCAGCATCAGGCCTTCGATTTCTGGTGCGGGCGGATTCATGCGGAGCGTGTCGAGATCTTTGAGGTTTGTCACCGGAACAAGCGGGGAGAGATCCAGCCGCGCCGTTCCATGCCGGGTGATGAAATCTTCCAGCGCGGCACGCCGATCCTGAAAAGGCAGGGCACGCAGGTCGGTCTCACCGTCATGCAGCAGGTCATAGGCGCGGATAAACGCCGGGTGGCTTTCCATAAGCCGTTTCGTGATTGTCTTCCGGTTAAGGCGCTGCTGCAGGGCATTGAAGGGGGCGACGCCTTCGCCGTCCTCTGCGCGGATCAGCAGTTCACCGTCCAGCGTGCCCTGGAAGTTGAGGCCAGCCAGCACGTCCGGAAACGTGTGGGAAATGTCATCGCCGGTGCGTGTATAAATGCGCCGTACCGTCCCCTCGACCGAGGCCTGTATACGCACGCCGTCATACTTCCATTCGGCGGCAAAACTGTCCGGTGTGATCAGGCTGGCGTCTATGGCGTCAGGGTTTTCCCGGTCTGCTTTCGGGATCAGGGGGTGGGCCAGCATAACCGGGCGGAACGGGGCAGGAATGTCTGGTGACGGACGGCTTGTCTTGCCCTCCAGCCAGGCAAACAGCGGTTCGTAGGGAATGGCGAGGCCATGCCAGATCTCCTCAATCTCCGTGATGTCGACATCGCCGAAGCTGGCCAGTGCGGTTTTCGTCATGCGCGCCGAAACACCAATTCTGAGGCCGCCCATGATGAGTTTCAGGAGGGCCCACCGGCCGGTGGCGTCCAGTCCGTCCAGCCATCCCGCGACGAGGCGGGGGGCTTCGGCCCGCGTCGCGTCCTGGAGGGTTTCGACGATCTCCGACAGGGGCGGCGTCCGGTTCGCGCCATGCTCGCCTTGCCAGACGAGGCTCACTGTGTCGGCGAGGTCTCCCACATAGTCATAGGACATGTTGAACAGGACCGGGTCCATCCGTTCTTCGGCTAGCGCACGTACGGCGGCCGGCTTGATGCTCTTCAGGTCCAGTTCGCCGGTGAGCGCGGCAAGCGCATACCCCCGGTCAGGATCCGGCGCGGCCGCGAAGTAGCTGGTCAGCAATTGCAGCTTGCCGTTCCGCGAGGGCGTCAGCAGAAGGCGTTCCAGCAGGTCGGCAAAATCTTGCATATGCAGATACATAGGGCCAAATGCGATGCATTACAGCGCTGGACGTCCTGGCGCGCGAAAAAATCAATGCATCCAGAGGAAACGCCACATGACGCTGAAGCTCCACCATCTCAACGCCTCCCGTTCGCAGCGGATCGTCTGGTTGCTTGCCGAACTCGGCGTGCCGCACGAGATCGTGCACTACAAGCGCAACGAAGAGACGAACCTCGCGCCGCCGGAGTTGCTGAAGATCCACCCGATGGGAAAGTCGCCATTGCTGGAAGATGGGGATGTCGTCATCGCCGAAACAGGCGCCATCGCGGAATACCTCATGGGCCGGTATGACACCGACTACCATTTGCATCCGCGTCCCAGCTCTCCGGAGTTTCCGCGTTACCTTGAATGGATCCACGCCGCCGAGGGCGCTGTGTTTCTTCCCGGATTGCTGCAGGTCTACTTCGCCCGGGTCGACATGACCGGCAATCCGGCGCAGGCCCTGATGGCGGCTGAACGTGAAAAAGCGGCGGCGACGATCGAGGCGCACCTGTCGAAATATCCGTACTTCGCCGGTGAGCGGTTCACCGCGGCAGACTGTCTGATGGGCTTCCAGATCCTGATGTCAAACGCGCAGGGCGGTCTGGAAAACCGGCCCGCGACAAAGGCATGGTTTGAAAAGATGCAGGCCCGTCCGGGCTGGCAGAAGATGATGGAAGTCGGGATCTAGGCGGGAACCGTCCGGCTTCCGGAGGCTGACACCGGAAGCCGGGAAACCGGTGCTTACTCTTCGTCGCCCATGTCATCCTCCAGGGTCACAGCCCCATCGATAATATGGGTGAGGTCTGTCATCTCCGCCAGAGCCTCCGTCACGAATTCTGCGCGGCGCGCATCGAGTGAGCCGGAACAGCCGGTATCATAGGTGATCCGCTGGCCCGGTTTCCCGCCCCGGCCAAGGTGGATGTAATAGACCAGCCCGCGCTGCAGGTATTGCGGGCAGGCGGCTGGGTTATCCTTGGTAATGTCCAGCACGCTGGCGACATCGTCAAAGCCCTGGTCTTCGAACGCCGCTTTGGCCGATGCATAGAGGTCGCCCGGCGCGATGCCGGAATAAGCGCCATCATTGGATGTGCGTTGCCAGTAATTGTCCGGGTCCAGCAGAACGTTCACAATCGGGCAGCCCGGCATTTTGCAGTCCATGACTGCAATGCTGATCGAGTCCGGACCGCCGGTCGGCAGCTCGTAAGGCGCGTCCGGTTGCGCAGGCAGGGGCGCGTAACGGCTCGAATCGTCCGTCCCCCGGCTGGCGCAGGCCGCGAGTGCGGCGAATGCTGCGAGCAGTATCGTGCGGCGCATTAACGGCAAGCCTCTTCATTGCTGTCGCACAGCGCCATGACGTCGCTTAGCCAGCTGGTATAGCCCTGCAGGTTTGTGTAGCGGCCATTATAATCCCCGGCGCAGAACTGGCCGGTCTCGCGGTTCTGTTCGACGACGGACAGAACGCCAATGGCCGTCCTTGAACCGTCCGCTTCAGTCACATAGAGCGGACCGCCGCTGTCACCCACACAGGGGCCCGCACCGGCCTGACTGGCGACATAGATCGTTGCGGGGCCTGTGCCCATGATACGGATGCTGGCGGAGAGAAGGTTGTTGGACAGCTTCCCGCCGAAATGCGTCAGGCCCCAGCCGGCCATGTCGCCGGTCGGATAATTCGCCGGGGCAAGCGGCAGGTCGGTTGCGCCATAGCGGGCGACAGGCACATCGCCGAGCGCTTCGACTTCCTCCTCCGACAGGCGGATCAGGGCGAGGTCGTTGGCATAGCCGTTGGCCGTCCCGGCATAGCCGCCATGGCAGATGGCGAATTCCCCTTCGGTCGTGTGAGCCAGTGGCGAGCGCAGATTCTCGGCCGTGCCGATGATCCGCAGCTGCTCATAGGGCTCGTCCACGCAATGGGCCGCTGTGACCAGCCATCGGTCCGCGATCCGCACCGCGCCGCAATGCCCGGTTGTGATCATGCCATCCTGTTCCGGTTTCACCGGTTCCAGTTTCACAATGCCCGGGAAGCTGGCGAGGCTGGCGGCGAGGCCGTTCACGGCTTCCGCACCGACGGCGGCGTCTTCGACTTGGGTTGCGCCAGCAACAGCGCCAACGGTCGGCGTCGGCGGCGCGTCATCCGGCAGGCCGCAGGCGACCGCGTTCAGTTCGGCCAGTGTCAGGCCGGGCGCCTCAGTTTCGGCTGCTTCGGTTGCGGTATCTTCCGTCTGAAGCCCAGCGTCGTCGTCTTCGCCGACAATGCTTTCGGGGGAGAGCAGAGGTTCGTCCTCTTCCACGGCCGCTTCCTCGTCCACAGTCAGTCCGCGGTCGACCGTTGGCGTTTCACCGGTCTCTTCCGTTGTCGCGGCGGGCTCAGCGACCAGGACTTCCGAGTCGCTTGTGGCCTCTTCCTGAGGGATAGCGGCCGGGCTCTCCTGGCCGGACGGGTTGATCCCCGGCAGGCGGACTGCATCGCAGGCGGGCAGGGCACTCAGCGCCAGCAGCGCAGCCCCGGCAAGCAGGTGGCGTTTCATTCTGAAATCCCCTTCTGGAACACCGTGAAACGCAGTTAATGCCGGTGCCGCAGGCGGGGTCAACCGGCCTGATCGTCAAGGCCGGTCAGATGCAGGAGGGAATGTGCCTCAGAACATGGAATTCCCATGCTGCGAGGTTTCAGGCACGGGTTGGCTTACGCCCCAGTGCTCGACGAACATGCCGTCTTTCATACGGAAGATGTGGATCAGGGCGTTGCCGCGGGAGCTCGGTTCCGCCTTGAAATGGACGTGCAGCCAGACGAGGTCACCATCCGCAGCGGCGCGTTTGATGTCTGCATGCATCTCAGGGAATTTCTCGATGCGTCCGGCGAAATAGGTCAGGAATCCATCCTTGCCATCAGGGACGTGTTGCGAATGCTGAATATAGCCGTCGGCGATGCATTCGCGGCCCGCCGTTTCAAGGTCGAGCTCCACCTCGATGACATTCATGCACCAGATTGCCTTTTCGAGGTTAGCGGCTTCCAGTTGTTCCTGCGCGCTCGGTACTGTTGTGCATGCTCCAAGCGTGGCCAGGGCGAGCATGCTGAGAAGTGGGTTTTTGATGCGCATAAAAGTCCTTCCGGTGCCAATTTGGAACTGATTGGGGTAAAATTGGGGGGTGTGCATGTCGATGCAACTAATTGTCATCGGTCCCTTATCCGGCCTCTTCTTCGTAACCGACCAGGCGCAACGGCCGGGCGCGGCGTCCTTCCAGCATGGCCCAGCGGACGAGGGCGTCTTCGCGGCCATAGGTGACCCAGAGTTCATCGGGGTTCACCTCCCGGACCGTATCGGTCAGCTCGTCCCAGTCGGCATGATCGGAGATGATCAGCGGCAGTTCGACGCCGCTGGCCTTGGCGCGCTGGCGCACGCTCATCCAGCCGGAGGCGAAACCGATCAGCGGATCCGGGAAGCGCTGCGCCCATGTGCCTTCGAAAGAGCCGGGAGGGGCGATCACGACCTGTCCACGGAAAGCCTCCCGCGCAGCTTTGGACGTGTCGTCCGTTGTGGCCGGGCGCAGGTCTCCCATCGGAACGCCAGCCTCTTCGTAGACAGCGCAAAGCTTCTCCAGGGCGCCGTGGATGTAGATCGGCGCGTCATGCCCTGCGAGACGGAGGTGACGGATCATCCGCTGTGCCTTGCCGAGGGAGTAGGCGCCAACACAGTGTGTACGGTCCGGGAAGTCAGCGATATTGCGGAGCAGCTTGCCCATTTCATGCTCTGTCGGCGGATGGCGGAAGACGGGCAGGCCGAAGGTCGCTTCGGAAATAAAGATGTGTGTGCCGTCCACGGGCTCGAAACTGGTGCAGGTCGGATCCCAGCGGCGCTTGTAGTCGCCGGTGAACGTCATCCGCAGGCCCTTGTATTCCACCGTGATCTGGGCGGAGCCGAGAATGTGCCCGGCAGGCGTCAGCCAGACCGAGACGCCATTTACGTCGATCACTTCGCCATATTCCAGCGCCTGCGTCGACTTCGCGAAATTCTTGCCATAGCGCGCTGCCATGATGGCCAGCGTGTGCGGATGGGAGAGGACTGCGCCATGCCCGCCCCGGGCATGATCGGAGTGGCCGTGGCTGATGACAGCCCGGTCGACGGCGCCGCGCACCGGGTCGAGATAGAAATCCCCCGGCGGGCAATACAGGCCCTTTGGCGTTGGCTGAAGCAGAAGGTCCGGGCGGAGCATGCGTTCAATGTAGCGGGCCGCAGGACGCAGGGAAGGCGGGGATCAGTCATTTTCAACCCCGACAGAAAGGCCTGTCCCTGAATTTTCAGTGATTTTTCTAAATCCTAACTGAGTTGCCACACTTGCGACACGAAGAGGTGTGCATAGACTTCTCCCGGAGAAGAGGGAGTTTTCCAACATGCAGCCAGCTCGTTCCGTTTTTGCCTCCGCTGTCGCGCTGGCCCTGATGGCCATGCCATCTTTCGCCCAGGAAGGCGGAAATACGGACCTGATGGACAAGTCGCTGGCAGCTGGCTGGAAAGCGAGCTTCATCTGCTCCGACACCTTCGTCGCAGGCATGGATATGGAGACGATCGAGAACAATGACCTCGACGGGATCTACACCGATTTCCGCCGGGCCTATAACCAGCTGCCTGACGCCCGGATCGACCTCAACGAACAGACAGTGAGCGTGCAGTATGACCGCTCCATGCCGCCGCGCATGGCGGCTTACCGGCCAGGCTTTGGTTGTACTCAGCTGCCGGCGGGCGCCGACGAAATCATGATCGGCTACCTGCCGCGCTTCGCGGCCTGGCCGGAAGCGACCGGCGAGGACCGGGGCAGCGCGATCGGGTCGAACGTGCAGGTTAGCCTGCGGACGGAAGAGGCCGAACGCCTCGACATCCCGGTATCCTTCGCCTTTGACGAGCGTACCTATGGTAATGGCACGCGCACCAGCGCGGTGGTTGTCGTCAAGGACGGCCAGATCGTCGCTGAGCGCTATGCCCGCGGGATCGACCATGAAACGCCGCAGCGGACATGGTCTGTTGCCAAGTCGATCACCGCCACTGTGCTGGGCGCCGCGCGCCGTCAGGGCATGATCGATATTGATTATCCGGCCGTGATCGACGCATGGGATTCCGGTGCCGATCCGCGCCGCAACATTACCATCCGCAACCTGATGCACATGGCCAGCGGCCTCGATAGCGGTGAATCCGGTTCGCGGACCGACCGGCTCTATTTCGGCGGCGGACGGGTCGTCGACCAGGCTGCGTCCAAAGTCATGGAAGCCATGCCGGGCAAGCGGTTCAAATATGCCAATGACGACACGCTGATCGCCATGCGTTCCCTGCGTGAAGCCATCGGCGACGACAGCAAGTTCCACAGCTTCCCGTATGAAGCCGTGCTGCACAAGATTGGCGCGCGCCACACGACGATGGAAGTGGATTGGAACGGCGATTTCGTTTCCTCAAGCCAGGTCTGGTCGACGGCGCGTGACCTGGCCCGTGTCGGCCAGCTCTATCTGCAGGACGGCATGTGGGGCAGCGAGCGTATCCTGCCGGAAGGCTGGGTGGACTTTGTGCGTACACCCGCCCCGGCCCAGCCGCCTGCCGGGTCGCCTGGCTATGGCGCCCAGTTCTGGCTGATGACCGATGCCGAAGGCGTGCCGGCGGACACATTCTACATGGCCGGCAATCGCGGCCAGTATGTCGTCATCGTGCCCAGCATGAATGCGGTGATCGTGCGACGCGGCTTCGATGTGATCGGCGGCGCCCGTTTCAACATCAACAATTTCACGCGTGATGTGCTGATGGCGCTGCAGGCGGCGGAAGATGAGCGGTCGGCTGTCGCGGCGACGCGTGCAGCTGCCGAAGCCGAGATCGAAGCCGAGATCGACCGGCGCCGGGCCCGCAGCGAAAAAGCCATCCAGGCCATCCGCGAGGAGATTCTCGCCAAGTACGGGCTCACTGAATAAGGGCAGAACAGGCGCGGCCTGAGCGCCTATTTATCGCCGGAGGTCAGCGCCGCATCGCCGGGCAGGGCGACGAGTTTGGTGATCTCGCGGTGATCCGACTGGCTGAAGGGCTGCATCATCGCATTGCCGCTGACATCGAGGGAGAACGCACTGATATAGGTGCGTCCGTCCGGGGCAGGGCTGCAGTCGGCCTTCATGGAGAAATTGTCGATCCGCGCGACCATGGCCGGCTTGAACGGCTTTTCGGCGAACATCTCGAAAGCAAGGATGGCGGGCGTCTGTTTGGACACGGTGACCCGGCCTGTCAGATGTTTGTAGACCTTCTCCATATCCTTGTCGTCGCCCGGCAGCGGCGTGAAACTATAGACGGCGGCTTCACCGGATTCGGAGATGAGCTTCGCATCCGCCGGAATGTTGGCCTTGAAGCTGGTGCACCAGATCTTGTCGCCGGACGTTTTGGCCTGCAGCTTCGCATATGTCTCGGCCGCTTCGCCCTCCAGCGTTGCCGGATCGGGGGAGATCAGCGTCAGGCGTTCACCTTCCGGCCGGGTCGGATCTACCTGCGCTTCCCCCTTGAGGGTGGCATCGTCGATCTTCATGTCGAACCGATAGGCGGGGCCGTCCGTCGGGGCGGCGAGGGCGGCCTCCAGCGGCGTGTCCGCAAAGGCCGGAAAGGCGAGCAGCGGCAAGGCGATCAAAGGCAGGCAGGCAGGGCGCATCGGTTTTCCATCAGCAGGTGCAAGATATTACCTTGCCGGAAAGTGACTGGAAAAAAACCCGCAAATGCCGTGTCTTGCGGTAGTTTAATCTGAAGCCATGCCAGACAGCGCGCCGCCCCCCGCATTTACCTTGCCCGAGCCTTTTGCAGGCTGGTTCGGCGCGCGCGGCTGGTCGGCCCGGCCGCACCAGCTTGCTTTGGCAGAGGCGTCATTGACCGGGGAGAGCGCGCTGCTGATCGCGCCGACGGGCGGCGGCAAGACGCTGGCGGGATTTCTTGGCAGCCTCATTGAGTTGAGCCAGCAGGGCACGCGCAGGAACTCCGGCATCCCGGCGCTGCACACGCTCTACATCTCGCCGCTGAAGGCGCTGGCGACGGATGTGCAGCGGAACCTGATGATGCCGGTCGAGGAGATGGGCCTCGGCCTTCGCATCGAGACGCGGACGGGCGACACGCCGAGCCATGTGCGCCAGCGCCAGCGGAAGACGCCGCCGGACGTGCTGCTGACAACGCCGGAACAGCTGGCGCTCTTCATCGCGTCGGACTATGCGAAGGAATTCTTCGCGGACCTGAAGTGCGTGATCGTGGACGAGATCCACGCCATCGCCGCCTCGAAGCGCGGGGACCTCTTGTCCCTCGGCCTGGCCACATTGGCCAGCTGGGCGCCGGGGTGCCGCTTCCTCGGCCTCTCTGCGACGGTGCGCGACCGCCAAGGCCTTGCCGACTGGCTGGATGTGCGAGCGGACGGAAAGGGCGTGCGCATCCTGCAGGCCGAGGGCGGCGTCTCGGCGGATGTTGATATTCTCATTTCAAATCAGCGCATTCCATGGAGCGGACATTCCGGGCGCTTTGCCGTGCCGGAGGTTTATGAAGCCATCAAGAAGGCGACGATGACGCTGGTCTTCGTCAACACGCGCAGCCAGGCGGAGCTGATGTTCCAGGAGCTGTGGAACGTGAACGAGGATGGCCTGCCGATCGCGCTGCACCACGGTTCCCTGTCGCGGGAGCAGCGCACGAAGGTGGAAGCGGCGATGGCGGCGGGCCAGCTGAAAGCCGTCGTTTGTACCTCGACGCTCGACCTCGGCATCGACTGGGGGGAGGTGGACCTCGTCATCCAGATGGGCGCGCCGAAAGGCGCCGCGCGGCTGATCCAGCGCATCGGCCGGGCGAACCACAGAATGGACGAGGCGAGCCGCGCCGTGCTGGTGCCGACCAACCGGTTCGAAGTGCTGGAATGCCGCGCCGCAGAGGCCGCCGTGGAGGCCGGAGAGATCGACGGCGAGGGCTTGCGGCAAGGCGCGCTGGACG
Organism: Hyphomonas jannaschiana VP2; assembly: GCF_000685215.1. GTDB lineage: Bacteria > Pseudomonadota > Alphaproteobacteria > Caulobacterales > Hyphomonadaceae > Hyphomonas > Hyphomonas jannaschiana. The sequence goes on from NZ_ARYJ01000004.1 coordinate 129,190, forward strand.
TTCTGGCCCAGCATGTGATGGGCCGGGCCTGCGGCGATGGGTTCGACCTCGCAGAGCTGTATGATGAGATCGTCCGTGCCGGGCCTTATCAGGATCTGGGCTGGGAAGGCTTTGAAAGGATTGTCGATTTTGTCGCCACGGGCGGCTACGCCCTGAAGACCTATGACCGTTACCACCGCATCGTGCGCCGACCGGACGGGCGCTGGGTGGCGCGCACGCCGCGGGATGCGCAGGCGCATCGGATGAATGTCGGCGCCATCGTCGAGGCACCCATGCTGTCGGTGCGGATGGCGAGCTTTATCGGCAAGCCAAAACCGGGCGAACAGAGAGCCGTGCGGGCCGGCCACAAGCTTGGCGAGATGGAGGAATATTTCCTCTCCCAACTGACGCCGGGCGACACGTTCCTGTTCGGCGGCGAGGTGCTGCGCCTTGTCGGCATCGAGGGCCTCGACGCGCTGGTCGTCCGCGCCACCGGCGACCGGCCGGCCATCCCCAGCTATAATGGCGGCAAGTTCCCGCTGACGACCTTCCTGGCCGACCGCGTGCGCCACATGATCCACAATCCGGACGAATGGCGTCACCTGCCGCAGCCCGTACAGGAATGGTTCGAGATCCAGCGTCTGCGTTCCGAGATCCCGCCGCCGGACCATCTCCTCGTCGAGACCTTCCCGCGCGGCGACCGGCACTACCTCGTGACCTACCCCTTCGAAGGGCGCCTCGCGCACCAGACGCTCGGCATGCTGCTGACCCGGCGGCTGGAGCGGATCGGGGCGAAACCGACCGGGTTTGTGGCCAGCGAATACGCGATGGCCGTCTGGGGCATGGAAGACTTGAGCCCTGTAAACATGGAAGAATTATTCCATCCGGACATGCTGGGCGATGACCTTGAAGCCTGGCTGGACGAGAGCGCCCTGATGAAACGCACCTTCGGCCAGTGCGCGCAGATTTCGGGCCTGATCCACCGCAATTTGCCCGGCAAGGAGAAGAATTCCAGGCAGGTGAGCTTCTCCACAGACCTCATCTATGACGTGCTGCGCAGCCATGAGCCGGACCACGTCCTCCTGCAGGCGGCACGACAGGATGCGGCGACGGGCCTGCTGGATGTGCGGCGCCTGGGGGAGATGCTGGTGCGTATCCAGAACAAGATCGACCACATGCCGCTGGAGCGGATCAGCCCCTTTGCCGTGCCCGTGATGCTGGAGATCGGGAAGGAGCCCGTCTTCGGCGCGAGCGTGCAGGACGCGATCCTCAGCGAGGCGGAAGACACGCTGGTGCGCGACGCCATGCGCGTGGACTAGGTGTTGGATAAGCGGCCCTTCAGGCAATAAAGAACACCGTGAATACACCGTGTATAGACCATATATAGCGGGCCCTCACCTCCCACGCCCTTGCGGCCGCCCCTCACCGACCCGCTTCGCGGGCCACCTCTCCCTCTGGGAGACTGCGAGGGATCAGCAAACGCACTGCGTTTGCCCCGAGCAGGGACCCGCGCCCGCAAGGGTGTGGGAGGTGAGGGCCGCCGCATTCCTAAATTGACCCGCCCGGCGGGGCAGGCCAGAGTCGCCTCATGACCGCAGCCCTCGCAAACCGGCGTGAAGAGACTTTCCTGCATCTTGCGGGCGAGATGCTCGTGCCGCTGCCGGAGGGCGGTCTCTGGTGGCCGGGCCAGCGCCTGCTGGTCGTCTCCGACCTGCACCTTGAGAAGGGCAGCGCCTATGCCGCGCGCGGCCAGATGCTGCCGCCCTATGACACGGGCGCGACGCTGGCCGTCGTCGAGCGGCTGGTCGCGCAGCTGATGCCGCAGACGATCATCTCTCTCGGCGACTCTTTTCATGACCGCGCGGCCGAGCTGCGCCTGCCGGAGGAATACGCCGAGCGGATCCGCGCGCTGACCGCCGCCCATGACTGGATCTGGGTGGAAGGCAATCACGACCCGGACCCGCCGGCCCATCTTGGCGGCCGGGCGGAAAAGAGTGTGCGGCTCGGCCCGCTCGTCTTCCGCCACGAGCCGGAAGGGGAGGCAGGCGAGGTCGCCGGGCACCTCCACCCCGTCGCGAAAGTGAAAGGCCGTGGACGGAATGTCCGCCGCCGCTGCTTCGCCAGCGACGGCGCCCGCCTCGTCATGCCGGCCCTCGGCGCCTTCACCGGCGGCCTCAACGTGCTAGACGACGCCTTCGGCAAAGTCTTCCCGGAAGGCCTGACGGCGTTTGCGCTGGGCGAGGGGAAAGTGTTCGTCCTGTCAGGCGGGAGTTTGCTGGGCGACGTGCCGCGAGGAGTTGGGTGGAAACTGTAGGGTGGGTTGAGCGTAGCGATACCCACCATGCGGACTCACCGATTGCAGTGCCGGTTGGAAATGCGTCCGGTGGGTATCGCTACGCTCAACCCACCCTACGAGTGCATCACGCAAATCCCAATTCGGCCTTCCGCCGATGCCACGTGGAATAGGGCCAGTCATCCATCTCCGCCACATGCCCATGCTTCACAGGATTGTAGTGCACGTAATTCACATGCGCTTCCAAATCCGCCTCGTCCCGGATCGCATGTTCCCAATACCGCCGCTGCCAGACATTCCGTTCGCCTTTGCGTCCTTCGGACTTCGCGTCTTCTGGTAAGCGACGTGTGAAGCCGGATTTCAATAGGCGCAACCTCGCAGGGTAGTCCGCGTCACTTTCGGGCAAAGATACCACCAGGTGCATGTGATCCGGCAGGATGACCGCCGCCAACGTCTCGAACGGACGTGCTCTCGATACCTCCCGCCAGCTCTCCCGTAGCAGACCGACATGCCTCACCAGCAGGTCCGACCGCCGGTCACGCAGGTTCAGCGTGAAAAAATACGTGCCACCGGGCACGAAAAGGCGTCTGTAGTCGGACATGCTTGCAGATGTGATGAAAACCGTTCAGGTTGCAAGCCTGTTTGGTGGGTATCGCTTCGTTCAACCCACCCTACGCTTGCTGGGAGAGCAAATGTCCACGTATGATCATTATACCGAAGCCAAGTGCATAGCGGATCAAATTGAGGGCGCAGGGTTTCCTGAGCAGGCTGAACAAGTGAGACAAGCAATTGAAAATGGAGTGTCAGGAACTGAGATTTTCATGCAGCTGCGTTGTTATCTGTCTCCACTGAAGAACAATGATCGAATTGACCAGCAGGTTCGCCATCGCGTAAATTTGCTTGTGGACAAAATTGATGACGCCCTTCTCTAATTAAGGTGCGCTAGGACAATATTCTTCCCCCGCTTGACCGTAGGAAAATATTCACGATGTAGAAAATCGGGGGTGTGGTGCGATACCCACCCTGCGCTTGCTATCTTCTCAACGTTCCAGGATTAAGGGCGTGGCTGCGCCGGTCTGCGTGTCTATTTGGTAAGAGCCCCCATCCCAGCGATAGGCGGTCAGTGTGTCATTCTCGAAATGAAGTTTCGTGAAGGGGGTCCCCTCAGTATCGAAACAACTATGTACTTGCCATAGCAAGTTACCATTCGCATCGACCGCAAATATATTTCTGGCCTGCTCTTCCTTGCTGAAGCGCCTGCCTTTCGCGAGGCGATCTAGTAGAACAACTGCGCTTCCGTCCGGCAGGTCCAATTGTTGAGCGATTTCGGAAGCTTTCAGGTTTTTGATCATATTATTATCATAGCAAGGCGTGACAGTAGGCGCTAGGACAATATTCCTCCCTCGCTTGACCGTAGGCAAATAATCCTATAGCGCTGGCGCCTGCGAAAATGGCGGAGTGTGGCCTTATGCGGCACAAGGATATCTGGCGGGGGATTGACCAGTTGGCAGCCCATCATGGGCTGACCCCCTCGGGCCTTGCGCGCCGGGCGGGGCTGGACCCGACGGCCTTCAATCCGTCGAAGCGCGAAGGCGCCGATGGCCGCCCGCGCTGGCCGAGCACCGAGAGCCTTGCTCGCGTGCTGGACGCAGTCGGCTCCGGCTTTGACGATTTCGCCGCTCTGATCGATGGCCGCCGGGGCGCGACCGCGCCGCTGATCGGCTTCGCGCAGGCCGGCCGTGATGGCTATTTCGACGATGCGGGCTTTCCCGCCGGGCAGGGCTGGGAAGAAGTGCGCTTCCCCGGGCTTGGCACCGAGACGGTCTACGCTCTCGAAATCAGCGGCGACTCGATGGAGCCGGCCTACCGCGCGGGCGACCGCATCATCGTTGCCCCCGGGGCAGAGGTGAAAAAGGGCGACCGGGTCGTTGCGAAAACCACGGGCGGCGAAGTGATGGCCAAGGTTCTGGAGCGGAAAAACAGCCGTACCATCGCGCTCGCCTCGCTCAATCCGGATTATCCGGTGCGGGAGTTCAAACCCAGTGAAATCGCGTGGATCGCGCGGATTTTATGGGCGAGCCAATAGAAATTATTGACACCCTTGTGACATCAGATGCTTTGCAAAACCCCCAAAAGCGGGTGATTACGCGCGCATGACTGACAAGCCCATTGAAGAGCCGACCCCGCAGGAATCGCTCGACCCGGAAAACTGGGACGAATTCCGCGCGCAGGCCCACCATATGCTGGATGCCGCCATCAACCGGCTGCAGGACGCGCGCCAGGGCCGCGTGTGGACCGAGCTGCCGGGCGAGATCAAGGACACGCTGAAGGCGCCGCTGCCCCGCGAAGGCTGGGGCGTGCCGGACGTGATGGAGCGGATGGAAGCGCTGCTGCCCTATGGCGCGGGCAATACCAATCCGCGCTTCTTCGGCTGGGTGCATGGCTCCGGCACGCCGGCAAACCTGCTGGCCGAGATTGCTGCCTCCGCGATGAACGCCAATGTCGGCGGGCGCGATCATGGCGCGATCTATGTCGAGAAACAGGTCGTGCGCTGGTGCCGGGAATTGTTCGAGTTTCCGGAGACCGCCAGCGGCATTGTCGTCTCCGGCACGTCCATCGCGACGATCATCGCGGTGAAAGTGGCGCGGGATGCGCGGCTGAACTTCCTGAGCCGCAAGGAAGGCATCTGCGGGCACGGCCTGGTCGGCTACACTTCGACCGAGACGCATTCCTGTGTGGCGCGGGCATTTGACTTGCTCGGCCTCGGCTCTGACGCGCTGCGCAAGATCCCGGCGAATGACCGGTTCGAAATCGACATGGACGCGCTGAAGGCCGCCATCGCTGCCGACCGGGAGGCGGGCCTCACGCCCTTCATCGTGATCGGCACGGCGGGCACGGTGAATGTCGGCGCAATCGACCCGCTGGAAGAACTGGCCGACCTCGCCGCAGAAGAGAGCATGTGGTTCCACATCGATGGCGCTTTCGGATCGCTCGGTGTACTGAGCGACCGGGTGAAGGACAGGCTGACAGGCGTAAAGCGCGCGGACTCGCTGGCCTTCGATTTCCATAAATGGCTGCACGTGAATTATGATGCGGGCTTCGCGCTGATCCGGGACGAGAAACTGCACCGCGCCGCCTTCACCGACCGGCCGGATTATCTGACCGCCAAGGCCCGCGGCCTGGCAGGTGGTAATCCGTGGCCTGTCGAATATGGTCCGGAGCTGTCGCGCGGCTTCCGCGCGCTGAAAGTGTGGGCGCAGATCGCCGAGTTCGGCACAGACCGCCTTGGCCGCATGATCGAGCGCAATTGCTATCAGGCCTCTTATCTGGGCGAGCAGGTGGAGAAGACGCCGGGCCTCGAGCTGCTGGCGCCGGTGGCGCTGAACATCTGCTGCTTCCGCTATGTCGAGCCGGGCCTGCCGGACGCGGTGCTGGACGCGATGAACGACGAGATCGTCATCCAGCTGCAGGAGCAGGGGAGCGCCGCGCCGTCCACGACGCGCCTCAAAGGGCGTCTCGCCATCCGCGTGAACATCACCAATCATCGCACCGCACGCGCCGACCTGGATATTCTGCTGGAAGAGGTTCAGCGCATCGCCGCGTCGCCGGAAGTTGCGGCGGTACGCGACGCCGCGCTGAAGGATGCAGGCTAGGCTCTTGCCGCCACAACAAGAAACGGTCAGAAGTCATTGATGGACTGGGGTAAACTTCGTTCTTTCCACGCTGCGGCGGAAGCTGGCAGCCTGACGTCTGCCGGGGACCGGCTCGGCATTTCGCAGTCGGCTGTCTCGCGCCAGATCGCGGCGCTGGAGGAGACGCTGGGCGTGTCGTTGTTCCAGCGCCATGCGCGCGGCCTGGTGCTGACCGATGCCGGGCACACGCTGTTCCGCTCCACGATGGACATGGCGCAGGCGGCGCAATCTGCGAATACGGCGCTGCGCGACCAGCAGGAAACCCCGCAGGGCGAGCTGATCGTGTCGGCCCCGGTGGCCTTCGGCTCCACCTGGCTGGTGCCGCGCCTTGGCGGCTTTGTGAAAAAGCACCCGGACCTGCACCTGGATCTCCGTCTCGAAGACCGGGAGTACGACCTGCTCAAGCTGGAGGCCGAATGCGCCATCCGCCTCTGGGCCGCCGACAAGGCAGACCTGATCCAGCGCAAGCTCGGCACAGTGGCGACGAACCTCTACGCCTCACCGGAATACCTGAAGACGGCCGGCATGCCGCGCACGCCGCAGGACCTCGATAATCACCGCATCATCGCCTATGGCGACGAAAGCTCGCCCCTGCAGGAGATGAGCTTTGCCTGCCGTGTCGGCCGCGACGATGCCCCGCCGCGCCCGGCAACGCTGAAGGTGAACAATGTCTTCGCCATGTTGCGGGCCGTCGATGCCGGCCTCGGCATTGCAGACGTGCCGGACTATATGGCCTCCACCATGCCGCGGCTGGTGAAGGTCCTGCCGGAAAATGTCGGCCCGATCTTCGATCTCTACTTTATCTACCCAAGCGATCTGCGCCGCTCGAAGCGCGTTGCGGCGTTCCGCGACTTCGTAACAGCTGAAACAGAAATGCTACGCCGCTCAGCCATGCGGCAGGTCTAAATGAACGGCAGTTAATCATGCATAATTGCATGAGTGATCTGACACAGTGGTGGTTGTGCAAGTGCGAAAAGGGACTATCTAGGCGTTATGCCAAGGGTCCCGGGCATTACCCAATCATTCCTCCGATTGGGCGTTTCCTCCCCCTTCGGGACCCGATACTCATAAGCCCGGCGCGTCAATCGCAGCCGGGCTTTTTTTTCGATCCCCAATCAGGCCGCGGGATTCCAGCCCGCCGATGACCAGATAGACCGCCAGCGCAGCCAATACGGCAAACAGGTAGGAGCCCTCATAGCCCTGCGTCCAGCCGGGCATGGACGCCGACGCGCCCTCATCAAACAGGCTGACGAACCAGGCCGGCATGCCCTCACCGAAGAAACTGGCGAGCGCCCCCGCCACCATGGCCCCGAGGGCCGCCATTTCGCGTCCAAATTTGGAATGCAGTCCGATCAGCAAGGCGACCGCGATGCCGGCAGAGCCGAAGGAGGAGGCGATTTCGACGAGGCCCTTGATCGTTTCGCCCGAGGCCGCGATGGCGTAGGCGAAGAGGCCGGCCAGCAGGGTGAGCGAGCGGCCGAAAAGCAGCTTGCGCGGCTCCGGCAGGTTGCGCGCCACCCGCTCGATCAGGTTCCGGCTGGCAATGGCGGAGACGGCCAGCAGCGTCGTGTCGACCGTCGACAGGATGGCTGAGACGAGCGCGCCCATCAGCACGGTATACATGAGCGGGGAGAGGTATTGCCGCGCCAGTTCCGGCAGGTAGCTGTCGGTGCTTTCCGCCTCGAAGCCTGCCGCATGGCCGAGCAGGCCAATGACCAGCGGGATCGCGCCCAGCACCAGGTAAAGCCCGGAGGCGAGATAACAGCCCATGCGGGCGACGCTGGCGGACTTCGCGCCAAGGAAGCGGGAGATTGCCTCCTGTGCCACGAGCGAGCCGACGATGGGGATCATCCAGGCGTCGATTGTGGAGAGCCAGCTTTCCTTCGTGCCGTCCTCTTCGGTCAGGCGCCATTGCAGCTGTTCCGCCCCGATATGGGAGAAGGAGAAGTCGCCGGTCGCCAGCACGGTGATGAGCAGGATGACGAGGCCGCCCATCATCACGGTGCCTTGCACCATGTCGGTCATCGCATCGCCCAGCAGGCCGCCAATGGTTGTGTAGAGGATGATGATCACCGCCCCGGCGAACAGGGCAAAGCCAAGATCGATCCCGGCGGTCTCCGACAGGATCTGGCCCATGGCGAGCAGCTGGGCCGAGGCCCAGATGATCGAGGTCGGGATGGTGAGCACGGCGGCGGTAACCTCTGCGCGCTGGCCAAAGCGCAGCTGTATATAGTCCGGAAACGTCATCACGCCGGATTCGCGCAGCTTGTAGGCGAGGAAGAGGGCCATGCCGATCAGGCAGAGCGTGTAGCCGAAGGGGTCTGCCCGTCCGCCCGCGAGGCCTTCCTCTGCAATGGCGCCGGAGGCGCCCATCACCGTCTCCGCCCCGAACCAGGTGGCGAAGACGGAGACGCCGACCATCAGCACACCGAACCGGCGCCCGGCGACGAAATAATCGGCCTCGGAATTGACGAACCGGCTGGCCCAGACCGCGATGGCAAATTGCAGCACGATATAAACCGCAAGCGCAGCGACCATCCGCCAGATCTCCCGTCTGAGCCCCTCAGAAGAGCGAAACGGTTATGACGTTTTGGCCGCCGCGCAAGCGGTTTGTTAAATTGGGGGAAATAAGTCTAAACCTTGCATTGGAATTTGTCGCTTGTGAAAAAAAACGAGCGAACTGGAGCGAGTATGTCAACTAATCCGCGTAAACGAATGGGGCTGTTGGAGTGGTTGGGTTTTCGCGAGCAGTGGTCATTGTCAAGTTTTAGGTGGCTTGGGCATCTTTTGGGTGCGTTCCTTTTTTGTCTCGCCTTTGTAGTGTTTTGTGCATCAATTGCGATATTCATCCACTTTTTCCTCGCTCTTCTGACTAGAGGGCCATACGCAGACGACAAAGCAGGCGAGGGTATTCGCAATATCGGGTTGGTCTTGGCCGCACTATTCGGAGCACCGTTTTTGGTTTGGCGCTCCATTGTGCTTGCCCAACAAGCCCAAACTGCTGCGGAAGCTTTGTTTAACGACAAGATCAACGCTGCAGTTCAGGAGCTTTCTGCTCGACGAGAGGTGACAAGAGTCGTCGAGCAGAATGGTGCCGAAGAAGTTTTGCGAGTGTGGGAAGATGACCTGGTATCACGGGTGGTCGCAATTGACCGCTTAGAAGGCTTAGTTGCCGAGCGCGAAGATGCGGCTCCTCGCATTGTCAGGCTGTTGGCAGCGTATATTCGTGGAAACTTTCAGTGTAATGACCTTAAGCCGACTGAAGGGCTAAAGATACGAAAAGTTCCGAGAATGGATCTGCAGAAGGCCGTTGATTGTATTGGCAGAATTTTAAAAACCGCCGCAGAAGTCGATGACGGGCATTGGCGGTTGGATTTGACTGGGTGTGATTTTGATGGGGTTATTTTTGCTACTGGATATTTCAGGGCGGTGAATTTCTCGAAGAGCAGATTCGAGGGGAGCGTCTTAGACGAGGGCATGTTCGAAGGTTGCTATTTCGTTGGTACACTGCTCAATTATGGAAGCTTCCTATCAGCCAACTTAAAAGGAGCGCGGTTTGACTATGCCGTCGTGAATAGACCGGAACCTGTTCCGGGTGGGTTTGTTGAAAGTCTCAATATGGGAGATATTTCCGGTGCGACTTTCATTGGAGCAGACATATCAGCAATCGACTATCTTGGTGAGGCGGATCAAATTGCCAAGACGTTCGGTACAAAAGACACAAAGCTTTCCGACAATATGCGTGAACGCAAATTGCCTGATGTTCAATTCAATAAAGCGATTGTAATGAGGCGAAGAGTTGGAAAAATCGATCTCACGGAAGAGCAGCAACAGCTCGTTGATGAGTTAGAAAAGTCCGGCTTTCAAAATTGGTCTCCGCACAATTCTTCAGACGGAATTACAGGGCACTTGGTCTCAAAATTCTTTGATGAACTAGGTATGACCTCTTGGCCTCATAAGCGTTAGTGACTGTGTGTGGTATTCGATTCTAGATTGAAGCAAACAGCGCAAACATGAACGTCATACGCTGTTTGCGTTAGTGCGATCCTAGCTGCTGGCGCGCAGCATCCAGGCGGTTTTCTCGGCGATCGTGGCCCGCTGGGTAAACAGGTCGGCCGAGACGGCATCGCCATTGCCTTCGGCCACTTTCAGGCCTTCCTTGGCGGCGCGGCTGACGGCTTCGTGGCCCTTGGCGAGGTTGGCGACCATGTCGCTGGCCTCCGGGATGCCATTGTCCGGCTTGATCGTGGCGAGGTCGGTCATTTCACCGGGGGAACCCGGAGCGAAATGGTCGAGGGCGCGGATGCGTTCGGCGATCTCGTCGAGGGCGGCCCAGAGTTCGGTATACTGGGTCATGAACATGGCGTGCAGCTCGTTGAAGCGCGGGCCCGTCACGTTCCAGTGGTAGCCATGGGTCTTGGCATAGAGCGCGTAGGTCTCGCCCAGTAGCTTCTTCAGCGCCTCGACGGATTGGGCGCGTTGGTCTTCGGTCAGGCCAATGTCGATAGGCATGAAATCTCTCCTTCTGGTTACTCCAACCATATGGGGATTAGCTGCAGTTGCAGCTAATCGAATGGTCGCAGGCAACCTATAGGAAAAATCTATTTCAGGGCTTCGCAGAAGCGCTGAATCCGCACCAGCGCTTCCTTGAGCGCGGCGTCAGACGTCGCATAGGAGACCCGGAAGGCCGGGGAGAGGCCGAAGGCGGCGCCGAACACGACGGCAACTTTCTCGGTCTCCAGCAACTCGGTCGCGAAATCCTCGTCGGTCTCGATCAGCTTGCCGGACGGGGCCGTCTTGCCGAGCACGCCCGCACAGGACGGGTAGACATAGAACGCGCCTTCCGGTGTCGGGCAGTGCAGGCCGGGGCATTTGTTCAGCCCCTCGACCACCATGTCCCGGCGGGCCTGATAGGCGGCCTTGCGGACGGGCAGGAAGTCCTGCGGGCCGTTCAGCGCCTCGATGGCGGCATACTGGCTGATCGAGCAGGGGTTGGACGTGGTCTGGCTGATCACCTTGCTCATCGCCTTGATCAGCTTGTCCGGCCCGCCGGCATAGCCGATGCGCCAGCCGGTCATGGCGTAAGCCTTGGACACGCCATTGATGGTCAGCGTGCGCTCCCACAGGGCAGGCTCGACCTGGGCAATCGTCGTGAACTCGAAATCGTCATAGACGAGATGCTCATACATATCGTCGGTCATCACCCAGACCTGCGGGTGGCGCAGCAGCACGTCGGCCAGCGCTTTCAGTTCCGCGCGGGTATAGGCAGCGCCGGTCGGGTTCGAAGGCGAGTTCAGGATCAGCCATTTGGTGTTCGGCGTGATCGCCGCCTCCAGCGCATCCGGCGTCAGCTTGTAGCTGGCGTTCGGGCCGCACTCGACCTTCACCGGCTCGCCGCCCGCCATCAGCACCATTTCCGGATAGGACACCCAGTAAGGCGCCGGGCAGATCACTTCGTCGCCGGGGTTCAGCGTGGCGACGAGGGCGTTGTAGATCACCGGTTTGCCGCCGGGCGCGACGTGGATCTGCGCGGGCGTGTAGGTCAGGCCGTTCTCGCGCTGGAACTTGCCGCAGATGGCTTCCTTCAGTTCCGGCAGGCCATCGGCCGGCGTGTATTTGGTCTTGCCCTCACGGATGGCGCGAATGCCAGCTTCCTTGATGTTGTCCGGCGTGTCGAAATCCGGTTCGCCTGCGCCGAGGCCGATCACGTCATGGCCGGCGCGTTTCAGTTCGGCCGCCTTGGTGGTGACGGCGATGGTGGCGGAAGGTTTGACGCGGTCCAGCGCGTCCGACAGGCGGAGATCAGCAGCCATGATAAATCCTTGAGGTAAGTCCCCGGGAGCAGGGCCGGGCAGGAGCGTCCGGCGGGCCCGGAATACGCGTCGCGGCGCGCGGCGGCAAGCCCTGTTCCCGCGGCATTTCGGGCTGGGGCATGGTTAATCGCTGATGACCGCAACCGGCGCGATTTCGCCTGCGCAGCGGCGCCATGATTAAACATTGTGTGCGAATCTACACGCTGGTTGGAGGGGCTTCTTTTTCCTGTGGCAGGGGAGGAGAGACATAATGATATTGGCATCGGTACCGAACACGTACGAGACGGTCGAACGCGAGTTCGGCCGCGCAATGGCAGATGCAACCAGAGATCTTCAGGTCTGGTTCGAGCGGCTTTCCGACATGGAACGGCTGATGGGGCTGTGTGGCTTCATCCTGCTCCTGTTCTTCCTGATCCTCACCAAATCTGCGACACGGTCGGCCGACCCCGGTAATGGCCGGAGCTTTATCGGGTCTTTCACACTGGTGGTGGTGTTCAGCTTTGTGGCCGGGATGCTGATCGATTCCCCGTTCGATCCGCGCCACTTCGTGAACGAAGACTTCATCCGCCGCTTCGTCTAAGGCTCGCATAAAGGCGGCAGGTCGCCTATTTTGCGGAGATGAAGACTGACTCGCCAGGCGCCGCCCCCATGCGGGGCGTTGACGTCATCAAGGACAATCTGACCCGCTTGCCGGCAAAGCCCGGCGTCTACCGCATGTACGGGGACGTCGACGAAGTGCTGTATGTCGGCAAGGCGCGGAACCTGAAGGCGCGCGTCTCGAACTATGCTCGCCTCGGCGGCCACACGCAGCGCATCGCGCGGATGATCGCCCTGACGCGGCGGATGGAATTCGTTGTCACCGAAAGCGAGACCGAGGCCCTGCTGCTGGAAGCGAGCCTCATCAAGAGCCTGAAGCCACGCTTCAATGTTCTGCTGCGGGACGACAAATCCTTTCCCTACATCCTGATCCGGCGGGACCATGAGGCGCCGCAGATCAAGAAGTATCGCGGCTCCAAACAGGACCAGGGCGACTATTTTGGCCCCTTCGCCAGCGCCGGGGCGGTGATGCGCACACTGGATACGCTGCAGAAGGCCTTCCTGCTGCGCACCTGCGAGGACAGCGTCTACAATGCCCGCACGCGGCCCTGCATGCTGCACCAGATCAAACGCTGTGCCGCGCCCTGCGTCGGGCTGATCTCCACAAAGGATTATCAGGAACTGGCCGACGAAGCCGCCGACTTCCTGCGCGGCAAGGGGGCGGACCTGCAGAAACGCCTCGCAAAGGAGATGGAAGAGGCCGCCGAGGCGATGGATTTCGAGCGCGCGGCCTCCCTGCGTGACCGGATCCGTGCCATCGCCCATGTGCGTGGCAGCCAGGACGTGAACCCGGACGACATCGAGGAGGCTGACATCTTTGCGATCTCGATGGAAGGGGGCGTCTCGTGCGTGCAGGTCTTCTTCATCCGCGCCGGGCAGAACTGGGGCGCGAGCGCGCACTATCCGCGCCACGAGCGTGATCAGACCGCGGAGGAAGTGTTGAGCGCCTTCCTCGTGCAGTTCTACGACAAGCGCCCGCCGCCGCGCATGATCCTCGTCTCCGACATGCCTGATCAGGCGGACCTGATTGCCGAGGCGCTGAGCCTGAAAGCCAATCGCAAGGTCGAGATCCGCAAGCCCGAACGCGGCAGCAAGAAGGACCTTGTCGCCCAGGCCGCCCGCAATGCGACTGAAGCCGTGACGCGGAAACTGTCGGAGACGGCCAGCCAGACGCGCCTGCTGAATGAAGTGGCAAAAGTGTTCGAGCTGGAAAAGCCGCCGGAGCGGATCGAGATTTACGACAACTCCCACATACAGGGCACGAACGCCGTGGGCGGCATGGTGGTGGCGGGCCCCGAAGGCTTCATGAAGAATGCCTACCGCAAGTTCAATATCAAGGACACGACCCTCGAACCCGGCGACGATTACGGCATGATGCGCGAAGTGATGCGCCGCCGCTTCAATCGCGCCAAGAAGGAGCGGGAAGAGGGCAATCCCGCCAACTGGCCGGACCTTGTCCTGATCGATGGTGGCCTCGGCCAGTTGAATGCGGTGATCGAGGCGCTGGCGGAGATTGATCTGACGCCGGACGATGTGACGCTTGTCTCCATCGCCAAGGGCGTGGACCGCAATGCCGGCCGCGAACAATTCTTCCGGCCGGGCCGGGCGCCGTTCAAACTGCCGGAAAATGCGCCGGTGCTTTACTACCTCCAGCGCCTGCGCGACGAAGCGCACCGCTGGGCCATCGGCGCGCACCGGCAGAAGCGCTCTGCCGCCATCGGCAAGTCACCTCTGGACGAAATCGAAGGCATCGGCCCGGCGCGCAAGAAGGCGCTGCTGCACCATTTCGGATCCGCCAAGGGCGTGTCCCGCGCAAAAGTGGCGGACCTGATGGAAGTCGACGGCGTCAACGAAGCGCTCGCCGAACGCATCCACGGCCATTTCAACGGGGGTTAGGCGCCGTTGTTCGCAGCCCGTGCGGCGAGGCTGCCGATATAGCTTTCCATCAGGTGGACGAGTTCGTCTTCCAGCACATCCGGATCCAGCGCCAGTTCGGGTTCGGCCGCGGCCGCGCGCAGCAGGTAGATGACGGCGTGGGTGAGGATGAAGGAGGATTCCTTGCCGAGGGCAAAGTCCAGCTCTGACCGCCCGCTGATGGATTCGAGGAAGGTGAGGTGCTGGCGGCTGACTTCGGCGCCGCCGCCCGTGCGGAAGAGGGCATCCGACAGGACCATCCGCGTTTCCGCCGAGCCCTGCAGCCCATGCATCAGCGCCCGCACGATGGCCCGGACACCGCCGGTCTCCGGTGCGTCGAGCACGATGGCGGTGATTGTCTCGCGCATGGCATCGCTCTGGCGCTGGCCCATAGCAGCGAGGATGGCGTCCTTGTCCCTGAAATACTGGTAGAGGGTTCCGATACTGACACCGGCGCGCTCGGCGATGCGGCTGGTCGTCAGTTTTGACAATCCATCGCGCTCCAAAATCTGAAAGCTTGCTTCCAGAATGGCGTCCACAGTCGCCTGGGCGCGATCCTGTTTCGGCTTTCTTCTTTTCTTTTCAGTCACTTGAGGTTGTCCGATGCCCGGGTGTGCCGGGGCTTCCAGATGCGAATGGAAAATCTGAGGATTTCTTACATTATGGATTGGACAATGCGTAAAACGCAATCGGAGACTTGAATGACCGTATCGCTCGAAGACGTGCACAGGCGTATCGAACGCCAGAAAACCGACCTTCCCGTGATGTATGGCGATGTGGATTTCTCGATCGTACCCGAGCGCTATACCGACGACCTCTCCGTCAGTTCCATGAAGGATTACATGACGAAATTCCCGGCCCCGCCGGCCGACATGGTGGCGCGGGTGAAGGCCTATACGATGCTGGGGGACATCACGTCGGATGCTTATGCCGCGTTGATGCCGGAATATGGTTTCAAGCGGCTGGTCGACATGCTGACCATAGCTTGCGACGAGGGCATTGAGGCGGTGCCGGATGCGCCGCCGGAGCTGGCCGCCCTGATCGCTGAAATGGAAGTGAAGCCAGACTGGCTGGACATGGATCTTGTGCGCGAAGGCGCGCGGCTGAACCGGCTGCCCATGGCGGAGACCTCGCCCTGGATGATCCGCGGCGCGTTCCTGGCCACCTTCCTCAACAAATATACCGCGCTTCCGATGGCACTGACCGGCACGCTCAGCCATTCGACCGCCTCGCGCCGGGTGAACGAGACAGCGACCTTCTTCACGGTGACGACCCTGCCGGGCGCACTGGAGCCGCGCGGGGAAGGTTTCAAGGCTGCCGCCATGGTACGGCTGATGCACTCGATGGTGCGCTTCAATGTGCTGCGCCGCGTGAAGGGCTGGGACCAGTCCGTCTACGGTATTCCGATCCCGCAGGTGGACCAGATGCCGGCAGGCCTGATCGACGTGTTCCTGCTGGCCTACAAGATGGAGGCGGAGGGACGTACGGAGTTCACACCGGAAGAACGCGCCCGCGTCGAGTTCAGCCGCTATCGCTGTTACCTTCTGGGCTTGCCGGAAGACCTGCTGATGGATACGCCGCAGGGCATTATCGACATCATGAATGCGCGCAGCGGATCGATCCGCGCCGGGTTCGATGACGAGACCTGCGGGGCGCTGGTGCGGGCGACGCTGTCAACCTATCTGCCGCCGGACAAATCCCTCGGCAACCGGGTCCACAATGCACTGGAGCGCCGCCTGGCGCGCCTCGTTCTGGTGCGGCACTTCCTGGGTGGGAACAGCCAGATGGCGCGCGACATCGGGGTGCCGGTCGGCCCGCTGGATTATGCCGTAGCCGCCGTCTTGTTCCCGATGATCTCAATCAAGATGGCGATCTATCAGACGGCGCTAAAAGTGCCGGGCCTGCGCGGGCTGGTCGACCGGCACCTCGTCGCCAAACTCCGCCGTTTGCTCGTGCGCTACGGCCATGCCGAGTTCACGACAGATGCATCAGCCTATCGGCTGGCAAAGCCGGTCCCGGCTGAGTAGGGGGGGCAGCAGCGGGTTTCGGGTGGGGAACCCGCTGCTGTTATCCGCTATAGATGCCGTCCGGAGACGGACATCAATCGCCCTGATCCATGGCGACGATGATCTGGGCGAAGCCGTTGGAGATGCGGCCCATGTTCTCAACCGACATCCGCTCATTGGTGCCGTGGAACCCGGTCAGGTCCACCGGTGTGAGGACGCCCGGCGAGAAGCGGTAGACGCGCGGCGTGATCGCCGTGGCATAACGCCCGTCGGTGGCGCCGATCACCAGGGCCGGGGCAACCGGGGCACCGTCACC
Source organism: Hyphomonas jannaschiana VP2 (assembly GCF_000685215.1). Taxonomy (GTDB): domain Bacteria; phylum Pseudomonadota; class Alphaproteobacteria; order Caulobacterales; family Hyphomonadaceae; genus Hyphomonas; species Hyphomonas jannaschiana. The sequence goes on from NZ_ARYJ01000004.1 coordinate 145,800, forward strand.
GGCGGCTTCGGCGACGCTGGCCAGCACGGCATAGGGGCGGCCATCGGTGGGCGAAACGGGCGAGGCTTCGCCACTCCCGGTTTCCGGGGCGCTGACCTCGATGCCTTCAATGTCAGCGGTCACTTTTTTCACATGGTCCACCACGTCTTTGACCGTATCATTCGGGTGGACGCGGAAATTGACGACGGCGGTGGAGCGCTGCGGCAGGACATTTTCCTTGGCCGACCCGGCCAGCATGGTCGGGGCGGTCGTGGTGCGTACCATCGCATTGCCGGCGGGCGTCGCGGAGAAGGATTTCTCCACCATTCCGCCAAACAGCCACATATTGGCGAGCGCCATTTTCTGCATGAAGGGCATGTCGCCTGCAGACGCGCGCAGCAGGTCGGAGACCGGCGGCTTTGAGAAGTCCGCCGGCATCTGGTTCTCGTCGAGCGCGACGATGGCCTTGCCGAGCTGCACGTTCACGGAATCGCGCGGCGGCATGGACGAGTGTCCGCCTGTGCCGAGCGACGTGACCTGTAGCGTGACATAGCCTTTTTCGGAAACGCCGATCATGCCCATCTTGGCACCGGTCAGCGGCGACGGATCAAGAACGGCAAAGCCTTCATCGACGGCCATGACAGGCTCGATGCCGCGGGATTTCAGGAGGGCGATGCTTTTCTCTGCGCCGGAGCCGAGGACTTCCTCGTCATGTCCGAACTGGAGAATGACCGTCCGCTTCGGCTGGAAGCCGGACGCGGCGAGGGCGTCCACAGCTTCCATGATGCCGATCAGGTTGCTTTTGTCATCGAGCGCGCCGCGGCCGTAAACATAGCCATCGATGATGTCGCCCTTGAACGGGGCGCCGGTCCAGTCACCCTCTGTGCCGATATTCACCGGCACAACATCCTGGTGAGCCATCAGCAGGAGCGGCTGGAGGGACGGATCAGAGCCCTGCCAGGTGTAGAGCAGGGTCAGCGTGTCCGGCACGATTTCCTTCGTCATCGCGGCATGGGCGGCGGGGTAGGTCTCTTCCAGCCAGTCATGCAGCTCCAGCCAGGGACCTTCCTGACCGGGCCGCGGGTCGCCGCCGGCCAGCGTGATGGTTTTGAACCGGATGGCTTCGGAGAGGTGTTCTGCTGCTGTGTCGGCAGAGATGGCGGGCACATCCGGCAGCTCGACCCGGTCTCCGACAGGGGCGCCGCCATAAGTGAACGTCCGGTAGAGAACGATCCCGGCGACCAGAACAATCAGGGCGCCAAGCCCCATCAGGATTTTCTTCAGCAATGTCAGGCCCTCCTCAGTGCTGCGCGCGAACGGACACTGTTGCCCCCGGGGTCGTCAAGCCGCAGTGCAGCATAAAAATGACTTGGCCGTCACGAATTTCACGGCAATCATGCGCGCATGACTGACGCTCCGGCCAAGCGCCTGTCCCTGCCAAGGGTACTCGCTTTTTCATCTTTGAGTATCCCGCTGGCAGGCGTTGGCCTGCCGGTCGGGGTGTATCTGGCGCCGCTTTATGCGCGGGAGGTCGGTCTCGGGCTGGAACTGACCGGCCTCCTGTTCATGCTGCTCCGCTTCTGGGACATCTTCACCGATCCGGTGATGGGCTATCTGGTCGACCGGTATCGCAGCCCGTGGGGGCGCGTGCGGCACTGGGTTGTGCTGTCGGTGCCGATCTTGGGGTTGGCCACCTTCTTCGTCTACATGCCGGACGTGGGAGAGAGCCCGGCCTATTTCGTCGGCTGGATGATCCTGTTCTATATCGGCTTCACCCTGTTGCAGACGGCGCGCTCGGCCTGGGTGCCGGCGATCGCGGTCGACTATGACGACCGGTCGCGCTTCTTCCAGTGGGCCGAAATTGTCAGCGTCCTGTCGATGCTGTTCCTTCTCGCGATCCCGGTCGTGCTGGAGCTTGCCGGCTTTAAAGTCGGGCGGATGGGGCAGGTGGCTGTCATGGGCTGGGTGCTGCTGATCGCGCTGCCGATCTCGGCGTTCCTGGCATGCACATTTGTGCGCGATGAACCTGTGCGCGGCGACAAGGGGCACACCGAGAAGTTCCGGTTGCGCCCCTTCATCGCGGCCCTGCGGAACAGGTATCTGGGGCATATCCTGCTGCTGGAGCTGTTGTCCGGGACGGCGATTGCCGTGACCTCGGCGAACTATCTGTTCGTTGCAGAATTCGTGTTCGGCCTGTCGGATGGGATGAGCAGCCTGATCCTGATGTTTTTCTTCATCATGGCGGTTTGCGCCCTGCCGCTTTGGCTGAAACTGGCTGAGCGCACCGAGAAGAGCTTTGCGTTCAAGGCGGCAGCGCTTTTGTCCTGTTCCAGTTTCTTCATCTACTATCTGGCCGGGCAGGTTGGCGGGTTCTGGCCGCTTTTCATCGGCGCCTTCTTCAACGGCGCGGCATTCAGCGCCCCCATGGTGCTGGCGCGGTCGATGACGGCGGATGTCGTGGAATGGCAGGTGTCACAGACCGGGGAGAACCGGTCCGGCATCTATTATTCCCTCATCACCAGCGCCTACAAGGTCGGCAGCAGCCTGGCCCTTGGCGTCGGCTACCTGATCCTCGGTCAGTGGGCCGGATTCCATCCGAACAAGGATAACTCGCCGGAAGCGATCCATGGTCTCTTGCTGGTGTTCTGCCTGTTGCCGGGCACGCTTTACCTGCTCGCGGCGTTTGCCGCATCGCGCTATCCGTTCACGCGGGCCATGCAGCAGGAAGTCGCCAAATCGCTCGACCCGCGTGGGCCGGAGATCATGGACTAGAATCCGCCGCCTTCGGCCAGCCATTCCTTCTCGGCGTCCGTTGAGTCCCGGCCGAGCGCCTTGTTCCGGTGCGGGAAACGGCCGAATTCGTCGATCACCTTCTTATGGTCTTTGGCATATTGCAGCGTGTTCTCGATCAGGTCTCGAAAGCCTTCGCGCGCATCGACCAGAAGGTCGGTAAAGACCTGGACAGAGCGCGCCTGATCGTCCGGCGCTTCAGAATGTTCGAGCGGCAGGTAGAAGAATATCCGCTCCACTTCCGACAGGCCCTTGTCCTGATTCAGGGCGAGACCGTCCTTGCAGAGGAGAAGGGCGAGGCTGTCCTGTTCGAAGGCCTTGGCATCGTCGCGGTAGAGGTTCCGGCTGAACTGGTCGAGCACGATGATGACGGCCAGGCGTTCGCGCGGACCGCGGGAGGCCCAGTCCTCCGCCGAGGGCAGGTCTGACAGTGTCTCCAGCAGGGCGCCGAAGCGTTCGCGGATCTCCGCATCTGTCTCTTTCGATTTGCCGAACCAGAGCTTGTGCTTTTCCCCCGCCGCGTCCGGAGAGGCAGACGCCTCGCCAATCCAGTAGTCGATGACGTCCTGCGGTGTGGGGAGTTCGCTCATTCTGTTCAGGCCTGTTCTTTAGGGTCTCGGGGCAACGATCATGTAATTGACCGAGGTGTCGTTGCTGATTTTCCACGCCCCGGTCAGCGGCGTGTAGGAAACGCCTGCCGGTGGCTGTGGTTCCAGACCGGCCGCAGCCAATGCATCGCGCACCTCCTCCGGTGGCAGGAATTTCGACCAGTCGTGCGTGCCGCGCGGCAGCCAGCCGAGGATGTATTCAGCGCCGACCACGGCCGTGGCCAGTGCCTTGGCAGTCTTGTTAAGGGTTGCGACGATCATCAGCCCGCCGGGCTTCACGAGACTGGCGGTGTCCTTCAGGAACTGGACCGGGTCTGCGACATGTTCGACCACTTCGAGGTTCAGCACGATGTCGAAAGGGGGCTCTCCGGCATCGATCAGGCCCTCGGCCGTGCCGGCCCGGTAATCGATGGAGAGGCCTTCTTCCTGAGCATGGGTCAGAGCGGTTTTGATGTTCGCTTCCGACGCATCGACGCCGGTGACCGCCGCGCCGAGGCGCGCCATGGGTTCGCAGACGAGGCCGCCGCCGCAGCCAATGTCCAGTAATCTCAATCCTTCCAAGGGTTTAACCTTGCCTGGCTCGATCCCGAAATGGCGCTCGGCGGTCTCGCGGATGAAGCGGAGGCGGACGGGGTTAAACCGGTGCAGAGGGCGAAATTTGCCCTTTGGGTCCCACCATTCTGCAGCGATGGAGGAAAATTTTTCCACCTCGGCCGGGTCGATGCTCGGGGTCGAGGGTGCCCCTAGGGAGCCTTCAATTGTTTTCACCATGGTCTATCAAACCTGTTTGATCCGGCTGAGAACAGCCCCTATGAGGGCGCTTATAGGGGCATACCCGTTTCTACAGGATATAGGGCGAAATGGCGCGCACGGTACTCAAGTTTGGCGGAACCTCAGTCGGAGACCTCGATCGCATTGCGAACGTGGCTGACATTGTGGCCGCCCGCGCAAAGCAGGGTGAGCATATGGCCGTGGTCGTTTCGGCCATGGCAGGGGAGACCAACAAGCTGGTCGCCCTGGCCGAAGGTGCGGCAGGCAGCGAGCTCAAGCGGGAGCAGTATGACGATGAATATGACGTCGTCGTCGCCTCGGGCGAGCAGGTCACCGCCGGCCTCCTGGCGCTGGCGCTGCGCAAGCGCGGCCTGAAGGCGCGCTCCTGGCTCGGCTGGCAGCTGAAGCTGAAAACCAACAAGAGCCACGGCAAGGCCCGCATCATGGGCTTTGACGATTCCCGCCTGCCGGATTCCATCGATGCCGGCGAGATCGCCGTGATCGCCGGTTTCCAGGGCGTCACCGAGGATGAGCGTGTGGCCACGCTCGGCCGGGGCGGGTCCGATACGAGCGCCGTGGCGGTTGCCGCCGCGCTGAATGCCCAGGTCTGCGACATCTATACCGATGTCGACGGCGTCTACACGACCGACCCGCGCATCGTGCCGAAAGCACGGCGGATCGAAAAAATCTCGTTCGAGGAAATGCTCGAAATGGCTTCGCTGGGCGCCAAGGTCCTCCAGACCCGCTCGGTCGAAATGGCCATGAACCATAACGTGCCGGTGCGCGTGCTCTCCAGCTTCCTGAAGCCCGGAGAGCCCAATCCCGGAACCCTAGTCTGTGCAGAGGAAGAAATCGTGGAAAAGCAGGTTGTCAGCGGCGTCGCCTATTCCCGTGATGAGGCGAAGATCACCCTTTTCGGAATGCCGGACAAGCCGGGCGTTTCGGCAAAACTCTTCGCTGTGCTCGCGCAGGCCGGCATCAATGTCGACATGATCGTGCAGGCCAATGCCCGCGGTCCGGATCGGGCCAACATGGTGTTCACCTGCACCGATCGCGACAGCCCGTTCGCCAAAGAGACGCTGGAAAAGATGAAAGACGAGATTGGCTTCGACTCGATGGAAGTCACGCGCGACGTCTCCAAGGTCTCGATCATCGGCGTCGGCATGAAGAGCCATACGGGCGTTGCCGAGACCATGTTCCGCGCACTTTCGGAGAAGAACATCAACATCGATGTCATCGCGACGTCGGAAATCAAGATTTCGGTGCTCATCGCAGCGCCCTATACGGAACTCGCCGTTCGGGCCCTGCATACTGCCTTCGGCCTTGACGCCGAGTAAGACCGCCTGCGACAAGCAGGTCTAGATGGCCTACAATCTACCTGCCACGCGTCTGCTGATGAACCGCCTCCGCCAGATGATGGCAGAGGACGGGGAAACACGTTCGCGGCTCGACAATGTGGTCCGGCTGATCGCGTCCACCATGGTCGCCGATGTGTGCTCGATCTACCTGCGCGATCGCGGCGGTCAACTTATCCTTATCGCCACCGAAGGCCTGAAGCCGGAAGCCGTCGGCAATACGCGCCTGTCCTCCAATGAAGGTCTCGTCGGCCTCGTCTCCCGGCGGGCCGAGCCGATGGCGATCCAGGATGCGCCCCGCCATCCGTCATTCTCCTACCGCCCGGAAACGGGGGAGGACCCGTTCCACGCTTTCCTGGGTGTGCCCATTCTGCGGGGCGGACGGGTGATCGGCGTTCTCACCGCCCAGAACCGGACCGAGCGGGTCTATGGCGACGAAGAAATCGACACGCTGCAGACCATCGCAATGGTGCTGGCCGAGATTGTCGACCGCATCGATCCCGAACATCTGGACAATGGCAACGGGCATGAGCGGACAAGAAACCTCGCCTCGCTGCGCGGGCGGGTGTTCTGCGAAGGCCTCGGCTATGGCCGCGCCGTGTTGCATGACCCGGTCGTGCCGGCAGCGAAATTCTTTGCCGGCGATCAGGAACTCGAAGCGGAACGTCTGACCCGCGCGCTGCTGGACCTCAAGAAATCGATCGACCGGATGATGGCCATCGACGGCGCCGTGCTGGGCGACGATCCGCGCGATGTGATGGAGACCTACCGCTTGCTGGCGCACGACCCGTCCTGGGCAGAAAAGCTGCAGGAAGGTGTCCGCTCGGGCCTCTCCGCCGAGGCCTCCATCGACCGGGCCCGCCGCGAACACCGCGCCCGGCTGCAGAGTGCACGCGACCCGTATCTGCGTGAACGGCTTCACGATCTCGAAGACCTCGACAACCGGCTGCTGCGCATTCTTGGCGGCGATGAAGGCCGCCCGGAGATCAGCGAGGAGCGCAGCGTGCTCGTCGCGCGCCGACTCGGTCCGGCGGAATTGCTGGAATATGCCAATGCCGGCCTGCGGGGGATCCTCATGGAGGAGGCCGCGGCTTCTTCGCACGCCGCCATCGTGGCGCGCGCGCTCGGCATTCCGACACTGGGCGGCATCGAAGGACTGACGACCCGGATCGATCAGGGCGACTGGCTGATCGTCGATGCAGAACAGGGCGTGCTTCATGTCCGCCCCGACGATGCGCTCTACGATGCCTACAAGGACCGGGTGGCCCTGCGCTCCGAACGCCAGGCCGCCTATGCCGCGCTGCGTGACAAGCCCGCCCGCACGAAAGACGGCACGCATGTCAGCCTGATGCTGAATGCGGGTCTGGAGCTGGACCTCGACACGCTGGACCAGACCGGCGCCGACGGGGTGGGCCTGTTCCGCACCGAATTCCAGTTCCTCGTGTCCGAGACGCTGCCGCGGCTGGACGACCAGGTGCAGCTCTACCGCCGCGTGCTGGACAAGGCGCCGGGCAAGAAAGTGATTTTCCGCACGCTGGACCTGGGCGGCGACAAGGTCCTGCCGGCGCTGAACCTGCAGCGCGAAGAGAACCCCGCGCTCGGCTGGCGGTCCATCCGGTTTGCGCTGGATCATCGCGGCCTGTTCCGGCGCCAGCTGCGGGCGCTGATCCGTGCAGCAGGCGAGTCGCCGCTGACGGTCATGTTCCCGATGGTGACCGTGCCGGAGGAGTTTTTCGCGGCCAAAGACCTGTTGATGAAAGAGGTCGACTGGACGGAGGAGGCGACCGGCAAGCGCCCGGCGCGGATCGAGGTTGGCGTCATGCTCGAAACCCCGGCGCTGGCCTTCAGCCTGAAGGAGCTGGCAGGGGAGGCGGAGTTCCTGTCCGTCGGCACGAACGACCTGATGCAGTTCTTCTATGCCGCCGACAGGATGACCCCCTCTGTTTCGGATCGGTACGACCTCGTCTCACCGAGTGCCCTGCGGTTCCTGAAAATGGTTTCCGAGGCATGCGAAACTTACGGAATCCGGATGTCGGCGTGCGGGGAATCGACCGGATCGACTCTCTCTGCGCTCTGTTTCGTTGCGCTCGGGTTTACCAATCTTTCCATGTCGGCCGGATCCATCGGTCCTGTGAAACGTATGATCAGAAGCCTTGATCTTGCTGCGTTCCGGGCCGATTTCTATGCAGCGCTGGATAAGCCGAACGATGCGTTCCGTAACCAGTTGTTAGCTCTTGCGGCTGAACATGGCGTCGAACTGGCGGAAGGTTGATAGATTGGCTCCGTGAGTTAACCTCACTCATGGACCATTTCTTGCGCGGTGGTGTGGTGAAGCACGACCATCAGGGCGGTACTGGACGAACATGGCACACGACGACTCCCTTCAAGAACAGCCTGGTCCCGAAGCCGGGGCCGAAGGCAAGACTCTGACTGAAAGCGAACGTTTCCTGCAGGCCAGGGAGGTCTTCGAAACCCGCTCCTTCGAGGGGGAAGACCTGCGCATGGGCCAGGTCCTGCGCCGCGTGCGCGAGATCAAAGGCCTGGAATTGCAGGACGTGTCCAAGGCGACGCTCCTGCGTAAAGACTACCTGATGTGGATTGAGCGGATGGAAGTCGGCGAGCTGCCCAAGGGCGGCTATCTGACGGCCATTCTCGGCACCTATGCGAAATTCCTCGGCCTGCCCGAGAAAGACGTCATCGCAATTTATACCAAGGAATGCGGCGCCGTTCAGGAAGTGAAAGAAGCTGCGCCTGTCCCGAAAATGGGGCAGATCGCCGCCGAACGCGCCCGCTGGCCGCTGGCGCTCGCCTCGGCCGTTGCCCTCGTCACGCTGGCGGCGGGTGCGATCGGCGTGTCGCAATTTATGCGCCCTGCGCCGGAAGTGACCGAGTCCGCTGCCATCGTGGCCGTGAACGGCGCGCGTGACAGCCTGTTCTCTGAAACCGACTCCCAGCGCCCTGTGCCGGATTCGCTGCCGCTCGAACTGGTTGCTGTGCGCCAGGGCTGGCTGGAAGTGCGTGGCGCCGACGGCACCATCTTCCGCAGCCGCGTGATGGCCGAGGGCGAAACCTATTTCCCGCGCCTCAATGCCGGCTGGACCGTGTCTGCCCGCGATGGCGGCGCGTTCGAATGGCGCGTGGGTGACATCGTGGTCAGCCCGCTGGGCCCGGACGGCGCGGAAGTGTTTTCCGTCAGCGTCGACGAGCAACTGGCCCGCGCTGCGGAAGTCTCCGCCCCGGCCATGGCGGCCAATGGCGGCAGCAAGGCGACCCGCTGAGGCAGTTGAAGTTTCCGTAAACGCATTGCCGGATCGGCGCGAACGCGCCATCTAGGGGCCATAAGGCACCAGAGGCACATGACATGAGCCACAATCCGATCCGTCCATGGCGCGACATCACGCGCCGCAAGTCCCGGCAGATCCGTGTCGGCAATGTTCTGGTCGGCGGCGATGCCCCCATCGCCGTGCAGACCATGACCAACACGCCGACCGAAGACGCGGCCGCGACCATCGCGCAGATCCAGCGCGCGGCTGAGGCCGGCGCTGACATTGTGCGCGTCTCCTGCCCGACGGAAGAGTCGACGGCGGCGATGAAGGCGATCTGCAAGGCGAGCCCCGTGCCGATCGTTGCGGACATCCATTTCCACTACAAGCGCGGCATCGAAGCCGCCGATGCGGGCGCCGCGTGCCTGCGGATCAATCCCGGCAATATTGGCTCGCAGGCCCGCGTGAAGGAAGTCGTGGACGCGGCCCGCGCCAATGGCTGTTCCATCCGGATCGGCGTGAATGGCGGCAGCCTTGAGCGCCACCTGCTTGAAAAATATGGCGAACCTTGCCCGGATGCGATGGTCGAGTCGGCGCTGGACCATGCCCGTATCCTCGATGATCTTGGCTTTCACGAGTACAAGATCTCGGTGAAGGCCTCCGACATGTTCCTCACCGTGGCGGCTTACCAGCAGCTGGCAGAGGCGACCGACGCACCGCTGCATCTGGGCATCACAGAGGCAGGCGGCCTGCGCACCGGCACCGTGAAATCCTCCATCGGCATGGGCTCGCTGCTCTGGGCCGGAATTGGCGACACGATCCGCGTGTCGCTGTCGGCCGATCCGGTGGAAGAGGTGAAAGTCGGCTTCGAGATGCTCAAATCCCTCGGCCTGCGGACCCGCGGCGTGAACATCGTGGCGTGTCCAAGCTGTGCGCGCCAGGGCTTCGACGTGATCAAGACGGTCGAGATTCTGGAACAGCGCCTGTCGCACATTCACGAGCCGATTTCCCTGTCGATCATCGGCTGTGTCGTGAACGGCCCGGGCGAGGCGGCGCTGACCGATCTCGGCTTTACCGGCGGCGGCAAGGAAAGCGGCAAGATGTTCGTAGCCGGACGGCCGGACCACAATGTCTCCAACGCCGACATGATCGAGCACATTGTCGAACTGGTCGAACAAAAGGCCGAACGCATGCGCGCTGAACGCGAAGAAGCCGAAGTCGCCGCGGAATAGGTGCGGCGGCGTTTGCCTCTTGTGATGCTCAAAGCGCGTCAGGCCGCTGGAATGAATTTCGCCGTATTTATGCGTGCCCGGTCCTGGTGGACCTGTTCGATCTGATCCATGTTCCGCTGCAGGAAGCCAAGCAGGGCCGTGTCCGGCGCGCCATCTCCGTTGCGCTTCTGGCGCTGGGGCGGTGAGGTATAGGCGGGCAAGGTTCCGTTCCGGGAAAGGTGGAACAGGATACGGAGGATAACGCTGTCCCTGTCAGCCAGTATATCCTCATAGACAAGACGAAGCGGCGAACGCTTCTGCAGCGCGTACCATTTGTCGATCTGCTGCTCGTTCTGGATGATGTGGTGGATCATGGACCACACGTCGCGGTCGGTGACTTCGGGCGGCGGACCTTCTACATTGTGCCAGTTGCCGCTCTTGCTTGCGCGGGCGAAGGAAAAGGCCTGCGCCACGAAATCCCGGCGGCGCAAATCGATCATCGCAAAGCCGGCGAAACTCTTCCGGAAGTCTACCAGGTCTTCGAGGTGGAACAGCCGCGCAGGATTGATCTGGAAACCGAAAACCGGGTGCAGGGCAGCGGTCTTGCGGACATAATCCTCAAGGCCTTTGGCTTCCCGCTTCCGGTAAAGGGCGGGCAGCCCCTGCGTGTTGAAATATTCGCCCGGTGCGCCGACGAGGCGCAGGTCTTCCAGCATGCGGCCAAGCCAGGTGGACCCGCAGCGGCCGGCGATCACGATCATGTAGTTCCGCAGATCCGGATGAGCGGGAAAGACGGAGGACAGGTCGAGGGGGCGGCGGCCGAAACGCTCCCCCTCGGCCTCGAAAAATGTACGGTACGGGTTCACTATACTGGGTCGCTTCACAGGGTTCTGGCAGAGATTCGCGACCTTACGGGCTGGGCGCTGACAGGCAACTCCCTCCAACAATGATCACTGCTGTACGAGGACGGCCATTCGCTCCGCTGGCTTCGACCCTTTCGGTTTCAGGCCGAAGAGGGGGCGCAGAAAGCCGACGCGGCGGATGACCAGTTCGTGCAGCAGCGCGCAGCCGCCGAACGTGGCGAGAATGACCAGCGGTGCCTCGACCCAGACGCTGAGGCCCTGCCGGGTCAGCCAGAAGCCGGCCATGACCGTGATCGTCTGGTGCAGGATGTACCAGGGGAAGATCGCCTCGGTCATGTAGGTGAGCGCACGGCTGGGGCGGTTGAGATAGCGCTGGGCGAGGCCGAGCATGGTCACAATGGCAAGCCAGGCATAGAAGATCCGCGCGATACGTGCCGGCCAGACCAGCCAGTTCCAGTCGGGGTTTTCCGCCATGGCGTCCCAGTTCGCCCAGAGCGGGGTGAGGACAGCGCCAAGCACCAGCACGCCTGTGAGGGCGAAAGGCAGGGCCCGGCGGGTCGCGCTCCAGAAATTCCTGTCCTTGGCCAGCAGGAAGCCCATCAGAAGAATGGTCAGGCTGTGGGCGTGGTTGGCCCAGTCATTCGTCAGGGCATGGGTGGTCTCGAAATAGGGGTCGAGCGTGAAGCGATAAAGGATAAACGGCGTCACCGGCAGGGTGAGCGCGACAAGCGGGCCCCAACGGCCGGCGAACAGGACCCGGGTGATGCGGGCTCCGCTGCCGGTCATGAACCGGGACAGGAGGCCGGCCACCGGGGCCAGTATCAGCGTGTAGACCAGCAGGTAGACGACGTACCAGAGATGGTTCCAGGTCGGCGTCGTGATGGAATAGTCCGATCCGAAATCGAGATAGTGCGGCCAGAACTGCCAGAAGCTGCCGCTGAACTCGCCATTCTCAACCAGCTGCAGCCAGCTTTGCGGGGCGACGATCACCGCCATGCCGAACAGGATGGGCAGGCCGAGGCGGACGGCGCGCTCCCGCGCCAGTGTCGAGGCGCCCAGCTTGTCCGCTGCAAAGCGCAGTGCGACGCCGGAGATGAAGAAGAGGAGGGCGAGCCGCCACGGGTTCAGCAGCATCATGGCCCATTCGGCGCCGGTGCCGACATGCACGCTTTTCACATGCCAGCCCCACGTCACGTAGAACATGCCCGTGTGGTAGAAGATGAGCAGGCCAAAAGCGATGATGCGCAGCCAGTCGAGATCGTAACGGCGGGGAAAGGCAGGCGCCGGGGACGGTTCGGTCATGGGGGAAACTCCTTGTCTCATGGCGCCAGACTGGGCCTGGCCCGGCGATGCGTCATGCGACAAGGGGTATCCGGTGGACTGGCGGGCCGAATGGCGCCGTCCCGGGACGAAAGGCGGCGATCAGGGACGAAATTCTGCCCTTTGCCTTCCTGCCCTCAGGGCGTTTGTGGCAGGAGTGACTGGATGAACGCGCCGACTCGCCATCCCGAGACCGAAGCCGACCGCCAGGCAGACCGCTGGGCGATGATTGGCTTTGTCATTTTCATGCTGGCCTCTCTGGTCATTCAGGCGACCTCGATCCAGCTGGAGGACCGGCAAGCCCGGCTGGAGCCCTGGCTGCGGGAGGGGGCATCGCATCTCGCCCTTCTGTGCCTTGTTCCGTTCTTTCCGATTGTTCTGGACATCGCGCCCCTGTCCCTGCGCCGCTGGCGCTGGTCGGTTCCGGTGCATATCGTGGCCTGCCTCGGCTTTATCGTGCTGCACGTGCTGGGCTTTGTCCTGCTGCGGAAGCTGACCTATCCGGTCTTCCTCGGGCACAATTATCATTTCGGCCTCTCCGACCCGCTCAACTGGATCTATGAGGGACGCAAGGATGCCTATGGCTATGGCATCACGATGCTGACCTTCGCACTGGCCCGAATGGCGATGCAGAACCGGCTGGAATCCCGGGCCATGGATGAAGTGGCAACGCGCGAGCGACGCCTGATGCTGAAATCCGGCGGGCGGACCATCATGCTGAATGCCGGGGACGTCATCCATGCGAAGGCGGCCGGAAATTATGTCGAGGTCAGCACGGCCGGGAAGACGCATCTGGTCCGCATGACGCTGACGGAGCTGGAACGTCTTCTGGAGGAGGCGGGTGGTCACCATGTGCGCGTCCACAGGTCCCATATAGTCAATCTTGATCATGCCATGGTCATCACACCGACAGGGGAAGGGGACGCCATGATCGAGCTCGATACCGGCGAAACCGTGCCAGGCTCGCGCCGCTACCGGGAGCGCTATGCGCAAATCGCATAAGCACTATTTCGTGTGGGGGCTGGCCCGGTCACGGAATGCCGCTAAGGTCGCCGGTGGTGAGGCAGTTCATACATAAAGGTAGTCTATGATCCGCCCCATATTCTGGTTCCTCGCCCGTTTGCCGCTGCTTGTGCTGATCCTCGTCTTGGCGCTCGTCATGTCGAGCTGCACCATGCTCGGCATGAACTATGCGAGCCTCGAAACCGATAATAAACCCGCCCCGAAGCCGGCCCTGAATGTCCCCGCCATCACAACTGAAGGCAGCCCGGAACGCGAGGCGCTGAAGCAGCGTTTCGAGGACGTCCTCTACGGGCCGTGGCCTGCTGGCATGCCGGTCAGTTTCGGTGACTGGCAGATGATCGACCCGGAATATCTGGACGGCCGCGGCACGCTGGAAGAAGTCGAAATCACGATCGGCAGCGGCGAGGGCGCGCGGTCATTCGTGATGGTCACGGCTTTCCCGAAGGAGACCGGTCCGGTGCCTGTCGTGATCAGCCAGACCTTCGCGGACACGTGCTCGGTCTTCCCGGATGAGCCTGTCACCAATGCCGAAGGTCAGGTCTGCGATGGCGGCATGATGGAAGGCTTCCCCGGCTGGGCCGCGACGCAGATCTTCGGCACCTATATCGCGCTGGCGCCGGTGGAGCGCTATTTCGATGCCGGGCTCGCCTATGCGAGCTTCTATGCCTCCGACTTCATCCCCGACCGGAAGAAGGAAGCGCCTGAGGCGATGGCTGCGCTGGGCGGGCCGGTGAATCCGACCTCCGCCCTGATGGCCTGGGCCTACAGTTTCTCCGCCGCAGTGGATGTGCTGGATGCTGATCCGCGCATCGATCCGAGGGCCGTCGGCGTGATGGGACATTCCCGGCATGGCAAGTCGGCATTGATCGCCGCCGTCTGGGACCGGCGGATCGCCGCCGTCGTCGCGCACCAGTCCGGCTTTGCCGGGGCCTCTCTGTCCCGCTCTCATACCGGCGAACGGCTGGACCGGATGGCCAAGGCCTATCCGCACTGGCTGGCGCCAGAAGCACAGGACTGGATCGACCGCCTGGACGAGATTCCGGTGGACCAGCATGAATTGCTGGCTCTGGTCGCCCCGACGCCGGTCCTGCTGGGCAATGGCCGCCGGGATGTGTGGTCTGATCCGAATTCCTCTTTCCGCGCCGCCGAAGCCGCAAGCGCGGCCTATGAGGCGACCGGCCATACGGGGCTCACCGTGTCCGGCATGCGGGACTTCGATCCAGCAGCCGGCATATCCTGGTGGTTGCGGCCCGGCGGACATAGCGTCGTGTCGGAAGACATCGATGCCTTCACGGTCTTCCTGCACTCCCATCTCGTTGGGGAAGGCGCCTCACAATACGCTGTTCACTAAAGGTGATGCGGAGTAAGCTTAAGAAAAACAGTGCTTAGGGAGGGCACCCATGCCGATTAATGTTGGATTTCTTTATCCTGTTCTCGCGCTTGTCGTGTGGACGCTGGTGATGTGGCTGTGGATGTATGCGACGCGCATTCCGGCGATGCAGAAGGCGGGCATCAACCCGGATGAGGCGCGCCACCCCCACACCTATACTGACCGGATGCCGGCAAGTGTCCGCTCGGTGGCCGACAATTACAATCACCTGCACGAGCAGCCGACGATCTTCTACGCGCTGATGTTCTTCGCTGCCCTGACCGGCGGAGCGGACCATCTCGCGACCTATCTGGCCTGGGCCTATGTTGGCCTGCGGGTGCTGCACTCCTTCGTGCAGATCCTGTCTCCGAAAGTGGCGCAGCGTTTCCTGGTGTTCGCGCTGGCCTCGCTGGTCCTGTTCGTTTTGGCTGGCAAGGAAGTCGTGCGTATCCTCACGCTGGCCTAGACCGCCTGCCCAGAACCGCCTGAAGGGGCTTACCAGCTGCGCTAAACGGCTCTAGAGAAGCCGCCATGGCAAGCATTTCAAATTCCCGCCTCGAGCAGGTGATCGACCGTTTCGAAGAAGTCGAGGCACGCATGGGCGCGACCTCCGACACGGCCGAGATCATCGCGCTGTCGAAGGAGCACGCAGACCTGAAACCCGTCGTCGAGAAGGCGAGGGACCTGCTGAATTCGCGCAATGGGCTGAAAGAGGCCCAGGCGTTGGCAGCAGGCAGCGACAAGGAAATGGCCGAACTGGCCGAGATGGAAATCGAGGAGCTTAAGGAAAAGCTGCCGGGCCTGGAGCAGGAGATGCAGATCCTCCTCCTGCCGAAAGACGTCGACGATGCGGCCGACATCGTCCTTGAAATCCGCGCCGGAACCGGCGGTGACGAAGCGGCCATCTTCGCTGGTGACCTCTTCCGCATGTATTCGCGTTACGCCCAGTTGATGGGCTGGAAAGTTGATGTGGTGGATGCCTCGCCGGGCGATGCCGGCGGCTACAAGGAGATCGTCTGCAACGTCTCCGGCGACGGTGTGTTTGGCCACATGAAGTGGGAAAGCGGCGTGCATCGTGTGCAACGTGTCCCGGCGACCGAGACGCAGGGGCGCATCCATACGTCCGCCGCGACGGTCGCCGTGCTGCCCGCGCCGGAAAACATCGAGATCGACATCAAGCCGGAAGACATCCGTATCGATACAATGCGCTCTTCCGGTGCTGGCGGCCAGCACGTCAATACGACCGACTCCGCTGTGCGCATCACCCACCTCGCCACGGGTATCATGGTGACGAGTTCCGAGAAGTCGCAGCACGTGAATCGTGAAAAGGCGATGGAGCAGCTGAAGATCCGCCTCTACGAGAAGCAGCGCGCCGAAGCGGACGCCGAGCGCGCCGAAGCGCGAGCCAGCCAGATCGGATCGGGTGACCGCAGCCAGAAGGTGCGTACCTACAATTATCCGGAAAACCGTGTGACCGATCACCGGATCGGCCTGACGCTTTATTCGCTGGACCGGATCATTTCCGGTGACAAGCTGCAGGATGTGGTCGAAGCACTGATTACGGAAGACCAGGCGCGCAAGCTGGCCGCGATGGAAGAGGCGGGCTGACCGCCGTCCGGGCGAACGCATGGAGGTGTCCGGCGTGGCGACATATGAGGAATGCCTTCGCACCGGCACGCAGCAATTGCGGGATGCCGGCATCGAAGAGGCGGCGCTTGAGGCAAGGCTGATGATGATGGCCGTTTCGGGGCTTTCGCGGACCGGTCTCATCTCCGCAGGGACAGATCCGGTTCCGGAAGACATCGCAGCACGTTTCAGTGAAATGCTCCGTGAGCGGCAGACGCGGCGGCCCCTGCAGCATATCCTCGGGACGGCGGAATTTTTCGGGCTGGAATTTCTCTGCGATGAACGCGCGCTGATCCCCCGCCCGGACAGTGAGGTTGTGGCCGAGGCTGCCCTGCGCCTCATCCCGGAAGGGGCGGGGGTGATGGTTGCGGATCTTGGCACCGGAACAGGTTGCCTGCTCTCTGCCATCCTCGCGAACCGGCCCGGAACAAGCGGTGTGGGCGTCGAAGCCAGTGCGCAGGCGGCGAGCCTTGCCCGGGAGAATCTGGCGCGGCTGGGACTGGCGGCGCGCGCGGCCGTGTTCGAGGGCAGCTGGGCCGACTGGCCGGACTGGCAGGCGGCGGACCTGATTGTCTCGAACCCGCCCTATATCGCGAGCGCAGAAATCGCGGGGCTCGCGCCGGAGGTGCGGGCGCACGATCCGATGGCCGCGCTGGATGGCGGTGAAGATGGTCTGGTGGCCTATCGCGAGATCATCCGCCTCGCCGGGCAGCACATGAAACCCGGTGGCTGGCTGGTCTTTGAGATCGGCTACGACCAGAAAGACGCGGTGTCCGGACAACTCGAACTGGCAGAATTTACCGAAATCGGGTCTTCAAAAGACCTTGGCGGAAACGATCGTGCCGTATGGGGCCGGAAACCCGGAAAGTGATACTTACATTTTCGCTTGGCGGCCAAGGCATTACAGGATAGAAGAATCGTGTGAAACGAGATGAGCGGGTTCCATAGGTTTCCCTCTTCGATCACAGGCTTCGCGCAAAAAATTGGGGCTGTGGCCAGCTGAACAAAAGGCCAGCGCGACGGGAATGCCTGCACAGAACTAGCAGGCGCATGAACATGGGACTGACTTCATGAAACGCTCACGCGGGCGCAACCGCCGGTCAGGCGGCAACAACCAGAACAATTTCAACAATCCAAACCGGCATTTCGAATCTGTCGGTCCGGATGTGAAAATTCGCGGGTCTGCCCAGCAGGTGCTTGAAAAGTACCAGCAATATGCGCGCGACGCCCAGACCAGCGGCGACCGCATCCTGTCTGAAGCCTATTATCAGTTCGCCGAACATTACCAGCGGATCGTCGCCAAGCAGCAGGAAGCCCGTGAGCGCCAGCAGCAACAGCGCGGCGGCAACCGCGATGACCGCGACCAGAACCGCCGAGACAATTCCCGTAATGACGGGGACGACAACGCCAATGAGTCCGGCAAGGATGAGGCGGAAAAGACCGAAGCCAGCGTCGAACGCCGCAATCCGCCGTCCAATCAGGATGACAGTGGCGATGACTCCATGCGCGTTATCGACGAAGACAAGGACTCTGACGAGTCCAGCGCGTCGTCGGACGATGACGGCGACGACAAGCAGAAGCCGCGTCGCCGGACCACCCGCCGGAAGACCTATAAGAGCCAGGAAAATGACGCATCGGACGAGTCTGATCCGTCTGACGGCGTGATGAAAACGGTCTCCCGCGGCCGCCGCAAGGCGAAGGACGAGGAAGCGGAAACGTCTGCGGAGGCGACCGACTAAGGCGTCCCGCCCCGATAAACAGAAAAGCCCGGTGTGCCTTCTGGCCGCCGGGCTTTTTCTTGTATGAACCTTCCCGTCGCAGGGGAGTTGCAACCCCGGAATCTGTTCCCACATTGGTTGTGAAGGACAATGGCGCTGCCGCTAAGCGGGGTGCCGGGATCCCGAAACAAATCTGCCTTTGAAAGGGGATAATAGATGAATATTGAGCAATATACCGAGCGCGCCCGGGCGATTATTCAGGGTGCCCAGACTGCTGCATTGGCGGCGGGTCATCAGGTGCTGACACCTGCCCATGTCCTGAAAGAAATGCTGGAGGATCGCGACCAGATGGCCGTGAACCTCATCCGTGCGAGCGGCGGCCGGCCGGAACTCGTGGTTCAGGGCGTCGACACAGCCCTTGGAAAAATCCCGAAAGTTTCCGGTTCCAACACCGGTCTGCGGCTTGAGCAGGCAGGGGCGAAACTGTTCCAGGATGCCGAAGCTGGCGCAAAGAAAGCCGGCGATTCCTTCGTGACGACCGAGCGCTTGCTGCTGGCCATTGCCGGTCTTTCCGGTGATCCGGCTGCAGATGTTCTGAAGAATGCCGGCGTGACGCCGAAAGCGCTGGAAGGGGCAATCGCCCAGCTGCGCCAGGGTCGCACCGCCGACAGCGCCAATGCCGAAGAAGGCTATGAGGCGCTCAAGAAATATGCCCGCGACCTGACTCAGGATGCGCGTGACGGCAAGCTCGACCCGGTCATCGGCCGCGACGAGGAAATCCGCCGCACGATCCAGGTCCTGTCCCGCCGGACCAAGAACAACCCGGTCCTCATCGGTGAACCCGGTGTGGGTAAAACGGCGATTGCCGAGGGCCTCGCCCTTCGCATCGTCAATGGCGACGTGCCGGAAAGCCTGAAGGACAAGAAGCTGCTCGCGCTCGACATGGGCGCGCTGATCGCTGGTGCAAAGTTCCGCGGTGAATTCGAGGAACGTCTGAAAGCCGTGCTGAATGAAGTGCAGCAGGCTGAAGGCGGCATCATCCTGTTCATCGACGAGATGCACACGCTGGTCGGAGCCGGGAAGGGCGACGGGGCGATGGATGCCTCCAACCTCCTGAAGCCTGCGCTGGCCCGCGGCGAACTCCACTGTGTGGGTGCCACCACGCTGGACGAGTACAGGAAATATGTCGAAGGCGACCCGGCCCTTGCCCGGCGCTTCATGGCTGTGTTCGTGGACGAGCCGACTGTGGAAGACACGATCTCGATCCTCCGTGGCCTGAAAGGCCGCTATGAGGCACACCACGGTGTGCGCGTTTCGGATGCGGCGATTGTCTCGGCGGCCACGCTGTCGAACCGTTACATCACCGACCGCTTCCTGCCGGACAAGGCCATCGACCTGATGGACGAGGCGGCCTCCCGCCTGCGCATGCAGGTCGACTCCAAACCGGAAGAGCTGGACGAGATCGACCGGCGCCTTTTGCAGCTGAAGATCGAAGCTGAAGCGCTGAAGAAAGAGAAGGATGCTGCTTCCAAAGAGCGGCTAAACACGCTTGAGGAGGAGATTGCCGAATTGCAGGCGCACTCCGACGAGCTGACGACGGCTTGGAGTGCCGAGAAGAACAAGCTGAAAGGCGCTGCCACCGCGAAGGAGCAGCTGGACCGGGCCTATGCCGAAATGGCCGAAGCCCAGCGCCAGGGCGATCTTGCCAAGGCATCCGAGCTGAAATTCTCGACCATCCCGCAGCTGGAAAAACTGATCCAGGAAACGGAAAGCAGCGAAGATGGCGGCGGCGGTGTCGTCTCCGAGGTTGTGCAGCCTGAAGATATTGCGGCCGTTGTCTCGAAGTGGACGGGCATTCCCGTCGACAAGATGATGGAAGGCGAGCGCGAAAAGCTGCTGAAGATGGAAGACGCCCTGCGCAAGCGGGTCGTCGGTCAGGACCCGGCGCTTGAAGCCGTCTCGAATGCCGTGCGCCGGGCACGTGCCGGCCTGCAGGATCCGAACCGTCCGATCGGCTCGTTCCTGTTCGTGGGTCCGACCGGTGTTGGCAAGACCGAGCTGACCAAGGCGCTCGCCGAATTCATGTTCGACGACGACACGGCCATCCTGCGGCTCGACATGTCGGAATTTTCGGAGAAGCACTCCGTGGCCCGCCTGATCGGTGCACCTCCCGGCTATGTCGGGTATGATGAAGGCGGCGTGCTGACCGAAGCGGTTCGCCGTCGGCCTTACCAGGTCGTGCTGTTCGACGAGGTCGAGAAGGCCCACCCGGACCTGTTCAACACGCTGCTGCAGGTGCTGGACGATGGCCGCCTGACCGATGGCCAGGGCCGGACCGTGGACTTCAAGAACACGATCATCATCATGACATCGAACCTCGGCGCCGATGCGCTGGCCTCCGGTGAGGAGGGGGACATCTCCGAGAGCGCGAAAGATTCGGTGATGAGTGCCATCCGGGCGCACTTCCGCCCAGAATTCATCAACCGGATCGACGAGATCGTCTTCTTCAAGCGGCTCGGCCGCGGCGAGATCGATCATATCGTCGACATCCAGATGGAGCGCCTCGAAGGCCTGCTGAAGGACCGGAAGATGAAGCTGGAGCTCAGCCTCGATGCCCGCAACTGGCTGGCCGCCCGGGGGTATGATCCGGTCTATGGCGCGCGTCCGCTGAAGCGTGTCATCCAGAAGGAGCTTCAGGACCCGCTGGCCCGGCTGCTGCTGGAAGGCCGTATCCATGATGGTGAGACCATCAAGATCGGCGTGGAGGGCGACCAGCTCTCCATCAACGGCGTCCCGAACGACTTCGCCAAAGGCGCAGCTGTTCTGAACTGAGCCGGCCAATGCTGAAACAAAGACGGCGCAGGGAAACCTGCGCCGTTTTTATTTTTGCCAGTGATTGAGCCGCGACCTATGGAGAAGGCGGGTTTGATGGCAGGGAGACGCTGAGGCGGGGGGCGTCCTGCTCACTGCGAATGGCATCGATGGCATCGCGGGCTTCCAGAAATTCCGCCAGCATGGCCGGGGTCTCGGCCAGCTTGCGGCCGGTGGGCAGCTTGAGTTTCATCGCGTTCACCGGCTGGCCATTGATGTACACTTCATAGTGCAGGTGTGGTCCGGTGGAGGCCCCTGTTGATCCGACATAGCCAATGATGTCGCCTTGGCGCACATGGCGACCCTTGCGCAGGCCGCTGGCATAGCGGGACAGGTGCGCATAGGCCGTTTTGTAGCCATTGGCGTGGCGGACGATGATGTAGTTGCCATATCCGCCCCGGCGGGCAGCCCACTCAACCGTACCGTTGCCGGCGGCATAGACCGGCGTGCCGGTCGGTGCGGCAAAGTCCGTGCCCTTGTGCAGGCGGGTGTAGCCGGAAATCGGATGAACGCGGTTGCCGAAGGAAGATGACAGCCGTGCGCCGTTGATCGGCGTCTTCATCAGGAACTTTGTGGCGCTTTCGCCATTGAAATCAAAGTAGTCGGTCTCTCCATCATCAGAGGGGGTGAAGCGGTAGAAGCTGCGCGACAGGGCCTGGCCGTTCAGTGAGGCATAGATCAGGTTTCCGGTCTTTACCGGATGGCCGGCCTCATCGGTGTACGTTTCGTACACCATTTCAAAGGAGTCCCCGGGGTGAATTTCTCTTTGGAAGTCAACATCGTAGGCAAAGACCGAGGCGTAATCGACGACCTGCTGGTCGCCAGCGCCGAGCTTGAGCGCGGTTTCATAGATCGATGTCTCGATCGGCGCGCCAACACGGTGATAATGCGGGGTCAGCCGGGCATTGAGGGCGGCAGCAGTCCAGCCGCCATCGGCGCTGCGGGTGATGAACAGGTTCCGGCCGGCCTCGGCTTTCACATTCAGGGCGCGCAGATGGCCGTCGTCGAGGAAAACCTCAGCCTCAAGCCCTGGCAGCAGTCGCCGCGGATCAAGGAGCTCTCCGTCGTAAAGTGTCTGGAGCGCCCCAGCGGCTTCATTGGCCGGCGCGCCAAGGCGCTGGATGAGGCCTGTGAGCGTTTCCCGGCGGGCCAGCTTGCCGCTGGCGGTCTGCAGCGGGCTGGCAGGCGGCTCCATGTCCGTCGCTGTCAGCAGTGTCGCGGCCAATGGCGGCGGGGCAGGCGCCGCTTCCGCTGCGCCCGGGCCATTCTGTCCGTTCGGTCCGGCAATCAGGAGGCCCGCAATGGCGGATCCTGTGCCCAGAACCAGCAGGGCCACGAGGCTCTTCACGCCATGCGACAGGGTCGAACGCGCGGGCGCCTGGGATTGGGTCGGTTGTTGAGTGTCCTGCATGGTGCAAGCCCCTCCATATTGTCGCCACCCTTGGCATCCTGCCTGCAACTCCCGTGCAAGCGGACTTTTATTCGCCAAATTGTTATCGCCTTTGCCTATTAAGGCTTTTGAAACAAGGCCGGAAAGGAATTCCCCTTTCAGGCAAGATTCTAATTTCCACAGAGAGCCGGATGCAAGCCGGATGAGTCAGTGACGCCACCAGATGACGGAGATTTAAATAAAGGGGGCGGGCCGATGCCCCAGGTGCCCGCACGCTGGGCGCGCCGCATTCTGCTGGCGGTTGTGCTTGTGGTCTTCCTGGCCGGGGTCGCCGGCTGGGGCCTGCGCAAGACACTAGCCCGGCAGGTGCTGGCCGGATGGTGTGCTGAGCGGGATCTGACCTGTTCAAGCCGCTTCGACAGTCTTGGCCTGAGCGGTGCAGTTATCGAAGACCTGTCTGTTACCGGGCAGGGGCATAAGGCGTTCGAGGCTGCCCGGGTCCATGTCCGGCTGGACTGGTCCGGTGTTTTGTCCCCGCGTGTTGAAGCGGTGGAGCTGGATGCGCCTGTGGTGCGCGGGGCGCTGTCGGATGGACAGTTCGGCTTTTATGGCCTGGAGCGGCTGGTGCCGTCCGGCGGTAGCGGTGGCGGTAGCGATCTGCCGGCGATTGATGTCCGTGACGGCCGTATCCTGATCGCAACGAGTGCCGGTGACATCAGCGCCAGTATCACGGCGAGCGGGCAGTTTCCGCAGAACGGGCAGGCCTCCCTCGTTCTGGAGCCCGCCAGCCTGGACGAACCGCAGGGGTATGTCCGCTGGTCTGGCGGTGTGGCTGAACTGACGGCACGCGGTGGCCAGCTTGAGGGGCGCGTGAATGTCACTCTGGAAGCGTTGCGTACAGACAATGTGAATTTGACGAATGCTGAACTCGTCGCCAGCCTTGAGGCCGGCATTGCAGATGATACCCCCGCGCAACTCGTCTGGGATGGTGAGGTCGCAGAGGCTTCGGGCAAGGGATTTGCGCTGGCCGCGCTACAAACCGGCGGGCATGCGAGACTGGGCCGTCTGGCAGACCTGTCGCTTGATGGTGTGCGTGACGCCCTGATGGAAGCCGATGTGCAACTGGATGCGGGCAAGGTGCGCTGGACGGGCTATGCTGGCGAAGCTGCGCGCCTCGAAGCTTCCCTGAGGCAGACGGATGTGGACTTCGCCGGGCCGCTGGAAATCAGCCTGTCTTCTGCGTCACTCCCTCAGGGACAGGCCGATCAGGTTTCTGCTGCAGGAGATGTCTCCTGGTCGAAGGGGGACGGATTGCGATTTACCGGGCGGATTGTCGCAACGGGCACATCGCTGTCTGAGGAGACAGCCGAACCACTGCTGAGCCGAGTGAAATTGCCTGTGCCCCTGACGGCTCATGGCGATAGCATGAGGGTGGCTTTCCAGCGGGCCTTGTCTGCGTTTGACGCGGAAGCGAACATAACGGCCAACCTCCATGAGCGCCGCCTGACCTTCGATGCGCAGGACACTGCGTTGCTGACATCGAAAAGCGGGTTGAAGCTCACGGTTTCACAGCGCACCGACGCGCCCTGGTTCAGCCTGCATCATGGGCAGACATCGGTCAGTGGACGCGTTTCTTTGCGGGGCGGCGGCGCCCCTGAACTGGTGACAGACCTGAACGCGCTGACCTTCGGGCCTGACGGATTGCTTTTGTCTGCGGAGTCGATCGAACTATCGCCCTGGTCCGTAAACGGAACACAGTTCAGTATGGAGTTGGGGGCTGTTCAGGTCAGTTCCGGGCCTGAAGATCTTCGCGTCACCGCGGGCGGGGCAGTGATCCTGTCCGGGCCGGTGCTCGGCCTGACCCTGGATCACTCGCGTCTGAGCGGCGCTGTGCAGGTCAGCAATACGGAGAAGGGGCTGCGTGTCGAACCCATCAAGGACCCCTGCCTGACTTTCGAAACGCAAGGGCTGACGCTTGGCGGTGTTGTTTTCCAGAAAAACCGGCTCGATCTCTGCCCGCGTGATGGCGTCTTCATGAAACCCGGTGCCGGTGATGCGTCGGGAAGAGCGTCTCTAGGCAATCTGTCCTGGCCGTTTGAGTCGAAATCGGTCACAGGCGTGCTCAATCTCAGCGATGCTGCGGTGGACTGGGCCGTCAGCAAGCAGTTCAGCCTTTCGCTGTCGTCTCCGGATATTGACCTGCCAATGGATATTGGCGACCGCACGCTGTCGATTGATGGGGCCAGCCCGCGTGTGCGGCTCGTTACGGCAAAAGGGAAGGCGCCTGCGCTTGCTGCAACGCTTGGTAGTACAGTGTTTGGCGGAACGCTGATCCCGGCAAAGGTCACCGCCCGCGAAATCCGCTTTGATGGGGAGATCGGAGCTGGCGGCCTCTCGGGCGACCTGGCGGGGGAGTCCGTCCTGATCCGCGACTTCCGGGACGACCCGGTCTACCAGCCGCTGCTTTCAGACCTGACGGCCGAGATGCATGAGTGGCAGCTTGCCCTGAGCGGTCCGCTTCGTCTGCAGGCGAATGATGTTTCTGTCGGAGAGATTACAGCCAACATCAATGTGCTGACGCTTGATGGCACGGCGCGTGTCGCGACACGGCCGCTGGAGTTCCGCAAAGGCGGTCTGCAGCCTGTGATGTTGTCTGAGCTTCTGCGCGGTGTTTACACCGATGCATCAGGCCGCATGGCGGCTGTATCGGACGTGGTGATCGATGGCGGACGCCTTGCCGGGACAGCCGATGTGTCGGTCTCGGACTTCGGGTTCCAGACCACACGTCTCGGCCGGGTCGAGAATGTGAATGGGGCTGTCCACTTCGCAGATCTGTTCACTCTCTCCACCGCGCCCACACAAGTGCTGACAGTCGGTGGCATGAACCCAGGCGTGCCCCTGAAGGATGGACGTATCGTGTTTGCCCTGTCCGGCGGAAAAACCCTGGTGGTTGAGTCGGCGGCCTTCCCGTTCGCGGGCGGCACGCTGGCGCTCTCGCCCTTCGACTGGACGCTTGGTGCAGACACGCAGCACGTTGAGGTCACAGCGGATGCAATCGATCTGGCTGAACTCGTCCGTATCCTGAAGCTGCCAAAGATTGAAGCTGAAGGCAGTGTCTCTGGCAGGTTCCCCATCGATGTGGAACGATCGAAAGTCCTGATCCGGGATGCGCGTCTTCTGGCTGATGATGGTGGCGGACGGGTTGCCTATCTGGGCGATGCGGCAGACTCTGCCGCGCAATCCGACGCCAATGTCCGGCTTGCCTTTGAGGCGCTGAAGGATTTCGATTTCACGGTGCTGGAAGTCGGGCTCGACGGGGACGTCGCGGACCGGGTGAAAATCACCCTGAAACTGGCGGGCAAGAGCCGGAACGACATCACCTACGGACAGAATGCACACATCCTGAAAGGCCAGCCGTTTGAATTCAACATTGCCGTGGATTCGGCGCTGGCAGAGCTGTTCCGTTCCAGCCAGTTCTATACCAATCAGCAGAAACTGACGGATTTCGTGGTTGAGGAAGTTTTGACAGACCGCGGGCTGAAAATTTCAGAAGATGAATAATGAACAACCATGTCCTTGATTGACGTTAAGCCGCGCCATGGCATGGTGGCGCAAGATCCAAGGAGGCCGTCACGCCCATGACCTTTCGAAACACGCTCCTGGCCGGCGCCGGATTTGCTATCCTGGCTGCCTGCACGCATACGATTAAGATTGAACCGTCGGACAAGCCGATCAAGATCGATCTGAACATCACCCAGGAGGTCCGCATCATTCTTGACAAGGAAGTCGAAGAGCTGATCGCGGACAACCCGGACCTGTTCTAGCGAAGAGAGGAGACACAACATGACATCCCTTCGCACTATTGCCGCTGCCTCCGTTTTCGCCATTGCATCCTTTGCGATGGCGCCCGCCGCTTTTGCCGGTGACCCGGTCATTGATGCCGCCATCGATGCAGGCCAGGTGGGTGAGACCATTGATGGTCTTCTCGGCGTTGTTGGCACGGCCGACCCTTCGCTGGTCCGCAAAGTGAATGAGATCAACAATCGCCGCGCTGCCAAATATGCCGAAGTCGCTGCTCAGACCGGCACGACTCCGGCGCAGGTCGCCCGTCTGACGGGTGAAAAGCAGATCGAGAAGCTCGATGCCGGTGAATATTACATGGACGAGTCCGGCGTCTGGAAACGCAAATGACATCGTGACTTGCCCGACCCGGCAGCGGCCTTAGGGTAGGGCGCATGTCACGCAAAGCCATTGCCATCGTTTTTGCCTGCATCGCTGTTCTCGCAGTGGTGCTGGCCGTCATGCCACGTTTCTGGATGGGAGGATCCGACGGCATCAGCGGGCATGGCTGGGCGGCCTATATTATAGGGGCTGTGTTGACGGTCGGTCTCTCTGGCGGCTTGTTTTTCCTTACATTTTATTCCGCCCGCTCGGGCCATGACGATCTTGACCGTCCGGATGACCCTTCCGTTTGATCTCTGCTGCTGTGACGGGAACTTCACGCAGCTTTGATTGACAGAGACGGCGGAGCACCCAATCCTGCCGCCACTGCCACACTATTATCTACAGGGCTGACTATGTCATCGATCGATCCTGCGCGCCTTTCGGCGTACGTTGCGTCGCGTATTTGCCACGACCTTGTCTCGCCGGTGTCCTCGGTCACCAATGCACTCGACCTGATGAGCGAGCCGGGCGACCATGAAATGAAGGAGCAGGCTGAAGCCCTGCTGCATGACGGTGCGGAAAAAGCGGCGGCACGCATCCAGTTCCTGCGCTACGCATTTGGTTCCATCGGTCTGAACGCGGGCGCGGCGGACATTCACGAAGCCCGCAAGATCACTGAGGCCTTCATCAAGAGCCACAAGCCGAGTGTGGAATGGGACATACAGGCCGACCATCTGAGCTTTTCTCATGTGCGCCTGATGATGAATCTGGTCATGATGGCCGTGGAATCCCTGCCGCGCGGCGGCGTGGTCTCTGTCCGCATCCGCAGCGAAGCGGGCGGGCTGACCATCACTCTGACCGCGAAGGGTGACCGTGCCCGCCTCAAGAGCGAAGTCACGGCGGCAATTGAAGGCACCGAGCCGGAAGAGGGCTGGCGGGCGGAGAACATCCAGTCGCTTTTTACCAAGATGATCTCGGATGGCCTTGATGGCGAGCTGACTGCCAAATCCAGCGATGGTCAGGTGATCTTCATGGTTACCGGGCTGCGCGCCGAAGGCTGAGCCTGCTCCGGCTGCGGGGATGGAAAGTTTATGTTAAGACACTTCGGCGAGCGTCGGGAGTTGGGTTCCCAGTGGGGATATAGTTCATGAAAACGTGTCTGATCGTCGACGACTCGCGGGTGGTTCGGAAGGTGGCTGCCCGTATTATCAAGGACATGCGCTTTGAAGTGACCGAGGCCGGTAATGGCTCGGAGGCGCTGGACATTTGCCGGAAACAGATGCCGGATGCTGTCCTGCTGGACTGGAACATGCCGGTGATGAACGGGCTCGATTTTCTCCGCGCGCTTCGCCGTGAAGAGGGCGGGAAAAAGCCGGTTGTCATGTTCTGTTCAATCGAGAATGATGCCGAACATGTTGGCGAGGCCCTCAGGTCGGGTGCCGACGAGTTTATTATGAAGCCCTTCGACGCTGAAATTCTCGAAAGCAAGTTTGCCGAAGTCGGGCTGATCTAAGTATTTCTTAACAATCCTTGCTGTACCGGTAACTTTTGCAACGCATCAGCCCGGGACCGGAGCGAATTATGCAGGATGGGGTTTTCAACGAATTGGCAGATCTGGCCCTGAAAGGGTCGGGTCAGGCGATTCCGCGATCAAAATCCTATCTGATCGAAGCCCGGCTTGCGCCGATTGCGCGCCGTGAAGGCTTCGGGTCGCTTGAAGATCTGGTCCATTGCCTGAAATCGCGGGCGAACCCTGTGTTTGCGGCAGAATGCGCTGCGGCGCTGGTTTCCAAGGACACATGGTTCTTTCGGGAGCGGGACACGCTGCACCGGCTGGTCAACGACATCCTGCCCATGCGTCTGAAGGCCGGCAATACGGGCCGGGTAAAAGTGTGGATCGCAGGCGGCTCGACAGGCCAGGAAGCCTATTCGCTCGCCATGTTGCTGGAGGATGACCCGCCCGCTGCTCTGCGCGGCGCGAAGATCGAGATCCTGTCCACCGATCTGTGCAAGGCGGCCGTCGAACGGGCCCGCGCGGGCAGGTTCGGGCACTATGAAGTCCAGAAAGGCCTGTCCATCCACCGCCTGATGGAGCATTTCACCCGCACGGACAGTGGCCAGTGGGAGATTTCAGAGGCCCTGCGCAGCAAGGTCAGCTTCCGCCAGCACAATCTACTGGAAAGCGCCGGCGGTCTCGGTAAGTTCGACGTCATCCTGTGCCGTAATGTCCTGTCCGGCATGGACCGATCTGCCCGTAGCCGCGTTGCGGATAATCTCGCGGCTCAGCTGATGCCAGGCGGCCACATCATTCTGGGGCAGGGGGAAAGCCTGATCGGTCTGACCAATCAGCTGGAACCGTCCCGCGATTTCCGCGGCAGCTGGGTGGCATCCGGCAGTGGACCGAAATCCGCCACTTCGGCCGCCTGAACAGGCTGCCCCTTCACCTTCGCCTCTCTTGCCGCTATATGCGCGCCTCAACCTTGGCTGCTCCGGGCCTTGAACCCGGTGGGAGTGAGAGATGACCGATACGAAAATGGCTGCCGGGACGGGCGGCATCAATTCCCTTGGATTCGCGAAAGCGCCGGCTGACACCCGCGTGGTCGCCGCCATGTCTGGCGGCGTCGACAGCTCTGTCGTGGCCGCCATGCTGAAAGCGGAAGGCTATGACGTGATCGGGATCACGTTGCAGCTGTACGACCATGGCGCCGCCATCGAGAAGAAGGGCGCCTGCTGCGCCGGACAGGACATCCATGATGCGCGGAACGTGGCCGACATGATCGGTATCCCGCATTATGTGCTGGATTATGAGTCGAAGTTCCGCGAGCAGGTGATGGAGGATTTCGCCGACACCTATCTCGCCGGGTCGACCCCGATCCCGTGCATCCGCTGCAATCAGACCGTCAAGTTTTCCGACCTGCTGAAAACGGCGAAAGACCTCGGCGCCGATTGCCTGGCGACCGGTCACTACATCCGCCGCACCGAAGGGGCGGATGGGCCTGAACTGCACCGGGCGGCCGATGCGTCGCGTGACCAGTCCTACTTCCTGTTTGCCACGACGCGCGAGCAGCTAAACTTCCTGCGCTTCCCGCTGGGCGATCTCCCGAAGACGGAAGTCCGTGAGCTGGCCGACCGGTTCAACCTGCCGGTCGCCTCCAAGCCGGACAGCCAGGACATCTGCTTTGTGCCGGAAGGATCCTACGCAAATGTCGTCGAAAAACTCCGCCCGGGTGCAGGACGCGGCGGGGATATTGTACATCTCGATGGCCGTGTGCTGGGCGAGCACAATGGGGTTATCCACTACACAATTGGCCAGCGCCGGGGGCTTGGTGTTGCGACCGGGGAGCCGCTCTTTGTGGTGAAGATCGATGCCCCGAACCGTCGCGTTATTGTCGGACCGCGTGAAGCCCTGATGACATCCGGTCTCTTGCTGGAAGAATTGAACTGGATCGGATCAGGAAGTCTGGAAGCTGCTGCAGATGCCGGCGCAACTGTGCTCGTCCGTGTGCGGTCGACACGCCCACCCGTGCCGGCCCGGCTCGGCTGGCAAGACGGCACGCCAGTCATCTGGTTCGACGAACCGGAAGAAGGCGTTGCGCGCGGTCAGGCGGCAGTCCTGTATGATCCGGATGGCGGTACGCGCATTCTGGGCGGTGGCTTCATCCTGAAGGCCATTCCTGCGGATGAGCGGGTTGTGGCGGCCTGAGCCGAGCTTAGTCCACCATGCCGAGGGCAATGCCACGCAGAGCGGCCGAAACCCGGTCATTCACATCGAGCTTCTCGAAACAGCGCCGGATATAAGTCTCGACCGTGTTACGGGAGAGGTGAAGCACTTCTGCGATCTGGGAATTTGTCCGGCCACGGGCGACCCAGCGGAGAATTTCCCTTTCTCTGGTAGACAAATTGGTGCCATTCGGAAGGTCGCGTAACAACAAGCGGCAATAGGCGAGGTGCCCCATCTGAGCGCCTGCCTGCAACTCAAGAATTTGGTCCGGCGGCGGGCGACCATTGTTTCCAAAGCCAAGCGCTGCATATCCGTTTCGGCCAGCCGGTCCGAAGAGTGGGATGCCCAGGCCTTCGCCAAGGTTCAGTGCTGAAACGCGCTTGATGTACTCCAGCTCGTCTTCGGTCAGGTTAGGCAGTGCAGGGACCTCCGACCAGAAGTACGGACGGGTAAAGCTTGCCGCCCGGCGGGCGAGCGGGTCGCTCAGGTACAACTTCTCTTCAAGATAGGTTTTCCGCCACGCATCCGGATAGCCAAATTCGCCAACCCGGATCTGCCCGTCGAAATCATGTGCGCCGACGGGCGGATAGTGGAAATAGCTCGCCATCACGACGTGCGTGGACCCGTAAAAAGCTTTTGCCGCAACTTGGAGATCCCGGAACGTCTGCGCGTCTCGGCAAGCCCGGAAACACTCCCTAAGATACTCCATGTCGCGTGGCATTCGGACCCCCAAGGCCACCATCATATGGCCTCAGACAGTTTCAAAACGCAAGAAAAACCGGAATCGAAAAGATCAGCTCAGCCAATCCGGGGCGGCCACTTTGTCGGACTGCCCCATATCCGGCTGAGGGTATCGCTCCAGCAGCTTGTCCACGATCGCGTCGGCAACCCGGTCGGCTTCCCGCAACGGGGTATAGGTCCAGGTTTCCAGCATGCCGTCGAACCAGCGCGCTGCACCATGCCCGATCAGGCTTTCGTGCAACTTGTCGAACTTTTCCGAGCGGCCTTCCAGCCTGGCTATGTGAAGCGGCAGACCATGCCAGGTGGCATCGGACAGCATGTTGGCGCTGTCTTCGGTCACGATCGCAACGTCTGAGAAAGTCAGCCAGGCGATGTAGGGGTTCGGACCATCATCCGTGCCCGACCAGAATTTTGCGCCGATTTCATCGGCCATCCGGCGGAAGCGCGCGCGGACCGGGTCCGGGGTTCTGCGTGAGGCCGTTATTCGAAGGCGCCAGCCAAGCCCGGCCAGGGCGCGCAATTGGCTGTCGAGCCGCTGTGCTGCTACCTCGGTAAATTTGTGGGCTTTGCTGTCGCCGCCCAAAATGACAATTGCACTCTTGCCGCGTTCGTCAGCGAGATCGGCAAAGGCCTGGCCGGCTTCTTCAATCGTATGAGGCGAGAAATACGAAGGCGATCCGATCGTCTGAATGACGTTCGGCCCGGTGACGCCATCATGGGCCGGTGTGACCAGCAGGTCGAAATTGTCAGGCGGGATATGCGGGTCAAGAATCTGGACCGTCAGTGTGCGCCCCCCGGACCAGTCACGCACCGCCCGGGTGAAGGCCGCCGAGCGGCGCCCGGCAGCGATCCAGACGGTAGGCCAGGGCGGTTGCAACAGGGGGCGTTGCTTCGCAGGCAGGGCCGACAGGGGCGAGGGCCAGTTGTCGGCCGGCAGCCATGTCCATGGCGCGCGCGGTGTCAGGACGATTGGGTCAGGCCGGTGGCCTTCCCCCGGAATATGTCCGATTTTCATCCAGCGGCGTGTTTCTCCCAGCGCCTGCACAATGGCGCGCACCTGGGCGGCGTTGCCTGCGCGGCCATCAGAGACCGCCCAGACTGAGGGTCCGAGCGATCCCGGCCCGGACATTTACCGGTACTCGACTTTGACGATTTCGTAGGCCCGGGCCCCTGAAGGTGCTGCGACTTCAGCCTCGTCGCCTTCTTCCTTGCCGATCAGCGCGCGGGCGATGGGGGAAGAGATGGAAATCTTGCCTTCCTTCACATTCGCCTCGTCGTCGCCGACGATCTTGTAGGAGGATTCCTCTTCCGAATCGACATCGATCAGGGAGACCGTGGCGCCGAAGCGGATCTTCCCGCCAGTCAGCTTGGACACATCAATCACGTCAGCGCGGGCGAGCTTGTCGTCCAGTTCGCTGATACGGCCTTCGATGAAGCTCTGCTTCTCTTTTGCCGCATGGTATTCGGCATTTTCCGACAGGTCGCCATGCGCGCGCGCCTCGGCAATCGCCGCGATAATATTCGGGCGCTCAACCGATTTGAGGTTTTTCAGCTCAGCTTGAAGCGCAGCATGGCCTTCTGCGGTCATGGGGATGCGTTCCATGGGGGTCACCTCTGTAATTGGGCGAAAATCGTTGTCGTAAATGTGAGCGTCGTCAAGTGGGGCTTGTCACGCCGATTGCAAGGCGCGGACGGAGATTTCCCGTGACTTCATGCTGGTGATTGCGCGAACGGACGCAATCGAAGCGGCGAGCGTGGTGTAATAGGGAATTTTCCGGGCCACGGCGGTCCGGCGGATCGAGGCGCTATCTGCAATGGATGTTGCACCTTCCGTCGTATTGAATACCAGCTGGATTTCGCCATTGATCATGGCATCCACAATGTGGGGCTGGCCCTCATTGACCTTGTTGATCGAGCTCACCGGCAGGCCCTCAGCTTCCAGGTGCGCCGCCGTGCCAGACGTGGCCACCAGGGTGAAGCCCAGGTCAACGAGTTCGCGCGCCGCTTCGATGACGCCGGTCTTGTCCGAATCCTTCACGGAGATGAAGACGGCGCCTTCCGTTGGGAGAACCACACCGCAGCCGAGCTGGCTTTTCAGGAAGGCGGTACCGAAATCATCGTCCCAGCCCATGACTTCGCCGGTCGAGCGCATCTCCGGGCCAAGTTGCGGGTCGACACCCGGGAAGCGGGCGAAGGGGAAGACGGCTTCTTTGACAGCCACCCGGCGTGGATTGGCATGAGTGAGATCGAACCCGGTCAGCTTTTCACCCGCCATCACTTTCGCAGCGATGCCGGCGATCGGCGCGCCGACGGCCTTGGCAACGAACGGAACTGTCCGGCTGGCGCGCGGGTTGGCTTCCAGAACGTAGATTTCTTCGCCTTTCACTGCGAACTGGATGTTTATCAGTCCACGCACGTCCAGCGCACGTGCCAGCGCAATCGTCTGCTCGGCGAGGCGGCCCTGAAGGGCAGGGGAGAGCGTGAAGGGCGGCAGGGCGCAGGCAGAGTCGCCCGAATGAACGCCGGCTTCTTCGATATGCTCCATGATGCCCGCGACGTGGACGTTCTCCCCATCACAGATCGCATCGACATCCACCTCAGTGGCGTCCGAGAGATAGCGGTCGATGAAGAGAGAGGCATCGCCGGAAACCTGGAGCGCTTCGGCGGCGAACTTGCGCAGGTCTTCGTCGTTGCGGGCGATCTCCATGGCGCGGCCGCCAAGCACGAAGCTCGGGCGCAGCATGACGGGGTAGCCAATCTCGTTCGCCTTGACTTCTGCTTCATCCACGCTGCGCGCCGTGCGCGAGGGGGCCTGCTGGATGCCGAGCTTGTCCAGCAGCGCGGCGAACTGCTCGCGATCTTCGGCCAGGTCGATCGACGCCGGGCTGGTGCCGAGGATCGGGATGTTCTGCTGGTGCAGCGGATTGGCAAGTTTCAGCGGTGTCTGGCCGCCGAACTGAACGATCACGCCGCGCAGATGGCCGGTGCCGCTTTCCTTGTTGATGACCTCGAGCACATGCTCGTCGGTCAGTGGCTCGAAATAGAGGCGGTCCGATGTATCATAGTCTGTAGACACCGTTTCCGGGTTACAGTTCACCATGATCGACTCCATGCCGAGGTCTTCCATGGCGAAGGCAGCGTGGCAGCAGCAATAGTCGAACTCGATGCCCTGGCCGATCCGGTTCGGGCCGCCGCCGAGAATGACGACTTTTTCGCGGGCGGTGGGCAGGGCTTCGCAGTCGGCCTTGTCCTGACCGAACAGCGGGTGCTCATAGGTGGAGTAAAGATAGGGCGTTTTCGCTGCGAACTCGGCCGCGCAGGTGTCGATGCGCTTGTAGACCGGACGCACGTCCAGCGCGTGGCGCTGGTCGCGTACGGCCTGTTCGGTCTTGCCGGTCAGTTCGGCGAGGCGTTTGTCGGAGAAGCCCATCGCCTTGATGTCGGTCATTGCGTAGGCGTCATCCGGCAGGCCTTGCGCGCGGATCGTTTTCTCCGCGGCGACAATTTCCTCGATCTGGCGCAGGAACCATTTGTCGATCGACGTGATGGCGTAGACATCGTCCACGCTGAGCCCCATGCGGAATGCTTCGGCGACGACACGCAGTCGATCCGGCGACTGGATCGCGAGCGCTGCGCGCAGTTTTGTTTCATCCTCGAAAGGCAGCTCGTTCAGGCCGGTCAGGCCCGTTTCGAGGGAGTTCAGTGCCTTCTGAAGGCTTTCCTTGAAGTTCCGGCCGATGGCCATGGCCTCGCCGACAGACTTCATGGCGGTGGTCAGGACAGGCTCTGTGCCCTTGTATTTTTCGAATGCGAAGCGCGGGATCTTGGTGACGACATAATCGATGGTCGGCTCAAACGAGGCGGGCGTCACGCCGGTGATGTCATTGTCGATTTCGTCCAGCGTGTAGCCGACGGCGAGCTTGGCCGCGACCTTCGCAATCGGGAAACCGGTTGCCTTGGAGGCCAGGGCCGAAGACCGCGACACACGCGGGTTCATCTCGATAACGACCAGACGGCCGTCTTTCGGGTTTACGGCGAACTGCACGTTCGAGCCGCCGGTCTCCACGCCGATCTCTCGCAGCACGGCGAGGGATGCGTTCCGCATCACCTGGTATTCCTTGTCGGTGAGCGTCAGGGCAGGGGCGACGGTGATGGAGTCGCCGGTATGTACGCCCATCGGGTCGATATTCTCGATGGAGCAGATGATGATGGCATTGTCCGCCTTGTCGCGGACGACCTCCATCTCATATTCCTTCCAGCCGAGCAGGCTCTCATCGACGAGGATCTGCGCATTGGGAGAGGCTGCGAGGCCCGAGCGGCAGATCTCTTCATATTCCTCGACATTGTAGGCAACGCCTCCGCCTGTGCCGCCGAGCGTGAAGGCCGGACGGATGATGGCTGGCAGGCCGACCGTGTCCAGCGCCTCCATGGCGCGCTTCAGGCCTTCGATCCGGTCATATTTGCCGTCGGCCTTCTTGGGGGACGAGACAATCGTTGCCCGTGGGTTTTCGAGGCCGATCCGGTCCATTGCTTCGCGGAAGAGGGCGCGGTCTTCAGCCATTTCGATGGCGTCCGCCTTGGCGCCGATCAGCTCGACGCCGTGCTTTTCCAGGATGCCCGCATAGTGCAGGTCCAGCGCGCAGTTCAGTGCGGTCTGGCCGCCCATCGTCGGCAGCAGGGCATCCGGCTTTTCTTCGATGATGATCTTTTCGACGATTTCCGGCGTGATCGGCTCAATATAAGTCGCGTCGGCCAGTCCGGGGTCGGTCATGATCGTAGCCGGGTTCGAGTTCACGAGGATGACGCGGTAGCCTTCATCCTTCAGTGCCTTCACCGCCTGGACGCCCGAATAGTCGAATTCGCAGGCCTGTCCGATGATGATCGGTCCGGCGCCAATAACGAGAATGGAGCTAATATCTGTGCGCTTTGGCATGTGCCCCAACTCCTCGCGGTCAAACGGCTGCGTCATAGCAGAGTCGGAGGCTTGGGCAAGGTGAGAGTGGGCAGAAAGTCGGTGCCCGCTGCAGTAAGTTGGTGGTAGCCCGCCACCTGAGTGCGGTCAGAAGCAGGTCTCTTCCGGCGCGATGGTGGTCTGCTCTTGGACAAGGCGCCAAACACCGTGGGCATATTCGAACACTTGCCGGGAATGCTGATGCTGGGACTTACGGGTATTCTCATGGGTCACACCCTGGAGCCGTGCATGGAACCCCGCAGTCGCCATATTGCCGGAGATGGCCACATCAATCGGAGAATCGATCAGCAGGGACCATTCGGAGAACGTTTCTGAGACCAATGACGACCAGAAGGCGGAATAAGAGTCGAGTGAGACATTGACCGTCATATGCCCGCCGAAATCCGTTACCATCCGGATCGGGCCGTCCGTGACGATTTCGCGTAGCTTATCGGTCGGCAGTTTGCCGCCGATGCTGCTCCAGGCAGAACACCAGGCGAAGATGCGGGTCTTCACCTCCGTTTCGGGAGAGGTGGGCTCGCGATTTGTCATCACGGACAATGGGGAAGACAGGTGGGGTGGGACCATGCCG
The DNA here is from genome assembly GCF_000685215.1 of Hyphomonas jannaschiana VP2. GTDB lineage: Bacteria > Pseudomonadota > Alphaproteobacteria > Caulobacterales > Hyphomonadaceae > Hyphomonas > Hyphomonas jannaschiana. The sequence goes on from NZ_ARYJ01000004.1 coordinate 182,126, forward strand.
CGCTCCTTAATCAAACCGCTACAGATGCGGCTGGTTGAAAACGCGCCAAGGTGGATCTGGTTCCCATCTGGTTTTGTATTTTGTCGCTTTTTTGGGCTGTCGGCAAAGCGCGACCCCGTTCGGTTGGAACGGGGCCGCCCATTGGTAAATTATGCCGTCAGTTACCAGCGCGAGCGGTCGTAAGGATAACGGTCATAGGCGTTTGCCACGCCATCACCATCGGAATCGCGCTCGGTTTCCTGGTCCTTCACACCAGGCATGTCGCAGTCTTCGGCCTCGGTGCAGCCTTTCGCTGCGCCAGCTGCGCCACCGAGGGCGCCACCGATGATGGCACCGCGTTCCGCATCGCCATCGCCGACATTGTTACCAATCACGGCGCCGGCCACCGCACCTGCGGCGGCGCCATAGGCTGCATTGCGTTCGGTTGTACCAGTCGAAGTACAGGCAGCCAGAACAGCTGCGCTGGCACCAATGGCCATCAGTTTCACGGGGAAGGTCATATCGGGTCCTTTCGGGTGGCTATGACCGCATCAACGGTTTGCCCCCGGGCCGGTTCCCCGCACAACATTACAATGAATTCAGAGACTTGATTGGGCTTGTCAGCTCCAGCGCTTGGAAAGCTTCTGGCTGACCTCGTCCGGAGCCTGTTTTTCCGTGCCCTGGTAACCGGTGACCGCGTCAGCCACGAAAGGGTTATCCTGACGCTCCTGCCCGAAGGTGGAAAGTGGGCCGTGGCCGGGCACGAACCGCATCTGTTCGCCGAGCGGCCAGAGCTTGCCGGTGATCGAATCGATCAGCTGCTGATGGTTGCCGCGCGGAAAATCCGTCCGCCCGACCGAGCCACGGAAGAGGACGTCTCCGACAAAGGCGAGGCCGCCTTCCTGGGAATAGATCACAACATGCCCCGGCGTGTGCCCGGGCGTGTGCACGACGCCGAACTTGTTGCCGGCAAGGTCAAGCACGTCGCCATCATGCAGGTACTGGTCAGGTTTGACGTTCCGGCCGTCCTTGATGCCGTATTTCGCGCCCTGGGTTTCGATCTCGTCCAGCAGCCACTGGTCATCTTCGTGAGGACCGATGACCGGGCAGCCGGTCAGTTCTGCAACGGCCGCTGCGGCCCCTGCATGGTCCATATGGCCATGGGTCAGCCAGACGGCGACAATTTTTACGCCGAACTGTTCTGCAGCGCCCATCAGTTTGTCGATGTCCCCACCCGGATCCACGAAGACGCCTTCCTTGGTCTCTGTCGACCAGATCATGGACGTGTTCTGCTGCAGGGGGGTCACCGGAATGATCCGGATCTCGAGCTTGGGCTGGTTGGCGGGTGTCTCAGTCATGATCGCTACATAATCGGTCCGGCGGGGAACGCAAAGCTTGCGGCGGGCGCTTTTCCAGATCGGTGGGGTCCGCTAACAGGTAATGGGCACTCAGGATTGTGGAGAACGAGGGTCGTGCGCATGCCGACACAACGAGGCGGGATGTATCGTGGCGGCGGAGGGATCGCGCGTCTTCTGCGCAGCCGCTTTGGCCTGCTGCTGATCGCCGCAATCGGTCTCTTCCTTTACTGGCAGATGAATCAGAAACCTGTGCCGTTTTCGGGCCGCTCGCAGCTGAATACGGTTTCGATCGAGCAGGAAGTGAAGCTGGGCCAGCAATCCTACCTGCAGATCCTCAATCAGGAGCAGAGTCAGGGCAACGCCGTGCTTTGTGCCGGACAGACATGTTCCGGCGAAGCCGCGCAGCTGACGGCCACGGTGCGCGAGATTGGTGCCCGGCTACAGGCGGCCGCAGTCGAGCTTGAGCGGGAATTGCTGGACGAGGGCTACGCTTTCACACCGGTCGCCGAGACATTCGACTGGACCTATTATGTCGTTCAGTCCGCGACGCCCAATGCCTTCTGCCTTCCGGGTGGGTATGTCGCCGTCTATACCGGCATCCTGGACATCACCGGCAATTATGATGGCCGGGTCAGCCTGGATGACCTGGCCGACCCGGACAAGCTGGCCGTTGTGATGGGACATGAAATCGGCCACGCGCTCGCCCATCATGGGGCAGAGCGGATGAGCCAGCAGCAGGTGATGCAGGTCGGACAGATGGCTGTCGGCATGTCGATGGGGGACATGGATCCTTCACAGCAACGCGCGATCATGCAGGCCTTCGGGATCGCTGCGCAGGGCGGGATGCTCAAATTCTCACGGGAGCACGAGACCGAAGCGGACAAGATCGGCCTCGATCTGCTGGTACGGGCCTGTTACGACCCGCGCGAAGCGCCGGAGCTCTGGCAGCGTATGGGTGAGATCGGCGGTGGCCAGCGCCCGCCCGAATGGATGAGCACGCACCCCGCCAGCGAGACGCGTGCCGAGAATTTCCGCAAATGGATGCCGGGCGCAATTGCCGAATATGAGCGCCGGTGCGGTCCGCTTCGTTGATCTGCGCTACTCTGCTGCAAGGTCTTGCTGAGCGTTCCGGATGACCGCCAGACACAAAACTGCGCCCAGGCCTTTTCAGGCGGGCGCAGTTCGTTGGCGTCCCGCGCTAGCCTGAGGCCAGTCCCACCCAGCACACTACATACGCGGTTCCAAAAGGGTGCTCCGGGCAAGGAAAACCCTCCGGAGCGCTTTGAAAAGTTACGTACCATTGGTATGATAGGCCAGCAACGAAAAAAATGCCCTATGCCACGGCGAACCGCAGAACAGGCTGAAATCACCCGCGCCGCTATCCTTGAGGCGGCCCGGCACAGATTTGCCGAAGACGGATATAATGCCAGCATCGCCAGCATCGTTTCTGAAGCAGGTGTTACGAAAGGCGCGCTTTTCCACCACTTCCCCAGCAAGCTCGACCTGTTCCGGGAGGTCTGGACAGACCTGCAGACACGGATGGGGGAGGAGGCGCTTTCCGAAGCACGCAAGATGAGCGGCGAGGACGATCCCTACATCCAGTTCCTGACCGGTGCCCGGGTCTATCTCAAATGGGCGGCCCGTCCGGAATATTTCAAGATCGTCCTTTATGAGGGGCCGGTCGTGCTCGGCCTTCAGGGCTGGTACGAGTCCAATCGCGATCTCGGGCAAAGCAATGTCCGCAGGGGGATTGAGGCCCTGGCAGAGCGGGGGCGGATCGACCCGCGCCGCGTGAATTCCTATGCCGTCCTGATTCAGTCAGCACTGAACGGCGCCGGGTTTGCCCTCGCCGAAGGGGTCGATGGGCTCAGCCCTGATGAAGTCTATGAGGCTTTTGAAATCATGGTTCGTAACCTGCACTAGGCGAGCGGGTCGATGTGCCCCTGGATGGATGGGTTCACACGCCACCAGGCTGCAATGCCGAACCGGGGGGCTTGCGTTACTTCAACGGCATGCGGAACAGTTTCCGACAGCATGAACACAACCCCGGCCTGTTCCGGCAGCAGGCGCGCGGCTGGTTCACTGGTCTCGTCGGCGCCTTCCGGCCAAACTACGAGCGCGCCGCCATTCTCTGCCGGCCAGTCGTCATTCAGGTAAACGACAAGCGAGACCACCCGGTTGCGGGCGCCCTCGAAGCTGTCGAGATGTCGGTCATAGAATTCGCCAGGCTGGTAGACGGCGAAACAGGCTTCGAATTCGAACAGGCCGATCATAAGCCCCTGATTGAGGGATTGGCGAAGCTGTTCCGCCCACTGCAGGAAGCCCGCCTGAGCCGGGGTCGAGCCGTCCATCCAGGCAATCCGGGATTTCCGGATCGTCCTGTCGAGCTGATAGTCGGTTTCCCGGCCGATTCCGGCAGGTGCCAGATCGTCCTGTAAATTGGCCGCCAGAACTTCGGCGCGCAAGGCATGGTATAGCGCATCCGGCAGCATGTGCGGCTGCCAGCTCCAGCCCTTTGAAGAGAGGTCGCCCAATATCGCGCCCAGACGATTGTCGCCGGGCAAGGGCACCTCAGAGGCAATGGCCGCCATGGCCTTAAACTTTCAAATGGGGCGGATTATTTCCCGGCCCGGTGTTGATCCATCAGATCCGCAAACCGCTGGAACAGGTAGAAGCTGTCCTGCGGGCCGGGGCTGGCTTCAGGGTGATGCTGAACCGAGATGATCGGCCGGTCCTTCACAGCAAGGCCCGAATTGGTTCCGTCGAACAGCGAACGGTGGCTCTCTTCCACGCCGGCAGGCAGGGTGGACGGGTCGACTGTGAAACCGTGGTTCATGGACACGATCTCGACCTTGCCAGTGGAGAGATCCTTCACCGGGTGGTTCGCGCCGTGATGACCCTGCGCCATTTTCATCGTCTTTGCGCCAAGGGCCAGGGCCAGAAGCTGGTGGCCGAGGCAAATGCCAAGGATTGGCAGGCCGCTGTCGATCACGGCGCGGATCATGTCGCCGGACCGCTGGATCGTTGCCGCCGGATCGCCGGGGCCATTGGAGAAGACAACGCCATCCGGCTTGTGCGAGGCGATTTCCTCGAACGAGGCGTCGCCGTTCACGACTGTCGCGCGCACGCCGACATTGGCGAGGTTCCGCAGGATGTTCTTTTTGACACCGAAATCGACCACGACGACGTGGAAGGCAGGGGCATCAAGGTGCCCATAGCCGGTTTCCGGCTGCCAGAGGCTCTCGGCATTATCGAACTCGGCGTTGGTATCGACGTCGGCGGCCAGATCTGCCGTCTCCAGGCCTTCCCAGGCGCGGGCGGTTTCGATCAGCGCATCGAGGTCGATATTTCCGCCCGGCTGGTGGCAGATCGCTGCTTTTTGCATGCCTTTTTCACGGATCAGGCGGGTGATCGCGCGCGTATCGACGCCGGAAAGGCCGACAATTCTGCGTTTCTGTAGCCACGATTCGAAGGTTTCGGTGGCTCGCCAGTTCGATGGTGCCGTGATCGGCTCGCGGAAAATGGCCCCCCGGGCCGCATGGGTAGCGGGGTCTGAAGCCTCTTCATTGTCCTCGCCATTGGCGCCAACATTGCCGATATGGGGAAAAGTGAAGAGGACGATCTGTGAGGCGTAGGAGGGGTCCGTCAGGATCTCCTGATAGCCCGTAATCGCTGTATTAAAACACAATTCTCCGGTGCGGATGCCTTCTGCGCCAGAGCCGTGGCCCAGGAAAACCGTGCCGTCTGCGAGGGCGATCGCTCCGGTGGCTGATGTCACCGCTTGAGTTTTGGCCATGTAGGACATATTTGTCACACCTCCCGGACGCCGCGTAGGGTCTCGTTAACCCATCCGCATGAAGTTCGTCCGGTGTATTGGGGCGGAGTCTCTGCGGCGTCAAGCGAGTGATGCGGCAGGGCTATGAGAGGCAAAACGCGGCATGGGCCGAGAAGATACGAGTGGATTGATGTCGCTGAAAGCGCGCATTGCAAATGCCCTCAAATCAGAGATTGAGCAGGGCCAGCCGGGCGTTCGTCTTGCGACGTTGCGCCTGATCGATTGCGCCGTGCGCGACCGGGACGTGTGTGCCCGCGGGCGAGGGGCAGGTGAAGGCTGCCCGGATGCGGATGTACGGCGGGTGCTCGAAACCATGGTTGCCCAGCGCGAAGTCGCGGCCCGCGAGCACGAAGATGCCGGCCGTCTCGAAGAAGCCATCCGCGAGCGCGAGGAAATCGAGATTATCCAGCAATTCCTGCCGGTTCCTCTGCAGGGCAAGGCCCTGGACTCGGCCGTGGACGAAATTGTGACGGATCTTGGTGCATCGAAGCTCAAGGATCTCGGCCGTTGCATGAGCGCGCTCAAGGAGCGGTATCCCGGCATGATCGAGACCGGCGCCGCTGGTAAAGCCGTCCGCAAGGCTCTCTCGCGCGCCAGCTGATCCGTTCAGTGAAACCTTCTTAACCTTCGGAACATTCCGAAGCGCATGTCCGTTCTTTCCCGCACAAGCCAAGGAAAGGACGCACCATGAAACCCCTTCTCTTTACCGCCTCAGCGATCGCCCTGATGATGGGCACTGCTGCATGCACCGAAGCGACCAGCCATGCGGAGACAACGCCGCCGGTTGCAACGGAAACGGCAGCAGCCACGCCGGACCAGATCAAGGACGAACGCGCCGCTGATCTGGAAGAAATGACCCGGGCTGACATAGAGCCCGCGGCCCGCGATACCTACACAATGGCGCCGGATGAACTGTTCGCATCCAGCCTCATCGGGTCTGCTGTCCTGAACCCGGTCGGCGAGGAAATCGCCACTGTGGCAGATGTCTGGATTGGCGAAGCCGGTGACACGCCGAAGCTGATCGTCCGTGAAGGCGGTGTGGCCGGTGTTGGCGGCACGCTTCACGCCGTCGGCTTCGACAACGCGCTGATCGAGAATGTTACCGACGGGGAAGAGCCCGATGTGCGAGTGACCTATTCGGAAGCGTCTCTGGAAGGCCTGCCGGAATTCGAACAGAATGGCATCGACGACTATCGCCTGGCATCGGAAGCCATGGGCACGACGGCTTCGCTGGCCTTCGGTGACACGCTCGCCCGGGTGAACGACTTCATCATGAAAGCGGACGGCACGCCGGAATACGTCGTCATCTCTGACGGCCTGGCTGCAACGACGAAATTCGTCGTCGATGCCGACACGCTGACCATCGAACAGGGCGATGGGGATGGCAGCCTGCTGATTGACGTCGATGCAGACGCTTTTGCCCACGCCAAAGTGCTGCCGGCCGATCAATAAGCTGCAGGTTCAGTGGAGTAGAGGAGGGTCCGGCGCTGCCGGGCCCTCTTTTCGTGGGAAGACGTGAAAAGGCGCGTTTCCCCGGAGGCGGGAACGCGGTATCCTGACCGGATGGCGCCACCTTCCATCCGCATCCCTGATGGCTTCGTTGAGGAGCTGAAGGCCCGTATCCGGCCTTCGGACGTGATCGGCCGCAAGGTGAAGCTGACCAAGAAGGGCAAGGAATGGGTCGGCCTGTCGCCCTTCACCAATGAGAAATCGCCGAGTTTCTACGTCAACGACCAGAAGCGCATCTTCAAGGACTTCTCCTCCGGCATTGGCGGCGATGTCATCAGCTTTGTCATGGAGACCGAGCGGCTGTCCTTCATGGAAGCCGTGGAGAAGCTGGCCGAAGAAGCCGGCATGCAGCTGCCGAAGGCGAGCCCCCAGGCCGCCGAGGAATATGATCACCGCAAGCGGCTGCAGGCCGTGTGTGAGGCAGCGGCGGCCTATTTCGAAGACCGGCTGAACTCGTCCGAAGGCGCACCCGCGCGAACCTATCTGGAAGGGCGCGGCCTCCGGCCAGCTGCCTGGAAACGCCACCGGCTCGGTTATGCACCCGATGACTGGCGCAAGACGATCGATCATCTGAAGTCGCAAGGTTTCTCCACGAAAGAGATCCTCGAGGCGGGCCTCGCCAAGGAGAGTGACCGGGGCGGTGAGCCGTACGATGCGTTCCGCGGCCGTCTCATGTTCCCCATCGCCGATGTGCGCGGCGGAATTATTGCGTTCGGGGGCAGGGCGCTGCAGCCGGATGCCAAGCCGAAATACCTGAACTCGGGCGACACGCCGCTCTTCCACAAATCCCGCGTGCTCTACCGCTTCAAGACGGCACGCGAGGCGCTGGGCAGCGGTGAAGGCGGCGGCCTGATCGTCTGCGAAGGCTATATGGATGCCATCGCGCTGGCCGAGGCGGGGTTCGGCATGTCCGTCGCCCCACTGGGTACCGCGCTGACCGAAGACCAGCTGAGCCTGATCTGGAAGGCCGGGCCGGAGCCTGTTCTCTGCTTTGACGGGGATCGTGCCGGACTTGGCGCGGCCTATCGCGCGATCGACCGGGCACTCCCGCATGTCGAGCCGGGACGGTCGCTGTTCTTCGTGCTGCTGCCGGACGGCATGGACCCGGACGACCTGATCCGCGCACGCGGCCCCGGCGCCATGGCGGATGCGCTTGAAGGGCGGATTGCCATGTCCGAACTGCTCTGGATGCGTGAGCGGGATGCCGAGCCGCTGGATACGCCGGAACGCCAGGCCGGGCTGGAAGCGCGCCTGATGGCGGCGGCCGCGCAGATCCAGCATCCGGGCGTCCGCGCAGCTTACGAACGAGACCTCAAATCCCGAATGCGGGACCATTTCTGGCAAATCCGCCAGGCGACCCGGGGCAAGCCAAAAGGCAGTGGCGACTACAGGAAACGCACCGGATCGGCACAGTTTCCCGCCTCAGGCGAACAGGGACAGGTGGAACTGAAAGGCGGCGCGCCGGCCAAGCTGCGCGGGCTCGGCCAGGTGGTGCGCGCGGTCGATACGCCCGAACTGCTCGACCTTGGCGCCGAAACGCTCGCGGCGGCGGCGTTTGCTGATCCCGATGTCAGCCTGCTGCGCGATGCTGTCCTTGATTTCGCACATGCAGGAAAACCTATTGACCGCGGGGCATTGAGCGCCCATTTAGCGGAAGCAGGGAACATGCGCGCTGCCAGTCTGCTCAACGAATATCCCCAGACGCCTCCGATAGCGGTCGACGGACCCGAGGCACGGGAATGGCTCATTGCCCTCGAGCAATACATGGTTGCAGGTCGTTCCGCTGAGCAGGACGCTGACGCTGGCATGGATGATGCTGGCGCAGATGCTACGTCGTCGCCATCAGCCTGGCGGCGGAAGCACCAGCTCGTCGCGGAACGCAGGGCTTTGAGGGCCCGCATGAACGAGGCAGCAGGAAAAGTCGGCGAAAGCTGAAAAGCACGGAACTTTGAGATGTATGGCGGGGTGAGCGCGCCGTATGTCACGGGAGAGAGAGTGAATGGCATCTGCCAAGCAGAAGAATACGCAGAGCGAACGCGATAACGATGACGAGAAGGACAACGACTCCGGTCTTGTCGATTTCAACGCCACAGACGTCAAGAAAGTCCTGAAGCGCGCCCAGAAGCGCGGCTTCATCACGCATGACGAAATCAACGCCCTGCTTCCCAATGACGAGATGACCTCCGACCAGATCGAGGACGTGATGTCCCAGATCTCGGAAATGGGCATCGCCGTCGTTGAGACCGAAGAAGAAGCCGAAGAGCAGGGCAAGGCCCTGACCAAGATCGAGGACCGCAAGGTCGTCGCCAAGAAGGGCAACGCCCGCGGCTCTGACCGCACCGATGACCCGGTGCGCATGTACCTGCGTGAAATGGGCGCGGTGGAGCTGCTCTCCCGCGAGGGCGAGATCGCGATTGCCAAGCGCATCGAGGCTGGCCGCGATGCGATGATCCGCGGCCTGTGCGAAAGCCCGCTGACCTTCGAAGCCATGATGGTGTGGCGCGATGAGCTCATCAATGAGCGGATCCTGCTGCGTGACCTGATCGACCTTGAGGCGACCTATGGCGCGGAAAACCCGCCGCCGGAGCCGAAGCCCGTCGAGAAGGAAGAAGAGCCGGAAGCCAAGGCCAAGACCCGCCGCGGCGAGGTCGACGAGGTCGAGGCTGAGCGCGAACGCCAGCAGAAAGAGGCCGAAGAGGAAGAGGACGAAGATGATGCCGCCGCCATGTCCATGTCGGCCATGGAAGCGGAACTTCGTGACGGTGTCCTCGCCAAGCTCGACGAAATTGCCGACGGTTTCGGCCGTTACCGCAAGCTGCAGGACAAGCTCGTCTCCCGCCGCATGGAAGGCAAGGAACTGACGCCGAAGGCACAGTCCGAATATGACGAACTGTCCAATAACATCGTCGAAAACCTGAAGACGATCCACATCAACAACGCCCGTATCGAGGCGCTGGTGGAACAGCTCTATGCCATCAACAAGAAACTGATGGGCCTGGAAGGCAAGCTGATGCGTCTGGCTGACGCGCATGGCGTGCCGCGCAAGGAATTCCTGGAGAACTATTTCGGCCGCGAGCTGGAGCCGGACTGGACCGACAAGGTCAAGGACATCTCGGCGAAATGGAAGCGGTTCATCGACTCCAAGGAAGCCGACATCGAGGAAGTGCGTGCGGAAATCTCCGAGATCGCACAGGAAATCGGTATTCCGATCGATGATTATCGCCGCATCGTGCAGACGGTGCAGAAAGGCGAGCGCGAAGCCCGTATCGCGAAGAAGGAGATGGTCGAAGCCAACCTCCGCCTCGTGATCTCCATCGCGAAGAAATACACCAACCGCGGCCTTCAGTTCCTGGATCTCATTCAGGAGGGCAATATCGGCCTGATGAAGGCGGTCGATAAGTTCGAATACCGCCGCGGCTACAAATTCTCGACTTACGCCACATGGTGGATCCGTCAGGCGATAACCCGGTCGATTGCCGACCAGGCCCGCACGATCCGTATCCCGGTGCACATGATCGAGACGATCAACAAGATCATCCGTACCCAGCGCCAGATGCTGCACGAGATCGGCCGCGAGCCGACCCCGGAAGAACTGGCCGAGAAGCTGGGCCTGCCGCTGGAGAAGATCCGCAAGGTTCTGAAGATCGCGAAAGAGCCGATCTCGCTGGAAACGCCGATCGGTGACGACGAGGATTCAAACCTCGGCGATTTCATCGAGGACAAGGCTGCGCTCCTTCCCGTGGACGCCGCGATCCAGTCGAACCTGCGTGAAACGACGACCCGCGTGCTCGCCTCGCTCACCCCGCGTGAGGAACGCGTGCTGCGCATGCGCTTCGGCATCGGTATGAACACCGACCACACGCTGGAAGAAGTTGGCCAGCAGTTCAGCGTTACGCGCGAACGTATCCGCCAGATCGAAGCGAAAGCGCTCCGCAAGCTGAAGCACCCAAGCCGCAGCCGCAAACTGCGCAGCTTCCTGGATACCTGATTTTCGGCCCGGGACCGGGCCGGCATTACCAGGATAAAACGGGCGCTTCGGCGCCCGTTTTTTGTTTTCATCGTCTCCCCCGGCCGCAGTAATGCGATTGCATTAAATTGCGTCCGGCCTATACCTCGGCCCTTGGAGAGCAAATCCGAGGGGACTAACATTGAAGCGTATCCTGACCGGCGTTGTAATGGGGGTGATCCTGATCGCCGCATGCGCGCTGACTGCCGTTATCGTTGCAAAAAACCGGACTTTGTCAGTCGGCATTCGCGCGGCAACCTCCGGAATGGGCGATGCATCCGTCTCCGATCTGGGCGATGTGGAACCGTATCCTGTGATCGAGTTTGCCGAAAAACACGCCTATGACCTCGGCGGCCAGGCCTATCTCTGGTTCTACGGTCGCTGGCGTATGATCCTTGAGGAGCGCGACTTCGTCCTGAAGAACGGCGCAGAAATCAATTCGCTCCTCAAATACCGTGATCCGCCCACGTCCGACGACGAGATCTATGTCACGCCGAACCTTGATGTCCTGAACATCGTGTCCTTTTTCGATCTCTCGGAGCAGCCGCAGATCCTGACGATCCCGCCTGTCGAGGATGGCCGCTATTATACGTTCATGTTCGTGGACGCTTGGCACAACATCATCGCCAACGTCTCGCGCCAGCATTATCCGCAAGGGGGCCAGCAGGTCGCGCTGGTCGGTCCGGACTGGCAGGGGGAGCTGCCTGAAGGCGCGATCCGCCTCGACTCGCCGACAAACACGGTCGCGCTGCTCGGGCGTATCCGCGTCAGCCCGGAAATTCCAGAAGACGTGGCGAAGGCGCAGAGCATTCTAGACGCGGTACAGCTGGCGCCGCTGAGTGCGACCATGGACGTGCAGGTGGCTGAGAATGCCGTGCCGGGGCAGAGCTATGAACTGATCGACCCGAATGCGCGGCAAACGCTCGGCATCTTCGACAACTACCGTGAAATTCTCCGGCGCAATCCGCCCTATGGCAAGGATGCGTACGCGGCCGATATCTTCGAGGAAATCATTCCGGGCGCCGGGCTGGCGCCAAATCCCGTCTTCATGGCGGGCCTGAAAGAAGCCGCCCAGGACAGCCAGCGCATGATCAGGACAAGTCCCATGGCATCGCGCCTGCGCGGCTGGAGCATGACCCCGCCGGAAGTCTCTACGCCGGACTGGTCATGGTTGTTGCGGGCAGCGCTGACGGAGTATGGCATCCTCGTGAATGTGAAAGAGGAATCCGTCTACATCACCACGACGCTGGATTCGGATCGGAAGAGCATGACGGGCGGGGAGTCCTATGAGCTGCGGCTTGCGTCACCGCCTCCCGTCAAGGAGTTCTGGTCCGTCACCTTGTACGATATGGCAACGGCGCAGCTGATTGCGAATGATTGGGACAAGTTCCGGATTGGGGACAACACGCCGGGCCTGAAATACGAGGCAGACGGATCGCTCCGCCTCTTCATTTCGCCTGAGCCGCCGGAAGACGCTGACTATGTTCCCAACTGGATCCCGAGCACAAAGGACAAGGATATCCAGCTGAACATCGTCATGCGGATTTACGGGCCGACCGATGAAATCCTCAGCAAGGAATGGTTCCCGGAAAACTGGAAGAGGCAGTAGTGCTATCCAGAGACCCAAAAGAAAAAGGGCGGCCAATTGGCCGCCCTTTTGGTTTTGATTTTACCCGGCGGCTTTAAGTGCCTGATCCAGGTCCGCGATCAAATCGTCGGCGTCTTCGATGCCGATGGAGAGGCGGACCGTGTCCGGTGAGGCGCCAGCAGCGATCTGCTGTTCTTCCGTCAGCTGACGGTGCGTGGTCGAGGCCGGGTGGATGACCAGCGAGCGCGCATCGCCAAGGTTCGCGACATGGCTAAACAGGTTGAGGCCCGCGACGAACTTGGTGCAGGCCGTGTAGCCGCCTTTCAGCTGCACGGTGAAGAGGGCGCCGGCGCCCTTCGGGCAGATCTTCGGGATGCGGTTCTTGTAGGGGGACGAGTCGAGCCCCGCATAGGTGACACCTGCGACGGCGTCATGGCCTTCCAGCCAGGCGGCGATCTTCTGCGCATTGGCGATGTGTTTCTCCATGCGCAGCGACAGGGTCTCGATGCCCATCAGCGTGTAGTGCGCGCCCTGCGGGTTCATCGTCATGCCGAGGTCACGCAGGCCGATGGCGATGCCATGGAAGGTGAAGGCGGCGGGGCCGAAGGTCTCGTGGAAGGTGAGCCCGTGATAGGCCGGTTCCGGCTGAGAGAGGGAGGGGAACTTGTCGCTGGCCGACCAGTCGAACTTGCCGGAGTCCACCACCACGCCGCCGGTGACCGTGCCGTTGCCGGTCATGTATTTGGTCAGCGAGTGAACCACCAGCGTCGCGCCATGGTCGATCGGGCGGCAGAGATAGGGCGTGGCCGTCGTGTTGTCGACGATCAGCGGGATGCCGGCTTCGTCGGCAATGGCCGCGATGGCGTCGAGATCGGTGATGTAGCCGCCGGGGTTGGCGATGGTCTCGCAGAAGATGGCGCGCGTATCGTCATTGATAGCCGCTTTCACCGCGTCGAGGTCGTCGAAGTCGACAAAGGTGCAGGACCAGCCGAAGCGTTTGAAGGTCTGGCTGAACTGGGTGATCGTGCCGCCATAGAGGCGTGTCGAGGCAACGATGTTGCGGCCCGGCGCCATCAGCGGGAAGAGGGCCATGATCTGCGCGGCATGGCCGGAGGAGCAGCAGACCGCACCCGCGCCACCTTCCAGCGCCGCGATCCGGTTCTGCAGCGCGCCGATCGTGGGGTTGGTCAGGCGGGAATAGATGTAGCCGACTTCCTGAAGGCCGAAGAGGGCGGCGGCATGGTCGGCATCGCGGAAGACATAAGCCGTTGTCTGATAGATCGGCACCTGGCGTGCGCCGGTGGCCGGATCGGCCTCGGTGCCTGCGTGAATGGCCAGCGTGTCAAAGCCCTGCGGTGTGTCGGTCATGTCGTTTCCTCACTCGTGTACCTGCATTCTCTCCGCTGTCTTTAGGGGAGGGGCCGGAGTGCAGCAATGAGGAAAACTGACGTGTTCGCCGCAGGCTGGCTGAAGCGTGCTCTTACTGGCTGAACGTGTCGCAGGCGTTCGGATCACCGGTGGAGAGACCGCGGCGCAGCCATTCGACGCGCTGTTCGGCCGTGCCATGGGTGAAGGCCTCCGGCGTCACCTTGCCGGTCATGCGCTTCTGGATCATGTCGTCGCCGATAGCCTGAGCCGTGCGCAGCCCTTCCTCGACATCGCCGGGCTCCAGCGCCACCGCGCCGCCGGAAACCTCTGCCGCATGGGCGGCCCAGACACCGGCATAGCAATCGGCCTGCAGTTCCAGCGCGATGGACCAGGCATTGGCTTCTTCCTGGCTGCGCGCAGCTTGCTGTGCCTGGCGCACCTTGTCGCTGGCGCCGGTCAGTTTCTGCACATGGTGGCCGAACTCATGCGCGATGACGTAAGCCTTCGCGAAGTCCGCCCCGGACGCGCCGAGCTGGGTCTGCATGTCCTGCCAGAAGCCGAGATCCAGATAGACGGTCTGGTCGGCCGGGCAATAGAACGGCCCCATCGCCGCCTGGCCATAGCCGCAGCCGGTTCCGGTGCCCTGTTCGTAGAGGACGACCGTCGGTTCGCGATAGCCGCGGAGCGCCTGGCTCCACACATCATTGATATTGGCGCCGATAATGTCGACGAACTGGCCAGCTTCATCTTCCGGTGTGCCGCGCACGCCTTCCTGCGTGCTGGCCGCGTTGCCCGCTGACTGGTCGCCGACGATCTGGGCGACTTCTTCCGGCTCGAGACCGAGAACGAAATAGCCGATCAGGGCGATGATGATGACGCCGAGGCCGCCGCCCGCCACCTTGCCGGGCCCCATGCCGCGCCGGTCTTCAATGTTGCCGCCCTTGCGTCCACCTTGCCAGCGCATCCGTTATCTCCTGAATTTCTGCCGCGCCCCACGCCCGGCCATTGCGGCCATCCTAGCATCCATGCGAGGACGAGCCAGCCTGTTTGACCATCAACCTCAGAGCGGCCGCATGCACGAGACGATCACCCTCAGAACAACGGGGCAGGGGCTCTATGAATTCACCCCCGCCGTCCAGCGCTTCCTGTCGGGCGCAGCAGGCGGCGATGGGTTGCTGACCTTGTTCTGCCAGCACACGTCCTGTTCCCTGCTGGTTCAGGAGAATGCCGACCCGGACGTTCAGGCGGACCTGAAAGCTTTCTTCCGCCGGCTTGTCCCGCCCGCGAACGATCCTTCCATGAGCTATCTGGAGCATCGCACCGAAGGGCCGGACGACATGCCCGCCCACATCAAGGCCGCACTGACGCAGACATCCCTGTCCATTCCGGTGATCGGCGGCCGTATGGCGCTTGGCACCTGGCAAGGCCTCTACCTGTTCGAGCACCGCGACGCCCCGCATACCCGCCGCGTGGTGGCGCACCTGCTGGAAGGCTAGAAACCCGCAGGCGTCGGCAGGCCCGTGGAAGAGAGGCAGATCGCCTTGAAGCGTTCGCCCATGTCTTTCGGGTCGATCAGGCGCTGGGCGGCATTGAACATGGCTTCGGCGTCGTCCGGGTTCGCTTTTACCAATTGATTGAGCCGGGCCTGTGCGCCAAGGCCCAGCAGGAACATGCCTTGCGGGGAGGGCCCGGCTACGTCCAGTCCGATTTTCTTTGCGAGGCGCGCCAGCCGCCCGAAATCGACATCCACCGTCAGGTCGGACTCGCCGGGCAGGTCCAGCGGGCTCACCTGTTGGCCATCCTTGTACGAACGAAGGCTGTCGCCCGGCGCGACATCTGCTGGGCCATAGTCCACGAACAGGGCGCGGAATGGATCGGTGCGGGTCACAAGGTCTGCCAGCAGGATGTCGAGCCCGGTCTGGACTTCGACCACCGCGCTCGTCTCTGCGGCACCTTCCGGGGCGGCCTGTTCGTCGGCGGCAAGGCCGAAGACGAGCTGGCCATCCGCATCCAGCCCGATCACGCATTCGCGCCAGCCATTGCCGTCTTTGCGGAACTGCCGGGCGGGCAGGCAGTCGAGATATTCATTTGCGACCAACAGCATCGGCCCGGCGGGCACTTCGGCGAGCGTCGCAGCAAACTCCGGCTGGGCGGCGGCAAGGGCCTCACGCTGGATCTCGCGCATGGCGGGGGCTGGTTCCACGAGGGTCACGCGCATGGCGCGGGCGAAGTCTTCACCGCCGGCCACCATGGCGAGGCGCAGCGCATCCTGCATCAGCACACCGCGGCCGGGGCCGATCTCGACGATGCGGATTTCTTCCGGCGATCCCATCGCCTTCCACTCATGCACCAGCCACAGGCCGATCAGCTCCCCGAAGACCTGGCTGATCTCGGGCGCGGTGATGAAATCCTTCCCGATGCCGGGACGCGTGGCGTAATAGCCCTGGCCCGTGTCGTGCAGGCAAAGCTGCATATAGGTCGACACAGGGATCGGGCCGCCTGTCTCGATCAGGCGGATGAGGCGCTCTTTCAGGGTCACGCTTGCTTCGCAGGTTTCTGCTTCAGCGCATTCCAGACGAGCCATGCGCCGCCCAGCCACATCGGGATGGACAGGATCTGGCCCATGGTCAGCCATTCCGGCAGGCCGTGCACGAAACTGTCCGGCATGCGGAAATTCTCCACCATGGTGCGGCCGAAGGCGTACATCAGCAGGAAGAGACCCGCGACGAGGCCCGGCCGCTTCAGCGCGCCGAAGCGCCAGATCAGGATGGAGAGGACGATCAGTGGCAGCCAGCCTTCCAGTGCGGATTCATAAAGCTGGCTTGGAAAACGCGCCGTCTCGAAGCCGGTATAGACCCATTGCCCGGTGTCCCAGTTATAGGCCGGCGGCGTGGAGCCCGGCACAATGCCTTCCGGGAAGATCATGCCCCAGGACGAGTCCGTGTGGCGGCCATAGAGTTCGGCATTGATGAAGTTCGCGATACGGACGAGGCCAATGCCGATCGGGGCCACAACGCCGGCGATGTCGCCGATGGAATAGAGGCTCACCTTCCGCGACCAGGCGAAATAGACGAGCGCTATCGCGACGCCGGAAATCCCGCCGTGGAAGGACATGCCGCCATCCCAGATGCGCAGGATCGTGCCGGGGTCCGCGATCAGCGCGTCAAACTGGTAGGGCACCATATAGAAAAGAATGTAGCCGATCCGTCCGCCGAGGATGATGCCCAGGATGATCCAGAACATGATGTCGTCCAGCTGGTCCTTGGTCAGCGGGCTTGTCCCCCCGAACAGGGCCGGGCGTTTGATCATCGCCGTGGCGTACCACCAGGCAAGGCCGATCCCGGCCATATAGCCCAGCGCGTACCAGCGCAGGTGGAACTTGCCGAGGCCCAGGAAACCGAAATCAATCGAGAAGATGGCAGGGCTCATCTCAGGGAAAGAGAGGGCACCAGCGGCCAGGTGCGCCCCCAGCAGCGTCATCGTGTCAAACATGCGGCCTCTTTTCCCTGTCTTGCCCCGGACCTATCTGTTACGGAAAGCGGCAGACAAGGCCAACCACCCGCGCGCGAAGGAGTAGCCTCATGGCGACGACAAATCCACTGCTCGATGACATTGCAGGTCTGATGACCGGCGCGCTGGGCGCGGCCCGGACAGCGGGCGAGGAAGCGAAGACGGCGGCGCAGGCCCGCGTGCGGGCGATGATTGCCGATATGGACCTTGCCGGGCGCGACGAAGTCGAGGCGCTGAAGGCGCTGGCTGTCTCGGCGCTGGAAAAAGTCGAAGCGCTTGAAAAGCGTGTGGCGGAGCTGGAAGCTGCCGCAGATCAGGGCGACAGCTGAGTTCTGCCCCTCCCTTAACTGTTGAAGCGGATGGACCTCGTCGCTGAGGGGCGTATGCATGGCCTATGCGTGGGGATAGCGCAGAGGGACGAATCCTGTCCCGATAACAAAGTCTGCGAGGGGAGCGTAAATGAGTGTCGGTCTGACCCGCAACGAATACAACATGGTCGACCCGCTGGAACGGGTCGAACAGGCGCTGGAAGAGGGCGGCTGGCAGGCGGAGCGCGACGAAGAAGGAACGCTGCAGGCCGTTGCCGAAACCCGCTGGGGCGATCTAGGTTCCCTGTTTGCCTACCGGCCGGATCCGGCCGCGATCCATTTCTCGATGACGTTGGACGTGAAGCCGCAAACGGCGCGCCGCTCCCAGATTGCCGAGCTGATCATGATGGCGAACGAACGCCTGTGGCTCGGCCATTTCGATTACTGGGCCGATGAGGGCGTGATCATTTTCCGCTACACTTTCCCGATGATGGACCGGGACGAGCCGACGCTGGGCGAAGTGCGCAGCACAATGGCCGCCGCGGTCAGCGCGGTGGAGCGGTTCATCCCTGCCTTCAACTTCCTGATCTGGGCCGGAAAATCCCCGCGCGATGCCATCGATGCGGTGATGTTCGAAACCCACGGCGAAGCCTGAGGCGATGGCCGGGCCTTCGATCGCCCTGATCGGGGCAGGCCGGATGGGCGCCGCGCTCGCCAGCGGCTGGCTGGCCGGACGGGGCAAGCCCGACATCCGCATTCAGGATCCGAAGCCGTCCGAAACCGTCACCGAATGGGCCGGGGCCGGCAAGGTCTCGCTGAACCCTGAGCCTGAGCCGGTGGATGTGCTGGTCATCGCGGTGAAGCCGCAGGTCTTCCCGAAAATGGCCGAGAGCCTGAAGCCCTGGATCGGGCCGCAGACCCTGGTTCTCTCCATCATGGCCGGGACGCGTCTCAAGCAGCTGACCGAGCGCCTCGGCACAGGTCATGTCATCCGGGTCATGCCAAACACGCCCGGAGCCATCGGCAAGGGCGTCTCGGTCATGGCGAAGTCCGATATAGTCATGGCGAAGCAGCTCGAAATCGCCGGAAAACTGCTGAAACCGCTCGGCGAAGTCATCGGTCCGGTGGACGAGAAACACATGTCGGTCGTCACCGGTCTGTCCGGCAGCGGCCCGGCCTATGTCTTCCTCATGGCCGAAGCCATGGCCGATGCCGCGATGGCCGAAGGCCTGCCGGCTGAGCTGGCAGAACAGCTGGCCGCGCTCACCATCGAAGGGGCGGCCGCCCTGATGGTGCAGTCAGACGAGGCGCCGAGCGCCCTCAGAAAAGCGGTCACCTCACCCGGCGGCACCACCCAGGCGGCTCTTGACATCCTCATGGATGAGGGTGGGATGCCTATCCTGATGCGAAAGGCTATCCGCGCCGCTGCGAACCGCGACCGGGAGCTCTCTCGCGACACGGATTAGGAGTGAAACAGCACCATGGAGGCGGAGACTGGCGACATCGTCGAACTGGGCCTCCTCGCCGCGCTGCGCCTCGCTGAGGACACGCCCTGGGGCGACATCACCCTCACTGCCATTGCGGAAGAAACCGGCCTGCCGCTGAGCGAGTTTTACGGCGTCACGCGCGACGACCTCGCCAATGCCTTCGACGCCTATTTCGACCGCGCCATGTCAGCCGAGGGCCCGCCGGGCGGGGACTCCCCGCGTGAGCGCCTGTTTGACGTCATCATGCTGCGGTTTGAGGCGATGGAGGATCATCGCGCCGGCGCTGTCGCCCTGATGCGGGACCGGGAGCGGACGCCGCGGCTTCTGCTGCGCCTCCCGGCACACCGGGCTGCCAGTGCGCACTGGGCGCTGGCTTCGGCTGGTCTCGATGATGACAGCGGCGCGCCACTGGGGCTCAAAGTGGCTGCCATCGCTTTTGTTATCGCGCAGACTGAACGGGCCTGGCGCAAGGACAAGAATGGCGATTTTGCCCTGACCATGGCGGCGCTGGACAAGGCCCTGCGCGCTGCGGAAGGGCGGATGCAGCGCCTGAACAGATACATACCCAAAAAATCAAAGAGCGGGCCGGACGAGCCTGACGATGCGGAGGAAACCCATGAGCCGACCCGGCCTCGACACCAATCCCCTTGAACTGACGCCGGACTGGTTCAACCAGCTTTTCGAAGAAATAGGCATTGATGCGGAGGTCTCTGGCCTGACCGCAAAGTCTATCGGCACCGGACAGATCGGCGAGAATGTCCGCTTTGTTTTCGACTATGCCCGCAAGGGGGATGGCGCCCCGGCGACGCTGGTCGGCAAGTTCCCGTCGGACAATGAAACCAGCCTGATGACCGCCAAGATGCTCGGCCATTACGAGCGGGAAGTGAACTTCTACCGCACCTTCCCGAAAGTGGCGGGGCGGATCACGCCCTCGGCGCTCTACACCGACTATGACCCGGAGACGAACCGGTTCGCCCTGATCATGGAAGACATGGCGCCGGCAGAGCAGGGCAACCAGCTGACCGGTTGTAGTGTGGCGGAAGCCGAACGCGCGATGGATGCGGCCGCGATCCTGCACGCAGCGCACTGGAACGATGCCTCACTCGACACACATCCCTGGCTGCAGGGGAGTGCCGTGGCGCCGCCGCCGGCCCTGACGATGGAAGCGACGGTCGCGCTCTGGACGGGGTTCAAGGACCGCTATGGGCCCCAGCTCGCGCAGGAAGACGTTGAGGTGGGCGATGCCTACACCGCCGCCCTGCCGAAGATGCAGGAGATCGAGCGGCCCGGCCCGTTCGCGCTGACGCACAATGACTACCGTCTGGACAATATGCTGTTCGGCAAGCCGGGCTCACCGAAACCGCTGGCGGTCGTCGACTGGCAGACGGCAGGAAAAGGCGTGCCCGCCAGCGATGTGGCCTATTTCATCGGTGCCGGCCTGACGCGTGATGACAGGCCGAAACATGAGCAGGCCCTGCTGCGCTATTATCATGCGCGCCTGCAGGATGAGGGCGTGACGGACTATGACTTCGATGCGCTCTATGACGACTATCGGTATACCTGCTTCTACGGCATGTCGGTCGCCTATGGCGCGGCGATGCTCGTCAAGCAGACCGAGCGCGGCGACCAGATGTTCCTCACCATGCTGCGGCGGCACGCGGCGCAGGCGCGGGACAATAATGCTCTTGAATTGCTGCCCTGACACCGAAGATTTTTCTCAATCGTGTAATGTTTCCTGCAGAGTCTCAGCCAGTGTGCCGGGGCGGAACAGGTTTCCAAACATCCTCCTAATGACCAGCCGCAAAGTCTCGTAACAGGTTACGCGTGGGCTTAAGGGGAAGCGCGTAGTGTCCATATTCCGGGCTCTCCAGAAGGAGTGCCTGCCCTCTATTGGAAGATGGTGTGGATATGGAACAGCAGAATGCAAAACCGATGAGCGTGAAAGGCCCGGATGGCCAGAAGCTCACAATGGCGGATCTCCCGTCGCCGAACATTTCCCGTTGGGTCACGCGCCGCAAGGCCGAAGTGGTCGCCGCTGTTGCCGGTGGCCTGCTGAGCCGCAAGGCGGCTTGCGACCGCTATAATCTCACGGACGAAGAGTTCGAAGGCTGGGAGCGTCTTTACCTGCGTCACGGCACGAAAGGCCTGCGCACAACCCGCCTGCAACAGTATCGCCGCTAGGCCGCTGTTAAACCCAAATTTACGGGCGCCCCGTTAACTCTGGCGAAAGCATCCGGAATCCTCCGGGTGGCGGGAGTCCAGTATGGCGCACGTAGCAACCGGTATTTCGCGCGGCGCGACGCCTTCCACACGGGCGCTCGCGTTCGCTGCGTGTGCGGTGGCCCTCGGTCTGCTCGCCTGGCGCGGCAGCGAGGTGATGACCCGCGCGCCTGCATCTCCCGGTCCGCTTTCCCAGTCTGAAGCCGCCCTCCTGTCTGTCGCCGAAGCGATGGCAGGGCAGGGGCATGTCCGCATTTCCCTTGTCCGCCAGCCGGGCGGTGTCCGGCAGGTCCTGCTGCTGGTCGATACGAAAGCGGGTGTGGATGATGCTTCGCTCTCCAACACGGTTTCCCTCGCTGCAGGGCTCGACGCGGCAAAGGGCGAGCGCGTTGATCTCCAGCGCGTCGCCTTTGCGCCGGGCGTGAGCAGCGCGCCTTTGCCGCGAGACTGGGCGGAGCTGTCTCTGCTGGCCTTGCTGGCAGGCCTCGCCGGATGGATCGGGTTCAGGACCGAACGCCGTGAAGTGGCGCCTGTGGAGCTGGTGCAGGAAACGCTGCCCGCGCGAATGTCCGCACAGGCCGCCGTTGAACCGGGTGTCCGTCCAGCGCCGATGCGCGATGACGATGCCGCAGATCTTGCCCGCCGGGACCCTGGCCGCGCCGCCGATGTTGTCCGCGCCTGGATGAGCGGCAATGGAGGCAATGCATGAGCGCGTTGACGATTGCCCGGAACGATACGCCGGCCGATGGCCTGATGCGCTCCGCGCGCCTGATGCGTGCGCTCGGGCCGGACGCTGCGCCGATCTGGGCGGAACTCTCCAAATCCGAAGTCCAGGCCCTGACCGCCGCGATGGACTCGCTCGGTCCTTCGCCGGAGGGCGAAACCGAGGCGGTTTCTCAGTTTATGGAAGCGCACCGGCGTCTTCGCCTTCCGGCAGAACCTGGTGCCTCGGTCTGGCGACGCCTGGCAGATGCGGGAACCGAGACGTTGGCTGGCCTGTTTTCAGCTGAGCATGCCCAGACTGTGGCGCTCGTCCTGTCGCGTCTGCCGGGCGAGACGTCTGCGCGCCTCTTGCGGGCTTTGCCGCCCCGGCTGGCGATTGACGCCATGCAGCGGCTTCTCAATCTTGGCCCGGTCCATCCGGCGGCCCTGTCAGCGTTTGAAACCCGGCTTGAGGCGATCCTGTTCGCGCATGTGGGTGGCGGTCAGGCAAACGGGCACGAACGGGTCGCCCGGATCTTCGACCGTCTCGACAGCCGCTCTGAAAAGACCTTCCTCGCCGCGCTTGATCACGCCGCACCAGGGGCGGGCGAGAAGGTTCGCGCACTGATGTTCACCTTCGACGATCTGGCCAGCCTTGATGCGGCGGGCTTGCAGACCCTGCTGTCTGCGGCCGACCGTGCGGTGCTTGTTGTGGGGCTCAAAGGCGCACGTCCTGAAACGGCTGCCGTCTTCTTTGCCAACATGACCCAGCGCGCCGGCGACCTGCTGCGCGAAGAGATTGCCTCGCTCGGCCCGATCCGCCGCAGCGAGATTGAAACCGCTCGCCAGGAACTGGTCGAGCTGGCCCGGACCCTGATGCAGCGTGGTGACATCCGCGCCGATGGCCAGGTCGAAGATGATGAGCTGGTCGACTGATGCAGCGCGCTGTCAAATCCCTCCAGGCATTCGATTTCCGCAGCGACTTCACCCCGCCGCCCGAGCCGGAAGTGCCCGCGTTGCCGGTGGAAGAAAAGATCACGCTGTCTGCGCCGGACCTCGCCATGCTGCTGACCGAGGCACGTGCCGAGGCCCATGCGGCGGCCATGTCGCTCAGGCATGATGAACAGGCTGCACGTCTGAAGCAGCTGACAGAGAACCTGACCGAAGCACTGGCAAATCTGGTATCTCTGGCCCAGCATCTGGAATCGAGCGCATATTCTGACGGTTTCCGGCAATCGGCCCTGCGCCTTGTCACCGCAACGGCGCAGCGGATCGTGGATGGACAAGGAGACCTGTTTGCACAAAGCCGGGAATTCAGCCAGAACTCCACCCCGACCGAGAAGGATGGATCATGACCAAGCCTGCCAATCCTGCCCTCCAGAAATCCCTTATGGATGTGCCCGTGCGTGTGGATGTGGTGCTGGGCGAAGTGCGCATGCCAATGGAAGATCTGGTCGCCATGGCGCCTGAAGATGTCGTCGCGCTGGAGCGGCGGACGGATGAGCCGGTCGAGATCTATGTGTCCGACCGGCTTATGGCGCGCGGGCGTCTTGTCGTGGCCGATGGGCAGCTGGGTGTGACCCTGTCAGAGATCGTCGACTCCCGCGAAGCCGCGTAACTGCGGGAAAACCCATGGTTAACAATGCGTTGCAGCCTGCCATGGGCAGCGCTGCATGAGCCGGCTGTTTCCCTGTTCCGAATTCGGCAATTCCTAACGCCAGAGAGGAATTTGTTAACCTTTAGACGACACTAATGGTTACGGGAGAGTATGGCCCGTTCGCGTCTGGGGCGCGGGGAAAGCAGGCCTGTTCGAGAGTAAGGACGCCGCCGTATGCGTATGAAAATGTTCGCCGCCGAGACCTTCGAGGCTGCCAAGGCGATGATTTTTGCCGAGATGGGAGCCGACGCGGTGATCCTGTCCGAGCGCGAAATCGATGGTGGTGTGGAAGTGCGTGCTGCGGTCGACAAGATGGGCGGTGTCGGCATGGTGCCGAACGAGCCGCTGTTCATGCGCGATGCACGTGGCGGCGGGCATGGCCGTGGCACCGAAAATCCTCTGTTCAGCCGGGTCCGGGATGCGCTGCTCTGGCACGGCGCACCCCAGCGCTTTGCCGACCGCGTGGCGGCGGAAGGGGCTGGCCGCATTCAGCATGTGAGCGATCCCGAAGAGGCCATCGCAGAAGGCCTGGCCCGTATCGTGACCTGCGATCCGCTGCCGGCGCGTCTTGATCGTGATGTCGTGCTGGTCGGCCCGCCCGGGCATGGCCGCACCGCGACCGCCGCCAAGCTGACCCGCCGTGCCGCAATGGCCCGCGCCGAGGTCGCCCCTGTGGCCGCAGACCTTGATGGCACAGCCGGTGGGGACCAGCTGGCCGCCTATCTGGAGCTGGAAAAGGGCCAGATCCGGACTTGCCATTCGCCGGATGACCTGTTCGCGACGCTGCGGGCGCTGAAATCCGAAAACCGCCGCTGTGTCATCGACCTGCCGGCGATCAATCCGTTCGATGATGATGACATGGCCAGCCTGCAGGACCTGATCTCTGTCATCCGTGCTGAGCCCGTGCTGGTCATGTCGGCCGAAGGCCACCCGGACGACCAGTCTGAAGCCGCCCGCGGCTTTGCCCGGGCCGGCGTCAAGCGGGCCATCCTGACCAAACTCGATGTTGTCCGAAGGAGGGGCGGGGCCATATCCGCCCTGTCGTCGGCCGGCATTGCCTTCTCACATCTTGCCGTCACGCCGTTTATCGGCGGTGGACTGGTGCCGGCGGCGCCCATGCGCCTTGCCGCCCTGTTGATGGAAGACGCCCCGGGCGACGTGATCGCCCTGAAAGGAGCCGCGTAATCCAATGAGTTTCATGATGCGCAAATCGCAGGAACGTCCGGCACCGCGGCCCACACCGCGGCGGGTGGAACCTGCCTCGATCATCGCGGTTGCAAGCGGGAAGGGCGGCGTCGGCAAGACGTTCATGGCTATCACGCTGGCTTCAGCCTTCGCCCAGGCCGGGAAACGCACCCTGTTGGTGGATGGCGACCTTGGCCTCGCCAATGTCGACGTCCAGCTCGGGATCGCCCCCGAGACGGACCTCGCCGCCGTGATTGCCGGCTGGGTCGAGCTCGACGATGCGGTGACGCCGGTTGATGGCGGCGCAGCTGATGGCGGGTTCGATGTGCTGCCGGGCCGGTCAGGGTCAGGCGCGCTGGCTGAGCTGCCGCCGGAAGAAGTTGCCCGTCTCGCGGCCGGACTGTCCGCGCTGGCCCTGCAATATGACCAGGTTGTTGTCGATCTTGGTGCCGGGATCGAAGCGAACTGCATGCGTCTCGCCCGTGCCGCCGACAAGGCCCTGATGGTGATTACAGACGAGCCGACGTCGATGACTGACGCGTACGCCTTCATCAAGGTGCTACGGGGCTATGCGCCGAATGTTGAGCCGGTGGTCTGCATCAACCAGGCCGACAGCCGCGCTGCCGGCCAGCGGACCTATGAGGCCATTGCCCGGGCCTGCCAGACATTCCTCGGCTTCCGCCCGCATCTTGCTGGTGTGGTGATCCGCGACCCGAAGGTCCGCGACGCGATCCGGTGCCAGAAAACACTGATTTCCACAGATCCTCAGGCTCAGCCGATTCAGGATGCCATCGCCATCAGCCAGATGCTGATCGGGGATGCTCCGGCGGCTGAACTTGGAAATTAATCTGTGTGAAGATTTGGGGGATTTCGCGGGGAATCGCAGGGCTCTGTTAACTAGTGTTAAAGAAACAGCCTATAGGATTCTCAGAGTTAATAAAAACGACTAGCTTGTCGTTAGGCTGATTCGGGAGACGACACATGCGCGTCCTGCTAATTGAAGACGATAGCGCCGTCGCGCGTTCCATCGAGCTGATGCTGAAGTCCGCTGGCTTCAACATCTACACCACCGACCTCGGTGAAGAAGGTGTCGATCTGGGCAAGGTCTACGAGTACGACATGATCATCCTCGATCTGTCTCTGCCCGACATCTCCGGCTATGACGTCCTCAAGCAGCTGCGCATGGGCCGCGTGAATACGCCGGTCATGATCCTCTCCGGTAACCCGGACATCGAAGCGAAAGTCCGCACGCTGGGCTACGGCGCTGACGATTACCTCACCAAGCCGTTCAACAAGGACGAACTGATCGCTCGTATCACCGCCATTGTGCGCCGCTCCAAAGGCCATGCCGAGAGCGTGATCCGCACCGGTGAGATCCTGGTGAACCTCGACGCGAAGACGGTGGAAGTGGACGGCGATCGCGTGCACCTTACCGGCAAGGAATACCAGATGTTCGAGCTGCTCTCTCTTCGGAAGGGCACGACGCTGACCAAGGAAATGTTCCTGAACCACCTCTATGGCGGCATGGACGAGCCGGAACTGAAGATCATCGACGTCTTCATCTGTAAGCTCCGCAAGAAGCTTCAGCAGGCTACCGGCGGCAACCACTATATCGAAACGGTTTGGGGCCGTGGCTATGTGCTGCGCGATCCGCGTCCGAGCTCCAAGAACAACGAGGTGGAAGAGGCGGCATAAGCCTTTTCCGACCTGCGAAATTCACGCCCCGGCCTGTGTGCCGGGGCGTTTTCGTATGGGGCGTGGTTTTCGTGCGGTCCGGGCTTGCATGAGACGGCAAATGCCTGACATTGGGGCCATGTCACAGCGATCTGCCGGCCCCGAGATTCTCCGCCTCATCGAGCTGATGTCCCGTCTGCCGGGCTTTGGTCCCAGATCGGCCCGGAGGGCCGCCCTGTTCTTGCTGAAACAGCGCGACACGCTGCTCCTGCCACTGGCCGAAGCGATGTCCGATGCGGGGCACCGGATCGAGAAGTGCAGTGTGTGCGGGAATTATGACACGTTGCAGCCCTGCGCCGTCTGCCAGTCGGGCGGGCGGGACGAAGGCCTGATCTGCGTTGTGGAAGATGTGCCGGACCTCTGGGCGCTGGAGCGGGGCGGGTCTTACAAGGGGCGTTACCATGTCCTTGGCGGGGTCATGTCCGCTGTGGATGGTGTCACGCCTGATGACCTGAATATTCCTTCGCTCATTTCCCGCGTGGATGCCGGGGGTATCCGCGAGGTGATCCTGGCACTGAATGCGACTTTCGAGGGCCAGAACACGGCGCACTATGTTGCCGACCAGCTGGCCGGCAAAGGTGTGCAGATAACTTATCTCGCTCACGGCGTGCCGGTGGGCGGAGAGCTGGATCACCTGGACGATGGCACGCTCGCCGCCGCGCTACGCGCCCGGCGGTCGAGCGAATAGCAGGGCCTATTCAGCGAGGTCGACGCGGAAGATTCCGTCGAGGTCCTTCGTTGCGACATAGAGATGGCCGTCGGGCGCCTGCACGACATCGCGGATCGCATACTCTCCCTTGAACAGGTTTTCGCGTTCGGTGACCTTGCCGTCTTCCAGGCGCAGGCGGACAAGTTCCAGCCCGGCCGGGCCGTTCATGCCGCCAACGAAGAAGTCACCTTTCCAGCCGGGATAAACATCGCTGCTCAGGCGCGTCAGGCCGGAGGGGGCGATGGACGGCACCCAATAGGTGAGCGGCTGTTCCATGCCTTCCTTCTCGGTCTGTTCGGTGATGATCGTGCCGTCATAGTTGACGCCATAGGTGATGACCGGCCAGCCATAATTGGCTCCGGGCTTGATGATATTGAACTCATCGCCGCCTTTGGGGCCGTGTTCGGTCTCGTAGAGCGTGCCTTCGGACTTGTCGTAATACAGGCCCTGAATGTTTCGGTGTCCGTAAGAGTAAACCTCAGGCTTTCCATCAACACCGTCGGCAAACGGATTATCTGCCGGTATGGTGCCATCTGAATTGATACGAACCAGAGAACCATGCGTGATGTGAGGGTCCTGGGCATCCTTCATATATTTGAAGCCTTCGCCCAGCGAGACGAACAATGTCCCGTCATTGGCGAATTGCAGGCGGCCGCCGAAATGATAAGCCGTATCGCGGGAGTCGGCCCGGAAGATTTCGGCAACATCCTCCAGCGACGTATGGTCGTCGCTCAGACGGGCCCGGATAACGGCGGTGCCATTGTCGGTATCCGTTCCCTCTGCATAGGCGACATAGATCAGGCGGTTGGAGTCGAAATCCGGATCCAGCGTGATGCCGAAATAGCCACCCTGGCCTTCGGTCAGGGCCGGAGGCAGACCCGTTACCTGTGTGGCTTCGCCTTCGCCACCGGCCACATAGTTCAGGCCGCCGTCCTTTTCGGTGAAGAGGAGGTCTCCGTTAGGCAGGAAGGCGAGCCCCCAGGGAAATTCGGCTTCGACAACGGGGGTCAGGGTGACATTTACGTCGCTGCTGACATCAGGCGCAACAGGGGCTGCAGCGGATCCGGAGCCACAT
The DNA here is from genome assembly GCF_000685215.1 of Hyphomonas jannaschiana VP2. Taxonomy (GTDB): domain Bacteria; phylum Pseudomonadota; class Alphaproteobacteria; order Caulobacterales; family Hyphomonadaceae; genus Hyphomonas; species Hyphomonas jannaschiana. The sequence goes on from NZ_ARYJ01000004.1 coordinate 210,356, forward strand.
GCCGCGAGGGCGGCGGCGGAAATAAAACCGGCAAGGATCGGGCGCATTGGGCGTCTCCAGAAATTGGTGGTTCACACGGGTGTCGGCGGCCAACATAAGTCAGGCCGGGGCAGGGGCCAAATAAAAAGGGCGGCCCAATCCGGGCCGCCCAGTTCCTTAAGAGTATGAACCTGTTACCAGGACTTCTTGACCGTGACGCCATAGAGCGCCGGTTCCGTCAGGAAGACGTTGGTGAACAGGCCGGAGGAGTCGTCGGTCAGGTAGTTACCCGTGATGACTTCCTCATCCGTCAGGTTCTTGGCGAACACTTCAACGCCCCAGCCGTTCTCTTCATTGTTGAAGAGGATCGACAGGTTGACGTTCGACCAGGAGTCGAGTTGGTCACGCTGCGTGTTCCAGATCCGGCTGACGCTGTCTGCCTGATAGTAGTAGTCGCTGCGGATCGTCATATCCCAGTTCGAATTGCCGAGGGCCGGGAAGGTATATTCAGCAGCGAGGTTCAGCGTCGTGTCAGGCGCGCCTGGAAGGTTGTTGCCATCGAGGCTCTTCGCGTCTCCTTCGAACGGCTCAAGTGCATTCGCCGTTTGGAGGTTTCCGTTGCTGTCCGTGTAGGTCACGGTCACACCGTCAAGTCCGAACGCCGCTTCAGAACCGGAGAAGGCACCGGTACAAATACCGCGCGTGTCACCCGGATTGAGCAGACCACCCTGAATAGCGCCGAGAATGGTTGCATAACCTTGAGCCGAAACCACGCAGTTCGCGAAGCTCGCAGCATTTTTCAGCACGACGAGGTCGGACCGGCCGTTGGCACGATCAAGAACGTCGATACCATATGCATCCTGGATTTCAGTATCCAGAATACCCAGGTTTGCTGTGAGCAACCAGTTTTCCGCCGGGGTCCAGAGGAACTCAACTTCGAGGCCTTTGATCTTGGCGTCGATGTTGGTGTTCACAGAAGACCGGTTGATGATCTGGGTGATCTGGTAGCCTTCATAATCATAATGGAACCCGGTCAGGTTGAGCTGGGCAACCCCGCCACCAAGCGTGTTCTTGGTACCGATCTCGATCGAGTTCACGAACTCAGGATCGAAGGTTTGCGAGAACAGGTTTGCACCGGCAGGCTGTGGTGGGTTGATCCCGCCGCCTTTGTAGCCTTTCGAGTAAACACCGTAGATCAGTGTTTCGTCGGTGAAGCCGAGATCCGGTGACCAGTCGACACCAAAGCGTCCGGTGGTTTCCTTGTCTTCGGTGTTCAGGCTGCCATCTCCACCATCATCCGGATCAGCTCCAACGATCGGCGACGGTTGCAGCGGGTCTGCACCCGGTGCTTGCGGCGTGAACAGGAAGGTCGGAATGACATCCTGCTCTTTTTTGTCGATCGTGTTTCTCAGACCAAGAGTGAACTTCAGGTTGTCCGTTGCCTGATAATAAACCTCACCGAAGATGGCGGTCGAATCGAGACGGTAAGGAGACAAGGAGCGGAAGTATTCACCGCCATCGCCGTTCAGCGTGCCGTTGAACAGTCCGAGATTGTCCGTGCTGCCGGAGTCGAGTGGCACGTTGCCGCCGAAGAATGCGCCACCCGCGGCGTTGTTCAGCTGGGTCAGGGCTGTCAGCGAATTCGAGAGCACATAATAGCCAGCTGTGCTGTCATACGGGTCAATCGCTTCGAAATCGACCTTGATGGCGCCGAGATTGAAGTTGATCGGTCCGTCGAAGTCAGACTGAAGACGAATTTCGTGCGTGTCCTGGTCGCTGCCGCCGCCCGATTGGTCGAACGTACGGAACAGGTTGGAAACACCAAGTTCCGGGTCAGACACAACGCCGCCCGGGAACAGGATCGAATAGAGGGCCGGGACAGCTGCGAATGGGCCAGCTGTCTCATTGAAGGCAATGGTTGGGGCGATCTTGTTATAGTCCTCGATCGACTGAACCGAGCTTTCATTGTGGCTGCCGAGATAGGTGAACAGCAGGCTGTCGGTGACGTTCCATTCACCCTTCCAGGTGATCAGGTCCTGGTCTGCCTTGTAGATCGGATCGAAAGCAGATTCGATTGTGCGCAGGTCCGGGTTCACCGGATCTGTGAAGGCGTCGCCATTCAGCAGGCCGGCCGTGATGGCAAGACCGCCGCCAAGCGTTGCCTGCGAGTTCACCCGGTCGTTCGATTGACTGAGCGGAGCATCCTGACAGCCAAGCGAAGTTATGAGTTGGTCGAAAGCAGACACCGGGATACCGGCAAAGGTGTCGAAGCCCGGATCTTTTTTACAAAGCTGCTTGCCGGCGCGCAGGCGGCTGTCATCTTCTTCGAAGTGTTCGTAGGAAACCCAGCCGCGCAGATTGTCGGTCGGTTCCACTGCGAAGGTCGCCCGGAAGCTGGAGAGGTCGCGGTCATCGATATCGTTGCCCGTGACGGAGTTTTTCACATAACCGTCGCGCTGAAGAAGCGAACCAGCGAGGCGCAGGGCGGCCTTGTCGCCTAGCGGCAGGTTGACCATGCCCTTCGCTTTGAACGTATTCTCGTTGCCATAGGTCAGCTCGGCATCCGCCTGGAACTCACCAAGCACCGGCTTGGCGGTGATCAGGTTGAACACACCACCGGTGGCGTTCCGGCCGTACAGCGTACCCTGAGGACCACGCAGAACCTCGACCCGTTCGACATCGTAGAATTCCGCTTCGAACAGGCGGTTCGCTGTCAGCGGGACATCGTTCTGGTGGACACCAACCCCGGCGTCGCCAGACTGGGCGACCGAGTCCACACCAATGCCGCGGATCTTGAAGTTGAAACCCGAGAAGTTGCCTTTGGTAAAGGTCACGTTCGGGATGGATTTGACGAGGTCCGGACCGCCGGTCAGCTGGAGACGCTCAAGCGCTTCTTCGTCAAATGCCGAGACCGCGATCGGAACATCCTGAATGGATTCCTCGACCTTCTGGGTCGTCACGGTAACGGTGGAAAGTGTTCTTGTGCTTTCACCTTCCTCCTGGGCGACGGCAGCGGGTGCCAGCAGCCCCATGGCCAACACTGAAGCGCCAGCCAACCAGACACATTTCGAGTCTCTGTATTTGGTCATTTAATTTTTCCTCCCCTCGGGCCGGCGGGATTGCTGGCTTCGAGCTGTTCTTTGAGCCGTCTCTTTTCGGACGTGCTTCAGAATCCATCGAATGGCAGCCGCGAGGGAAAGTCAATATTTTCAGTTGGAACGTTTGGCCTGGTGGACCCTACGTAAAGGCAAAAAATGAGCGGTGTCCGGGCCCGGACACCGCTCAGGATGCAAATTTGTACCTTACGAGAGCCTAGAAGCGTGTCCTCAAAGTCACACCATAAGTGGCCGGTTCCTGCAGGTAGACCCCGCGGGCAGGGCCGCGCAGCGGAATGCTGAAGGTCACAGCCTTGGTCGACTCATCGAACACATTGTTCCCCCAGACTTCGAAGGTCCAACGGTCGTCCGCCGAGGAGATGCCGGCCCGGAGGTTCAGCTTCGCGTTCTCACCCTGCCAGTCACCTTCGAGTGGTACGCCATTGTCATCGACGGCCTGGGTGGAGGTCCGGCGTTCCGACTCGGTGCGGACGTTGCCGGTCAGGAAATAGCCCATGCCGTTCGCCATCTGGTCTTCCCAGGTCAGTCCCAGGAGGCCGACCCATTCCGGCGCATTGGTCAGCTTGAATCCGCACAGGCGGTTCACCGGATTTGACGGATCATACCCGCCCGGTGCGCAATCCTCAGGATAATAGGCATCGGTATAGGTAATGGCGGCATTCGTGCTGAGCCGGTCCGTGAGCGCGTTCTGGACTTCGAATTCGAAGCCATTGCTGACCACTTTCGGGACGTTGAACGTCTGGAACTGCACGCCGGTGAATTCGAGAACCTGGAAGTCCTCCATTTCCTGACGGAACACGGCGAGGTCAAACCGTCCGCGACCATCATTGAAGGCGCCTTTCAGGCCAGCTTCAAGCGCGTCGATCTTTTCGGAATCGAAGCGTGGATCCGCCCCACCGGCCGCCGCCGTGGAGTCGAGGTTGAAGCCGCCGGATTTGAAGCCATGGGTCAGGCCGGCATAGAAGTTCACGTCATCCGTGATCCGTGCGCCAATCTTGACCGTGTAGACCAGTTCTTCGTCCTCGAACGTGTCGTCGAACGTCCGCGGCAGCGGAAGGAAGGCAGACGCTGCCGTATCTGCCTCGGTTGCGAAGGGGAAGCAGGTTGCTCCGAGTGCGCTCTGGGCCAGGGCGGCAAGCGACCCCGGATAGGCGCCTGCCAGCAGGCCGTTTGCGATGTTCACACAGGTCGGGGAGCTGGCGGAGAGCTGGTCAAAGGCACCGTCCTTGGTTTCTTCGACATAGCGCAGGCCAACTGTCAGGTTCAGCCCGTCCGTGATCTCGAACACGTTGTGCGTGAAGATCGACAGGGACTCGGCGTCCTGGGTGTAGAGATTGTCGGCATAGCTGCCGGCCGGGTCCACACCGCCAAGCGCGGCCGGGATGTTCCCGCCGAAGCCTGTGGCAACCGTGGCGGCACCGAGCGACGGCACGAACAGGGCCGAAACATACCGGCCATAGTCGCCGCCGAGGGTCATCAGCGCGCGTTCCTCGATCTCTTCTTCCGAATAGTAGGCGCCGAGGAGCCAGTCGAGACGGCCATCGAAGGCGAGACCCTGGAACCTGAGTTCATGGGTCATGGTCTTGATGTCGTCATAGGACGGCTGAACGTCCGGCGCGGCAAACGGGGTTGAGTTGTCGCCGACCTGGAAGACATCAAGTCCGACAAAGTCAGAGTGCTGAATGGATTCAGCCTTGAAGCTGCGGTAGGCGCCGATATAGGTCATGTCCGCCGGACCAAGATCCCATTCCAGCGTGGCAGAGATGCCGGACTGTTCGAACGGGTTCTGGAACTGCTCGCCGTTGGTGATGCCTTTTTTCTGGGCCCGGAAGCCGGACTCCACCACACCGCCATTTGCCGGCAGGCCGACAGCCGCATAAATGCCGGCATCGCCCAGCGGGTCAAAGGTAACCGGGGCATCGCAGCATTGCTCATCGGCTTCGGAATAGTCCGCGATGATCCGCAGCGAAGCGTCCGGATTGATCTGCCAAAGGGCTTGCCCGCGTACGATCCAGCGATCGCGCGTATAGCTCTCTGCGCCGGTGGTGCTTTCCGCCAGCGCGTCCCGCGTGCGGTAAGCACCGGACAGACGGACAGCCAGCTTGTCTTCCACGATCGGAGCGCTGAAGCCGCCCTGGACATTCACCAGGCCGAGATTGCCGGCCGTGACATTGGCGAAGCCATCCATTTCTCTGAGGTTCGGGGCCTTGGTCGTGATGTTCAGGGCACCGGCAGACGTGTTCCGGCCAAACAGCGTGCCCTGCGGACCGCGCAGGACTTCGATCTGTTGCAGGTCGACCAGGTCGCCCAGGGCGACGCCCGGACGGGACAGATAGACGCCATCGAGGAAAACGCCGACGGCGCTTTCCAGGCCGATATTGTTGCCGGTGGTGCCGACACCGCGAATACGGAGCGAGGCGCCCTGCGATTCCGTCTGTGTCGAGCTCATGTTGAAGCTGGCCGAAAGATTGTCCAGCGAGCGAAGGTCGGCCACGCCCTGGCGTTCGATTTCCAGAGGGCTGATGGCGGTGACTGCCAGCGGCACGTCGAGGATGCTCTGCTCGCGGCGCGTCGCGGTCACCTGCACAACGCCGAGGCGTTTGTCACTTTCAGCGGCGGGTGTGGATGCGGCGGGAGGAGCAGCTTCTTCGGTGGTGGCGGTGTTCGGTGCGTCTGCTTCCTGTGCCAGGGCCGGGGCCTGAATCAGGCTCAACACGGCGGCAGAGGCACCTGCCAGCAAGACGCACTTCGGTTGTCGGGTTCTTTTCAAGTCAATTTCCTCCCCTCGTCCAATCGTATGTGGACAAGATTTTTGTTTGTGTGGTTGGTTTTTATCCGGGTGCGCTTCTGGCAGGCGCACTGCAGATACTACACAAAAGCGGAGTGCCCCATCGTGTCAACCGGCTACCCTAGCGTCAATGGGCGACTATTTTTGGTTGCGGGTCCGGAATGACACAGTTTTCCCGTCTTGGCCGGGTCTGCAGAGGCTGGTAGAGGCGCGCCATGACCTCTCAGACCTCACCCACCGTCACCCGGGCCCTGGTTCTTTTTTCCGGCGGACAGGATTCCGCCACCTGCCTGGCCTGGGCGCTTGACCGTTTCGATCAGGTCGAGACGATCGGGTTCGACTATGGCCAGCGTCATGCTGTGGAACTGACCTGCCGGGAGAAAGTCCGGATCGGGATGGCGAGCCTCAAGGAGAGTTGGGCGTCGCGTCTTGGCGAAGATCACATGATCGATGCGACAGTCCTGAAAAGCCTTGGCGAAACGGCCATGACTCATGATGTCGTCATCGAGACGACTGAGGCTGGTCTGCCATCGACCTTTGTACCGGGCCGCAATCTTCTGTTCCTGACGCTCGCCGGTGCGCTGGCCGTGCGGCGCGGTATTTCCGTCCTGGTGGGCGGGATGTGCGAGACCGACTATTCCGGTTATCCGGACTGTCGGAATGACACGATCCAGGCACAGGCCGAAACGCTGCGTCTCGGGCTGGGCAAGCCGATGTCGATCGAGACGCCGCTCATGTATATTGACAAGGCCGGGACCTGGGAGATGGCGCACGGCCTTGCCGGACAGGCCCTGATCGACCTGATCGTGGAAGACACACACACCTGCTATCTCGGCGACCGCTCGCAACGGCATGTCTGGGGCTATGGCTGCGGCAGCTGTCCGGCCTGCGAGTTGCGCGCGGCAGGCTGGGACCGCTGGCAGGCCGCAAAATGACCTATTCGGTCAAGGAAGCTTTCTACACCCTGCAAGGGGAGGGCGCGCAGACCGGCCGGGCCGCGGTGTTCCTGCGCTTTGCCGGATGCAACCTCTGGAGCGGGCTTGAGCGTGACCGGGCCAAGGCCGTCTGCCAGTTCTGCGATACCGACTTTGTCGGCACAGACGGAGAGAATGGCGGGAAGTACAAGACGCCGGAAGAAGTTGCCGCGCTGGTCGCCTCCATCTGGGCGTCAAATGCCGACACAGCCGGGAAGCCCTATGTCGTCTGCACCGGCGGGGAGCCGCTTCTGCAGCTGAATCCGCCGCTGATCGAGGCGCTTCATGGCGAAGGCTTCGAGATCGCGGTGGAGACCAATGGCACGATCGAGGCGCCGGAGGGGCTCGACTGGATCTGCGTCAGCCCCAAGGCCAATGCGGCGCTCGTGCTGAAAAAGGGTAATGAACTCAAGCTGGTCTACCCGCAGGATGAGGCCGAAGCGCAGCCCGAACGGTTCACGGAACTGGACTTTCAGCACTTTTTCCTGCAACCGAAGGACAATTCCGAGGTGGCCCGCAATGTGCAGGCTGCCGCTGCTTACTGTCTGAAGAATCCGCAATGGCGACTGAGCTTGCAAACGCACAAACTGACCGGGCTGCCCTGAGCCCTGAGGGCCGCGTGTTCGAGATCACCAAGGCGGTGCATTTCGAGGCGGCGCACTTCATGGGCGGCAAGCCGGAAGGGCATCCTTACCGGAACATGCACGGCCATTCCTTCCGCCTGGAAGCGACTGTTGCCGGCGTCGTGAAAGAGGGCGAGCAGTGGGTGGAGGATTTCTCTCACCTGACGGCCTGCCTGAACGCGACAGCCGAAAAGCTGGATCACAAACTGCTCAACGAGATCGACGGGCTTGAAATCCCGACGCTGGAGCGGATCTGCCTCTGGGTCGCTGAAGACCTGCGCGAGGCGCTGCCGGGGCTGAAGCGCGTCGCTCTGGCGCGCCCCAGCCTCAACGAGCGGTGTGAACTCGTCCTCTGATCAGGACGGGTTCTGGTCGGACAGCGTACCTTCCTTCACTTCTTCAGCGAAGTTCCGGGCAAACCGGTTGGATGCTTTGTTGGCATCATACCAGGTTGTGATGCCGGTCATGCGGATGTCGGTTTCGTACCAGGAATACTCGTACTCGCCTTCCTTCGTGCCGTCCGCGTCATAAGCGGTGGCGGAGAGTTTCATCCCGCCGGTGCTGCGCGAGGCGCCATAGTCGAGGCCGGGCTCGTCACCCAGCTGTTTGAAGGTCGGCTTGGACGGGCGGGCATCGATGATGGTGACATCGATCCGGGCAACATCCACGCCGGCCTTTTCGAGTTCGCGGGTCAGGTCTTCCTTGATCTCGTTCGAGAGATAGTCACCCTCGCGGGTGCCGTAGTCATCCTGCAGCTTGGTCTGGAAATCGTCAGACACGCTGACATTGATTTCCGCGGCCATGGCAGCCGGGGCCAGGAGAAGGGCGATAGCGGTGATTGGAACCAGTTTCATGTCAGAACCTCCATTAGGGTCTGTTATCAACTTACCATCACCCTTCCTGTTCCCGAAGTCACGCTGATGTGAAGCAGCTTAAATCGTGTCCACAAACACGATCTCGGCGTCTTGCAGGCCTTTCAGCTCCAGCGTCTCGGCGCCGGTGATGGCGGCGCCGTCGCGGGCCTTCAGCACATGGCCGTTCAGGCTGACCGAGCCCGCCGCCAGCACGAGATAGCCATGCCGGCCGGGCGCCACTTCATAGTTGAGCGTGTCCCCGGCGCAGAGCGTTGCGCCCATGACCTTTGCATCCTGTTTCAGGGGCAGGGCATCGTCTTCGCCGCCGTCTGCGGCAAACACGGTCCACTTGCCGGAGCGGTCGCCCTTCGGGAACTGGCGCGTGCCCCAGCCCGGCTGGCCGCCCTGTTCGCGGGGCAGGACCCAGATCTGGAACAGCTGGCAGGTTTCGTCGTCGGCATTCCATTCCGAATGCTGCACGCCGGCCCCGGCGCTCATCACCTGGACATCGCCCGCTTCAGTGCGGCCGGTATTGCCCATCGAGTCCTTGTGGGTGATGGCACCCTTGCGGACATAGGTGATGATTTCCATCGATTGGTGGCCATGCGGCGGGAAGCCGGTGTGGGGCTGGATCGTGTCATCGTTCCACACGCGCAGGGCGCCTTCGCCCATGCGGCGCGGGTCGTGATAACCCGAGAACGAGAAGTGATAGTTCGCGTCGAGCCATTCATTGCGGAAACGGCCGAGGCGGTCGAACGGGCGGAGGTCAATCATGGCGGGCTCCTTCAGGTGCCGTATTGCTTTCGTGTTGCAGCGAATATGACGTGAAGCGCACGGCGCTGTAGGGCGGGGCGGCAAAGAAGACTTATGCCGCCCCGGAATAAGTGCCCGATTATCAAGGCTGTTTATGAGGGTTTCTGCGAGGGTTTCTGGGCCTCTTCGCTGTCCTCATCCGGCTCGGCGAGGGCTTCCAGCTCTTCCATGCTGAGATCGTCATACATCTGCTTGGCCTTGCCATGCAGGTGCCATTTCGATGTGCGGCCACGGCGTACGGCGAGCGCAAGTCCGGCGGCCTGGTGTTCGGGGATCTGTTGTGCAGACATTTCGGCCTCCTTTGATTGGGTAAAGTATCAACGCGAAAGGGCGGACGCGTGTTCCATCCCGCACGAGCGGCCGGAGTGGCGGGTGCCATCCGGTTAGGGATCCGTTCTTTGCCAGCCATCCTTCGACTTCGCTCAGGATGAGTGCGGTTCTGTGGTGCGCCTTAGAGAGAACTCATCCTGAGCGAAGTCGAAGGATGACTGGCGGCGCACAAAGGCCCACCTAAGGCGGACCCCGCACGTGCAGGCCATGATTATACCGGACTATGCCATGACTATGGGTGACTATACCGGACTTATCCGGATCATGACGGACCACGTCATGACTTAACATGATCATGCCGGACTTGCCGCGCACGCAGCCACAAAGCGAGACAGGCACATCGCTGCCAAGGGCAGGATGTTTCCAGCGGGGAATGCGCGGCGCTTCATATGTATAGAGATCATCGGGCGGTGGGGCATCGGCCAGGCAGACGAGCCTTATATTGCCGAAACAGTCCACCGCCATCAGCGCTTCGCGCCCGGTGCGTGCGTGCCAGCGGGCAACACGCACCAGGTTCCACACCAGCCACGGCCAGAAGAGCGGCCAGACATGGGTAAAGTAGCGCTGAAGGTCAGGATGCATGCCCGCAAGGATGGGGGCGAGCCCTATCAGACGAATTCACATCGCCCGCGACCTGTCATCCCGGAAAGCCCGCAGGGCTTATCCGGGACCCAGTCCTGCAGTGGCAACACCGCATCTGGGTCCCGGATATTTGCTGCGCAAATTCCGGGATGACACGCGGCGGGTGAGGGACAGGGCCCAATCTCTCCTCACGCGTCATCCCCGACGGCGCAGCCGTCTGGGGACCCATCTCCGAACGCATCGACAAAGTCCGTCATGGGCGGCGGCAACAATCCCCGAACCGGACATGACGCCCTCGCTCGCCTCTTTCAGAGCTGGATCCCCGGACCGCTCCGCGGCCGGGGGTGACGCGTGTGGGGAGTTTGGGGGCAGAGGGCGGATCCGTAGGGTGGGTTGAGCGAAGCGATACCCACCATGCAATGCCCGCCGCGAGTCCGAAAGGTGGGTATCGCTCCGCTCAACCCACCCTACGCCTGCTATCCCGATTGCGATGATGTGGGTTTCGATAGAGATTTCAGTTCGTCCAAATCTATCATCAAATTCGAGTGAACATTTTTGTTCGGATGGGACTTAAACTCGTTGTAACCCTCGCCGAAATCAATCATGCGCTCAACAAACGTGTAGCCCATTTGGATGAGCATTTTTGCGGTATAGGACACCTCTTGCCGACGAATATCGATCAGAGGAAAGTCCGGGTGGTCGCTGCTTATTGAAGATGTGACCCGCAAATTTTCTCGGGAGCTGGCGTGCTTGATGTGGAGTTCTTGGAGCTCTTGCACTTGAACATTCAGAGCGGCTTGAAGCTGAATGGTTAGATCACGTAGGTTTCTAAGCTCAAATAGTTGGTGGACAAGTCCCGCGGCTTTGGGGCCGCGCAGGACGCCAAGAAGATTCGGATCTAGCGGAGTGTTTGCTGGCGCGCTTCCGATCATGCGTTGCATTTTCGTATCTAATTCCACCGGCCATTGTTGATTACCCAACGTTTCAAGCAGCCGAGTGTGAATAGAAGTCACATCGTACATCATTTGGTTGATGAACATGTACAGCGCGTGATCTCTGGACCGATTTGCTCGCCTTTCTTCGCGAAGTCTGAAGTAAAGTTCTACGAAGAAAGTAGCGAGTGCACCCGCGACCGCACCTAAGATCGCGGTGAGCACTACAACGAATAGCCCGGAATCGCCCTGAACGGTTTGCAGGAAAATGATGTCCGGCCAATCGAAGTTCAATTAAACATCCACCTCCGCGTCCAGCGCATTCTCTTCGATGAACTCTCTGCGCGGCTCGACCACATCGCCCATCAGCTTCGTGAACATGTCGTCGGCTTCTTCCATATGGTCGACGCGGACTTGCAGCAGGGTGCGGGCGTTGGCGTCCAGCGTGGTTTCCCAGAGCTGGTCGGCGTTCATCTCGCCCAGACCCTTGTAGCGCTGGACTTTCAGGCCCTTGCGGCCGCTGTCGAGCACGGCTTTGAGCAGCGTGCTCGGTCCGCACACGGTCACTTCGCCGCCTTTGTCCTGACGCAGGATGGCGGGCTGGTCGTAGATTTCGGCGAGGCCCGCCGCGCGTTCGGCGAGGCGCTGGGCGTCCTGGCTGGCCAGCAGGGCCGGGGGCAGGGAGATCGTCTCGTCGACGCTGCGCACGGTGCGCTGCAGGACGAGAGCGCCCTCGACGAAGCGGCCTTTCCAGGTGTCTTCGCCTTCTTCGGCGAGACGGTTGAGGCGTTCGGCGGTTTTCTCCGCCTCCGCATCGCCCGCACCTGCCGCCATGGCGCCGGAAAGCGCGGCATGTTCGATCAGCTCGCCGGAAGCGCGGAGGGCGAGGCGGCGGAGGTTTGCCTGGAAGTTCGAGGCCTGGCGCACGCGGTCGCGCAGGTCTTCCCCGGCAATCGTGGTGCCGTCGGGCAGGATCAGGGATTCCCCGTCGGTGCCTTCGCCGATGAGATAGGCTTCCAGCTCGTTATCGTCCTTCACATAGCGTTCCGAGCGCCCGCGCGTCACCTTGTAGAGCGGCGGCTGGGCGATGTAGAGATAGCCCTTCTCGATAATTTCCGGCATCTGACGATAGAAGAAGGTCAGCAGCAGCGTGCGGATGTGCGCGCCGTCGACGTCAGCATCGGTCATGATGATGATCTTGTGATAGCGCAGCTTTTCGATGTCGAACTCGTCGCGCCCGATGCCTGCGCCAAGCGCCATGATCAGCGTGCCGACCTGGTCGGACGACAGCATCTTGTCGAAGCGCGCGCGCTCCACGTTCAGGATCTTGCCGCGCAGGGGCAGGATGGCCTGGTTGTCACGTGACCGGCCCTGTTTGGCCGAGCCGCCAGCGGAATCCCCCTCGACGATGAAGAGTTCGGATTTCGCCGGGTCTTTCTCCTGGCAGTCGGCCAGCTTGCCGGGCAGGGAGGTGATGTCCAGCGCGGACTTGCGGCGCGTCAGTTCGCGGGCCTTGCGGGCGGCCTCGCGCGCGGCGGCAGCCTCCACGATCTTGCCCATGATTTCCTGGGCTTCCTTAGGGTGTTCCTCGAACCATTCGGCGAGCTTTTCGCCCATCATGCTCTCGACCACCGGGCGCACCTCGGAGGAGACGAGCTTGTCTTTCGTCTGGGAGCTGAATTTCGGATCCGGCACTTTGACGGAGAGGACGCAGGTCAGGCCCTCGCGGGCATCGTCGCCGGAAATCTCGACCTTGGCCTTCTTCGCGAGGCCGGTCTCGTTGGCGTATTTGTTGATGATCCGCGTCAGCGCCCCGCGGAAGCCGGCCAAATGGGTGCCGCCGTCGCGCTGGGGAATGTTGTTGGTGAAGCAGAGCACGTTCTCGTGATAGCTGTCGGTCCATTCCAGGGCCGCTTCGACGGTGATGCCGTCCTTCTCGCCCATGGCGTAGACCGGCTCCGGGATCAGCTTGCCCTTGGCCTTGTCGAGGTGTTCGACGAACGCCTTCACGCCGCCCTCATACATGAGGTCGATCTCATAGGGCTCTGCCTCGCGCTCGTCGCGGAAGATGATGTGGACGCCGGAATTCAGGAAGGCGAGCTCGCGCAGCCGGTGCTCCAGCGTCTTGCGGTCGTAATCGGTCATCGTGAAGGTGGAGGAGGCCGCCAGGAAGCGCACCGCCGTGCCGGTATAAGGCTTGCCCTTGTCCGTCATCGGGGAGTCGCCGCGTGTCTCCAGCGGGGCCTCGACATGGCCGCCATTGATGAAGCGGACCCAGTGTTCCTTGCCTTCGCGATGGATGGTCAGCTCCAGCCAGTCCGACAGCGCGTTGACCACGGATACCCCCACGCCGTGCAGTCCGCCGGAGACCTTGTAGGAGTTCTGGTCGAACTTCCCGCCGGCGTGCAGCTGGGTCATGATGACTTCTGCTGCCGAGACGCCCTCGGTCGGGTGCATGCCCACGGGAATGCCGCGGCCATTGTCGGTGATTTCAGCCGAGCCGTCGGGGTAGAGGGTGACCGTCACGCGGTCTGCATGGCCGGCCAGCGCCTCGTCGATGGCGTTGTCCACGACCTCGTAGATCATGTGGTGCAGGCCCGAGCCGTCATCGGTGTCGCCGATATACATGCCGGGACGTTTGCGCACGGCTTCGAGGCCCTTCAGGACCTTGATGGAGCCTGCGCCGTACTCGGCATTCTCGCCCTGCGTTTCTTCAGCCATGAGGCTTCCCCGTCGATTCTTCAGATTCGCCTGTAAATATAGGGCCTTTGGCCCCAAAAGGGAAATTTTGATCTGCTTTTCAGGGCATCAATTTCGGCAAATTATCATCAATAAAAACAATGCGCTGCGATGGGTGGGGGCAGAGTCAGAATGACGACAGGCTGTTGGAGCAAAATCTCAGCCGCAAAAGGGCGCCGGAACGGGGAAAGCGGGCGGCAACCGGGCGAGGAGATCGAGGTTGCCGGAGGCGCTGACACCGGGTCTTTCCAGCCATTCGGCGGGATCTGCGCCATCATAAAAGAGGCTGAGCAGGTCGCCCGCAGAGGCCCGGATGCAGAGGTCTGCCGGGGTGAGTTCCCCCCGTTCGGCGGTGACGGCCTGATCCTTCACGATGAGGTGGCAGGGTTCGCCGTCAATCTCCATCGAAACACGGGCGGAGAGGCCCTTCGCCTTGGATGGGTCGAACATGGTGGCAAAGGACATGAGCGTGGAATTCACACTCATCGGTCCGTCAGGCTTGAAGGGGGAGCGGACCGCCCAGCGGCCGAGGGCCTGGAAGACGGGCTCCAGCTCCCGCCCCCAGGGCGTGAGGTCGTAGACCTGTACAGAAGCGGGCGGGGGCAACGTGCGCCGCACCACGATTTCGTGCCGCTCCAGCTCCTCCAGACGCTGAGTGAGAATGTTGGCGCTGAGGCCGTGCAGGTTGCGGCGGATGTCATTGAACCGCTTTGGGCCCAGCATGAGCTCCCGGATCACGAGCAGGGCCCAGCGTTCGCCAACAAGGTCCATCGCGTGTGCGGCGGCGCAACCGTCATTGTAGAGGCGTTTCTTGTCGAGGGCGCGAGTGGTCATGGTGGCGACTAGAGGCGAGTTTGGATGTGTCTGCAATATATAGTTATAAAATAGAACTTGATAGTTATAAAAAATAACTTTAGTGGTGGCGGGCTAAAACGCACAGGAGACAGACATGGCATACACGCAGATCATGGCGGCCGCAGTGCCGACCGCAAACAAGGACGCTTACCTCGCACACGCAAAGGCGGCCGCTGCGCTGTTCCGCAAGCATGGGGCGCTCTCTGTCGTCGAGAATTGGGGAAATGAGGTGCCGGATGGCGAAATGACGTCCTTCCCGCTGGCTGTGAAGTGCCAGCCGGACGAGACGGTCGTGATCGGATGGATCAGCTGGCCGGACAAGGCCACACACGACAAGGCCTGGGAAGTCATGATGCCGGAGATGCACAAAATGGGCGAGATGCCGTTTGATGGCAAACGGATGATCTTCGGCACCTTCGATGTGATCCTTGAGGCCTAGGCAGACCGGCGGAGCTTAGTTTCCGCCAGGTTTGCGTTTGCCGGCAGGCGGTTTTCCACCCTTCTTGAAGGCTGGTTTTCCGCCTTTCGGGCCGGCCTTTCCGGCGCCCTTGGGGCCACCTTTCCCGGGTTTGCCCTTGCTGCGCATCGGGGGCTTCCAGCCGTCCTTGGCGTGCACTTTGGAGAACTTCTTCGCAGGCCGTGCGGGTTTCTCCCGGTCGTCCTGGATGTAGTCCGTCTGCGGGGAAGGCGCGCGTTCAGCCGGGGTGGCGTCTTCCGGGGCGGATTTCTTCTTGTAGGGCTTCTTGCCGGAGAGGTGGCGTGGGGCATCCGGGTCATACGGCTTCTTGCGCAGGCGCGGGGCCGGGCGCTCGCTGCGCTCATCGCGGTCGAAGCGGTCATTGCGGTCGAAGCGGGCAGGCGGCGGGGTGCCATCGAGCGGCGAGGCGCGCAGGCCCTTTTCCACCGAGCCGCCCTCACCGATCGTCTCGAAGAAGCGCGCTGCGGCCTCACGGGTGAGCTCCACATGCGTGTCGGACGGATTGATGCGGATTGCGCCGATGTCGTCACGGGAGAGACCGCCTGCCTTGCAGAGGACCGGGAGGATCCAGCGGGCTTCCGCGTTCTTCTTGCGGCCGACATTCAGCTGCACCCAGACCGCATCGTCGAAGCCTTTGCGCTCTGTCTTGTTGCGTTTCTCGCGCGGCTCGCGCTCAGGCCGGTCGCCGCGCTCACCGCGTTCGCGGCGTTTCGGCGGGGTGAGGTCGACTTCGCGCAGGTCTTCCGGTGCAGAACGGCCTTCGCGCTGTTTGCGCAGGAAGGCGGCCGCGACCTGTTCGGGCCCGTGCTGTTCCAGCAGCGCGTCGATCATGGCGCGCTCGCTCTCATGAATGGGGCGGGTGAGGGACGGGTCTGCGAGCAGGCGCGCATCATCCAGCGCGTTGATCTCGTCAGCCGATGGCGGTGTGCCCCAGGTCGCTTCGATCCTGGCGTCGCCCAGCAGGCGCTCGACGCGGCGGCGGGCCTTCGGGGCCACGATCATCGCGCTGACGCCCTTGCGGCCAGCCCGGCCAGTCCGGCCGGAACGGTGCAACAGGGTCGCCGGATCGCGCGGCAGGTCTGCGTGGATGACAAGGCCCAGATTGTCGAGGTCGAGGCCGCGGGCGGCAACGTCGGTGGCGATACAGACGCGGGCGCGGCCATCGCGCAGGGCCTGCAGGGCGTTCGAGCGTTCCTTCTGGCTGAGTTCGCCGGAGAGGGCGACGACCGGGAAGCCGCGATTGCCCATACGGCTCATCAGCTTGTTGACGGCGGCGCGGGTCGTGCAGAAGACGAGCGCGCTCTCGCTGTCGGAGTGGCGCACGATGTTGACGATGGCGTTCTCTTCATCGCCCGGGGCCACCAACAGCGCGCGGTATTCGATGTCGCCATGCTGGCGCTGTTCGGATTCCGTCTTCACGCGCAGGGCGTCTTTCTGGTAGCGCGCGGCGAGGTTGGCGATGCCTTTCGGCACAGTGGCGGAGAACATCAGCGTGCGGCGCGTTTCCGGCGTGCCTTCAAGGATGTGTTCCAGCTCTTCGCGGAAACCCATGTCCAGCATCTCGTCGGCTTCGTCCAGCACGACGACACGGATGCCGGCGGTGTCCAGCGAGCCGCGCTTGATATGGTCCGACAGGCGGCCCGGCGTGCCGACGACGATATGCGCGCCGCGGGCGAGGGCCTTACGCTCGTCGCGCATGTCCATGCCGCCGACGCAGGTTGCGATACGTGCGCCGGCCGGGCCGTAGAGCCAGGTCAGCTCGCGGGCGACCTGCATGGCGAGTTCGCGCGTCGGCGCCACGATCAGGGCGAGCGGGGTTTCGGCGCGGGCAAGGCGGTCTTCCTCGCCCAGAAGGTCGCCGGACATGGCGATACCGAAGGCGACGGTCTTGCCAGAACCGGTCTGTGCGGAGACGAGCAGGTCGCGCCCGGCGAGCTCTGCATCGAGCACGGCGGTCTGGACCTGGGTGAGGCTTTCATAACCCTTATTGGCAAGGGCTTCGGCGAGGGCCGAGGGAACGGACGGATAAGCGGACATGTAAAGGCTTTCGGGGGTTGGGCTGTCAGGGATCGTCATCGAGGCACGATCGACCTGTCAGAGGGAGTTTGCGGCCCTATGACACGTTTTTGCGCGCTGCACCATGGGCACGCGCAGGGCGTTCGTTAATGCCCGGTACCGCTAACAGGCCATCAGACCTCCACGTCCAGTCTTTCGATGCCGCGGAAGAAGGGCAGGGCGCGCCAGGCGATGTCCTGTTCCGGCAGCTTCATGTCCGGATAGCGTTCGAACAGTTTCTGGTAGACGCGTCGGGCCTCCATCCGGGCCAGCGGGGCGCCGATACAGATGTGCGGCCCGCCGCCAAAGGCAACATGGCTGGCGCGTTTCTTCGTGATGTCGAACGCCTCCGGCGCCTCGAAGGTCTCCGCGTCGCGATTGGCCGAAGCAAGCGAGCAGAACACGACCTGATGTTCCTTCACCGGGCAACCAGCCACTTGCTTGTCGGCTTCGGCAATGCGGGAGGTGGCAGAGACCGGCGCCTCATAGCGCAGCACTTCCTCGACGGCCTGTGCGGCAAGGCCGGGATCGGCCTTCAGCGCAGCGAGTTGCTCAGGATGCGTCAGGAATAGCCAGACACCATTGCCGATCAGGTCTGTCGTGGTGAGGTTCCCGCCGACGAGCAGCGCCTGAAGATTGATGCGGACTTCATCATCCGACAGCGGAGCTTCGCCAGAGGCCTGTAGCTGAACCATGTCGGTGATGAGATCGTCTTCCGGTCCTTTGCGGCGGCGCTCCATCAGTTCGGTGAAATAAGCGTCGAGCGCTGCGCCGCCCGCCATCATGCGCTCGGTTTCTTCCGGGGTGCGGACCGGGTTCAGGCCGAGGATGACTGCCTCTGACCATTCGCGGAAGTCTGCGAGGCGATGTTCATCGACACCAAGAATGCGGGCGATGACCGTCACCGGGATGGGCACGGCAATCTCGGCCATCAGGTCGAACACGCCCGAGGCCGGGGCGGCATCGATCGTGTCGTCAACGATGGCTTCGATCTGGTCCTTCATCTTGTTGATGCGGGTGTAGAAGGCCTTTGCCAGCGGCGGGCGCACGCGGGCATGGTCCGGATCATCCATGAACAGGATGGAGGTGCGCCGCGGGTTTTCCTCGTCGACCAGCTGCCGCGAGATCGAGCCTTCTTCCGCATTGAGGGGATGGCGGACGAAACTGCGGTCGTTCACCGTGGTACGGACATCGCCATAGCGGGTGAGGAACCAGGTCTTCGCCATCTCGTCGCGCATGACGGGGCAGTTCTCGCGCAGGGCTTTAAGTGGCGGGTGAGGATCGCGCCGCGCCTCCGGCATGAAGGCCGTCACTTCGATGATGGATTGCGGCACCTTCGGGCTTGCGCCCAGATCGTCGGCCATTCTTTCCTCCCGGATTTATATATTTTCCGGGAGAATAGCACAGGCGCACCAAACGCGCAGCGTGCCGCAGCGTCAGGCGAGTGAGCGCGGAATACAGCTGGCGGTGGCCTGAGCGAGCAGCGTGCCGTCTTCCGTGGAGAGGAAGCCCTGCGTGAAGATGGCCTGCCTGCCTTTGCGAACGACTTCGCCGCGCCCGATCAGGCGCACGCCGACTGGAACCGGACGGATGAAGCTGGTCGTCATCTGAAGGGTCGGTGCCATGGCCGGGCCATCCTGAACGATTGATCCGGCGACGCTCATGACTTCATCCAGTGCGGCCGTGACGAAGCCGCCTTGCGCGGTGCCGCCGGGATTGGTGGCCTCGGCCGGCAGGCAGAAGGCGGCCTCGGCCCAGCCTTCCTTCTCGTCGAAGGCAATCAGGTCGAAGCCGACAAAATCGGTTGCGGGCGGGCGCGTCCCGTCACCCAACACGCCTTCCCAATAGGCGCGCTTGTCGAAGCTCATTTGGCAAGCCGCTTGAACGGCATTGGCAGGGCGGTGGCGGAGGCCTTGGCGACCATTCTGCCGTCCGGGTCGAAACATTCCGCTTCCATGAAGGCCGCGGATTTTCCGAGGCGGACGATGCGGGCATCGACCCAGGCCTTGCCGGGCATCAGGCGCGTCAGGAAGCTGGTTTTCATCTCCAGTGTCGGGGCCGTCATTGTGACGTTGGATGCAATGATCACGCAGGTGCTCATCGCTTCGTCCAGCATGGCGGAGATGAAGCCGCCTTGCACCGCACCGGTCGGATTGGCGAAGGATGGGCTGACGTCGAACTCCATCCGTATGCGCATGGCATCCTGCTCGACCTCGATGAGCTTCATGCCCAGCGTGTCGGAACAGGGGGGGCGCTTCTTGGAGCCCTGGAAGCGGGCCAGCATGTCAGCGTCGCTGAGGCGGGGTTTTTCAGTCTCTGACAATCGTCCGGCCTATTTGCGGCGGAAGGCGTCGAGATTGACGACCGTGCCGGCATCGCTGGTCGGGGCAGCGTCTGCCTCGTCATGCGTCTCTTCCAGTTCGGAGGCCGGAGAGATGACGGCGGCGTCCTTCTCCTGCGCTTCGAAGGTCAGGCCGAAATTCACGGACGGATCAACGAAGCGCGTTATGGCGGCATAAGGCACAAACAGGTGCTGCGGCACGCCGGAGAATTTCAGGATGATCTCGAAGTGGCCGTCATGGACTTCGAGGTCCCAGAACTGGTGCTGGACCACAATCGTCATGTCGACCGGAAAACGCTCGACCAGGTAATCGGCCATGCGCACGCCCGGGGCCTTCGAACGGAACGTGATGTAGAAGTGGTGGTCACCCGGCAGGCCGCCATTCGCCTTGGCGCGCTTCAGCGCTTCGCGGACGACGCCGCGCATGGCTGCCTGGGTGAGCGCTTCGTAACCGATATAGTCCGTCATGGCGCGGTGCTGATCCCCATCAAGTTTCTTGCTTGTTCTATTCGTCACAATATTCCTCCGGCCGCGTGCGGGCAACGGGCTTCGCACAATGCGCGAGCAAAAAGCTGTACTTCGCGCAGCGGCGCATACCGGGGCGGGAATGCGCCGGAAATGCAACGGACTAGCCGGGAAACAGGGTCAGTAATTTGCGGGCGGATCGCTGGCCGGGAAGGATTCGTCGCTTTCTTCGTCGACCTTGTCCCAGTCTTTGGGCGGGTCTTCCATGTTTTCCGGACCGGACGGGCGAATCTTCTTGTCGGCCGTTTCGGTGTCGTGATTCTTCTCGGTTTGAGGGCTCTTGCCTGTCATTTCGGTTTCCTCCTTTCGCGGGGAGTAGGGAACCAACGCGTGAAGACGCCAAAAGTTTCGGCCTATGGCCAAGACAGAGCGGTCCGCCTAGGTTTCACGCCAGAGAGACAGTGGAGTGAAGGAACAGCCATGCAGATGCCGGAAAAGGGACGCGACTGGGCGGATGTGCGTCAGGAAATGATCAGCCGCGGCGGCGGCGATGCGCAATGGCGCGACGGGCGCACGGCTGTTTACGTCTTCAATGCGGGCCATGATGTCGAACAGGTCCAGCAGGAAGCCTACACGCTCTATATGGCCGAGAACGGCCTGGGTCCGATGGCTTTCCCGAGCCTTGCGCAGATGGAGAAGGAAGTGATCGGCATGGGCCTCGGCCTGCTGCACGGGCCGGAGGGGGCGACCGGGGCGATGACGTCCGGCGGCACGGATTCGATCACCATGGCGATGAAGACAGCACGCGACTATGCGCGGTCAAAGGGCAAGCCGCGCGAGGGGCATAATGTTGTGCTGCCGCAGTCGGCGCACCTCGCCTTCGACAAGGCCGCGCACCTGATGGACATCGAGATCCGCCGCGTGCCGCTGAAGACCGATGGCAGCTACGAGGCAGACCCTGCCGCGATGGGCGAGGCAGTGGATGAGGCGACGGTGATGATGGTCGGCTCGGCGCCGAACTTCCCGCATGGCATCATCGACCCGATTGAAGCGCTGGGCGACGTGGCGGCCAGGAAGGGTGTCTGGCTGCATGTCGATGCCTGCGTCGGCGGGTATTTCGCGCCGTTTGCGCGGATGAACGGCGTGCCGGTACCGGCCTTCGACTTTGAAGTCCCGGCCGTCCATTCGATGAGCGCCGACCTGCACAAATATGGCTATTGCGCCAAGGGTGCCTCGACGGTGCTGTTCCGCTCGGAAGAACTCTACAATTTCATGCCGTTCGACATGGCTGGCTGGAGCGGGGCGCCGATGAAGACGCCGACGCTGGCGGGCACCCGCCCGGGCGGGGCGATCTCTGCGGCCTGGGGCGTGATGAACACGCTGGGCGTGGAAGGCTACAAGCGCCTGCAGGGGCAGGTCTGCGCGACGCGCGAAAAGATCGAAGAGGGGGTGAAACGGCTCGGCTTTGAAATTGTCGGCAATCCGATGCTCGGCCTCATGGCCTTTTACCATCCGGATGCCCATGCCTTCGCGGTATATGGCGAAATCTTCCGGCGCGGCTGGTTTACCTCCGTCACCAAGGAACCGCCGAGCCTGCACCTGATGCTGAGCCCCAAGCATGCCGATGTGGCCGATGCCTATCTCGCCGATCTCGAAGCAAGCCTCGCGGCGGTCAAAGCAGGTGCCGACGACCCGAAAGTGGAAGCGCGCTACAGCTGAGGCCTAAAGGATCGGGCTGGCGAGGCGGAGGATGTTTTCCAGGAATTTGTGCCATTCCGGGCGCTGTTCCCATCCGTCGAGATCCAGCGGCGTGCTGTTTGCCAGATAAGCATCTGAGTGTTGCCACAGCGTGGCGCTCGTCGCGGCATCATAGATGACCATGGTGAGTTCCAGATTCAGGTGGAAGCTGCGGACATCGATGTTCAGCGTGCCAAACAGGGCGATCTCGTCATCGACCAGAACCAGCTTTGTGTGCAGCAGGCCGCCGCGATACCGGATCAGGCGTACCCCGGCGCGCAGCAGCTCCCTGTAGGATGACTGGCTGGCGAACTGGGCGAGGCGGGAATCGAGGCGTTCGGGCACGATGATCTCGACCTCGATCCCGCGTTTGGCGGCCGAGACCAGCGCCAGCTGAACCGCGGGATCCGGAATGAAATAGGGCGAGACAATGCGCAGCCGCCGCTGCGCGCTGAAGATGGCGGAGACGAACACTTCGTAGATCGTCGAATTGCGCATTTCCGGGCCGGAGGGCAGCACCTGCATGCTGACGGGCGTGCCGGCATCAAGGCTGGCCGCGGTTTCGTCGCGGCGCTTGATGGTCAGGGCATTGAGGTCCGCCCGGCCAATCTGGTGGCCGACACTGTCGAACAGATAGTCGGACAGGCAGACCGATTTCAGCGCATCGACGACCGGGCCTTCCACGCGCATCATCATGTCGACCCATTCGCCGACCCCGCGATCCGCCTTGAACAGTTTCGGATCCGCCAGATTGTAGCTGCCGACATAGCCGACGTGCTGGTCGCAGACGAGGATCTTGCGGTGATTGCGAAGGTCTGACCGGCGGAAGAAGGAAGAGAACAGATTGACCCGCAGGGAACGGACGATCCGGACACCCGCCTTGCGCAGGCGCTTTGGCCAGTGGGTCCGGAACAGGGCCTTGGAACCGAAATCGTCTGCCAGGATCTTGCAGTCCACACCCCGCAGCGCTGCGCGTTCGACCGCTGCCAGCACATCGGCGACGCGGCCGGCCGGATCGAGGATGTAGAATTCCAGAAAGATGCTGTCTGACGCAGCATCAATATCGGCCTGCATGGCCGCATAAAGATCCCCGGCATCGGCATAAAAGGCCGGGGAGAGGCCCGTCAGGACCGGAAAGCCGGTATCGGCCTGGATTGAGCGGGACAGGGCTGCATAGCGGGGAATGCGGGCAATGTCGGGCGGGATACTGGCCGCGTCGATGCTGAATACCTGCATGAAGAAACTGCGCAGGCGCTCGCTCATCTGCATCCGCTGCCTGCCCAGTCGGTGATCCCCGAACAGGATATAAAGCACCACACCCACCACAGGCAGGCCGAACAGGAGAAACAGCCAGACCAGGGTCGTGTTCACCGCCAGCTTGCGGTAAAGCAGGCGCACTGCCGCAAGCACCGAAAGCGAGAAGTGCACGAGAAAGGGTATGGAACTGAGAAGAGGAATCATCTGTCCAGCCTGACAATGCGTGACGCCCTACCTTGTCCTGTCCGAACCGCCAAAGGAAGACCGTGCCTCTGAAACTGCTCACCTGGAACATTCAGGCCGCCATCGGAACGGCCCGCTTCTCGGATTACCTGACACGGGCGCACCGGCAGGTGTTTCATACGCCGGCCAAGGCGGACACGCTCGAAACCATCGCCGAAACCCTCCGCGAGACAGACCTTGTCTGCCTTCAGGAAGTGGACCTTGGCGGCCGGCGGGCAGGGTATCGCTGTCAGGCCAATGCGATTGCGGCGCGCTCTGGGCATGACCATCTGGCGATCCAGGAAAACCGGGTTATCCGGGGCATCTCCCGGCATGGCAATGCGATCCTCAGCCGGTTTCCCTTGTCGGATGTGCGAGACCTGAAACTGCCGGGCCGTGTACCGGGGCGCGGCTGCCTGATCGCGACAGTGGAAGCGGAAACGCGCTTTGACGTTGCCTGCGTGCATCTCAGCCTTGGCCGCCGTGACCAGGCGCTGCAGCTGGACTTTCTCTCCCGCCACCTTCCGCGCAATGGCCGCTGGGTGGTGATGGGGGACTTCAACTGCAGCCTGCATGCGAGCCCGGCCGAGGCATTTCTTGAGAAGATGCACGCCCGTTTCGACCGGCAGCCGGAGCCGACCTATCCCTCGTGGCGGCCGTTGCGGGACTATGACCACATCCTGACCGGACCGGCACTGGCGCTCGGCCAGTACCAGCCCGGCCCGGAAATCTGTTCCGACCATCTCAATGTGACAGCGGAAATGGAGCTGGCCTGACCAGCGCCGCTCGTCGCCATATTCCTGCCGCCAGTCATGGTCTATGTTCGCGATCTGAACGCAAGTCGAAGGGGACGCGATATGAAAACAGGATTTCTGACAGCGGCAGGCCTCGCGGCCGCACTGGTGCTGAGCGGCTGCGGCGGCAAGGACGATGTGCAGGGCAAGACCGGGGAAGACATCACGGCGAAGTCTTCCGCAAAGGACATCGGCGAAGCCTATATCAATGAAATGACGCGCATCGCCGACGCGCTGGAAGGGGTGGACGACGAGGCGAGCGCCAAGTCAGCCGCGAAGAAGATCAAGGTCGCCGTCGATGGCCTGAACCAGATGTCTGAAGAACTGGACGGCGAGATTTCCGGCGTCAAAGGCATGCAGATTTTCGGCGGGCGATATGCCGAACTGGTTCAGGTGCAGGGACGCATTGCAACATCCATGATCCGCATCCAGTCAGAGCATCCGGAGCTGATGGATACGATCAGTGCCGAGATGGACCGGATGGAGAACTAGGTCGCTGCAGCGCCGGATTTTACGCCGATAGCCTGCATCGCTTCTGCGGCAATTTCGAACGAGCGTAGCCGCGCACTGTGATCGTGGATCTGGCCGGTGAGGATCACCTCGTCCGGGCGGTGGCGCTCGATCAGGGCGGAGAGTTCCGCCTCCACCTTGTCCGGGCTGCCCGAGGCCGAGATCCGGAGCGCCCGGTCGACCTGTGCGACCAGTTCGGGCGGAGCGATGTCGTGAATGTCGTCGACCGGCCGCGGCAACGGCCCCGGCCGTCCGGTGCGCAGATTGATGAAGGCCTGCTGCATGGACGTCTTTAGCCGCATGCCTTCGGCGTCGCTGTCCGCGCCGAACACGTTGATCGCCAGCATGAAGCAGGGCTTGTCGGTGACGCCGGGGTTGAAACGTGCCCGGTATATTTCAGCTGCCTGTTCCAGCGCGTCCGGCGCAAAATGCGAGGCGAAGGCATAGGGCAGGCCGAGATGGGCGGCGAGCTGAGCGCCGAACAGGCTGGACCCGAGCATCCAGACGGGCACATGCGTGCCGGCACCAGGAACGGCCTGAACCTGCTGGCCTGGCTCGGCAGGCTGGAAATAGCCCAGCAGCTCGACAACGTCCTGCGGGAAATTGTCTGCGTTCTGCATGCCCCGGCGCAGGGCGCGCATGGTGGCCTGATCGGTGCCGGGGGCGCGGCCGAGGCCAAGATCGATGCGGTCCGGATAGAGCGTTGCCAGCGCGCCGAACTGTTCGGCCACCATCAGCGGCGCATGGTTCGGCAGCATGATGCCGCCCGCGCCGACCCGAATGGTCGAGGTTTTTCCCGCCACATGTCCGATCAGGATGGAGGTCGCCGCCGAGGCGATGCCGGTCATGTTGTGGTGTTCAGCCATCCAGTACCGGCGATAGCCGAGGCGTTCTGCATGGCGGGCAAGGTCCACCGTATTGGCGAGGGCCTCGGCCACCGTATGGCCGGCGGGGACGGGGGAAAGATCGAGCACCGAATAGGGGATCATCAGCCTGGCTCCTCTGCCTTGAAGCGGCAATATGGGGCCGCAACAGGCAAGCCGGTACCCCTGCTGACGCGGGGAGACTGCAAGCGAACCCGCTTTTTCCGGGACCTGACCTTGCGTGAACACATCTGGCGGCCCGGCCAAATCGTAATAAACTCGTTTGTGTTCCTGCCTCGAAAGGCTCTGCCATGATCACGCTGCATCATCTGGAGAAATCCCAGTCCATCCGCATCCTCTGGCTGCTGGAGGAGTTGGGCGTACCCTATGAGGTAAAGCTCTATGACCGGGACCCGCAAACACGACTCGCCCCGGCGGAATACAAGGCGATCTCGCCGCTTGGCACCGCGCCGGTAATTACCGTGGATGGCACCGCGATGGCGGAGACCAACGCCATTGTCGACTATATCTGCGACCTGCACGATGACGGGCGCCTCCGCCCCGCGCCGGGCACGCCGGACCGGGCGCGCTACCTGTTCTGGTTCCACACGTCCCAGGGCAGCCTTCAACCCTTGTTGACGAACAAATTCGTCATGACGGCGATGACCATGCGAGCGCCCTTCCTGATGCGGCCGGTGGCGAAAGCGCTGGTCGGCGGTCTGGACAAAGCCTTCTTCACGCCGCGCCTGACCGCCCTGATGAGCGAAATCGAGAAGCAGCTTGGCCAGACGAAATGGTTCGCGGGGGAAAACCTGACCGCGGCCGACATCGTGATGGGCTATTCCATGGAACTGGCCGCCCACCGCGCCGGTATGGACGAGGCGAACTTCCCGAACGCCCACCGATTCCTGAAACAGATGCGCGAAACACCGTCCTATCAGCGCGCCATGGAGAAAGACGGGAAGGGAACCATCCTTCTCTAGGAGACCTGCTCCAAGCGGGTCAGTATTCCATCTTGGCAGACAGGTTCAATTCGTAGCAATGCTCGCCTGGTGTCTCGCGCGCTTCGCCGAGATCCGGAACGACATAGCGGGACGAATAGACCAGGTAGTTGCCGCTGTCATGAAATGCCGTCGCGAAGTCGCCGCAGATATGGGTCACTTCGCCTGCCTCCCGTTTGAGGCGGAAATACTCATCCGATATCGGATCTTTCTGAATATCGGCCATCGCGCATACATTTGTTTGTTTCGCCGGAGACGCTGCCTTCGATAACTCTGCTTCGACAATTGTCAGGTCTTCGGGGATGTCCCCGAATTCCTGATAATAGCAGGCGAGTGCGACGGCGGTTCCGGCCATGGCCGTGGCCCGGGCCCGGTCTTCCTTTTCCTTGCGGGCTTCGCCCGGTCCGCCGGTGATCGCAATTCCCGCGACACAGGCGGCAACGATGATGCCGACCAGGGCGCCGCCATAGAGCGTGTGCTGGCTATAGGCCATTGGCTTCGTCCTGTTCGGCATGGGTGATGAAGTATCCGAAGATGCCGCCGGCAATCGCTGCGACGACCAGCGACTTCAGGGTGAAGCGCCAGGTCAGTTCCCCGTTCAGGAAGTTGTAGACAAGGGAGATCGCGTCTCCGACCAGAACCATGCCGGCGATGACCAGGCTGATATAAATCAGCCATTTGCGAATACGGGATCTTTGCAGGGCCGGGTTTTCTTCCCGGGCCTTAAGGAGGATGCGGGCCAGCCACAGGAAGAGGGGGGTACCGACGATCAGGCCGGAAATCGCGCCCCGAATCTGGCTGTCCAGCATTCCGGCGCGATAGCTTTCTTTCTCCAGCTGGTCCGGTACGACCTTGTCGATCAGGGCGAACAGGAGGGAGCCGAGATTGAAGGCGACGACGCCAAGCAGGATGAAAAAGAGCAGGTAAAAGAACGCCTCCCGCGCCGAGAGGTAGGCCGAAGGTTTCGGTACAGCGACCGGAAAGGCGACATCGGAGTAGGCCTCGAGCGCTTCGTCGACTTCCTGTTCCCGCCAGCCAGCGGTCAGGAGCGCCGAACGGATGCCGCTCCGGTCCTGTCCTTTTTCAAGGGCTTCTTTCACGAATTGAGTCAGCGTGCTGTTCGCCATTGGCGGTTTCCTCCCTGCCTGCTCAGAGGCATGTCCTGCACACGCTGAGATTGAGCCGGAGCGCCTCGCTTTGCAAGCAATTCGGGAGGGAAAGTGGAGGCTTCTGTTGCCAGGCGCCTCCGGGCCCCGCCTAGGGGTCTGAAGCCCTAGGAGTTAAGTTCGGTAATCATCCGACTGCTTACGCAGCCATCAGTTCACCTTCAGCAAAGTTGTCGTTTGCAACTATGTTGATTTGGGCTTCTGAGGGGGCCCAATCCGGCGAAGGCCTCGTCTTTACACGTCCGTCGATCCTATTTCGGCCCCGTCAGAAACAGGCCCGGTGAAAAGGCCTGAACCTGCTTTTGGTGGAGCCGCCGGGTACCGCCCCCGGGTCCGAGCCGCTTATTACACGCGCGTTTATCGCCATAGTCCGTAGACCCTTCCAATATAGGGGCAGAGGACCGCCGATGAAAGGGGGGCGATGAAACTGGGAAAGCTTAGTCCCGTGCGGCGGCGCTCTCGTCACGCAGGCCCTTGAATTCCGATGTCGGCTTCAGGTCGGGCCAGGCGGTGGAATTGGCGAGGTCCTCGGTCAGGTCCAGGAACAGTTCCACATCCTGCGCCGCGCCGCGCAGGTCCCAGTCCGGGTCCCAGGCGTCGTTCTGATTGTGGTAGCGGTTGGCAATATAGTCCGCGACCCATTCGATCCCGGCTTCCCGGCCGCCGTCCACGAGGTCCGGTCCGCCGGCAATTCCCATGATCAGCAGCACCGGCACGCCGCGGCGGGCGAGGGAGAAGTGGTCTGCGCGATAGAACAGGCCGTTCTCCGGCAAGCCTTCGGGAGACACCGTGCGACCCTGTTTTGCTGCTGCGGCGGCCATCATCTCCTCAAGCTCGCTCTGGCCTTCGCCGACCTGGATGACATCTTTTGCCGGGCCAGCCGTTTGCAGGATGTCCAGCGTCAGATTGGCGACAGTTGTTTCGAGCGGATAGATCGGGTCCTGCGCGTAGGCTTCCGAGCCGAGCAGGCCGCTCTCTTCGCCTGTCCAGGCAGCGAAAACGACCGTGCGCTCAGGCGCCGGTCGGGCCTTCATGTTGCGGGCAATTTCCATGATGCCGGCAAGACCGAGCGCATCATCGTTTGCGCCGGGCCTCACGACGCGGCCCTGCTTATCCGGAATGCCGATGCCGAAGGCATCCCAATGTCCGGACAGCATGACGGTTTCGCCGGGCCGCTTGGTCCCGGTAATTTTGCCGAGAACATTCTGGCTTTCGACCGTTTCCACAGACAGACCCAGATCCGCATTGAAGCGCAGGTCATCCAGGGTGAACGCCTGAAAGTCGCGCTTGCGGGCGGCGGTTTTCAATTCGTCCAGATCGTATCCGGCCTGCGTCAGCCATTGGCGGGCCATGTCCTCATGCAGCCAGCCGCGCAGGTCGAGCGCTGGTTTTGCCGGGCCGTTGCTGGCAACGGTATAATTCTCGCCAGGTGAGGACGCGGCAACATTCCAGCCATATCCGGCAGGCTTGGTTTCGTGGATGACAAAGGCGGCAACCGCACCGCGGCGAGCGGCCTCCTCATATTTGTAGGCCCAGCGGCCATAATAGGTCATGCGGCGGCCCCCGAAGACGCCGGCGACCGGGTCGTCTTCCGCGACACCGAAATCCGGGTCGTTTACGAGGAAGAGCGCCACCTTTCCGGTCAGGTCCATGTCGCCATAATCGTCCCAGTCACGCTCGGGCGCGCTGGCGCCGAAACCGACAAATACGATCGGCACATCCGCTATGGCGATGTCCTCGCGCGGATTGGGGGAGCTTATATTGATGTCCAGCCCCTGCCGGAGCGGGATCTCTGTGTCGCCCTGGCTGACATTCAATGTCCGAATATCGTTCACGACGGAGTGTTTGAGGGTGACGGGATCGGTCCATTTTCCGTTCCGTCCGCCGGGTTCAAGGCCGAGGTCCTTGAAGCGCTCGATCAGGTAGGCGACCGTCTTGGTCTCGCCTTCGGTTCCGGGCGCGCGGCCCATGAATTCATCAGAGGCGAGCACTTTCACCGTCTCGGACATGTTTTCAGTGCTGATGGGGCTCTCAGGGCTGATCGTGGAGGTGTCCGCCGCGACGTCCGTATCGGGGGCTGGTGTGCAGGCCATCAAAATCATGCCTGCACTTGCGGATGCCAAAATCGCTCTGATCATTTGCGCTACTCTTCAGGATTTGCGTGGCCGGGCGTCCGGCCGGTGGGATAGGTGAGGGGGTTAGTAAAGCACATCGCTCTCGCCGCGTTCGCCGAAGCCGTCGGCGATGAGGCTGGCGATAGCGGTGACCGCTTCTGCGGCGTCCGGGCCATTGGCGGCAAGTTCGACTTCGCAGCCCTGCGCGGCGACCAGCATCAGAAGGTCCATGATGGAGCGGGCGTCGGCTTCCTGGCCGTCATGGCTGACGATGACGGTGGCCTGGAAGTCGCTGGCCAGTTTGGAGAGTTTGGCAGACGCGCGCGCGTGCAGGCCCTTGCGGTTCACAATGGTCACGCTTTGGCGGGCTTCGGTCACGGCGTTCTGCACAGGGCTCCGGGTCAATTCGATTTGGCGAGGAGTTCGGAGGCGATATTGATATAGCGCCGGCCCGCATCTGCGGCGGTCTGGGCCGCTTCGCCAAGTGGCAGTTCGTCGCGCACTTCGGCCAGTTTGATCAGCATGGGCAGGTTCACGCCCGAGATGACTTCGATATTGCCAGCACTCATGATCGACATGGCCAGGTTGGACGGCGTGCCGCCGAACATGTCGGTGAGGATGATGACCCCCAGGCCGACATCGCAGGCCTTGGCCGTATCGCGGATCTGTTCGCGCCGGGCCTCAATATCGTCTTCTGCCTCGATGGAAATCGACTTGAATCGCATCTGTTCGCCCACGACGTGTTCCGTCGCAGCGACCAGTTCCTTCGAGAGTTTGCCGTGGCTGACGACGACAATGCCGATCATGCCCGTCCTTTCGGGTTACGTGACGAATTTGTCATGCTGCCATGGCGAGTATGGCCGTCAACCCGGATTCAGCTGTGCGGTGTGTCGCTTTCTCAGCTGCCGTTGCCCGAAAGCCCCAGCACATCGTCCATGCTGTAGAGGCCGGGCTTTTGGTTAAGAGCCCAGAACGCTGCTTTCATTGCACCTTCCGCGAACATCGCGCGGTCCAGCGATGTGTGGCTCAGCGTGACGATTTCGGTGTCGGAGCCGAAGCTGACCGAATGCTCGCCGATTACCCCGCCCATGCGGCGGACGGAAAAGCCGATCTTGCCACGCTCACGGGCCGCGTCGGGACCATCATAGGGGCCGGTGCGCAGGTCATCCAGCGAGGCGCCGCGCCCTTCGGCGGCCGCTTCGCCCAGCATCAGCGCCGTGCCGGACGGGGCATCCACTTTCTTGTTGTGGTGAGTTTCCAGCACTTCGATGTCCCAGTCCGGACCGAGGCTGGCGGCCGCGCGGCGGATCAGGGTTTCCAGCAGCTTGATGCCGAGCGCGAAGCTGCCGGACTTGACGATGGCGAGGTCTCCGGCCGCGGCTTCCAGCGCCTTTTCCTCGGCGGGCGAAAAGCC
Organism: Hyphomonas jannaschiana VP2; assembly: GCF_000685215.1. Classification (GTDB taxonomy): domain Bacteria; phylum Pseudomonadota; class Alphaproteobacteria; order Caulobacterales; family Hyphomonadaceae; genus Hyphomonas; species Hyphomonas jannaschiana. Next base: position 241,358 of record NZ_ARYJ01000004.1, read on the forward strand.
GGTTGTGCCAATGATTGCAACACGTACAGGCGTATGTTTCAGCGCTTCCAGCGCCGCGATCGTGGCGGCGGGGCGGGTGAAGTCGAACCAGACATCGGCCTTGGCTGCCGCGATGACCGGGTCGGATGACGGCTTCACGCCGAGGTTCGGCAGGCCTGCCAGCTCCCCGATGTCGGTATCCAGATGCGGCGATCCGGCGACTTCTGTGCCGCCTGCAACCGTCAGCCCGTGGCGGTGGGACACAGCCGCCAGCTGGCGGCCCATGCGGCCGGCTACACCTGCAATGGCAACGGCGAAGGAATCGGAAGTCTGGTCAGTCATGGCGCCCTTATAACCGGGTTTCGGCACAGGGGAACGGGTATGCGTAATTGACGGGAGTCCGCCCTTGCGCCGGGTAAGCGAAGCTGAAATGTTCCGCGCGTCTCTGTCCGCGGTTCCACCATGAAGAACACCATGTATGGACCGTGAATACACCATTTATACATCGAGGAGTTTCCCGACATGAAAACCCGCGCCGCCGTCGCCTTTGAAGCGAAGAAACCACTCGAAATCGTCGAGCTTGACCTGGAAGGCCCGAAGGCCGGCGAAGTTCTGGTCGAGATCATGGCCACGGGCATCTGCCACACAGACGCCTACACGCTGGACGGGCTGGACTCAGAAGGCATCTTCCCGAGCATCCTCGGCCATGAAGGCGCGGGCATCGTGCGCGAAGTTGGCGCAGGCGTCACCAGCGTGAAGCCGGGCGACCACGTCATCCCGCTCTACACGCCGGAATGCCGCCAGTGCAAAAGCTGCCTCTCGGGCAAGACCAACCTCTGCACCGCGATCCGCGCGACGCAGGGCAAGGGCCTGATGCCGGACGGCACCAGCCGGTTCTCCTACAAGGGCCAGACGATCTACCATTACATGGGCTGCTCGACCTTCTCGAACTTCACCGTTCTGCCGGAAATCGCGGTCGCGAAAATCCGCACCGACGCGCCCTTCGACAAGGCCTGCTATGTCGGCTGCGGCGTCACCACGGGCGTCGGCGCCGTGACCAATACGGCCAAGGTTCAGGTGGGCGACAATGTCGTCGTGTTCGGCCTTGGCGGCATCGGCCTCAACGTGCTGCAGGGCGCGAAGATGGCAGGCGCCGACAAGATCATCGGCGTCGACATCAATGACAGCAAGGAAGAGTGGGGCCGCAAATTCGGCATGACGCACTTCGTCAATCCGAAGAAGACCAAGGACGTCGTCGCCCACCTTGTCGAGCTGACCGATGGCGGCGCCGACTATTCCTTTGACTGTACCGGCAACACGGATGTGATGCGTCAGGCGCTGGAATGCTGCCATCGCGGCTGGGGCACCTCGATCATTATCGGCGTGGCCGAGGCCGGCAAGGAAATCAGCACACGGCCATTCCAGCTGGTGACGGGCCGCAACTGGCGCGGCACGGCCTTCGGCGGCGCCAAGGGCCGCACCGACGTGCCGAAGATTGTCGACTGGTACATGAACGGCAAGATCCAGATCGACCCGATGATCACGCACGTCATGAAGCTCGACAAGATCAACGACGCCTTCGACCTGATGCATTCCGGCGAGAGCATCCGCAGCGTGGTGGTTTACTGATGCGGGGCCTCGGCGTGCGTCGTTACCTTGGCGCGGCGGCGCTGGGGCTGGCTCTGTTCTCGGCAGGGGCTTCTGCACAGGCGGAAACGGCGCCGGAAGCAAAGCTCTACCTGTCGGAGACGTATAACGAGACCGCCGATCCGGCAGCCGATGTCCAGCAGGCAATCGCGGTGGCGGATGGCCGCCGCATCCTGCTGGAGGTCGGCGGGGACTGGTGCGTCTGGTGCAAGATCCTCGACAAGTATCTGGAAGACAATGCCGATGTCCGTGAGGCGTTCGGCGAGAGCTTCATGATCGTGAAGGTCAATTTCAGCCGCGAGCATCCGAACACGGAATTCCTGGGCGCCTTTCCGGACGCCGAAGGCTATCCGCATTTCTATGTGCTGGACGCCGATGGCAGCTTCCTCGCCTCGCAGGGGACGGCCGAGCTGGAAGAGGGCAAGGGATATAATCGCGCCCGCATGCTGGAATTTGCAGAGCGCTGGCGCAAAGACTGAGGAGGCGGGGCCCATGCCATTGTTTACGCATATCGTGGTCGGAACCAATGATCCGGAGCGGGCGGCCAAGTTTTACGACGCGGCGCTTGGCGGGCTTGGCTTGGAAGGGGAGGCGCGCGGGCCGCTGCGCTTTTATCGCCGGGACGGAAATGCCTTTGTCGTCGGTCCGCCCCGCAATGGGGACGCTGCCACCTCGGCAAATGGTGGAACGATCAGCTTCTTTGCGGAGACCAAGGCCGCCGTCGATGCTTTCCATTCGGGGGGCTGTGCCAATGGCGGGGTCTGCGACGGCCCGCCCGGCCGGCGCGCCAATGCGCCGAACAATGCCTATGGCGCGTATCTGCGCGATCCGGACGGCAACAAGATCTGCGCCTTCACTTTTGAGGCGGACTGACATCTGAGAGGGAGGAATTCCGGATGGGCATCGTTAAACGCAATCTCGATATTTACCGTACACGTCTGGTCACGCTGGGAAACATTCTCGGCCGGGCCGAGGCGGAGCTGCTGCCGGAGGATCCGGAGAAGAAGGCGCTGCTGACGGCGCGGCTGGCCGACGACATGCTGCCGCTGCCAAACCAGGTCTGGTTCACATGCCGTCAGGCGGAGCTGCTGCTGGCCAAGCTGAACGGTGTGCCGGTGAAGGAATTCGAGAGCGACAAGGCGAGCTTTGCCGACCTGCAGGCGCTCGTCGCCGAAACGATCTCCCGGATCGAGGCGCAGACCGACACGAAGGAAAGCTTCGCCGAAGGCAAGACCACGCTCGAGCTGCCGGGCATGCCGACGCTGTCCATGTCCGGACAGGACTATATCGACGAGTGGCTGACGCCGAACTTCTATTTCCACTTCGTCACGGCTTACGACATCCTGCGGGCTAAGGGGCTGGGCATCGGCAAGGTGGATTATATGAGCCATCTGCGTCCGCTGCTGGCCGCAGCCGCCGGCTGATTACAAAACAGCCAGCTGACGCGGCGGGAGGCCGGAATTCTTCTGGCGCCGCCGGTCCAGCTGGGGCAGACATACCCAACTCATCTGGAGGAAAACAAATATGTTCAGTCACGTCATGGTCGGCACCAACGACCTTGCAAAAGCCAAGACGTTCTACGACGCCGTGTTCCAGGCCATCGGCGGCAAGGAAGCGATCACCGACCCGAAGGGCCGCCTGATCTACCTGCACAATGGCGGCACCTTCCTGGTGACCCCGCCGATCGACGGCCAGCCGGCAACGCATGCCAATGGCGGCACGATCGGCTTTGCGGCGAAAGACCCGGCTGAGGCCGATGCCTGGCATGCGGCCGGCGCAGCGGCTGGCGGCACGCCGATCGAAGACCCGCCGGGCTGGCGCGAAGGCGGCGGCATGAAGCTTTACCTCGCCTATCTGCGCGATCCGGACGGCAACAAGCTCTGCGCAATGTGCCGCGGATAAAGGCAAACCGCTGAGCCGCCCCTTCCAAATCGGAAGGGGCGGTTTCGCATTGGGCCGACCTTATGTAACCTGTCCGCAGGCAAAAGCTGCAAACGGCCCGCACCCGGGCCGCAGGAAGGGTAGGCCGCCCATGACCGAGTTCACGCATTTTACCCTGCTCGCCGATGGCGAAGTGTTCGCCCCGAATGCGGAGTTCGAGACCGAATGTGGGCGCTATATCATGGCCATGAAAGTCTGGGCGACGGACGCCGAAGAGGCCGCCGACATGATCGTCGCCATCGGCGAGCGGCTGGGCTTCCGGCCGGACGGCGAATTGCAGGTCTTCATGACAGAGCCCGACGAGCCAGCCGATAATGAACCCTTCGGCTATGACATTCAGTTCACGTCCTATTCCGAGGACGAGGAAAACGAAGCGGGCGAGGAAGAACGCCCCAGATGGATCCACTGACAACAGGAAAGACTTGCATGAAACCCATGTTCAGGACAGGCGGCCTTGCCGCGCTGGCAGCTGCCATGATGACCCTTGGCGGCTGCGTGATCGCCGATGTCGAAGGTATCGAGGCGACCTCGACGCCGGAAATCGAACATTTCACCGGCGTGGCGAAGGTCGGCATGGACCTGCCTTTCTCCAAGGCCGTGCGGGTGGATGACACGATCTACCTGTCGGGCGAACTGGGCATCGACCCGGCAACGAATGAGCTGGTGCCGGGCGGCGCCGGGCCGGAAACGCGCCAGATCTTCGAGAATATCGAACGTACGCTGGCCGAGTTCGACGCCGACCTGTCGGATGTCGTGAAGTGCCAGGTGTTCCTCGGCGACATGGCGGACTTTGGCGAAATGAACGCGGCCTATTCCGCTGCGCTGCCAAGCCCGAAACCGGCGCGCTCGACCTTTGGCGCAAACGGTCTCGCCATCGGCGCGGCGCTTGAGATCGAGTGTATGGCAATCAGGCAGTAAAAGCCTCTCTCCGGCCCGGCGGGAAACCTCCTGCCGGGCCGTTTTCTGCCATCCTATTTCCGGTAGGGCTTCACCGGCAGGTTTGCCGCCGTCCAGGCCATCATGCCGCCGCGCACATTGCTGACATTCGTAAAGCCGGCCCCGGCGAGCAGCTTTGCCGCCCGGCCGGAACGCATGCCCGACCGGCAGATCACGGCCACCGGCGCGGAGGCATCTTCCTTCAGGAAGCCATAGATCGTGTCGACCATGCGCGGATCGCCAAGGGTGACTGTGTGCGCGCCTTTCGGGACGCCGTCCTGCCACTCACTTTCGGTGCGCACATCCACCAGGACCAGCTGCTTCTTGCGCAGGCGGGCATTGGCCTCTGCCGGGTCGATCTGGGGAATGGCAGGCTTGCCGCCGCCGAACAGCTTGTCGAACAATCCCATGGGGCGCGCCTTTCTGCCAGTACGGCAGGAGATTTAGCACCGGGCATGACCCGGCCAAAGGTGCGTCGCCTGCGACAGAAGCGGCTGCGCGGTCAGGCCAGCCCGTTTTAGGCGAGGACGAGGCGGCAGTCCTTGCGTGCGAGGCGGGCCGGAAGCTGGAAACCGGCAAGTGCCGTACCGCCGATGGCCCCGAGCAGCTCATCGGCGCGGGCCTTGGCATCGGCGTCCATCTCCCCATAGGCATCCAGCACGGCCTGCAGCCGCCAGAGCGGGAAGCTGCGCGCCGCCGCCGGACCGGCATGGCCTTCGATGCTGACGCTGATCTGGCCGAGGGCGCGGGGCACCGGCGTGCCGGAAGAGGCGTCCGCGGCCCAGCCTGCGAACAATTCGTTCGTCGCCGTCAGCGCCGGAAGCTGTTCGCGCATCTGGCGTTGCAGGATGGGCAGCAGCGTCTCGGGGATTGTGTCATCGGCGGCGAGGTCGCCCGTGCCGGCTTCCCCGGCATGGGTCCGCTCGACCCATTCGGCGACGGCCGGGGCGAGCAGCTTCATCAGCTCGCCGGATTTCGGGTCGCGGTAAAGATGCGCATAGAGCGGGCCGATCAGGGAGAAGTCAGCGAGGCAGGGCCGCTCGCCGAGAAGGAAGGGGTGCACTTCCAGATGGCGGGAGAATTCGCCGAGAAAGGCTTCATAACTTTTCTCGATCCCGGGAATGGTCTCGGCATGAACGCCGAGGATCGGGAGCGCGCCTTTGAAGCGCTGGCCGTTCTTCTTGCCGATCTCATACTGTTCCGGTCGGCTGAGCTGCGGCGCCGAGAGGGCGCCGAATTCGGAATAGGCCCAGTCCTCATTATAGGTCCAGCGATAGTGCATCGCGGGCAGGGTGAGCCATTCGTCGCCATAGAGCTGCAGCAGGAGGGCGACGAAACGCTGGAGCGGCGTGGCAGGCAGGACGGGCGGCTGGCGGTGCTCTGCGGCCTCAACTTGTTCGATGATGTCGGCGGTGTCCTGCACGATGGTGCCATCCGGCATCTTCATGACCGGGATCACGGGCCAGCCGACATTCGGCAGGATGATGTCGCGGTAGACCTCCTGCGTGGCGACCTGTTCCTCAAAGTCCGCCCCGCGCCAGCGCAGATAGGCACGGGCCTTGCCGGTGAAATAGCTGACCTCGGCGCCGTAGAGCGTGTAATCCGGCATGATGTGCTTCCTTGTCCCTTTGTGGCAGGCTTTGTGCCGCAGGATCGGCGGTGGGGGCAAGGCTGACGCCCGGGGAACAGCAGTCCTTGACGCGGGCTTCCCAATCGTGTTGCCCGTGGAACAGTTCATTCACTTCCAGCTTCAGGACCCTGTACGCGCCCATGACCCAGATCACGACTGTCTCATCCTGGAAATCCTTTGGCGGAAACCTCTCCGTGTACGATCATGAGTCCAGCCTGCTGGGCTGCGCGATGCGGTTTGCAGTCTACACGCCCCCGCAGGCCGCGGACGGCCCGGTGCCGGTGCTCTGGTACCTCTCCGGCCTTACCTGCAGCTGGGCCAATGTGATGGAAAAGTCCGGCCTTCAGCGCGCCGCGGCAGAGCATGGCATCATGGTCATCGCGCCGGACACCAGCCCGCGCGGCGAGGGCGTGCCGGACGACGAGGCCTATGACCTTGGTCAGGGTGCAGGCTTTTACCTGACCGCCACGCAAGAGCCATGGGCGAAGCACTTCAAGATGGACCAGTACATTACCGACGAGCTACCAAAGCTCGTCGCGGCAGAGATCAAGAATGCCGACATGGGAAAGCAGGGGATATTCGGCCACTCCATGGGCGGGCATGGCGCGATCACCCTGCACCTGAAGCATCCGGAAACCTACAAGACCTGCTCGGCCTTCAGCCCGATCACCAGCCCGGCACGTGTGCCGTGGGGTCAGAAGGCGTTCAAGGCCTATCTCGGCCCGGTCTCGGTGGCTTGGGAACAGTACGACTCAACCGAACTGGTCAAGGAACGCCAGAGCCGCGCGCGCATCATGGTCGACACCGGCACAGCAGACACCTTCCTGAAAAAGGAGCTGAAGCCGGAAATCTTCATCGACGCCTGCATGGCCAATGGGCAGGCGCTGGATTACCGGATGCGCGAAGGCTACGGCCACGATTACTATTTCATCGCCACCTTCATGGACGAGCACATCGCCCACCACGCGGCCGGCCTGAAGGGCTGATCTTTCGGCTATCCGGTGAAAGCGTTCGCAGGCCCCGCTGGGTAAGCGGGGTTCATGCGCAGCCGATTCCCTGATGCCCTGCATGCACCCGGCCTTGCATGACTGCCTCGTGGGGACACGAGGCACCTGCGAAACCTGTTGCGCGCTAGACCGCCTTGGCGTGGCGCGCTTCGACCGGTTTGAACCGGCCATCGAAACTCTGGGCGACCGTGCGCAGCAGGAGCCGGGCTTCCTTCGGTACACTGACGACATTGCCATCAATCCGGCAAAGGCCGGCAGACTGCAGGAAGCGGGCCGTCTCCATGGCGTCGTCCAGCGCCCCCGGTGCCGCGCCCATCTCGCGGCATGTTGCGTCCACATCCACCCAGAGCTGACACATAAGCTTTTCGATTGCGCGGGCGCGCAGCCGGTCGTCGTCGGTCAGCTCGATGCCGCGCTCTGACGGCAGGCGGCCGGCTTCGATGGCGGCGGCCCAGGCCGTGCGCGCCTTGAAGTTCTGGACATATCCCTGCCGGAACTGCGAAATCGCTGTCGAGCCGATACCGATCAGGGTTTCGCACGGATCGTCCGTATAGCCCTGGAAATTCCGGTGCAGCGTGCCGGCCCGGGCCGCGCGGGTCAGCGGATCGTCCGGCGCGGCGAAGTGATCGAGGCCGATGGCATGGAACCCGGCGCCGGTGAGCGCGGCGGCGCCAGCTTCTGCCTGACGGAAACGTTCCTCAAGGCCTGGCAGGGCCGCTTCATCGATGGCGGCCTGATGCTTGGCGAACCAGGGCACATGGGCATAGCCGAAGAAGGAGACGCGCGCCGCACCCATCTCGGCGGCGAAGCGCGCGGCCTCGACCACGTCTTCCACCGTCTGGAAGGGCAGGCCGTACATCAGGTCCATATTGATGGCGTGGATGCCCACGGCGCGCAGGCGCTCGATGCCATCCACCAGCAGGTCTTTCGGCTGGATGCGGCCAACCGCTTCCTGCACTTTCGGGGCCAGGGTCTGCACGCCGAAACTGACCCGGCTGACACCCGCATCCGCCATAGCCTGAATGAAGTCGGGCGTCAGTGTGCGCGGGTCAACTTCCACGGCGATTTCAATATCCGGCCGTGCGCCAAAAACGTCGATCGCGTGGGCGACGAGACCCTTGAAGTCTTCGGCCGAGAGCGCGTTCGGCGAGCCGCCGCCGAAATGCAGGTGCGCCATGCCGGCATGCGGACCCAGTGCTGCTGCCCAGAGGTCGATCTCCTGATGCAGGGTTTCCAGGTAGGTGGCGATGCGGCGGTAGCCGTTCGGCACGCTGGTCGCGCAGCCGCAATAGAAGCAGAGCTTCTCGCAGAAGGGCACGTGCATATAGACGGAGACCGGCTCATCCGGATTGACGGAGGCTGCCCACACAGCTGCCTGTTCTGCCGCCACGCGCGGAGAGAAATCCGCCGCTGTCGGGTAGCTGGTGTAGCGCGGAACCGGCCGCGTCGCGAAGGTCTTCCATGCCTGTTTCATGCTTCGGGTCTTAGCAGCGTTGAAACGCTGCTGGATTACGCAGAATCCCGTACGGAAAGGCGCCTCGACGCCGCACCCGGTCAGGCGTAGGGTCTGCCCAGAAAGAGGAGACACATCATGATCCGTTCCGCCACCTGCGCCGCCGCCCTGTTTACCCTTGCCATGCCCGCGCTGGCCGGGCCGGAAGCGTTCCAGCCGGGCACCGTGGTGCCGGACTATGGCAAGGTCGCCATGATCGAGGGCACAGAGCTGCCGGCGGACACGGTAATGAAGGTCGCATTTGACATCGGACAGGCCGGCCCGGAAGATGCCATCAGCCGCAGTCTGGAAACACCGGCCCGGTTCCTGAACATGCATGCCGCCGCCGGTGTCGATCCGGCCAATCTGCATGTCGCGCTGATCGTGCACGGGCCGGCGAGTGCAGACCTGCTGACCGACGAGGCGCGCGGCGCGCCCAATCCGAATGCCGGCCTGATTGCCGAGCTGCTGGCAGCGGGGGCGACCATTGAGCTCTGCGGGCAGACCTCCGCGATGCGGGACATCGCGCCTGAGGATCTGCTACCTGGCGTGACCATCGGCCTGTCGGCCATGTCGACGCACGCCCTGCTGCAGCAGCAAGGCTACACGCTGAACCCGTTCTGACGGGTATTCATCCTTCGACTTCGCTCAGGCTGCCAAGGATCAGAAATCGCACGGCGATTTCCCGAGGCAGGTCCAAGCGTAAGCGCCGGGCTTCTGCTCGCTGCTGCTTCATCCTTCGACTTCGCTCAGGATGAGTCCGTCCTTTAAGAGCGCTCATGCTGAGCGAAGTCGAAGCATGGGCGCGGGCGGTATCAACCCATCGCTTCGGCGAGGAGCCAGATGCCTTCACGCTCCGCCTGCCGGCGTTCGACCAGCAGGCGGGCGACCTGATGGTCATCGTCGAAGACATTGCCAGTGAGGCTGTCGAGCAGGGCCTTGGCGAGATTGTCGAGGTCCATCCAGGGCGGGTCGCCGGTATACTCCATCATGATGTGTACGGAATATTCGCCATAGCCGGGCCGTAGCGGCGGGAATTCCTTGCGGAAGAATTCCTTCAGCAGCGTCTTGTAATATTTCGTCTGCGTGGTGAGGCCCGTGCAACGCACCTCAAGCGCGCCATCCTCGGTGATGCGCGCCTGAACCTTGCCGGATTTGACCCAGTCAGAGCTCATAACTTGCTGTCAGATGCGGAGGGGCATGAACTTTCGCGAAGCGCAGGAACTGAGCAACCTTGCCATAGGAGACTTCGTTCGGATTGAGCACGATCATGCTGCCGCGCTTTAGCACAACCTTTGGAAGGCCGAACATTGAAGCCCCTTTGATTGAGTCGATTTTGTCCCACCCGAGCATTTCTCCATCAGGCAAGATTATTCCTGCCGGGACCATTTCCACAATCGTATCTGAGTTTTGAAGTCGGAGGATCAGTTTCACAATCACGGCAAGGAGGAGCGCAAAAAGCAAAGAACTAAAGAGCAATTCTATTAGACCGAAGGCCCCTCGTGTGAAACTAAGGAATGACACGGTTGCACAAACGAGCCCTGCGAAAGTCATGAACACGAGTTGGAATGCTATCCAGGCCCCTGACCGCCGGACGATTAGGCTTTCATCCACGTAATCGCTTGTCGACATCACTACAGCCTCAGGTCCCGTTTGCGTTCGCGTTCCTCGATGGCTTCCTTGGAATCCTTCAGGCCAAGGCCGGTCGCATCGCGCAACAGCTTGATGGCGCGGATTTTCTTGCGGGCGTCGAGCTCGGCATCGATTTCCAGCCATTTGGACATGGTCACACGTTTCAATGCCGCATCGACCTCTGCCGGGGTTGGCGGGGTGGGGGAGAGGCTGTTCTCCTTCTTTCTGCCGCCGGCGATCGCACGGCCGAACAGGAACACCACGAACAGGGTGAAAAGGACTTCCGGCTGCAGGATCTTGTCGAGATAGTCTTCCATGCCGGCCTCCCAATGGTCGCGGGCGATACCTCCCCATAACTGAAGCCGTCAGCAAGCGCGAGGGGCGATCCGGGCCGAATCCTTTGCTGCGGCGGCGGGAACAGTTGATTGCAGCCCGGCTTGGGGCTAGTCCGCTGCCAGCAGATCAAGGAGCTGAGCCCCATGGCCAATACCCGCACCGAATCCGATACGATGGGCCCGATCGAGGTCGCCGATGATGTCTACTGGGGCGCCCAGGCCCAGCGCAGCCTCGGAAACTTCAAGATCGGCTGGGAAAAACAGCCGGAACCGGTGATCCGTGCCCTCGGCATCGTCAAGAAGGCGGCCGCGCAGGCGAACATGGATCTTGGCAAAATGGATCCGGAGATCGGCAAAGTGATCGTCGAGGTCGCCGGTGAAGTCATCGACGGCAAGCTGAACGCCCACTTCCCGCTGGTCGTGTGGCAGACGGGCTCCGGCACCCAGTCCAACATGAACACCAACGAGGTGATCTCGAACCGCGCCATCGAGATCATGGGCGGCGAGAAAGGCTCCAAGAAGCCGGTCCACCCGAACGACCATGTAAACATGTCCCAGTCGTCGAACGACTGCTTCCCGACGGCCATGCATATTGCTGCGGCTGAAGAGACGGTGCACCGCCTCGTCCCCGCGTTGAAGCACCTCCACGCGGCGCTGGATGCCAAGGCGAAGGCCTGGACCGACATCATCAAGATCGGCCGCACCCACACGCAGGACGCAACGCCGGTGACGCTCGGCCAGGAATTCTCCGGCTATGCCAAACAGATCGAGAACGGCATCAAGCGGATCGAGATGACGCTGCCGATGCTGATGGAACTGGCGCAGGGCGGCACGGCCGTCGGCACAGGCCTTGCCTCGCCGGAAGGCTTTGCCGATCTCGTGGCCTCCAAGATCGCCGAGATCACCGGCCTGCCGTTCACCTCTGCCCCGAACAAGTTCGAGGCGCTGGCGGCGCACGATGCCCTCGTGATGACGCATGGTGCGATCAACACGGTGGCCATGTCCTGCTTCAAGATCGCCAACGACATCCGGTTCCTCGGCTCCGGTCCGCGTTCAGGCCTCGGCGAACTGGCCCTGCCGGAGAACGAGCCGGGCAGTTCCATCATGCCGGGCAAGGTGAACCCGACCCAGTGCGAAGCGCTGACCCAGGTCTGCGCCCACATCCACGGCAACAATGCCGCCATCGGTTTCGCGGGATCGCAGGGCCATTTCGAGCTGAACGTGTTCAACCCGATGATGTCCTACAACTTCCTGCAGTCCGTGCGCCTGCTGGCAGACGCCGCGATCAGCTTCACGGACAATTGCGTTGTCGGCATCGAGCCGCGCCTCGACAATATCGAGAAGGGCCTCAAGAACTCTCTGATGCTGGTGACGCCTCTGAAAGAGAAGTTCGGCTACGACCGCGCCGCGAAGATCGCCAAGACCGCCCACAAGAACGGCACCACGCTGCGCGAGGAAGCCATCAAGGACGGCATCCCGGCCGAAGACTTCGACGCCATCGTGCGCCCGGAGAAAATGATCGGGCCGGATCCGCGCTAATGTGATCAGCGGTCAGCCTGACACTGTTACCCAGGCAACGCCGCTAAGGTAGAGGCCAAAGCCGAACATGAGGTGTGTCACCAGGCTTTTGATTCTGGCGGCATTCGGCTTTGGCGTCCTGGAGGCTGCAATGCCGGCCCCGAGGCCTGGTTGCAGGATCAGGAAGGGAGCCAGCACGCTGATGGCGCCAAACAGAAGGGCTGGCCCGATCGTTGGGGCTTGTATCCAGTTCGCAGGAGCGATGGCCAGGAATATTACTGCCAAGACTAGGCCAGTCAGATAGTGAATGGCCCATCCCAGCATGCGCTCATTCGGGATGGCCTCTGCTTTGGTGACATGACCGGTGAAACGATGCCCGCGTGCAAGGTGGCCAGCCCACCGGCCCACCAGCGCATAATCCAGCGACGGCAGACGCAATACGCGCTTCTGGAAGAGGGCCCAGAGGTCCATGAACAGAGTTGCGCCGATTCCGATGACGAACGCGTTCAGCAATAGATCTGACAAATCAATACCTCCGGCAGGAAAATATATAACGTAATAACCTTACATATTGTGCTGCCGGATAATTCCAAGCTGGGAGGGGCATTTCTGTTTCTGAGTGTGGTCCGTGCCAGGGCCGCATCCTGCCTGCCCGGACCAGTTTTTACTTGCTGTTGACCGGCCCCTCCTGCACGAGGGGCCGGTTGTTTTTAGGAGGAACCCCACATGAGCATCGATTTCAGCAATCTCTATTCGGTCAAAGGCAAGACGGTCGTCATTACGGGCGGATCGCGCGGGATCGGCGAAATGCTGGCTGCCGGGTTCTTGGCCAATGGCGCGAAGGTGATCATCTCTTCGCGCAAGGCAGATGCCTGCGAGGAGACGGTCGAGCGCCTGAAGGGCGAGTATGGCGGCGAGATCTATGCCATCCCGTCCGATGTCGGCCAGATGGTCGGTGTCGAGCACCTCGCGAATGAAATCGCGAAGCGTGAAGAGAAGGTCGACGTTCTGATCAACAATGCCGGCGTTGCCTGGGGCGCCTCGCTGGATGATTTCCCGGAACATGGCTGGGACAAGGTGATGGACGTCAATGTGAAGGGCGTCTTCTTCCTGACCCAGAAACTGATGCCGCTGCTGCGCAAGTCGGCCAGCGCCGACAGCCCGGCCCGCGTCATCAATATCGCCTCCATTGACGGCATGCATACCAGCCCGATGAGCGGGTATTGCTATGGCACGTCCAAGGCCGCGGTGATTCACCTGACGCGCTTCATGGGCTCGCAGCTGGCCAAGGAAAACATCCTCGTCAACGGCATCGCGCCGGGGCCGTTCCCGACCTACATGCTGTCGACCGGTGTCGGCTACAAAGGCCAGACCGAGGGCGTGGACTGGGATGCCATCGGTTCGCGCAGCCCGTCGGGCCGCGTCGGCAAGCCGGAAGACATTGCCGGTCTCGCCATGTTCCTGTCGTCGCAGGCGTCGGCCTATATCAACGGCCACACCATCCCGTGCGATGGCGGCATCGTCGCCGCGAGCTGATCCGGCCCACGTAGAAAAGTCAGCCGTTTTGGCCGCGTCCGTGTTGCCCCGCAGCATGAACGCGGCCATAGGGGCGCCTGAAGCCAGCTCCCTCAAACAGAACTGACGATATTCCCGTGGTTAGATCGACTTTTGCAGCGTTCGCCGACCGGCTCGGCGCGCAGGGCCTCTCACAGCCCGATTTCAAGGCCTACACGCCCGCCCAGATCAAGACCGACCTTCTGGCCGGCCTGACCGTGGCGCTGGCCCTGGTGCCGGAAGCGGTGGCCTTTGCCTTTGTGGCGCATGTGCACCCGTTGGTGGGGCTCTACGCAGCCTTCATCGTCGGGCTGGTGACAGCGCTGATCGGCGGTCGCCCGGGCATGATTTCCGGCGCGACCGGGGCGCTGGCCGTGGTGATGGTGTCGCTGGTGGCAACCCATGGCGTGGAGTACCTGTTCGCGACCGTTGTGCTGATGGGCATACTGCAGCTGCTGGCGGGCATTTTCCGGCTCGGCAAATTCATCCGGCTTGTGCCGCATCCGGTGATGCTCGGCTTCGTCAACGGTCTCGCCATCGTGATCTTCCTGGCGCAGCTGACGCAGTTCCAGGTGCCTGGCAGTGCGGAAGAGGCCGCGGGGCATGGCATGGCCAGCGGCGAATGGCTGAGCGGTACGCCGCTGGTCCTGATGCTGGCCTTGGTAGGCCTGACCATGGCGATCATCTGGGGCCTGCCGAAATTGACCAAAGCCATTCCGGCGCCGCTGGCAGGGATTGGCATTGTGGCGGCGGTGGTGATCGGCTTCGGCCTCGACGTGCCGCGCGTCGGCGACATGGCCTCCATCGAGGGTGGCCTGCCGCAATTCCACATTCCGAGCGTGCCGATGAATATCGAGACGCTGAAGATCATCCTGCCTTACGCGTTCATCCTCGCCGCCATCGGCCTGATCGAGAGCCTGCTGACGCTGAACCTCGTGGGTGAGATGACGAACAAGCGGGGCGGGGCGAGCCAGGAATGCGTCGCGCAGGGCACGGCGAATTTGATCACCGGTTTCTTCGGCGGCATGGGCGGCTGCGCCATGATCGGCCAGTCGATGATCAATGTGAAATCCGGCGGGCGCACGCGTCTCTCCGGCATCTCTGCGGCCTTGTTCCTGCTGGCCTTCATTCTCGTTGGCTCCAGCCTGATCGAGCAGATTCCGCTCGCCGCGCTGGTGGGCGTGATGTTCATGGTCGTGATCGGCACGTTCGCCTGGAACAGCCTGCGCATCATGACCCGCATCCCGCTGACCGATGCGATCGTCATCGTTCTGGTGACCGGCGTGACAGTGGCCTATGACCTTGCCACGGCGGTGATCGTCGGCGTGATCGTCTCGGCGCTGGCCTATGCCTGGAACAATGCCCGCCGCATCCATGTGATCGAGCGCGACAGTGTCCGGACGCCGGGCGCACACGTGTATGAGATTGAAGGCCCGCTCTTCTTCGGATCGACCGACAAGTTCGCCGAGCTTTTCCATCCGGAAAGCGACCCGGATGTCGTGATCGTGGACTTCATGCGCTCGCGCGTCGTCGACCAGTCGGCCCTGCAGGCGATTGAGGATCTCGCAGCGAAATATGAAGTGCAGGGCAAGACGTTGCGTCTACGCCACCTGTCCCGCGACTGCCACAAGCTGCTGGCCAAGGCCGGGCAGCTGATGGTCGATTCCGACGATGACCCGGACTACGAGCTGGCCGTGGATTACTCCGTCCGCACCGGCGCCTTCGGCGGCGGGCACTGACTCTCCAGAGAAGTTACAGGTAGACAAGTTGTTTCTATCCGGGGTTTCTTTCTTGTGTCTACAGGCGCGGGGAAAAGATGGACGGACGCAAAGCGATCCATTTCGACGGCTATGTTATGGACGTCGTTCAGAAGCGGACGCACGACTGGCAGGCAGATGCCTATCCATTCAGTCTGCCGGCTGTGCGCAGCTGGGAAACTCTGGAACTCCATGAGAATGTCACCTTCCTCGTGGGTGAGAACGGCTCCGGAAAGTCGACGCTGATCGAAGCAATCGCTATTGCGGCGGGATTCAATGCCGAAGGGGGAAGCCGCAACTTTAATTTCAATACCGTCCGTGCTCATTCCGACCTGCATAAATATTTGCGTTTGGTCCGGGGAACGCGGCGCCCGCGCGACGGCTATTTTCTGCGGGCCGAAAGCTATTTCAACGTGGCGACCAATATCAACGCGCTGGATGAAGGGATCGCAATGGGACCCCCCATCATTGACAGTTATGGCGGCGTCTCACTGCACAACAAGTCGCACGGCGAGAGTTTTATGGCGTTGCTGCAGGAGCGGTTCGGTGGAAAGGGCTTCTATGTTCTGGACGAACCGGAGGCCGCACTGTCACCGCAACGGCAAATCGCATTTCTGAAACGTTTGCACGAACTGGTGAAGGCAGACAGCCAGTTCGTTATCGCCACGCACTCGCCGATCATCCTCGCTTATCCAGACGCCTGGACCTATCATATGACGCCTGAAGGACCTCGCAGGACGGATTGGGAGACGTTGGAGCATGTGCGCCTGACGCGGGATTTCCTGATGTATCCCGAAGCGTATCTCTACAAAGTCATGGAGGAGCCCGGCGAGTGAGCAGCGCCTGTGGCGAAAAATCCCTGTTGGCATAGACTGCGCTGCAGAGAATCACTTCTGCTCAGAAAGGCCAATCTCATGGCAACGCCTCCCGTTGGATCGAAATCCAATCCGTCCCAATTCGATGTCCTGGACAAGCTGGGCGAGGATGAGCCGTATTTCGTCATCCGCGCACATGACCCGCTGTCTTCGGCGCTGGTTGAGCTGCACGCCTATATCGGCGCTGGCCAGTCCGGCGCGGCGCACAATAAGCTGGCCGAGATCATGGCGCTGACGGCCGCCAAGCCGCCGCGTCCGGCTTCCAGCCCGAAATACCGCGAAACCTTCGCGATCTCGCTGGCCATGGAACAGTGGCGCGACGCGCACAAGGACTAGGCGATGGACCTGCGGGCCGGTGAACTGTCGGACCGGCACGTCACGCTCGTGCCGTTCGATGTGGCCCGCGATGGCCCGGCCCTGCGGGACATGGCCGAAACGCTCGGAGAGCGGATCGAGACCTGGCCTTATTACAATCCGCCGTCTGACTGGATCGGTGCCTGGCTTGCCAATATCGAGGCGCGGACGGCAGACGGCAAACTGATCCCGTTCCGCGTCTCTCTGCCCGACGGCCGCTTCGCGGGCATATCGACCTATCTCGGTCCGGATGCGATTTCACGCAATGTCGAAATCGGGATGACGATGTATACCAAGGACGCTCAGGGTACGGAGGTGAATCCCGCCGCCAAGCGGTTGCTTCTGGCGCATGCCTTTGAATGCGGCGCCTTGCGCGTGCAGTTCAATGTCGACCAGCGCAATACACGCTCGCAGGCGGCTGTGAAAAAGCTCGGCGGGGTACAGGAAGGCGTGTTGCGCGACAATCGCGTCCTGCCGAACGGAGTGTTGCGTTCCACCGTTGTCTTTTCCATTCTGGCCAGTGAGTGGCCGGCGGTAAAAGCAGGGCTGGATGCCCGCCTGGCAGTGTTCGAATAGGGGACAAAGGATGAGCGACCCGGTCAATCTGAACAAGTTCCGCAAGGCCAAAGCCAAAGCCGAAAAGGAACAGAAAGCGAAAGAGAACCGGGCGAAGTTCGGCCGCACGAAGGTCCAGAAACAGCTGGATAAATCCCGCGCCGACAAGCTGTCCAAAATCACTGAAGGCCATCTTCTGAAGGACAAGTCCGAGGACGACGGTTAACGCCGCTATTCCGGCCAGTCGGCCGCCTCAGCCCGGCCCGCACCTTGCAGCACACCCGGAAACGCTGTTCCAATCCGGGAGGACCCAAATGGCTGGGATCGCTAAGAAACTCGTCTTCTGTGCCGCATCATTCGGTGCCGGCATCGCATGGGGCCTGATCGCGGAAGCCGCGGAATACCAAGGCTCCCTCTCCCACATGCTCCTCGGCCACTAAGGCTCAGCTGCCGGCTTCTTGTTCGTCTTCTTCTTTCATGGGCCAGTCGGGTTCGTGGGTGACATTGTCCAGGAATGTGTCATCCATCCGGCGGCCTGAGACGCGTTCCAGCGCATCGAAGATCGGGCGGGCCTTCTTGTCTTTCAGCAGGGGAATGCGGCTGGCGAGGTCTGCGGCGCGGGCGTAACGCAGCTGGGCCGTTTCCATGTCACCGCGCGCCTCAGCGCAGGCGCCCAGATTGTGCAGGACTGCCGGGGCGTCCGGCCATTCCCGGCCGAGTTCATCCCACTGCGCACAGGCGCCCAGCATTTCTCCGCGCTTGGTCGCTTTCACCGCGGCAGCAAAGCGGGGGTCGTTCTGTTCCTCCGGGATCAGGCCTTCGGTCATGATTTCGGCACGGACGGTCGCGTCATAAGGGGCGATGTCCGTCCGGAACCGGCGCACGGCTTCGACCGTGGCATCCGCGATCATGCCATAGGGGGCGTCGCGCGGATCGTAGCTCGAGCGGACCGGATCGCGCCAGACGCCGAGTTCGCGGCCATCATCTTCATATTCACGGATGTCGACACAGGATTCCTGATTGGCGCCGCCGCCCTGGTTGTGGCTGAAAACCACCCGGCCCGTTTCCAGATCCACCAGGCGGGCGGTGACGATCACTTCCACGGTTTCCTCGGTACATTCGGTTTCGACGATGGCCCGGTGTTCGCAATCGAATGGGGCGTCATATTCGACGCACTTACGGTCACGCTCGAACCGGGTTTCGCCTTCCCAATTGTCGATCTCGACATAGCCTTCATAGATGCCTTGCGGCTGACCCGGGCCGCCAATGCCGAACCAGTGGGCGCCGTCCAGAACCACATCGTCCAGCATCCGGGCAAATTCTTCCCCGGCGACATTGCCTGCCGGTCCGCGGAACTGGCCGACCTGGACATCGCGATAGGCCGCTGCTTCGGGGAAGGTCGGCACCATGCGGGCGCGATAGTCGTATCCGGGCGTTGTGCAGGCCGCCATCAGGGGCAGGGCGAGCAGCAGGCAGGCAGAGAAGAAACGGCGCATGCGGGGGATCCTTGAAATATCTGGCGTATTCCTGCTGTTTCGGACTGAACCTCAGATTAACATTGCAGCAGGGAGGCGAAAAACCCGCTTCCGGCCGGATTTCTGCTGGCAGTGGTAGCCGAGCGGACCAATATCAGCGAGCCCGACACAGGAGACCTGTATGACCCGTCACCTCGCAGAGCTGAATATCGGCCGGCTTCTGGCCCCCACGGACGATCCGCGCGTGGCGGAATTCATGAACGCACTGGACCTGATCAACGGCATGGGCAAGCGCATGCCGGGCTTTGTCTGGATGATGGAAGGATCGGGCGAGCCGGGCACCGGCAATACCGAGACCAAGATCGGCGGCGATCCGCAGTTCGTCTCGAACCTGACCGTGTGGGAATCAGTGGAAACGCTGGAGAACTTCGTCTGGAACACGGTACACCGCCAGTTCTATGAGCGCCGCCAGGAGTGGTTCGAAGTCATGGACAAGATGCATTTCGTCATGTGGTGGATCGAGCCGGGTCACAAGCCGACGCTGGACGAGGCGCTGGAAAAGCTGGATCACCTGAACCGGTTTGGGGATTCGGAAGAGGCGTTTGGCTGGTCCTACCTTAAGGAGGCGCGCCTGTGGCGTTCACGTAGCTGTCGCGGGGACGCAGCCTGAGCGCCAAAGCGTACACCGTTAACATCCGCTCAAGCGACCCTTTACCCCTCCCATCCAGCGCGCTTCTTGACGGAAGCGTCATCCGCCGCCAACTGTCCGGCTGTCCTGCTGAGGAGGCTGTAGCCCAATGACGAGTCCGCTGTTCACCCCGTTCAAACTGAAAAACATGGAACTGCCCAACCGGGTCGTTATGGCGCCCATGACGCGCTCGAAATCCCCGGGCGGTGTGCCAGGGGAAGATGTGGCGGATTATTATGCCCGCCGGGCCGCTTCCGATGTCGGCCTGATCGTCACCGAAGGCACGACAGTGCGCCGGGGCGGGGCCTCCAACGACCCGAACGTCCCGAATATCTTCAAGGCGGACGCGCTGGCCGGCTGGAAGAATGTTGTCGAGAAGGTCCACGCCAATCACGGCAAGATCGCGCCTCAGATCTGGCACCAGGGCATGATGCGCAAACCGGGCACCGGACCGGACCCCGATGCGCCGACCGATGGCCCGTCGGGCGTCACCCACACTGGCAAGCAGGTGCTGCCTGAACCGACCAGCGCCGACGTTGACGATATGGTCATGGCCTTTGCCGAGGCGGCCGCGGATGCGCAGAAGGTTGGCTTCGACTGTATCGAGCTGCACGGCGCGCATGGCTACCTGATCGATGAATTCTTCTGGGATGTGATGAACAGGCGCTCCGACCGGTATGGCGGCTCGCTGCCGGAACGCGCCACCTTTGCCGCCGACATCATCCGCGAAGTGCGAAAGAAGGTCGGCCCGGACATGACGATCATCCTGCGCTATTCGCAATGGAAACAGCAGGAATACACCGCGCGCCTCGCCACGACGCCGCAGGCGCTGGAAGAGTTCCTGAAAGTCTTCGTCGATGCCGGCGTCGACTGCCTGCACGTTTCCCAGCGCCGCTATTGGGAGCCGGAATTCCCGGAAATCGACGGCGAGAATGGCCTGAATGGCGCCGGCTGGGCCAAGAAACTGACCGGCCTGCCGACCATCACCGTTGGTTCCGTCGGCCTTTCGGGTGATTTCATCGGTGCGTTCCAGGGGCAGGGCTCCGGCCAGCGCTCTCTGGAAGATCTGGAAGAACGCCTGTCGCGCGGGGAGTTTGACCTCGTCGCGGTTGGCCGGGCCCTGCTGCAGGACCCGCATTGGGCAACCAAGGTCAAGGACGGCCGGATCGGCGAAATCAGCGACTATGATGCCGCTGCGCTGGCGACGCTCTACTAAAGAGGGAATAGGTACTTGCCGAATGAGGGAAAATATGGCTTTCTTGCCGGTGCAGCAAACAGTTGCTTCGGGCTTCGGATACCCTTCTTCAGGGGCGTGATTCCAGGCTGAAGCATTGCCTCCCTCAGGACGCTTACACACCGGCGTTCCCAATCTGGCCCCGCGATTGCGCACTCTCACTCTCTTGCGCGGTGGCGGGGCCTTTTTTTGGAAGAGAGCCTAGTCGGCGGAGGTTTCCCCCTCCCAATAGTCGACTTCGCTTTCCTGTCTTCCGACGTAACGGAACATCCGTTCGCGCTTGCCGGGCAGGCGGGTCGTCGCGAGGAACTTGCCACTGTCCGGATACTCGCAGATCTCCGTATCTGACTTGCTGGAAATGGCGACGTATTTCAGAGGAATGCTGCCGGTGTTCGTCAGCTTGTGGGCATGGGCGGGGCCGCCTCGCGGGGCGCCGAGCACATCGCCAGCCTGCACACCATAGCTGTCCGGCCCGAAGCGATAGGTGCCTTCGCCTTCCAGGATGACGAACATCTCGTCTTCGGCATGGTGGTTATGGAAAGGGCAGGCGGACTTGCCCGGCGGCACGATGCAGAGCGCCGCGCCGATTTGCGTGAGGCCCACGCGATCCGAAATATCGGCGTCGAGTGAACGGTAATGCTCGCCCTGTTCGAAAGGCTCCAGCGGCAGCTCATCCAGCCGCGCGATAGGATTCAATTTTTCGGTCATGCTGCTGGTATGCCCCGGGCTGGCAGGCTCAATCAATGAGGAAGTTTTTTGATCGTGATGATCTTTGCCGGGTCTGATAGGTGCGCTTCGTAATCCTGCAAAAGAGTTTGCTCTTCTGCACTGAGGGCGGGTTTCGCGCGGAGGCTCGCGGCCCGGTCTTCCATCCAGGCCCTGGCTTTGTCTGCGACTTCAGTATCCCCTCCGGCGCAGGCAAGGGCGCTGCCATCTTCGATAACGACGCAGTTGTTTTCCATCGGTTGCCTAGCCTGTTTGTCGTTGCCTTCCGGG
Organism: Hyphomonas jannaschiana VP2; assembly: GCF_000685215.1. Lineage (GTDB taxonomy): Bacteria > Pseudomonadota > Alphaproteobacteria > Caulobacterales > Hyphomonadaceae > Hyphomonas > Hyphomonas jannaschiana. The sequence goes on from NZ_ARYJ01000004.1 coordinate 262,963, forward strand.
GCTGCAGCCGATGCCAACTGCGGCGTGAGGGTAAGGGTGATGACGGCCATGCCTAGGGTGCGGAACGGTTTCATAGGGGGGTGTCCTGCTATTTTAGATAGTATGTGAAGTTTCGGGGTAGAATGCAATCGCTTGCGCCAGAGGCGCCATGCAGGGACGCCTGCCTCCGGCCCTGCCCATATGACCAATCCCTTGCTATATGTTCCTGATGAGTTCCAATCCGAATCGTCTCTCGATCAGCCAGATGGCTGCGCCGCGCCCGCCCGCCGCGCAGGGCGATGCGCCGTACCTGGATGGCCTGAATCCCGAACAGCGCGATGCCGTGATGACCACCGAGGGCCCGCTGCTGGTCCTCGCTGGCGCCGGCACGGGGAAGACCCGCGTGCTGACGGCACGTCTTGCGCACATCATCGGCTCGCGCCTTGCCTGGCCGTCGCAGACCCTGACGGTGACTTTCACCAACAAGGCCGCGCGGGAGATGCGCGAGCGGGCGCTGCGTCTGATCGGCGATGCGGGGGAGGGGCTGCGCTGGCTCGGCACGTTCCACTCGATCAGCGCGCAGATCCTGCGCCAGCATGCCGAACTTGTGGGGCTGAAATCCTCCTTCACCATTCTTGATACGGACGATCAGGTGCGCCTGTGCAAGCAGATCATCGTGGCCGAGGACATCGACCCGAAGCGCTGGACGCCGCGCTTCCTGGCCGGCCTGATCGATGGCTGGAAGAACCGCGCCCTGACACCGGACCGCGTGCCCGCAGACGAGGCCTTCCAGTTTGCCGATGGCAAGGGCATCAAATGCTATGAAATCTATCAGGCGCGCCTGAAAGTTCTGAATGCCTGCGATTTCGGTGACCTGCTGATCCACAACATCACGATCTTCCAGCAGAACCCGGACCTGCTGAAGGATTTCCAGTCGAAATTCCGTTACATCCTGGTGGACGAGTATCAGGATACGAACGTTGCCCAGTATCTCTGGCTGCGCCTGCTGGCGCAGGGTTCGCAGAATATCTGCTGCGTGGGGGATGACGACCAGTCCATCTATGGCTGGCGCGGGGCGGAAGTAGACAACATCCTGCGCTTCGAGAAGGACTTCCCCGGCGCGAAAGTGATCCGGCTGGAGCGGAATTATCGCTCTACCAAACACATCCTCGCGGCGGCCTCGTCCGTCATCGCGCACAATCGCGGCCGCCTCGGCAAGACGCTTTATGTTGGTGATGACAATGCGGTTGAGAATATCGACGCCGCCAAGGTAAAAGTGCGCGGCCTGTGGGATGGTGAGGCTGAGAGCCGTCTAATTGCGGACGATATTGAAAGCTGGGTGCGTGGCGGCGGCAAGCATGAGGATTGCGCCGTGCTGGTGCGCGCCTCCTGGCAGATGCGGGCCTTCGAGGAGCGGTTCATCCTGCTGGGCATTCCGTATCGTGTGATCGGTGGTCCGCGCTTCTTTGAGCGCGCCGAGATTCGCGATGCGATGGCCTATCTGCGCCTGATCCGCTCACCAGACGACGATCTTGCTTTCGAGCGCGTGGTGAACCAGCCGAAGCGCGGGGTCGGCAACACGACGCTGGCGAAACTGCAGGCTTATGCGCGGGCCGACGGGCGCAGCCTGTTCGTGCTGACGCCGATGGTGCTGCAGACGGACGAAGTGAAAGGCGCGGCCAAGCGCGGGCTCACCCAGTTTATCGACCAGATCAATATGTGGCGGGACCGGCTGAACAATGGCATGCCGCATACGGAGCTGGCGGAGGTGATCCTGGAAGAGTCCGGCTATACGGACATGCTGCAGAAGGACCGCAGCCCGCAGGCGCAGACACGGCTCGACAACCTCAAGGAACTGGTCCGTGCCATGGGCGAATTCGACTCGCTGGCGGGCTTTCTGGAGCATGTGGAACTGGTCATGGATGCGTCCACAGGCGGGGCAGATGAGGACCAGGTGCAGATCCTGACGCTGCACGCCGCCAAGGGCCTCGAATGGCCGGTCGTCTTCCTGCCAGGCTGGGAAGAGGAAGTCTTTCCCTCCCGTCGCAGCCTTGATGAGAGCGGCCTGAAAGGCCTCGAAGAGGAACGCCGTCTCGCCTATGTCGGCATCACCCGGGCGCGGGAGCTCGCTTATATTTCCTTCGTCGCCAACCGCCAGATCTATGGCCGCTGGCAGAGCGTGATGCCGTCCCGTTTCGTCGACGAACTGCCGCACGAGAATGTCGAGGTGATTTCGGAAACCGGCTATTCCGGCATGCCGGGCGGGGAGGATGCCTTCAGCGGCTCTATCGAAGACCTTGGTGAACGCAGCGACTATTCCAGCCCCGGCTGGAAACGGCTGAAGGAAAACGCCGGCAAGTATCCAACGACGGGCGCTCCGCGCGATGCGTCGAACCTCACCGCGATGAGCGGCGGGCCGGAATCGTTCCGCAAAGGCCAGCGCGTTTTCCACGACAAGTTCGGCTATGGCCGCGTCGCCTTCAGCGAGGGCAACAAGCTGACCGTCGATTTCGAGAAGTCCGGCCGCAAGAAAGTCATCGCGACCTTCGTTTCGCAAGCCTGAGGCGGGAACAGGAGGGCAGCGCCGGGCGGCCTGTCAGGGGAGGACCAGGCGGGGCGTCAGGGAGGGAACGCGAGGGCCCCGGCGCTGCAGGTCCTGTCTGACACGCCAGCGCCGAACGCATACCGAATGGCGCGTTCATCTTCCGCTCAGCTTGTGAAGTGGCCTATTCCGCCGCTGGCAGGGCGCTGTCTGACTTATCGTCCTCAGCCTTGTCATTGGCCGGTTCGCCATTCTGCAGGAGACGCACTTCATCTGCCGGGCGCTGCCCGCGAATGCGAGCCGAGATCCGGCGGATCATGTTGCCCGTCCGGTGAGGCACCAGAAGCCAGACCGGCGTGACCAGCAGGATCATGATGGTCGAGAAGGCAAGGCCGAACACGACGGCTGTTGCCAGCTGCACCCACCATTCCGCTTCCGATCCGCCGAAATTGATGGCGCCTTCACCGAAATTCACGCTCATCTCGAACACCATCGGCAGCAGGCCGCAAATCGTCGTGCCGGTGGTCAGCAGGATCGGGCGGATCCGCTGGGCCGCCGTCGCTATGGAGGCTTCTTCCGGTGTCCGGCCATCCTTGCGAAGCCGGTTGTAGGTGTCGATGAGCACAATATTGTTGTTCACCACGATCCCGGCGAGGGCAACGATCCCGGTACCGATCATCAGGATCGACATATAGGGCAGCACCAGCTGGATGCCGACCAGAACGCCGGATGTGGAAATGATGACCGCCGACAGCGTGAGGATGACCTGCCAGAAATTGTTGAACTCCCAGAGCAGGATCACGGCCATCATGAACAGGGCAGCCATGGCGGCGCCGCTGAAGAAGGCATTGGCTTCCTTCGTGTCCTCGTCTGCACCTTCGAAGCGCACTTCCACATCGGAGCTGAAGCCGGCCTGAGCGATCCAGTTGCGAACGTCCTCAACGATGGCAGCGCCGGCGCCCTGTTCCTTGGCATTGCCGCGCACATAGTAGACGCGCTTGCCGTCCAGGCGTTCGATCTGGCTGACGCGTGGTGCCGGAATGCGGTCCACAAACAGGTTCAGCGGAACATTGCCGTTCGGGGTGGCGACACGCAGCGTGTCGATGGCGGAGGCACTGCGATCGTCTTTCGGGAATCGCACCCGGATGTCGACTTCATCATCGGCATCGTCCGGGCGATAGCGGCCGACCAGAATACCGTTCGTCACAAGCTGCACCGCTGCGCCGATCTGGGCGACATCGAGGCCGTATTTGCCAGCTTCCGCGCGATCGACCTGAAGGCGGTATTCGATGCCGGGCAGGGGCCGTGTGTCGTCAATCTCGCGCAGGTCGCCGCGCTCATCGATATAGGCGCGCAGGCGGGCGGTGGCATCGTCCAGCTCTGCCTGATTGTCGGAGAGGAGCGCGATCTGCAGGTCCTTGCCGGCCGGCGGGCCCTGTTCGCGAGCCTGGATCTGGAATTTCAGCCCCGGCACCTGCAGCAAGCGGGCGCGCACGGCTTCCAGTGTCTTGCGTCCGTCATGCGTGCCGTCGGCGGTGGCGAGGTCGAGCAGCAGGCGCCCGATCGTATCCAGCGGCTGGTCGTTTGCGCCATCGAAGCTGACGCCGCCACTGCCGCCGGAAGACCCCGAACGTGACGAAATGGATTCGACCCCGTCAATGTCTGCGACGGCCCGTTCGGCGCGCTGCACAAGTTCTTTCTCTTCTTCCGCGGAGAGCGCGCCCTGCGCCTGAACGAAGACGAAAGCCTGTTCCGGCTCGATGTCGAGGAAGAATTCAGACCGGTGGCCGGACGAGCCGAACCACATGAAGATCAGGATCACCGAACCGATGGCGACGCCCGACACCATCCACGGACGGGCGATCAGCGACTTGACCAGCCGCACATAGGTGCCGAGCCAGCCAGTGGCCTGTTCCGGATCCGCGTCTGCGGCAAGCGCAGCAAGGTCAGCGTCGGTACCTTCCGGGCGTGCGCCCATCACGGAGCCAAGCACCGGCAGGAAGATCAACGCCATGACCAGTGACGCCGTCAGAACGCAGATCAGCGTGAGCGGCAGGTAGGCCATGAACTTTCCGGGCATGGAGTTCCAGAACAGGAACGGCACGAAAGCCGCCAGCGTCGTCAGCGTGGAGGATACCACCGGCCAGAACATGCGCTTGCCCGCCATGGCGTAGGCGTCCTTGCGCTCCAGACCTTCAGCCATCTTGCGGTCGGCATATTCGGTGACGACGATGGCGCCGTCGACGAGGATACCCACGGCGATGACCATGCCGAACATGACCATCATGTTGATCGTGAACCCGAAGGTTCCAAGCAGAAGGAAGGCCATCACGAAGGATGCGGGGATCGAGATGCCCACGAGAAGGGCAGAGCGCCAGCCAAGCGCGGCGACGACAATGATCATCACCAGCAGCACGGCCGTCACGATCGAGCTTTGCAGCTGGCCCAGCTGGTTGCCGATCTGTTCGGACGTATCTGATGTGATCGTCGCCCGTACGGTCGCGGGCCAGGTCTTCTGTTCCTCGGCAATCGTGTCGCGGACGAAATTCGCCGTATCCAGAACGTTCGCGCCGGAGCGTTTGACCACTTCAATCAGCATGGCCGGTTTGCCGTTGAAGGTCGCGTAGCCCGTTGCGTCCTTGTAGGTACGGCGGATTTCAGCGACGTCCTGCAGCGTGACGACGGCATTTTCCGTGCGCTTGATCGGCAGGTTCAGCGCGTCCTCGGCGGTGCGGATCAGGCCCGGCACCTTGACGGCGAAGCTGCCGTCGCCCGTGTCGATTTCACCGGCCGGAACCAGCTGGTTGTTCGACGAAACAATGTTGTAAATTTCCTGATAGGAGATGTTGTAGGTCTCGAGCATGGCGGGATCGATGACGATCTCCAGCACATCCTCGCGCTGGCCCTGGATCCGCGCTTCGAGGATGCCGGCATTGCGCTCCAGCTTGTCCTGCAGCTTTTCGGCAATGTCGTTCAGGCCGCGCACCGGCGCCTCGCCGTAGAGGTTCACCACCATGACAGGGAACTGCGAGGCGTTGAATTCCTGAATGACCGGTTCGCGCGCATCCTGCGGGAAAAAGCGTTTTGCGAGGTCCACCTTGTCTTTCACGTCAAGCACAGCCTGGTCGACATCGACGTCGATCTCGAATTCCAGCAGCAACGTACCGGCGCCTTCGGAGCCGTACCCATTGAAGGTCTTCAGGCCTTCGATGGACTGGATTTCCTGCTCGATCGGGCGCACCAGAAGCCGCTCGGCATCCTCCGGGGTCACACCGGCCAGCGGCACGGTAATGACGACGAACGGGATCGGAATGTCCGGGTCCGCCTCTTTCGGCAGTTTCACATAGGTGACGGTGCCTGCGATGACCGCGCAGATCAGGATGGCGAGCACCATGCGTGCCCGGCCGATGGCGCCGTCAACGATGCTCGTCATGGCTGGGCCCCGCCGGCGGGTACAGGTTTCACACTTGCGCCTTCAGACAGATAATCCTGTCCGAGTGAAATGATGCTGGTCCGCTCCGGCAGGCCGGTGACCCAGGCGCCGTTGGGCGTCTCGTCGATCACGGTGACCGGAGCAAATCGAACCGTGTCGGTGTCATCGACATAGCGCACGCCCAGTTGGCCGGCATCAGAGAGGGTGAGCAGGCCGGCCGAAATCTTCGTGGCCTGAACATCGCCGACCGGAAGGACCAGCTGGGACGTCACACCTGCCGCCACGATCTCATCGCCCGTGTCGAGTTTGGCTTCGACGAGGAAAGTCCGCGTCGTGTCGGAGGCGGTCCGCGCGACATAGCGCAGCGTAGCCGGGAAGCGGCGGCCATCGGCCAGAAGGGTTTCGCCGGTCATGCCGGTTTTCAGTTTGCCCGCTTCGGCTTCGGAAACCTGCACCGAGACGATAACCGGATCCATGTCCACTAGGACGCCGCAGGCCTGACCGGGCGACAGGAAGTCACCGGCCTCGGCAAGGCGTGTTTCGAAAATGCCATCGAACGGCGCGCGGATCTGAGTTTTACCAAGTTCCACTTTCGCCGCGTTCACCGCGGCTTCGGCGGCATCGAGCTGGGCTTTCGCGGCGGTTGCCTGATTGACCGGGCCGAGACCTTTTTCGGCAAGGCTGGCGGCGGCTTCGTAGCTCACTTCAGCCGAAGCGCGCTGGGCTTCAGCCTCTTTGACGCGGGCCGAACGGGCCTCCACATCGAGGCCGCAAAGCAGGGTACCGGCCTTGACGAAGCTGCCTTCCCGGGCCGGCGTCGACACGACCGTGCCGGTCGTTCCCGCTTTCACCGTGACGCTCTTGTCCGGTTCGGTCCGGCCTTTGGCGGTGATCTGCATCAGGTGCGGTTCAGCATTGAGGACTTGGATCACGGCAGACGGTATATCATCCGTGCGTTCCGCCACGGCTTCTTCCTTGTGCGAGGAAATGCTTCCACGCATCACGCTGCGCAGCCCGAAATAGGCGACAATGACAACGAGGATCGTTGCGGCGATGATAGTCGAACGGTTCACGTCAGGATGTCCTTCCCGCGGACGAATAGCAGATATAGGGCGGCAGGTCGCATGAAGAACCGCCGCGCGCAAATTTCCTTAACACCCCCCATCTTGCCATACGGCAAACAGACGGGATCAGTTTACCAACAAGCTGCAAGCGTTGGTTAATCTCTAACGTAAGGAAAAAGGAAATCCGTCGCGGATTAAATCCAGCGTTGCCAACGCAATAGGACCAGCGTGACAACAACCGAAGCAGCCAGGGCAGCCACCAGCGTAAGGAAGGCGACAGGGCTGCCGGAGCCCGGAATACCGCCCAGATTGACGCCAAATAGACCGGTCACAAAACTGATCGGAAGGAAGATCGCGGACAGGATCGCCAGCACAAACAGGCGGCGATTGGTTTCTTCCGTACCCTCCTGAGCCGCCTCTTCATACAGAACACTGGAACGTTCCCGGATGGTTTCCAGCAATTCTGTCAGGCGGGTCATGCGGTCGGCGGCTTCGCGCAGATAGAGAAGGTCCGTCTCGGAGAACAGGCCGGACTGGCCGCCATCGCGCACCAGCGTGTTCAGGGCTTCCCGCTGCGGCGTGATATGGCGGCGTACCTGCAGGATGCGGCGGCGGAACTCCGGCAGGACGGAGCGGTCGAGGTTGACCCTCGGGTCCAGCAGTTCGTCTTCATACCGGTCGGCTTCGTCATCGAATTCGTCCAGCACGGTTTCCATACGGTCGGTCAGACGGTCGGCGATACTGGCCACAAGCGCGCCGGTCGAGGTCGGAATGTCGCCGTCTTCCACCAGTTTGCGGACATCGCTGGCGGACCGGACCGGCCGTGCCCGCAAGGTGATGAGCAGATTTTCGCCCGCCCACATCCGCAGTGTGACGAGGTCCTCGACATCGGCGCCTTCATTGAGGTTAGGCCCGCGCAGATTGATCAGATAGCCGTGCCCATGGCGGGCGGCCCGCGGGCGGGTTTCTTCCTGCAAAAGGGCCTGAACCGTCACCCGGTCCAGGCCGCTCTTGCGGTAAAGCCAGCCCTGCGCCTGGGCGGATTGCCGGTCGAGGTGAAGCCAGGCGCGCTTGAACGCAGCCAGCTTGCCCTCCAGCACATCGTCCCATGTCAGGGGCGTCGGGAGCCCGGCCTCGTCGAAACCGAAGCCGAACAGAAGCGGTTCATTGTTTCCGGGCTCCACCGCTGTCTCCCTTTAGAACGCGGAGACCGGGGGAACTTTGCCAGCCCACGGACGAGCCTGCTCAAGTTCCAGCGCCAGTTCGAACAGCAGCTGGTCGTCGCCGCGCTTGCCGGAGAACATGGCACCGACCGGGAGGCCGCCCTCGGTCCATGCCAGCGGCACACTCATCGAGGCGGCACCGGCCACGTTCATCGGTGCGGTGAAGGCCGCGAAGGTGATGATGCGGTCATACAGGATTTCGTAATCGACTGTCGGGGCCTGCTCGCCGAGTTTGACGGCCGGGCTGCCGGTTGTTGGGGTCAGCAGGATATCGACGTCTGCGAAACCGCTGTCGTACACGGACTCGAAATTCTTCAGCCAGGCGACGGTCTCTTCCATCTCGTCCTTGCGGGACAGGAACATGTTCGTCAGGCCCAGCGTCCAGGGTTCGACAATGTCCGGGCCGACGGGCTTGCCGGAAAAATCGCTCGCCTGCTGGGCGAATTCGGCAGCGCCGGCAGCCCAGTAGAGCAGGAAGCGGTCGATGAATTCGGCACCGGAGAAAGGCGCTTTCCAGGCGACGACTTCATGGCCGAGATCGGTGCAGAGTTTGGCCACATCTTCCAGCGCGGCTTTCGTCTCCGGCGCAACCGGCGTGCCGGCATAGGCGTCGGTCGTGAACCCGATTTTCAGGCGGCGGCCGACAGGCTTCAGGTCTGCGGCGAGCGGCGCATAGGTGCCATCATTCACCTGCGTGTCCCGGAACAGGTTGATGGAGTCGCGCACGGAAATCGTGACGGCATGCTGGACGGAAATGTCCACTGGCGGGGCTTCCGGCCCATGGGCGGGCAGCTGGCCGCGGGACGGCTTCAGGCCGAAGACGCCGCAGGTGCTGGCCGGGATACGTATCGAGCCGCCGCCATCGCTGGCATGGGCAAACGGTACCACGCGTGCGGCAACAAGCGCCGCAGCACCGCCGGACGAGCCGCCGACGATGCGGGTCGTATCCCACGGATTACAGGTCTCGCCGGTCACGAGCGCCTCGCTGGACGCCATCAGGCCCATTTCCGGGGAGGTGGACTTACCCAGCACGACCACGCCTTCGGCGCGCCATTTGGCGGGCAGGGGATCGTCCTTGCCGGGGGTGTAGCCCTTGAAGGCCCGGCTGCCATACCAGGTCTCTGCGCCATTCCAGTTGTGCAGATCCTTGATGAAGGTCGGGACGCCCTGGAACGGGCCGGCAGGCGTATGGCCCGCTTCGGCGCGGGCGGTGTCGAAGATTTCGGAAGCAACGGCGTTGAGCTTGCCATTCACGGCATTGGTACGCGCGATGGCAGCGTTGACCTCGGCCAGTGAGGTGGTTTCGCCGCTGGCAATGCGTGCGGTCATTTCGGTGCCGTCAATCCAGCCGGATGGGACGGAAGAGGCGGGCGAGACAGGGGCTGCGGCCGGTGTCGCTGCGATGCCAACGGCGGCTTCCGGTGCCGTCTGGGTTCCGGTCTGGCCGCAGGCGGCCAAAGCGCTCATTGCCGCGCCACCAAGCAAGACGCCCCGTCTTGTAATCCGTGCCATTTGTTTCGCTCCGATTCTCTTTTTGCTTTATGGCCGGGCAAAGTGGAACGGAGCGGGCGGCAGCGCAAGGGCACAGACAAATGACACAAGGGTCCCCGGCCGCAGAGGTCGACATCACTGAAAGCCTGGTCCGTGATCTGTTGCAGACGCAGCATCCTGACCTTGCCGGACTGCCGGTCCGGTTCGCCGGGGAGGGGTGGGACAATGTGATGGTACGCCTCGGCGATGATCTCGTCCTGCGCCTGCCGCGCCGGACAGTGGCCGACCAGCTGCTGCGCAACGAACAGCGCTGGCTGCCGCAGCTGGCGCCCCGGTTACCGTTGCCAGTGCCGGTGCCTCTGCGCACGGGCCAGCCGCAGGACGGGTATCCTTATGTGTGGAGTGTACTGAGATGGATCGAAGGGGAGACGGCCGATCTTACCCCGCCAGATGCGTCAGAAGCCCCGGTCCTGGCCGGCTTCCTGAAATCCTTGCACCGGCTGGCTCCGGATGATGCACCCTCCAGCGATGTGCGGGGGTGTCCACTCAGTAACAAGCTTGAGGACATAGAGCGGCGCATGGCTTTGCTTGCTGAGGAAACGCATGCGATCACACCAGAGATCCGGCAGGCATGGGGCGCGGGACTTGCCGCGCCGATTGACCTGCCGCGCCTCTGGGTGGCGGGCGATGTGCATGCAAGAAACGTCCTTGTCCGGAATGGAAGATTTGCCGCGTTCATCGATTGGGGGGACATCTGCGCGGGTGATCCGGCGAGTGACCTCGCCTCCATCTGGGGCCTGTTCGAATCTGCCGACGCCCGGCGCGCGGCCATCGACGCCTATGGCATGAGCGACGCGACCCTCGCCCGGGCGCGGGGCTGGGCCGTCATGTATGGGGTCCTGCTGCTGGAAACGGGCCGGCACGATCATCCCCGTCATGCGAAGATGGGCGCCGACACGCTCCGCAGATTGAACGCGGACCTTACTTGATCACGCCGCAGGCAACCCGGGCACCGGCGCCGCCAATCGGCTGGGTCATGTGATCGTCTTCGCCTTCATGGATGATGATCGCAGAGCCGTCCTCATCGACGAGGGCACCCAGCGTGTCGAGCGTGGTGAAGGCCTCATAGCCGGCCGAGCCATCGGCCGCGGCCCAGATGTTCGGCAAGTCGCCATTTTCAGGGCCCTTGGGATTCAGCAGGCCGTGGCCGCCTTCCATCTTGCCGACATGGCCGCCGGACATCTTGTACATGCCGACGTCAGAACAGTCGCCGGTCGCGTGGAGGTGGATGCCGTGCCAGCCGGGTGTCAGGCTGCCGGGCGCCAGTTCGACGCGGATCATCAGCCCGTTCGGGCCGTCAAGCAGGTTGGCAGACCCGATGCTCTGGCCTTCGAGACCGATCATGTCGGCCGTGCCGTGCGCCATGCTCGGGAAGACGCCTTCGTCCGGGCCAGGCATTTCCGGCATCATGCCCTGATGGTCCATCATGCCTTCATGACCCGGCATGTCCATCGGCATGGCTGGAGCTGCGTCTTCCGTGGTTGCGGGCGGGGCTGCCGCCGGTGCGTCTGCTTCCTGCGGTGTGGCTTGTGCGACGCTGGCACAGGCGCCGAGGGCGATGGCAGATCCGAGTAGGGCAATGCGGCTGATCATGGGGAGTCTCCTCTTTGCGGGTCTTTGCTATAGCATGTTTGCAACGCGTGTCAGGAAAGCCCGTTCCATGAAAGATCGTGCAGATCGCCTCCTTGTGACACTTGGCCTGTTCGAAAGCCGCGCCAGTGCCCGCGCTGCCATCGAAGCGGGCCTTGTGCGCGCAGATGGCGTGCAGGTGACCAAGCCCGCGCAGGACATCTCGGCCGATGCCGTGATCGAGGCCGATCCGGCGCACCCTTATGTTTCGCGGGGCGGGTTGAAACTGGCCCACGGGCTGGAGGCTTTCGGTATCGACCCGGCAGGGCAGGCATGTCTGGACATCGGTGCCTCGACTGGCGGCTTCACTGAAGTGCTGCTGCTGAACGGCGCCCGGCATGTGACCGCCGTGGATGTCGGGCGCGGGCAGCTGCATCCGCGGATCGCGGCCGACCCGCGTGTCACCAATCTGGAAGCCACTGACGCGCGCAGCCTGACCCCGGACAGACTGCCGGAGGCCCCGACGCTTCTGGTGTGTGATGCGAGTTTCATCTCGCTGGAAAAGTTGCTGGAGGTGCCTCTGTCGCTCGCCGCGCCGGTGGCGGATTTCGTTGGTCTGTTCAAGCCGCAGTTCCAGGTCGGCCGCGATCATGTCGGCAAGGGCGGCATCGTCACCGACCTTGCCGCCGCCGATGCTGCAGCGGAGCGGTTCGAAGTCTGGATGAAAGAAAAAGGCTGGCCCATCCATGCCTGGACGGCCAGCCCGATTTCCGGCGGCGACGGCAATGCCGAACGCCTGTTCCATGCGGTGAAGGCTTAATAGCCGCCGTAGAGTTCGTCTTCGCCGACGATTTCCCACGCACCATTATAGCCCTCGCGGCAGGCCGTGGCCGGGTCGCGGACCACTTGTCCGTCCGGCAGGGTGACTTCGCGCCAGACGGTGCGGCATTCCTCAGGCTGAGGGGCCGGGGCGGACGCGCGCGGGGCCGGGGTTTCCGGATAGCTTGGATAGGCCGGATAGCTGACCGGAGCCGGCGTTGCCGTGCGGCCCGGATGGCTGCGCAGGTCCTGCGGGCTGCCATAGAGGCCCTGCGTGGTCTGCGGGATCGAGCTGCCGGAATATTGCGATGAGACATAGGGGTAAGCCCCATAGTCTGCGCGGAAGCTGCCGCCATAGGGCGTTGCCGTCTGGCAAGGCGTAGCGCTGTTGGAGGCCATTGCATTGCCCGCCACGCCGCCGACGATTGCGCCGAGCAGGGCGCCGGCGACCACTTCGCCGTCATTGTTGCCCTTGTCCCAGTAGCCGTAGCGGCCATGACGGCCATAGCGATTATAGTGCCAGCGGCTGTCATTATCGCCGACATTGTTGCCGATCGCGCCACCGGCTGCTGCGCCGACAATGGCGCCGATCACTGTGCCGGCTGTCTTGTTGTCCTTGTTCTGGCGTTCGCAGGCGGAATTGTAGGGCGTGCCATAGCCATAGGCCTGCGCAGAAGCGGCAAGCGGGGCGGCAACCATGGCCGTCAGGGCGATTCCGCCGATCAGAAGAGACTTCACCATCTCGTTTTCTCCTTTTCCGGTGGCCGCAGAACCACCAGTCTGAGCGGCAGAGTGGCAAAGCCAACCTGAACCGGACCTGAAGGCGGCCCAAAGGCTGGACGTGCGCCTGCAGCGGTCACATATTCATGCCATGGGACTGTTCGACCGTGCCGCCCTTGCAGCAGGACGCGCCCGTTACGCGGCGGCGCAGGGCATGCGCTCGGCCTGGTATGCCGCGCAGATGCGGGCGGCAAAGTCGCGCACAACCGGCTTTTACCGGCCGGATGACCCGGATTTCACACCGACACGCGGCAAGCCGGACATGGCGCAGCTTCGCAAGGCCTATTTCGACCTGTTCCTGCAGGACCGGCGCAATGTGGAGGCGGGGCTCTATCCGCCGCCGCGCGATGTGAGCATCGCTCACCTTCCCAATGCCCTGAAATCTGCCCGCGCGTTCCAGGCGGATGTCGAGGCGGTTGAGCGGCGGCGGCAGGCCCGCAACGCCACCGAAGTTCAGGCGACGCTGCCGGAAGGCTCCAACCGCTACCCGGACTATTACCGCCAGAACTTCCATTACCAGTCCGGCGGCTGGTTCAGCGATGAGAGCGCGGAGCTTTATGACACGCAGGTCGAAGCCCTGTTCACCGGCACGGCGGACGCCATGCGCCGCGCGGCGCTGGCGGAAATCGCGCGGGAGCTGAAAGGCCGGGACCAGCGCGGCGTGTCCCTGCTGGACGTGGCCTGCGGCAATGGACGGTTCCTGAAGAGGGTGATGAATGTCTGGCCCCGCCTGCAGGCTGCCGGGCTTGATCTGTCCCCGAACTATACCGATGCTGCGCGGAAACGTCTTGCGCCCTGGCCGCAGGTGGACATCTTCCACGAAGCGGCCGAGGCCATGCCGTTGCCGGATGCCTCGCTGGACATTGTTGTCTCCATCTTCCTGTTTCATGAATTGCCGCCGGAAGTGCGCCCGGCCGTTCTGGCGGAAGTATTCCGTGTGCTGAAGCCGGGCGGCCTGTTCGTTCTGGCCGACAGCGTTCAGTTCGGTGACTATGAGGGCATTGACGGCGTGCTGGAATATTTCCCGCATGGCTTCCATGAGCCTTATTACAATTCCTACCTTTCCTGGGATGTGGATGCGGCCGCGATAGGGAAGGGCTTTGCCAAAGAGCGTGAAACCCTCGCCTTTCTGACAAAAGTCACCACCTGGCGGCGCCCTCTCTGACAAGGCCTGCAATTAAGCCCTGTGATTGATGCGTGACCGGATTGTGGCAACGTTGCGGCATAGGCGTGCGCCGCGTTTCTGCCACTCAAATTTCAGTAAATTACTGAGGTTTCACAAAGTGTTGTGGCGCAGCCACAGGTAGATCACAGCATGCGAAGATTGTGTTTCCGTAAGCTGTTTTCCGGAAGCGGCAGACCTAATTCAGGGCCACGCAATCTTGCGGACAATGGAGTAAAAAAATGAAACTTGCACTCGCTTCGCTCGCCGCCATCGCCGTTGTGGCCCCTGCTTTTGCTGAAGGGAATGTGGAACTTGGCGCTGCTTACTCGCACTTCGACGCCGACGGCGCGAACCTCGACGCCCTCACCGCCCGCGGCACCTATTTCTTCAACCCGCATGTCGGTGTGGAAGGTGAAGCCTCGATCGGTATCGGTGACGACGATGTCGGCGCGGCCAATGTCGAACTCGACAATTCGCTGGCAGCCTTCGGTGTTGTCCAGATGCCGGTTGCCGAGCGTGTCGACCTGTTCGCCCGCGCCGGTTACGCCACCAGTGAGTACAATGTCGACGTCCCGGGTGTGGGCGGTGCGTCGGGTGACGATGACGGCTTCGCCTATGGCGTTGGCGGCAAGGTCTTCCTGAACGACAAGTTCGGCCTGCGCGCCGATGTCACTCGTTACGAAGGCGACGACACCGATGCTGACGTGATCTCCGTCGGCGGCGTCATGAAATTCTAAGCTTCCCACCTCTCCAACGGGAATACACTGTCCCCGGTGCTGCGGCGCCGGGGACTTTTTTTGGGAGGAGGGAATTCAGCGCCCGGTCTGGCCGCGGTGGCGCAGTTTCTGGTCGGCCAGCACGCAGGCCATCATGGCTTCAGCCACGGGCACGGCGCGGATGCCGACACAGGGGTCGTGGCGGCCCTTGGTGCGCACGTCCACATTCTCGCCGTCACGGGTGACGGACTGGACTTCGTTCAGGATGGAGGAGGTCGGCTTGATGGCGATGCGCACGATGACGTCCTGGCCGGTGGAGATGCCGCCCGCCACACCGCCATTATTGTTCGACAGGAAGAGGGGGCCGTCATTGCCTGCGCGCATCTGGTCGGCGTTTTCCTCGCCGGAGAGGCTGGCCGCGCCGAAGCCCGCGCCGATCTCGACGCCTTTGACGGCATTGATGCTCATCATCGCGCCCGCGAGTTCACCGTCCAGCTTGCCATAGATGGGCGCGCCCCAGCCTGCGGGCACGCCGCTGGCCTGCACTTCGACGACTGCGCCTGTGGAGCTGCCCGCCTTGCGGGTGGCGTCCAGGAACTCTTCCCATCTGGGCACCATGTCCGCGTCCGGGCACCAGAAGGGATTGTCCTCGACAATGTCCCAGTTCCAGTTGTCCCGGTTGATGGCATGCGGGCCGATCTGCACGACAGCGCCGCGGATCACGATGCCGTCACCCAGGGCGCGCCGGGCCACGGCGCCAGCCGCGACGCGTGCAGCGGTTTCACGCGCGGAGGACCGTCCGCCGCCGCGATAGTCGCGCACGCCATATTTGGCGTCATAGGGATAGTCGGCATGACCGGGGCGGTAGCGGTCGCGGATTTCGCCATAGTCTTTCGAACGCTGGTCGGTGTTCTCGACCATCAGCGAGATGGGCGTGCCCGTGGTGACGGGTCCACCTGTGCGGTCGTCTTCGAAGACGCCGGAGAGGATTTTCACCGCGTCCGGCTCCTGGCGCTGCGTGACGAAGCGCGACGTGCCGGGGCGGCGTTTGTCCAGGAATTGCTGGATGAAGGCTTCATCCAGCGGCAGGCCGGGCGGGCAGCCATCGACCACGCATCCGAGGGCCGGCCCGTGGCTTTCGCCCCAGGTCGTCACACGGAAAAGGTGGCCGAACGTGTTGTGAGACATGGCTGCCCTTGAAGGCCTGTCAGCCCTTAGCTGAACAGGTGCTCGACAGCGGCGCGCTCTTCACGCAGTTCGGCGTCGGTGGCATCCATCTTGGCGCGCGAGAAGTCGTTGATCTCGAGGCCCTGCACGATCTCGTATTTGCCGTCCTTGCAGGTGCACGGATAGCCGTAGATCACGCCCGGTTTGATGCCGTAGGAGCCGTCCGATGGGATGCCCATGGACACCCATTCGCCTTCCGGCGTGCCGAGGGCCCAGCTGCGCATGTGGTCGATAGCGGCCGAGGCAGCCGAAGCAGCAGAGGAGGCGCCGCGCGCCTTGATGATCGCCGCGCCGCGCTGCTGAACGTCGGGGATGAAGGTGCCGGTGTACCAGGCATCGTCGACCATCGGCTTGGCAGCTTCGCCTTTGACCGTGGCGTGGTGGATGTCCGGATACTGGGTGGCCGAGTGGTTGCCCCAGATCACGATGTTCTTGATGTCGGTATTGTGCGTGCCGGTCTTCTCGGCCAGCTGGCTCATCGCGCGGTTGTGGTCCAGGCGGACCATGGCGGTGAAGCATTTCGGATCGAGGTCCGGGGCGTTCTGCTGGGCGATGAGGGCGTTGGTGTTGGCCGGGTTGCCGACGACGAGCACTTTCACGTCGCGGGAGGCGTGATCGTTGATCGCCTTGCCCTGCGGGCCGAAGATGCCGCCGTTTGCGGACAGGAGATCCTTGCGTTCCATGCCCTCTTTGCGCGGCATGGCGCCGACGAGGAGGCAGAAGTCCGCGTCCTTGAAGGCAACATTCGGATCGTCGGTGGCGACGATGTTGTTCAGCAGCGGGAAGGCGCAGTCGTTGAGTTCCATCACGACGCCGTTCAGGGCGCCGAGCGCCGGGGTGATTTCCAGCAGGTGAAGGTCAACCGGCTGGTCCGGTCCGAGCATGTCGCCAGCGGCGATGCGGAAGAGGAGGGCGTAACCGATCTGGCCAGCGGCACCGGTGACGGCAACTTTGACAGGCTGTTTCACGAGGGAGGTCCTTCTTGCAGAGCTGAATTCTGTGGCCTCCACATGGCGAATTTGTCGCCCGAGGGCAAGCCGTGCTGCGCCATTGCCGCAGGTGAATCACCCGCTCAGAGGCGTTTATTCGGCCTCGACCGGCGGATAATACCAGATCCGGCGGATCGCCCCGTCGCCGGTCACCTGATAGACTGTCAGGCGTTGTTGCTCCTCTGTCGTCCCGTCCGGTCCGGTGCGGCGGCTGGTTTCGATGGCGGTGACATAATCATCCAGCTGGCTCCAGCCGGTCAGCTCCAGAACCGGCGTATCCGCGTCTTCGATATGCTCCAGCCAGTGGGAGACGATGGCCCAATAGCCTTCGGAGACCATATCCGTGCCGGCGGCGGTCACTTCCATGACCTGAATGCCCGGATGCATGAGGCTTTCCATCCGGTCCACGTCGCGGGCATTGAAGGCACCGGTATATTGCTCGACCACCGAACGCGGGTCGATTTCGATCATCGACTGGTCCACAGGCTCGCCAAAGGGGGCGTTGATGACCGGCTGCGCCACGGCTGTAACGGGTGCCAGGACGGCCAGTATGGCGGCAAGGATCAGTTTCTGCATGGCGGTGGCCTCCCTCTGCTGCTTTCCCTCTTGCGTATACGGGGATCGCCGGAGTGTCACCTTATCGCGGTTTCGCTAACCGGCAGGCACACCTATACTGGCACAATCAGGATCAGACCCCAGAGGGCCCCATGACGAAACAGCCGTCCGACACGATCATCCCGCCGAGCCCGAGTGCGGCAGAGTATGCGACAGACCCGACGGGCAAGCCGCTGATCCGGAACGCCGCAGATCCGTTCACCCTGTTCAATGACTGGATGGCCGAGGCGCGGGCGAAGGAGCTGAACGATTCCAACGCCATGTCGCTCGCCACGGTCGACGCTGACGGCATGCCGGATGTGCGCGTGGTGCTGCTGAAGGAGGTGACGCCGGCCGGGTTCGTCTTCTTCACCAATCTCGAAAGCGCCAAGGGCCAGCAGCTGAAGGCCAATCCGGTGGCCGCACTCGGCTTCCACTGGAAGAGCCTCCGCCGCCAGGTCCGCATCCGCGGCACGGTCGAGCGTGTCACGGACGCCGAGGCGGACGAATACTTCGCCACCCGGGCCGCGCAGAGCCGGATCAGCGCGATCGCCTCCGACCAGTCGCGCCCGCTGCCCGATCGCGCCGTTTTCGAACAACGCATTGCGGAACTGTCCGAAATCTATGGCGACGGGCCGGACATTCCGCGCCCCGAATTCTGGGGCGGCTTCCGCCTGACGCCGGTCGAGATCGAGTTCTGGCAGGACCAGGCCTTCCGCTCGCACGACCGGCTGAAATTCACGCGGGCAGGCGACGGCTGGGAAACCGGACGGCTTTATCCGTAGTCGGCCTCAGCGCAGGATTTCCAATGAGGCGTCACCCTCGACCGCGAAGCGGTCTGAGGGCCCATCTCTGAACGAACCCGCACGCACGTCATGTCCGGACGGGCCTGTTGCTTCGTTCAGAGATGGGCTCCCAGACGGGCTTCGCCCGCCGGGAGTGACGCGTCACGAAGAAATTTCTCCCAAGGGCAGCAAACGGGAATCCTCCACCGCCGCCGTGCGGTGGCCAAGGATTTTCATATAGTCCGGGTCCTGCTCGAAGGCGAAGAAGGTCTCCATGTCCTTCTGGCGCACGAGAAGAACCAGGTCCCAGCGTTCGTCTTCCGGGCCGATCAGCCAGCTGCCGCCTTCGGCCAGGAAGTCCAGCCTGCCGCCGCTTTTCTCAAGATAGGGTAGCGTATGCTCGATATAGAGGTCATACGCCGCTCGCCCGCTGATCGGGCTTTCCGGCGCAATGTCCGGAAAGCCCGTATAGTCGGCAACCGTCCGCAAGCGGATCAGGTTCAGCATGATGACATTCCCGGTCAGGCCCCGCATCACGAAGCGCCGGCCGAGTTCCTGTGTCGGGGCAAGATAGGCCATCAGACCAAACCGATGGAGGTACGCTCCACGACAAGGTGGGGCACGCCATCGCTCGTCTTGGTGAACGAAACCCCGGCGGAGGAGATCGTTATGGTGACCCGTTGGCGGAAGTTGGAGAAGCTCTCGAACTCGACCACATCGACAGGTTCGTCGAACTCCAGCGTGACTTCGAAGGCTGTGCCGCCCGCCATTTCGCGGACGGCCAGAACGCGGCCGTCAAAGGCCTGTTTCAGGTAACGGCCAGACACCTGGTCGCCGACCTGCAGCACCACTTCCGGCATGTTCGACAGGCGGGCCGAGGCCGTGTTCCAGTCGCGATAGCCGAGTTCCTTCGCCACGCATTCCAGCGCTTCGGAATGAGAGACGGGCGTTCCGGCTGCTGCCAGTTCCGCCCGCAATTCACGCGCACGGGCCTTGGCCTGGTCGCGATTTGAGATCGATAGATAAGACATCGGAATCATCCTTGTCCGGGCAGTCGCTTGTCAGCGGGGCTCGCCTTGCCGCGGGACTGCCGGATGGACCGGTGTTCCGTCGTTTTTCGTCGCGGCGTTCTCACGCCGGGGGATCTTCACCGTAAGACTTGCATCTTGCGAGCGGCAGGCGTCCCAGAGCCTGAGGGGCACATAATCCTTCCGGGGCGCAACGTCAATCATTGCCAACACGGAGAGGTTCGGGCACCTATTGGCATTCGGCGTGGCAATTCCTGTCCGCGCCCTGCATCATTCAGGGGGTTATCCATGAAACGTGGCCTGCAGGTCTTCCTTGGCGTTTTCTCGCTCATTCCGGTGATCTTTGCCTTGCTTGGTTTTCTGGGCGGGGCAGGGCGGTTGTCGCCCGACGGTGTCACCGTGGATCTCGACAATCAGTACCGGTACTTTTCCGGCATGTACCTTGTCGTCGCCTTTCTGCTCTGGTCGATCATTCCAGCCATTGAGAAACATGGCCGCACGCTGTTCCTGATCAGCGCGGCGATATTTATCGGCGGCCTTGGCCGGGTCGTGTCCTACATGACGATGGGCGCGCCCTCGCAGGACCTCGTCGTCGGCATGGGGATCGAACTGGTCGTGCCGGTGATCTTCATTGTGTGGCAGCGCGCGGTGGCCGCGAAGGCCTGACGCGAGAGAGAGACCGCAGGCCCCCTCCGACCGCATCGCGGCCACCTCCCCCGCTTCGCAGGGGAGGAAAAGCATGCCGCTCCCGGTCTTCCATCCTCCACCGCTTGCGGGGGAGGTGGCAGGCGGCGAAGCCGGCTGACGGAGGGGGGGACGTACTTCCGGTCGGAAATACGGCTCCTACCGCCCGCACGCCTCACGGCCGACATCGTCTGCCTTGATCATGTCGGCCACGCGATAGGGCTCATCCGTGGCGAGCAGGACGAGGCCCTGCGCCGCCAGCGCGTCATACTCGCTGGCATCGCCATCGGCGAGATAGACATCGTCCAGCCGTTCGCCCGCGCGCCCCAGCGTGCCGAAGGCCGGTTCAACGCCGACCTTTGCCAGCCGTTCCCAGGCATAGGGTTTCGGTTCGTCCACGCCGGTCCACCCGATCAGACGGGTACGGTCCACGCCCCGCGCTTCCAGCTTCGCCACATCCCGGTCGCCAAAAGCGGAGGCCGTCATCATGAGGCCCGGATCAATGGCGGCGATCTCGGCGGCCTGGTCGTCATTGTAGGAGATGATGATCACATTCTCTGCCGCGTCCGTCGCTTTCACGGCAGCGGCGATGTTGCGGAAACTGGTGGTCGGTTTCTTGTCCAGCTCCAGCACGGCGCCCGTCTGCTTCGCCCAGATCAGGGCGTCGGTCAGTTTCGGCGGATGGAAGCCGGTGCGCCGTCCGTCATTGTCCTCAAGTTCCAGTCCGCTCATGGTGGCCCAGTCCGTATCGGAGACATAGCCGGAGCCGGTCGTGGTGCGATTCAGCCGGTCGTCATGCATCAGGGTCAGCACGCCGTCCTTCGTTTCGGCGACATCGATCTCGAACACGCGGATGCCCTTGTCGAATCCATGCTGGAAGGTCTCGATCGCGTTTTCGGGAAATCCTGTGTCCGGTCCGCCGCGATGAGCCGCAATGACCATGCCGCCATTCTTGCGAAGGCAGTCAAAATATTCCGGCAAGGGGAGGGTGGGCGAAGAAATATTTGCGTTCTCCACGCCCGGCTGCGGACCAGCGGGGCCGGCTGCGCCGCAGGCTGCAACAGCCAGCGACATCACGGAAAATGCAAATCTTTTCATGGTGCGACCCTCAATTCCTTGCCTCGCGTCACCCGCGCGAATACACACACTTCGGTTACAGGACAATGACGCCACGGCAGGCGTCCAAAGGAGGACACGGCATGAAAGGCCTGATGCAGGACTGGCAGCTCACAACGAACAAAATTCTCGAGCATGCCAAACGGGTCAATCCGACCCGTGAGATCGTCACGCGCCGCGTGGAAGGGAACATCGAGCGCATCACCTATGGCGACCTGTTCGACATGTCCAAGCAGGTGTCGACCGCGCTGAAGGATGAAGGTATCGGCCTCGGCGACCGTGTCGCCACGCTCGGCTGGAACTCCGAACGCCACATGGCTTCCTGGTATGGCGCGATGGGCATCGGCGCCGTGCTGCATACGGTGAATCCGCGCCTCCACCCGGAGCAGATCGCCTGGATCATCAACCATGCCGAAGACAAGGTCCTGATCTTCGACAAGACCTTCCTGCCCATCGTCGAGCAGATCAAGGACACGATCCCGACGGTGAAGTCCTTCGTCATATATGCCGGCGCCGACACGATGCCGGAGAACACGCTGGGCGCCGTGCCTTTCGACATCTGGATCGATGGCCGCTCCACCAATGTGCGCTGGGGCGACTTCCCGGAAGATACCGCCTGCGGTCTCTGCTACACGTCCGGCACGACGGGCGACCCGAAAGGCGTGCTCTACTCGCACCGTTCCAACGTCCTGCACACGATGATCACCATGCAGCGCGATGCCATCGGCATGGGCGCGAACGATGTCGTGCTGCCGGTGGTGCCGATGTTCCACGCCAATGCCTGGGGCCTGACCTTCAGCTGCCCGGCGACCGGCGCCAACATGGTGATGCCCGGCGCGCAGATGGATGGCGCCTCGATCTACGAACTGCTCGACACGGAGAAGGTGACGATCACCGCCGCCGTGCCAACCGTGTGGCTGATGCTGCTGACCCATTTGCAGCAGAACGATCTCAAACTGCCGCACCTGCAGAAGGTGATCATCGGCGGCTCGGCCGTGCCGGAGAAGATCCTGCGCGCCTTTGAGGAAGACTATGAAGTCGACGTCGTCCATGCCTGGGGCATGACCGAGACCTCGCCGCTCGGCACGCTGGGCACCCTGCCGCCGCACATGGTGAACGCCGACATCGACACCCGTATGGCGCAGAAGCTGAAGCAGGGCCGTCCGCCCTTCGGCGTCGAGCTGAAGATTGTCGATGATGAACATAATGATCTGGCCTGGGACGGTGAGACGTCCGGACGCCTTCTGGTCCGCGGACCGGGGATTGCGGCAGCCTACTTCAAGGGCGCCGGCGGGAATGTGCTGGATGCCGAAGGCTATTTCGACACCGGCGACGTCGCCAACATGGACGAGTACGGCACGATGCAGATTACCGACCGTGCCAAGGACGTGATCAAGTCCGGCGGGGAGTGGATCTCTTCCATCGACATCGAGAACATCGCGGTTGGTCATCCCAAGGTCGCCAACGCCGCTGCCATCGGTGTCTACCACCCGAAATGGGACGAGCGTCCGCTGCTGATCATTCAGCCGGCTGAAGGCGAAAATCCGACCAAGGAGGAAATCTTCGCGGCGCTGGAAGGCAAGATCGCCAAATGGTGGACCCCGGATGACATCGCCTTCGTGGACTCCATCCCGCTCGGCGCAACCGGCAAGATCAACAAGCTGGCCCTGCGCGATACGTTCAAGGACTACAAGTTGCCGACGGCGTAAGCATCATGGATCTTGGTCTGACAGATAAGGTGGTCTTTGTTGCCGGCGCGAGCCGCGGCATCGGCCTTGGGATTGTCGAAGCCCTTCTGGCCGAAGGGGCCAAGGTCGCCATGGCGGCACGCGGGGCAGAGGCGCTGGAGGAACAGCGCGCCCGCCTCGCCGCCCAATATGGCGAGCACAAGGTCTGGGCCCGGGCAGGGGATCTGCGCGACTCGAAAACCATCGACGAGATGGTCGAGGCGATCGAGCATGAGTTCGACCCGCTCTGGGGCTCGGTCGCCAATGTCGGCCTGCACCCGTGTCCGCCCGGCTATGAGGTGGACGACGAGACCTGGACGGCCGGCCTGCAGCAGAATCTCGACAGCGCCTTCCGTCTTGCCCGCTCATCGCTCCGCAAGATGGAGCCGCGCGGCGAGGGCTCGATCCTGATGATCTCGTCCATTGCCGGTCTTGGCGCGCTCGGCACGCCAGTCACCTATGGCACGTCGAAAGCGGCAATGAACCATCTCGCCAAGGAACTCGCCCGCGTGGCGGGGCCGTCCGGCGTGCGGGTGAATGCGATTGCGCCGGGCAATATCATCTTCCCGGGCGGGGACTGGGAAGAGCGCTCCACCGGCCCGCGCGGCGATGCGTGGACCCGCTGGATCCGCCGCGAAGTGCCGCTGCAGCGTTTCGGACGGCCGGACGAGATCGGCTCTGCCGCCGCCTACCTGCTGAGCCCGCTGGCGAGCTTCATCACCGGCGCCATCCTGCCGGTGGACGGCGGCCAGACAAAGTAGGCATTGGCGAAGTAGGCCTCAGCCCTCGTCGGTCACATGGATCGACGGGTCAGGCTCCTGAATGCTGATGAGATAGCTCAGCAACAGATCGGTGCTTTTCGGCCCGAACTGGAATTGCGGCATCTCCGGATGGCCGACCTTCAGCCCGTCGCGGAAATCCTCGGCCAGCGCGTCGCCGTCATAGTCGGCCAGAATATAGCGCAGGGCCGGGGCATCCGTGCGCCGGGCGTCTTCCTTGTCGATGCCGTGGCAGTCGGCACATTGGGAGGAGGCGACCTGACGGCCAAGCGCGATTTCCTCGGCCACGGGCAGGCCGGTCAGGCCCAGGTTTTCCTGTGCCTGAACCTCGGCAATTTCGGCTTCATAGGGCGATGCCTGCACGCAGCCCATCAGGGGCAGAGACAGCGGAATAAGGGCATAGACCAGGCGGCGCATGGCGCTCTCCTTTACCAGAATAGCGGCCATGATCGCGCGATGCGGCGCCGAACGCAATTCGTGAATGTTACGGATTGGCCCCGGGTGCAGTTTCAGCCGGGGCGCTCCGGCCCGTCACGGCCCGTCACGGTCAGCCGTCTGCGGGCTCAGGCTCCTGAATGCTCTTCAGATAGGTCAGCAGCACATCGGCGCCGAGCGGCCCGAAATGGAATTGCGGCATGTCCGGGTGGCCGACCTTCAGGCCTTCCTCGAAATTCTCGTGAAGCGTGTCGGCATCATAATTGTTCAGCACATGGCGCAGGGCCGGCGTATCGGCACGCAGCGCGTCCTGCTGGTCAAGGCCGTGACAGTTCGCGCAGACGGCGGATGCGACGCCGCGGCCTTCGTCGATCTGCTGTGACAGCGGGGCCTTCTGGGACTCCCGGATTTCCATCGCCTCGCATCCGGCGAGCGCAAGCGGAATGAGAATGATACTCAGTTTACGCATGATGTTACCTCCCGTTTTTTATTGGGGGGAGTGTCTCAGAGAAACCACTTTCCGGCAATTGAGGAGATTTACGGGGTGGGGGATGGGAGTTCAGCTTCCACCCTGCCGTAAACCGCTCATGATCCGCCATAGTCCGGTATGATCATGGCAAGTCATGCAGGGGTATGTGCGTGCAAGAAAGTCGTGTTTAGGATGGCGGCACAGCTGGTGGGTATCGGCTTCGCCTCAACCCACCTTACGTTTGCTGAGGGCTAAAAATGAACGAAGACAAAGGTATTCGTGTTGAACAGCTGGTGGAAGATATGTCGGCATTCATCGCTCTTGAAAGGAACAGCGATTATTCTGATCGGGAGTTGAACGAACTTTATGATTTAGCCTTGTCTCTTCGCAAAAAAATTGGAACCTGCGAATTTGCAAATGCAATTCCATACGCGCTGTGGCGGGTTCTTGGAAACATAGACTTTGGTGCGATCAAGCGAGAGTATAGAAGTTGGATACTCGATGATGCGGAGACTGTTATTAAGCGAATGAAGGATCTGCCTCCAGATAAGTGGTCATCCCTTTCAGGGAAGACGGGCGTGACACATACAAATTCTGGAGATTAGCGTCAGAGGACGAGTTATCGGAGTGGCAAAGTGGGTGGGTTGAGCGAAGCGATACCCACCAGTGCATGCCCGGACTTGTTACACAGCGCGCGAAAAGCCGGCCGTTCTATCCCCCGGATAACGTCCCATGGCACTCTTCCCGCCATGACAGACTGCACCGATTTTTTCTCTCAGGCCTTTTACACGATCGCCCGCGCCATTGCGGAGGCGGGCGTGAATGTGGACCTGTTCAAGAATCCTCAGACGATTGCCAAATCGGTGAACCGGCGCGTGCGGGCGGAGCTGAAGCGGCTGGCCGTTCTGCTCCGCCGTCTGATTTTTCTGGAAGCCTTGCAGATGGAACTGGCCCCGCTGACGCCCCGCATCGGCAGCAATTATTACGAGCCGAAGAAGCCGGATGCAGAGTACCGCTACATCTTCACCATGGTGCCAGCGCCATCGCGTCCATGCCCGCACTTTCTGAAAGGGCCTGTCATTGTGCCGACGCGCGGCCCTGTCCCGGCCGCACCGCTGATCGCCCGCTGGAATGCCATGCTCGACACACTGAAGCATCACAAACGCCGGGCAAGATGCCTCGCCCGCACGATCCAGCGTTGGCAGGCGGCAGGCGAAGCCCGGCCCCACGTGCCGCCGATCCCCAACACGCACCGCATGCCGGCTGACTTGGGCCTCGTCTCGGGCGGGCTGACGGTGCAGCTGAACGACGCGCTGAAACGCTGGCCGGATTCGAGTTGAGCCTCGCCACAATCAGCAAACTTGCCGGAGCGCGACACGCGTTTCCGGCCGCACGTGCTGCTTTCCCCCCCCTCCGTCAGCCGGCTATGCCGTCTGCCACCTCCCCCGCAAGCGGTGGAGGATACTCCTGCCGCACGTTCCGGACTCATCCTCCCCTGCGAAGCGGGGGAGGTGGCCGCGAAGCGGTCGGAGGGGGGATGCGGTGTCTGCAGTCTCACCCTCACGCAGGATTGATCCATCAGGGGCGACAAAAACGTATAGGCGCTGTATGCCTCGGCAGGACAACAGGGAGAGGGAAGCCCATGACCCATTCGGACCAGAGCGGTGGTTGGCGCGGTAAATTTTCGCTTTTTGCGCTCGCCTTCGCGATTTTCGGAGCCCTCTGGTTCTTCATAGCGGCCGGGGGCACCAAGCTCGGCCTGTGGGACTGGCGCACCGGGTTCGGCACGCTGACCATGGGATGGGGTCCCAAAATCGTGATGACGGCGCTGGCTGTCTCGATGATCGCGCTCCTCGTGTCGCTGGTCGCGGCGCCGCGCAAACGGCCCTTCATCCTGGCGCTGGCGGCCCTGCTGGTCGCGGGCCTGTCCATGGGGCGCCTCTTCGCTGCGCGCGAGAACGCCAAGCGCCTGCCGCCGCTGCACGACATCCAGACCGACTGGGCAAACCCGATCATGCCGACCCCGGCGCTCCTCTCCGCCCGGGCCTCGACCGGGGCCTATAATGAGATCGAGGCAGCGCCGGTCATCGCCGAGGGTGCCAAGGGCAACTGGCCGGGCATGGAAGGCCGCCTCGTCTCGGAAGTGCAGGAAGAGGCCGAGTTCGACCCAGACCGCCAGAAAAAGGAAGTCTCTGCGCCGTATCCGCATCTCGAAACCGTGGTGCTGCCGTCGGTGCCGTTCGACATGGCCTATCAGGCGGCGCTGGAAACGGTGAACGCGAAGGGCTGGACCATCGTCACGGCCGAACCGCAGGAAGGCCGCATCGAAGCGACCGATACGACCTTCTGGTTCGAGTTCAAGGATGACGTCATGATCCGCGTCCTGCCGGAAGGCGAAAGCGGATCCCGTGTGGATGTCCGTTCGGTCAGCCGCGTGGGCCTGTCGGACCTTGGCGCCAATGCCAAGCGCGTGAAGCTGTTCCTCGAAGACTTCGAAGCGCGGCTCTAGCGCCCTTCATTCAGCAAGGGCTTGGCGCCCTTCGTTCAGAAAGGCGATGATCGCCTCCGGCAGGGCCGGGTCACCCACGGCGGACACATGGGTGCCGGTGATCTGCTTGTACCGCGCGCCGGGGATGATCTCGGCCAGCGCCGCGCCGGAGCCATTGTCCGTGTCTTGATCACCGGTGATGACCAGGACCGGCAGGTCGAACGTCTCCAGCAGGTCGCGTCCGGTATAAATCCGGGCCGACAGCGCGCCGAGATAGCCCTCCAGCGTGCCGCCGCTGGCTTTCGCCCGGGCAAGGATGGCCTTGGCTGCGGGCGTGTCTTCTCCGCGCATGGCGGCTTCGATGGCAGCGCGGAAGCCGTCATTGCGGCTGGAATTGCTCTCGTCCGCCACAGAGTCCCCGACGCCGCCCAGCACCAGGCGGCCGCTGGAGCGGGACAGGAGCTCGTAGCGCAGCGCACTGATCGCGCCCATGGAATAGCCAACCACCGCATAAGGTTCGGTGCCCAGATGTTTCATCAGCGCGATCTGGTCACGGGCAATGGCATCGCGGGGCCAGCTGGCCGGATCGTCCGGCACCGGTGAGGCGCCATGGCCCCGCATGTCCGGCGCGATGACGCGATAACCGGCGTCCGCGATCTTTTGCGCCACGCCGGGCCGGACCCAGTTCAGGTCCGCATTCGCCGTGAAGCCGTGGAGCAGCAGAACGACCGGCCCGTCGCCAAGCTCGAGATAGGAAAGGGTCGTGCCGTCGAACGACTGGAAGGTGTGGGTCTCTGGGGCGGTCATGGCGGTCTCCACAGGCGGGGAGGCGCACGCGGCGGGCGCAGCTGCCAGCGCAAGGCTGAGCAGGACAGCGCTGATCGCTGCTTTCGGGTGCATGGATTGTCCTCCCTTTACGGGGAGTGTGCCGGGCCTTCGCTGGCGAGGCAAGGCGTCGTGACTATGATACCGGACGGGTGAGGGTCAGATCCTGCGCCAGCCCTTTCGCAAACGCGGTTTTGCGATGTGAAATGCCGATTTTGCGGCTTCCGGTCTCGACGTCGCGCAGGGGCAAAATCGTGATGTCGTCACGCCCGTCTCCATGCGAGCGGGGGACAAAAGCGACCCCCAGCCCGGCAGCCACCAGCTCCAGCAACTGGCTGTCATTCATGGCCTGCGCGACGGGGGACACGAGAGAGGGGGCAAGCTGCATATGATCCGCGTTCGGGCAATAGGGCCGGTGGATCAGCGGATAGTCCTGCAGATCGGCCAGATCCAGACCGGATTGTGAGGCGAGCGGATGAAAGCGCGCGACAGCGACGCAGA
Source organism: Hyphomonas jannaschiana VP2 (assembly GCF_000685215.1). Taxonomy (GTDB): domain Bacteria; phylum Pseudomonadota; class Alphaproteobacteria; order Caulobacterales; family Hyphomonadaceae; genus Hyphomonas; species Hyphomonas jannaschiana. Next base: position 291,451 of record NZ_ARYJ01000004.1, read on the forward strand.
ATGGCTCTTCCGTCAGGGGGATGAAGGCGTGATTTCCCGGAACGCAGGCTTCCGAAAGATAGGCAATATCGCTGTCTTCTGCGGTTTCGGTGAAGCTGAAGGTCAATGTCGGGGATTTGCGGCGGACGCGGCTCAGGTCCGCAGCAATCCCGTGAACGAGAATGTCGGGCGCGCAATGAAAGCGGACGGTCTGCTGCGGCAGGTCGCGCAGCCTGGCTTCCAGAGTCGAGAGATGGGTGACGCTCTGCTCCGCGTCGGAATAGAGCTTTCGGGCCAGCACGGTCGGTGTCAGGCCGGACTTGGATCGCTGAAACAAAGGTCCGCCCAGCGTTTCTTCCAGCTTCTGGATCGCTGCCGACACGGTCGGCTGGCTGACGCCATTCGCACGTGCTGCCTGGCTGAAGGTTCCAGCCTCGAAGGCACTGGTGAAGTAGCGCAGTGTGGTCAGATCTATCATAGTCAATGACTATATCAAATATATATAAAATAGCAATTACCTAATCTTTGGTGCGGTCGCATATGGAAGGCATCACAGCGAAAGGAGCTTTGAACATGCAACCGACCCTTACCAAAACAGCAGAGACGACCATTGGGCAGGTCCTTTCCAGGTTCGCTGCCGGCGATCCGTCCATCTTCGAACTGATTGCGGACGACGTGGATTTCCGCATCGACCACTTCCGCGACGAGGCGGATACAAGCTGGCAGCTGGCAAATTCCCGCGAGGCCCTGATGGGTGTGATCGTGCGGCTTGGCCAGGAGGTCTTTCCAAAGGGCACGGAAGCGCTGGGAATTGATGTCTTCGCGTTGGGAGATGGCTGGCATCTGACGCGCTTCAATCAGCGCTTCTTCTACGGTGAGAGACAGTGCGACGTGACGAGCGTGACGTTCATCATCTCACATGAGACGGATGGTTTGCTGGATTACTTCCGCGAGAACGTCACGAATATTGTGAACGTCTAACGGTCCTTCGGGTCCAGCGCGTCGCGCAGGCCGTCGCCGATGAAGTTCAGGCAGAGCAGGGTGACGGCCATCGTCCCGGCCGGTGCGAGGAGCATCCAGGGCTTCTCCTCCATCCGGGCTGCGCCATCGGAGATCAGAACGCCCAGCGAGGTCAGCGGTTCGTTCACGCCGAGGCCGAGGAAGGAGAGGAAGCTCTCCGCCAGGATCACGACCGGAATGGTCAGCGTGACATAGACGGCCACCGGGCCGATCACATTCGGCAGGATGTGGCGCAGGATGATGGCGCGGCGGCTGACGCCGGCGGCACGGGCGGCCTCGATGAATTCCTTGCCCTTGATGGCAAGCGTCTGGCCGCGGACGATCCGCGCCATGGTCAGCCATTCAATGGCCCCGATGGCGGCGAAGATCAGGAAGATGTTCCGTTCGAACACGGTCAGCAGCAGGATGACGAAGAAGATGAAGGGCAGGGCGTAGAGCACATCCACGATGCGCATCATGAAATTGTCGATCCGGCCGCCGAGATAGCCGGCGGTCGCGCCCCAGGTCACGCCGATGACGAGGCTGACGGCCGTTGCCACCACGCCGACCATCAGCGAGATGCGCAGGCCGATCATCAGGCGGGCCAGCAGGTCGCGGCCCTGAAGGTCTGTGCCGAGGAGGTGCCAGTCCTCGAGTGTGGGCGCGATGGCGCGGGCATCGGAAATGGTTCGGTAATCATGCACCCAGACCATCGGGCCGATCAGGGCGATGACGACCAGTACGCCGAGCACCCACATCGAGGCCACGGCGGCCTTGTTGTGGAACAGGCGGGCACGGGCATCGTCCCACAGGGAGCGGCCCCCGGCGATCGCCTGGTTGACGGGTTCGACGCGTCCGGTCGGGTCAAGAAGCGGGTCAGCCTGGCTCATCAGTCGTACTTCACTTTCGGGTCGAGCACCGCGTACAGGATGTCGGCAACGAGGTTCAGGAGCACGATCAGGCCAGCATAAACGATGATCGCGCCCATCACGAGCGTGTAGTCGCGATTGAGGGCGCCATTGACGAAGTAGGAGCCGAGCCCCGGCAGGCCGAACACTTTCTCGATCACGACCGAGCCGGTCATCACCCGTGCCATCGCCGGTCCGGCATAGGAGATCAGCGGCAGCAGCGCGGCGGGCAGCGCGTGCCGGGCGATTACCTGGCGCTCGGACAGGCCTTTCGAGCGGGCAGTGCGGATATGGTTGGAGCGCATCGTCTCGATGATGGAGGCGCGCATCAGGCGGGAAATGATGGCGATCTGCGGTAGCGCCAGCGTGATGACCGGCAGGGTCATATTGTGCCAGTTCATGCCGATATTGGGGTAGGTGCCCAGGCCGCCGACGGCAAATATGCCCGCGCCGAGGGCAAAAATGAGGATCAGGATCGGCCCGGTCACAAAGGTTGGGATGGAAATCCCGAACATGGCGAGCCCCATGACGCCATAATCAGCCGAGGAATTCTGCCTGAGCCCCGCAAATACGCCCAGCAATGTGCCCAGCGTTATGCCCAGGATCATCGCCAGAGAGCCGATCGTGAGCGAAATCGGCAGGCCGTCGGCGATCAGGTCGTTCACGCTCTTGCCGAGTGTCTTGTAAGAGGGGCCGAAATCGCCCTGCAGCACACCGCCGACATAGTCGAAATATTGCTCGTGCAGAGGCTTGTCGAAGCCGAATTTGGCGGCGATCGCCTTTTCAGTGGCCGCCGGCAGTTTGCGTTCGCCGTCGAAAGGTCCGCCAGGGGCTGCGCGCATCATCAGGAAGGCCATGGTGATGATGGCCAGCATGGTGGGAATGGCGATCAGCAGGCGCCGGGCAGTATAGGCCCAGGGGATCCGGCTGAAGGCGCGCTGCAGGGAGGACAAGGGCAAATTTCCGTCGTTGTTGCAGGGCGGTCGTGAAAAGGTGTTCCGTCAAAACCTTGGCAGAACGCACATCCTTCCTTAGCTAGGTATCCGAATCGATCAAGACCGTCTCAACAGACAGGACCCTCCCAAATGGCTGATATACGCCGCGTAACAGACGCATTCGCCGTTGCTCCGCAAATTTCCGAAAAAGATGTCGAAGAAATCGCTGCAGCCGGTTTCAAGACCATCATTGCCAACCGGCCGGACGGGGAAGGCGGCATCGAACAGCCGCGGATGGGGCCGATCCGGGCCAAAGCCGAAGCTCTTGGCCTGACCTTTGTGGCGCTGCCGTTTTCGGGCGCCCCGACGCCGGAAATCGTAGAACGTATGGGCGGAATCCTCAATGAGGCGCCTCAGCCGGTGCTGGCCTATTGCCGCACCGGGACCCGTTGTATCACCGCCTGGGCGCTGACCCATGCGGGACAGGGCACCAGCCAGGAAATTGTCGACGCTGCAGCAGGCGCGGGCTACGATCTTTCCAGTATCGAATCACTGCTCTAAGGGCAGTTCCGTATGGCCGGTGATCACAAATGCGCCGCATTAAGTGTGTTGTCAGTGAGCTGGCGGCGTGCGAGGCAGGAAACCGGCCGCGAACCGTGTTGTGATACATTGTTCGCCAGTCAGGAGAGTACGGTATGACAGACCGGTTGTGGCTGACCGATTTCAAGTACGACGACGGCGCAATGCTGGTGAAGAAAACCGGTGCACGGATTCCGCTCACCCTGTCGCTGTTCAATGACGTTTTCACATGGCTCGCTTTCTATGGTGCGGCCCAGTCCTGGCGCATCTGGCGCCGGATCGAGGGCCACAAGCGCCCGACCATCGCTTTCTATCCTGACAAGCCGCGCCCCTGGTATTTCATCTGGCCTGTGATGCATGTGGCTGGCGCGAAGCTGATCGACGATGTGACCAAGGCCGACATCGTCATGCAGTTCGACGACTGCACCGAGACCAACAACAAGCTGCCGGACGTCAAGGAAGGCGCACGCCTCGTCAATTTCGCCTGCCACGATGTGTCGAAGTCCAAAGTGGGCATCGCCTTCGAAAAGGCCGCCGGTTATTCGCTGGCGGTCGATCCGACAACGTATCCTGGCCGGATGGTGGAAAAGTCCGAACTCAACGCCGCCCATGACGGGCGCGTACTCGAAGGCCCGCTGGATGAGGCCGTACCGGGCAAATGCTATCAGGTGCTTGTCGATAACGAGATCGAAGGCGGCCTCGTCGAAGATCTGCGCTGCTGCCTTGTGAATGGCTCACCGGTCGTCGTTTTCCGCAAGCGCCGCCCGCTGGAACGCCGTTTCGCCAATGAGAATGTCGAAGTGCTTCTGGATGAGCCTCGCAATTGTTACACGGCGGATGAAATCACCGTGATCGAGCGCTTTGCTGAGGAAATGGGTCTGGACTGGGGCGGCATTGACTGTCTACGTGACCGCAATAGCGGACGACTCTATATCGTCGATGCGAACAAGACCGACATGGGCCCGCCGGTTGCCCTGAAGCTTGGGTCCAAGCTGAGGGCGACGCGCCGTATGGCACAGGCTTTCGGGACACGGTTCGCGCCGAAACGGCGATAAGGGCATGTCTGCAGGCTGAATATCGAGAGACTGCAAATGGCCATCCCTTACATCAAGGAAATTGAATTCGAATACGGTGTCGTCCAGCAGATGACGCCGCTGATCCGCCGGGTGATCGCAAACAATCCCGGCCCCTTCACCTATGTCGGAACCGGGGTTTACATCATCGGGCATGGCGAAGTGGCCGTGCTTGATCCGGGGCCGGAGCAGCCGGAACATTTCGAGGCGCTGAAAAAAGCGCTGGAAGGCGAGACGGTTACCCACGTTCTGGTCAGCCATGGCCACTCCGATCACTCACCGCTGGCCCAGCCGCTGGCCGAGTGGGCGGGCTGCAAGACCTATGCGAAGAATTGCGGCGTGCCGACTGCCAAGGGCGAGCTTGGCAGTGCGGACGATCTCGGCTTCATGCCGGATGTCAAAGTCGGCGATGGCGATGTGATTTCGGGCCCTGGCTGGACGCTGGATGTGATTGAGACGCCCGGCCACACCTGCAATCATCTCTGCTTCGGTCTGCGTGAAGAGAATACCTGCCTGTCAGGCGATCATATCATGGGCTGGTCCACCACGGTCGTCGCCCCGCCGGACGGGGACATGGGCGACTATATGCGCAGCCTCGAGAAGATCCGTGCGATGAATTTCGACGCGCTCTATCCGACGCATGGTGATCCGGTGAAGGGACGTGACTTCGTCGAACATTTCATCACCGAATATGCCGAGCATCGCCGCGAGCGTGAGCGGGCCATCCTGCATCATCTTTCGGAAGGGGAGAATCTGATCCCCGAAATGGTGAAAGAGATGTACAAGGACGTCGACAAGCGCCTCCATCCGGCAGCGGCCATGTCGGTTCTCGGCCACATGATCGAACTGGTAAAAACCGGCCGCGTCACCACGCCAGACGATAAGCCGACTGTGCGGTCTCACTTCGAACTGGTGCGCTCCGCGGCCTGATCCCGCCTAGCGAACGCTGAGGCCGATCCGCCGGCCAGCGGAGAGATAGTTCGCTGCCGCCACGATCGAGTCTGCATCGATCATGAAGTGCCGGTAGAGGTCATCGATCGTGCCGGTTTGCCCGAAGTGCTCGACGCCGAGCGGCGCAGTGCGATGGCCCATGACGCTGCCGATCCAGGCGAGCGTCGCCGGGTGGCCATCGGTCACCGTGATCAGCGTTGCATCGCGCGGAACATCCGCCATCAGACGTTCAATCTGGCTGGTCGCATCCCTATGACCGCGGGCCCGAGCGCGGCGCGCTGCGGTCCAGCCGGAGTTCAGCCGGTCTGCCGACGTAATCGCCAGCACGCCGATGTCACGCCGGTCATTGCCGATGCGCCCGGCGGCCTCAATGGCTTCCGGGGCGACGCAGCCCTGATAGGCAATCACGACTTCGCAGTTCGGGCCGGGCTCGCGCAGCCAGTAGGCGCCATCGACGACACCCTGCCGGAAGGCCTGGTCGTCGCGTGCCTTTAGGTCCAGCTGTTCCAGCGGTCGCGTCGTCAGGCGGAGGTAGACCGAGCCCCCGGTCTCGTCGCGCAGCCAGGTGCGTTCGTCCGGATCGTTCTCGCCGCTGCGCTGGAGATAGTCGAAGCTCCAGTCCATGATGATGGAGAGCTCGTCGAGATAGGCGGGTTCGAAGCTGACAAGGCCGTCCTGGCTCATCCCGATCAGCTGCGCGCCGATGGACTGGTGCGCGCCGCCTTCCGGGGCGAGCGTCACGCCCGACGGCGTACCGGCGATGATGAAGCGGGCATCCTGATAGCAGGCATAGTTCAGCGCATCGAGGCCGCGCGCCACGAACGGGTCATAGACCGTACCGATGGGGATCAGCCGTTCGCCGAACAGGGAATGCGACAGGCCCGCTGCGCCAAGCAGCAGGAAGAGGTTCATCTCCGCAATGCCAAGCTCGATATGCTGGCCAGCCGGTGAGAACTGCCATTTCTGCGTTGAGGGGATGCGCTGCTGGCGGAAGGTGTCTTCCTTTTCCGTCCGGGCAAAGAGGGAGCGCCGGTTCACCCATGGACCGAGATTGGTGGAGGAGGTGACATCCGGTGAGGTCGTCAGGATGCGGTCCGCAATCTCGCTCTCGCCCTTGGCCAGCGTATCGAGGATCTTGCCGAAGCCGGCCTGCGTGGAGAGCGTGCGGTCGTCCAGGAAGACGGGGCCGGGGCTTTTGACCCGGGGCGCCGTGAACCGGCGGGAGCCTGCCGCGAAGAACGGCACCTTGCCAAGGAAGGCATTCATCCCGTCCTTGTCTTCGACGGTCGCCAGCTTCTCCCATTCCTCGCCCTCCGGCACGCCCATATGCTGCTGGAAGTCCGCCATCTGTGCCGGATTCATCAGGCCGGCATGATTGTCCTTGTGGCCCGCCAACGGCGTGCCCCAGCCCTTGATTGTGTAAGCGAGGAACACGGTCGGCCGGTCATCGGTGATGCTGTCAAAGGCCTCGGTCAGCGTCTCGAGGCACTGGCCGCCGAGATTGTTCATCAGGGCGTTCAGCTCCTCGTCGCTGCGTTTCGAGAGCAGGGCAGAGACGTCGCCCTGATCGCCGAGGTCGTCCATCAGGCGCTTGCGCCAGGCAGCGCCGCCCTGATAGGTCAGCGCCGAATAATCCGCATTCGGACAGGATTGGATCCAGGATTTTAGCGCCTCGCCGCCCGGCTCCTCAAAGGCTGCCCGCTGCAAGGCGCCGTGGCGCAGCACGACAACGCGCCAGCCGAAGGCCTTGAAGATCGACTCGATCTTCTCCCACAGGCCCTCATGCACGACGCCGTCGAGGCTCTGGCGGTTATAGTCGATGATCCACCAGGTATTGCGCAGGTCGTGTTTCCAGCCTTCCTGCAGGCACTCGTAAACGTTGCCTTCGTCAAGCTCCGCATCGCCCACCAGCGCGACCATGCGGCCAAGCGGGCGCTCTTCCGCCCAGTCCTTGGCGGCGAGATAGTCCTGCACGAGGGAGGCGAACGCCGTCTCTGCCACGCCCAGACCGACCGACCCGGTGGAGAAGTCCACATCGTCCACATCCTTGGTGCGGCTCGGATAGGACTGCGCGCCGCCATAACCGCGGAAATTCTTCAGCTTCTCCAGTGTCTGGTTGCCCATGATGTACTGCATCGCGTGGAAAACAGGCGAGGCATGCGGCTTCACCGCCACGCGATCTTCGGGCCTCAGCGTGTGGAAATAGAGCGCCGTCATGATCGACACCATCGAGGCGCAGGAGGCCTGGTGCCCGCCCACTTTCACATCGCCTTCGCCCTTCGGGCGCAGGTGATTGGCATTGTGCACCATCCAGGCGGAAAGCCAGAGCAGGCGTTGTTCGAGGGTTTTGAGATGATCCAGCTCGTTCGGCATGTCTGTTTCCCTTTACCACATAACTGCCTTCCGGACGCAGCGGGTGTCCTGTTGCGTACGGGTCATTGTGTTTGGGGAGATTACCATCCGGCCCGCAGGAAATCCCACTAATTCACATTGTCATTTGACCATATAGTTATGTATTTTACTCCAGATTTGATATTTAGAGGTGATAATGACTGCTCTGGATAAAATTGACATCAGGATTCTTGATTCCCTGACCGAGCAGGGCCGGATCAGCATTTCCGATCTGTCTGCCGCCGTCGGCCTGTCGCAGACGCCGACGGTGAACCGTATTCGCAAGCTGGAAGAGATGGGCGTGATTCAGGGTTATCAGGCGCACCTGTCAGAGGCGCTGCTGGGCGGCGCTTTCTCGGTCTTCACCTGGGTGTCTCTGGTCGACCAGAAGCGCCAGACCCTGTCTGTTTTCGAGAAGACGATGGAGGAATCGCCTGAAGTCATGGATTGCTATCTCATGACCGGAGACGATGACTATCTGCTCCGCATTGCCGTGGACGGTCTGGACGAGTTTGAACGCTTCCTGACAGAGCGGCTGGCCGGTCTGTCGGAAGTGCGCAGCATCAAGTCCAGCTTCGCCCTGCGTCCCGTGGTGCAGAAGCGCCGTCCGCCGGAACTTTCCCGGCAGGTGCAGGCCAATCAGATCCAGGCGCGTAAGTGAAGTTCCGCGGCCCGGTCTACATCGCCGTGTCGCGCAGCTCCGACAGGTCCGGATAGTCCGGATCGCGCTTCTCGATCCGTGCCTTGAACGCCTCGGCCATGTGCGGCGGCGGGAACATCGCCGCGTTCCACACGCCGATATAGTCCAGCGTGTCGGCGGTGTTGTGGTCGCGACCGTAATTGATCAGCACCTTGCAGCCGGTCACGGCCAGCGGGCTGTTTCCAGCGATTTCGCGGGCCACACCCATCACCGCTTCCATCATCTCTTCATGCGTGTCGAACACGTCATTGACGAGGCCGATCTCCTTCGCCTTGGCGGCGGGCAGGCGCATGCCGGTATAGGCCATCTGCTTGACCCAGCCTTCAGGGATGTAGCGCTGCAGGCGCGGGAAGGTGCCGACGTCGGCCGTCATGGCGATATTGGTCTCCATGATGGAGAAGAAGGCGTCCTTGGTGCACCAGCGGATGTCGCCGGCGGAGATCATGTCCACCGCCCCGCCGATCACGCCGCCATGCAGGGCGAACAGTACCGGCATGCGGGCCTCTTCCATGCAGCTGAAGCTGTGCTGGATGTGCCGGATGTTGGAGCGCAGGGCTTCGGCCATGATGTAGCGGTCATGCTTGGGCGCATCGCGGTCACCGGTGAAGACGGTTGTGTCCATGCCGCCGGAGAAGTGCTTGCCGGTTGACGAGATCACGATCACCCGGGCGCGGGCATTGTTGTCGATGTCGTGGATGATTTCCGGCAGTTCGTTCCAGAACGCCTTGTTCATTGTGTTCAGCGCCTCGGGCCGGTTCATCCGGATATGGGCGATCTTGTCTTCGATGGTGACCTCAAAGCACTCGTAAGCCATGTGTTCCTCCTCAGTTTGGAAGAACTGTAGCAGCCGGGCCCGGCGCTGCCAGAGGTGACGGCGGGGCAGGCGGGGCCGATGCAGGCCCCGACACCGGCCTATTCCCTGAAAGTCCGGGAGACGGAATCGACCAGCGGCTTGATGAGGTATGAGATCACGGTCCGGCGGGTCGTGTGCAGGCTGGCATCGACCGGCATGCCCGGCACGATGGGGAAGTCTTCCGATGCCAGCGCTTCGTCCGGAATGGAGGCGATGACTTCGTAGTACGCGATGCCGGAATTCGGGTCGATCAGCGCATCGGCGGAGACTTTCAGCACTTCGCCATCATAGCGCGGAGTTTCGTTCCGGTCGAAGGCCGAAAAGTGCAGGGAAGCGGTCTGGCCTACGGCGATCTTGTCGATGTCCACAGGATTGACGCGCAGCTTCGCCACCAGCCTGTCATCCTCGGGCACCACATACATGATGGGTTCCGACGGGTTGATAACGCCGCCGACGGTGTGCGTGCGGATCCCGATGACGCGTCCGCTGCTCGGCGCAAGAATGTCAAGGCGTTTGCGCCGGTCGAGCGCGGTCAGTCTTTGCTCGCTGAGTTCCCCGATCTGGGTCTGGGTCTCGCGCAGCTCCGACAGAATGGCTTCCCGGGAGTCCTGTTCCACGCGCAGGATCTCGCTACGCGTTTCGCCAATCTGGACCTCCGTCGCGGCAATATCTGAAATCAGGGAGTCCTTCTCGCCCTGAAGGCGCGACAGGTCCCGCTTGAGTGCCAGGACGCGCACTTCGGAGGCATTGCCCTGTGCACTGAGCTTCTCGAAACGCCCGACTTCATCTTCCAGAAGGGCGATCTGGTTGTCTTTCGACTCGATCTCGCGGTTCATGCCGTTGATGCGTGTGGTGAGCTGGTCGATCCGCTGCTGCAGGATTTTCAGCTGCGTGGCACGCGTTTGTGTGCGGGCGGTCAGCAGGGTCTGCTGGCTGTCCAGCACATCCTGCATCTTCGGATTGTCTGCAAGGTCGGTGAAGCCGGAGCGCAGGGCCAGTGAGGGCTTGTTGTCGCGCTCTGCGATCAGGCGGGCTTCGGTGCCCAGCAGGTCGAACAGGCGGGCTTCCAGTGCATCGACCGTCGCATCGGCCGTGATCGGATCGAGCGAGATCAGCTTCTGCCCGGCGGTCACATGGTCTGCTTCCGAGACATAGATCTCGCGCACAATCCCGCCTTCGAGGTGTTGCACGGCCTGCTGGTTGCCTTCCACGACAACTTGTCCGCCCGTCAGCACGGCGCCCTCGAACGGGGCCAGAAGGGACCAGAGGAACAGGCCGCCAAAGACGAGCGTGATCACACCCCAGCCGATGCGGACGGCGGAGAGGTGCGCGGCATCGGTCTGACGGGCGCGTTCAGGAAGGGCCTGGGCCTGATCAGCCATTGCTTTCCGTCCGCTTGCGGATGCTTGGCACGCCGGAAGGCTTCGGCAGGATCTTCGACAGCACGTCATCGCGCGGGCCGAAGGCTTTCATCTCACCGTCTTCGATCACCAGAAGCTTGTTGCAATTGGCAATCGCGTTGGGGCGGTGCGCCACGATGATCGTCGTTGCGCGGCGTTCTTGCAGCTTGCGGATGGCCAGCTGCAGGGCCTCGTCGCCCTTGGCGTCGAGATTGGAGTTCGGTTCGTCGAGGACGACGAAGGACGGATCGCCATAGAGCGCCCTTGCCAGGCCGACACGCTGGCGCTGGCCGGCAGAGAGGAACGCCCCGGCCATACCGACTTCGGTGTCATATCCATCCGGCAGGCGCAGGATCAGGTCGTGACAGGCCGCCGCCTGCGCCGCCGAGATGATGGCAGCTGGCTCAGCCTGCGGATCGAACCGGGCGATGTTCTCCCGGATCGTTCCGGACATGAGATCAGATTGCTGGGGCAGATAGCCGATCTGGCGGCCGAGCTGTTCGCGGCTGTAGTGGCCGAGTTCGGCGCCATCCAGTCGGACCGTACCGGAGATCAGCGGCCAGACGCCGGTCATCAGGCGGGCGAGGGTGGACTTGCCGGCGGCGCTTGGCCCCAGAATGCCCAGCACGTCGCCCGGCTGCAGCTGGAAGCTGAGGTTCCGGATCACCGGCTTGCGGGAACCGGGCGGGCCGCCATAGAGGTTCTCCACGCTGAGATGCCCCTGGATCGGCGGCAGCTCCATCGCGTCGCCGCGCGGCGGGACTTTTTCCAGGATGGCCTTCAACGCCGTCCAGGATTCGTGTGCGGAGATAATCGAGCGCCATTGCGCGACGCTCTGCTCAATGGGGGCAATGGCGCGGCCCATCAGGATGGAGGCGGCCACCAGTTCGCCGGCGGTCGTCATGCCGTTGGTGCCGCGGATCACCAGCCAGGCACCGATGCCGAGAATGGCAGATTGCAGGAACAGGCGGAACGCTTTCGTGCCCGCGGTGAAGCCGGACAGCTGCCGGCCGGACTGGAACATCCGGTTGTCGGAGGCGTCAAAGGACTGCCGCCAGCGGCTGCGCAGGTTCGGCCGCATGCCCATGGCGTCGATGACTTCGGCATTGCGGACCATTTCCTGGGAATGGGCCTGCGCCGTGCGCTCCATGATTTCGGTTTCACGCAGATGCTTGTCGGTGAGGCGCTGGTTGAGGAAGCCGATGCCGACCAGGACGATTGCGCCGAACACGGCCCACAGGCCGAAGATCGGGTGCAGCATGAACAGGACGATAAAGAAAAGCGGGCTCCAGGGCGCATCCATGACGGCGCCGGGAACCGGGCCGGAGAAGAAGCGGCGCAGCTGTCGCAGGTCCCGCAGCGGCTTGTCGCTGAGCTGGCCGGCCTCTTTGAGGGCGAGGTCCATCGAGGCATTCGCCACGCGCTCGCTGAGCCGGTCCTCAAAGCGCGAGGCGGCGCTGGAGAACAGGCCGGTGCGGACCCATTCGAGAATGCCGAGCGTCGCATACAGCATCAGGATCAGCACCGAGAGCGCCACCAGCGTCGGCATCGACTGGGACGGGATCACCCGGTCATAGACCTGCAGCATGTAAAGCGGCCCGGTCAGCATGAGCAGGTTCAGGGCCAGGCTGAAGGCCAGCAGGTGGAACACGACACCCTTCGAGGCCGTCAGGGCCTCGATCATTTCATTGGGTGTGTGACGGGCTGTCATCGATCAGACGGATCCTGTTCCGTTACCCGGCAGACCATTTCCCGGTGCTGCGGAGCGGCCATATCTAGCGGGCAACGGTTACAATCATGCAACCGTCCAATTGTCGTTCCCCCGGCCGGGGGATGCAAGGTTTCAGGACACTACCATGCCTGCAATGACAGGAAACGTCCGGTTTCACCCTGAAATTGTAGCAAATTCCGGGCCAGCCCGTCAGGCGGTGACGGCTTCGGCCCGCGTCGGCCGCATCAGCAGGCGCACGATGGCCTCGTCGACACTGATTTCGCCCTCGATCACGGCGGCGACTGCGTCTGAAATCGGCATTTCCACGCCATGTTTCGCGGCCAGTTTCCGCAGCACGGGTGCGGTCGCGACGCCTTCGGTCACGGCGTTGCGCGCGCCCATGATGCTGTCCAGGGAGTCGCCCTTGCCGAGCGCCATGCCACAGCTCATGTTCCGGCTGGTCTCCGAGGAACAGGTCAGGACGAGGTCGCCGAGGCCCGAGAGGCCTGCCAGCGTCTCCCGTTCCGCGCCGAGCTTCAGGGCGAGCCGTGTCATCTCCGCGCTGCCGCGTGCAATCAGGGCCGCATGGGCCGACCGGCCAAGCCCCTTGCCGAGGGCGATACCGCAGGCGATGGCCAGCACATTTTTCACCGCGCCGCCGATTTCTGCGCCCAGCAGGTCATGCGCCAGATAGGGCCGGAATGTCGGGGTGGAGATCGCCGCGATCAGTTCGGTCCCCAGCGTTTCGTCCTCGATGGCGAAGGTCACCGCCGTCGGCAGACCCTGCGCGACGTCAATGGCAAAGCTCGGGCCGGACATGACGGCCGGCACCGCCTCTGGCAGCTCGTCCTTCAGGATCTGCGTCATGAACTCGCCCGTCGCCAGCTCGATCCCCTTGGAGCAGAGCACGACCGGCGTGCCGGGCTTCAGCGTGCCTTTCAGCGCCTTCAGAGTCGCGCGGGTGTGCTGGGCCGGGGCCACCGCGAAGACAGCATCCATGCCTGCGAGGTCGGCAAGGTCGCTGGTCGCCTTCAGGGCGGGTTTCAGCGCCACGCCCGGCAGGAAGACGGTGTTCTCATGGTCCGTATTGATCGCCTCTGCGACGTCTGCCTCACGGCACCAGATCAGCACGTCCTGGCCGTCACGGGTCAGCATCTGTGCGATGGCCGTGCCCCAGGCGCCGCCGCCGATCACGCCGAACTTCTTGAAATGCGTTGTCATGCCCGGAATTTGGGCGAAACCGTCAGTCTCGGCAAGCCGCCGCTGTCATAGCAGCGATCAGGTGAAGTCGAACGTGCCCGTTTCGCCGTCCACCGTGATTTTCACGCTGCGGCCGACGGGGCTTGCGTCCTCGCGCAAGACGGCGAGGGCAGCCGGGCTGGCATTGGCGAGCGCGCGGCGGCCATCCGGCAGGCGGGCGAAGATAATGCCCTTGTTGGGGCCTTCCTTGCCATGCGTGACCGTGAAGGTTTCGAGCTTGGCGACACAACTCTCTGTGCACAATTCGATTTCTTCTGCCGGACGGGCATAGCGGGCAACCGGTGTGAACTCAGCCGGCTTGGCGGTTGAATAGACACCGACGGCTTCCTTGGTCATCCAGCCGCCATTGGCGAGGACGAGACCGAACGTCCCGGCATCGCCGCGAAGCTTGGCAACCATTTCGGCAATTCCGTGCAGGGAGTAATTGTTCCCCGGGCCACCAAAGAAGGGCAGGCCGCCGGTCAGGGTCAGCGGACGCTTGTCGGTTTTCCAGTCGACGCCCAGCGCCTGCGTCGAGGAGAACACGGCGCAGGGGAAGCAGGAATAGAGATCGAAGTGCGCCATGTCGGCAGCCGTCTTGCCGGACTGATCCAGCGCGCGGGAGATTGCGGCCTCCATGGCGAAGGAGCCATCCAGCCGTGGGCGGACGGAAATGAAATCGTCGGAGCCTTCGCCGGCGCCGTGCAGATAGACGCGCTTGTCTTCCGCAATGCCGAGCTCGTCAGCTTTCGACGAACTCATCACGATGGCAGCGGCGCCCTGGTTCACGGCGTCCTGCGCGATGAACCATTTCAGGAACGGGTCGGCATATTCATAGTTCGCCTTGGACGGCGTCGACAGGAACTCGACCGAATGCTCGACCGGGAACTGAGAGTAGGGGTTCTTTGCGGCGACGGCCGTGAAGGGCTGGAACAGCTGCGCCATGGCCTTGCGGTGTTCACTGCGCGAGCGGCCTTCGCGGGCGGCGATGGCGTTTTCGAACAGGGCGTAGAAATAGGCCGGGGCAACAATGCCGTGCTTGATCTCTTCGCGGCTCAGCATCATCGGGCCGGTGCCGCGGTCTTCATACTCGGCGTCGGCGCCGTCGGCCCAGTTGATCTCCACGCCGTGGCGGCGTGCGCCCTTGGAGGCGCGGTTGGCTTCAGAGCCGGAGATCAGCGCGCACTCGATCTCGCCTTCGAAGACCTTGGCCGCCATCTCGTTGACGAGGGCCTGCGGGCTCTGTCCGCCGACGGTCTCATAGATCAGGTGGGCAGGGGCGGCGCCGATGTCACGCGCCAGCGTGCCGGGCAGGTTCGTGTTGTGGCCATGCGGGTGCGGCGCGCCGCGCACGGAATCCTCGAAGATGCGCACCACGGCAAGCGTGTCGATGGCCTCTGCGATGCCTGCCGCACCGGTATCGGCGAGGGCGGCTTTGGACGCATCCACCATCAGCGACAGCGGGGAGGGCGCCCCGGCTGGCCCGGCTGTGCCGTCCCACTGGCTGAGGCTCTGGCCGACGCCGACGAGTACAGGAAGATCCCCTTTGGCCATTGTTCGCTCCCGAATATATTTATGCCTGATCCCTGCTTATCGCGGGATCAGGCAGGTTTCGAGACGGGACGCCGGGGAAAGCCCTTAGGGCAATCTGCGGCCAATCTGCAGGCCTGTTTCAGGAAGCCTCGGCCGGTGCGCGGGACAGGGTGAAACCCTTGTAGTCATTCGCGGCGACATCGTCGCAAACTTCGCGGTAGACACCGACGCCGCCCACATAAGGCATGAACACGCGCGGCTTGCCCGGCACATTCGCGCCGAGATACCAGGAATTGGCCTGCAGGTAGAGCGTCTCCGTCGCCACCTCATTCACATGGGCCACCCATTCGGCCTCTGCCTCCGGTGTGGCCTCCACCACGTTCAGCTGCCGCTCGGCCATGTCCTGAATACAGTCTGCGATCCAGTCGACATGCTGTTCGATGGAGACGATCATGTTGGACAGGACCGACGGGCTGCCCGGCCCGGTGATCATGAACATGTTCGGGAAACCGGATACGGTCAGGCCCAGATAGGTGAGCGGCCCGGCCGCCCATTTGTCCTTCAGCTTCAGGCCGTCCCGGCCGCGAATGTCGATCCGCTCCAGCGAGCCCGTCATGGCATCAAAGCCGATGGCATAGATCAGCACGTCGAACTCATAATCGCGTTCGCTGGTGCGCAAGCCTGTCTCGGTGATGGTCTCGATAGGCGACTTGTTGAGGTCGATCAGGTGGACATTGTCCTGATTGTAGACCTCGAAATAGCCGGTATCGACGACCAGGCGCTTCGTGCCGAAGGGATAGGTCTTGGGGATCAGCAGGTCTGCCGTCTCGGGATCCTTCACGATTTCGCGGACCTTCCCGGCAACGAAATCTGCCAGCAGCTTGTTGGCTGCCGGATCGACGCCGGTATCGGCATAAGGCGCGCCGACGCAGAAGCCGCCCTTCGCCCAGCGCCGTTCGAATTCCCGCAGGCGGTCTTCTTCCGATTGTTCCAGCGCCAGCTCTTCGGTCGGTTCCAGCGTCACGATGCCGATGCCGGATTCGCGTTGCTGCTGGCGGTAGTCTTCGCGGTTGGCCAGCCAGTCCTCGCGCACGGCCGGGTCCAGCGGACCATTATGGGCCGGTACGCTGTAATTGGGTGTGCGCTGGAAGACGAACAGCTCGCCGACTTGCGGCGCGATGGTGGTGATCGTCTGGATGCCGGAGGAGCCGGTACCGATGATGCCGACCCGCTTACCGGAGAGGTCGACGTCCTCCGGCCAGGTCGCCGTGCTGAGGGTCAGGCCCTTGAAGGTTCCGGCGCCCGGAATGTCCGGCGTCTTGGCCGCGGACAGACAGCCGGTCGCCATGACACAATAGCGTGCCTCTATGGTCTCGCCCTGGTCCGTTGTGATCCGCCATAGTCCGGTATGGTCATCATATGATGCGGCGTTAATACGGGTGTTGAAGCTGATGTCGCGGCGCAGATCGAACCGGTCCGCGACGTGATTGGCATAGTCGAGCAGCTCACCCTGAGGCGCGTAACGCTCCGACCATTGCCACTCTTCCTCCAGTTCCTTGGAGAAGGAGAACGAATATTCCTGGCTCTCAATATCGACGCGCGCGCCGGGATAGCGGTTCCAGAACCAGGTTCCCCCGACTCCGCTGCCGGCTTCGAAGACATGCGCCTTCAATCCCATGCCGCGTAGCTTGTGCAGCATATACATGCCGGCGAAACCGGCACCCACGATTACGGTATCATACTTTGTTGTTTTGGCAGGCTTTTTCCCTGCACCGGCACCTTCGGCTCCCGGCATGTTTTTTCCTCCCGCTGCAAGACAGCTGGAGGGAATTTACCACAGGATTTTGAATTGAGAGCCTGTCACGCCGGGGCAGGCAGGTTCAGAGCAGCTCGTCGCGGCCCGCCTCGCGCAGGGCGGAGACGACCTTGCCAACGTCCTGCGTCCGGTCTTTCGACGCCACCAGAACCCGGCCTTCCTCAACGACCACACAGAGGTCCTTCACGCCAACCAGGGCCACCGTATGCCCGGCATCCGACAGCACCGTGCAGCCCTCGGCATCGATCGACACCGGCGGGTTTGTGCTGTCCTGCTTACGGATCGCGCCGATCATGCCCCAGGTGCCGATGTCGTTCCACTGGCAGTCCAGAGGCGCGTAGATCGCGGCCCTGGAGGTCTGTTCCATCACCGCATAGTCGACGGAGGTGGAGCGCACAGCCATGAAGCATTCCGGGTCCAGCAGGATGTTGCCTTCCGGGTGGGTGGCGGCTTCAAGCGCGGCCGAAGCGGCATCCAGAATGTCCGGCGCGTGGGTCTCGAGCTCGTCGATCATCAGCGAGGCGGGGAACAGGAAGATGCCCGCATTCCAGCTGAAGGCCGGGTCCGCGATGTATTTCATCGCCGTTTCCAGATCCGGCTTTTCCTTGAACTCGGTCACGGTGTAGAGCGCGCCGCCGATGCCCTCGCCGCGCTGGATGTAGCCAAAGCCGGTCTCGGGCCGGTCAGGCTTGATCCCGAAGGTCGTGATGTAGCCGGACTTCGCCATCCGGGCCGCTTCGGACACGGCTTTGACGAACACGTCCGGCTGGCCGATGAAATGGTCAGACGGCAGGAGCAGGGCCAGGCCATCCGGGTCCTTGTCGGCGATGTGCCGGGCAGCGACAGCCGCCACGGCAGCGGTATTGCGGGCCATGGGCTCGAGGATCACCGCGCCGGCTTCTACCTCGATTTCCGCCAGTTGCTCGCGAACAAGGCCGGCATAGCGCTGGTTCGAAATCACGACCGGCGGGGCGAAATCATCCCCCTTCAGACGCAGCACCGTATCCTGGAACACCGTCTTGTCCGTCACCAGGCGGTGGAACTGTTTCGGGTGTGCCTGAACGGAGACCGGCCAAAGACGCGTCCCCGCGCCGCCGCACATGATTACGGGATAAATCCGCATTGTCTTCCTTTCGCCGTCCCAGCCCAGGCTTGTGGCCTGAAGCGTATGCACACTCGCGTATGCAAATCAGGCGCCGAGGAAGCCGTGCTCTTTCAGGTAGTCGAGAATTTCCTCGGCAGCGTCATCCGGGTTCCGGTTTACCGTGTCAATCCGTAGCTCCGGATTTTCAGGGGCCTCGTACGGGCTCGAGATGCCGGTGAAGTTCTTGATCTCGCCCGCGCGGGCCTTCTTGTAGAGGCCTTTGACATCCCGCTGTTCGGCGACGTCGAGCGGCGTGTCGATATGGATCTCAATGAACTCACCGTCTGCCATCATGTTGCGGGCCATGCGCCGCTCCGCCCGGAAGGGCGAGATGAAGGAGACGAGCGTGATGAGGCCCGCATCGGACATCAGCTTGGCGACATTGGCGACGCGGCGGATGTTCTCGACACGGTCCGCATCGGTGAAGCCGAGATCGCGGTTGAGGCCATGGCGGACATTGTCGCCATCCAGTGAGAAGGTGTGCTTGCCAAGGGCAAACAGGCGCTTCTGCAGGGCGTTGGCAATCGTCGACTTGCCCGATCCGGACAGGCCGGTGAACCAGAGCACCGCCGGCTTCTGGCCTTTCTGTTCGGCCAGGGCGTTGCGGTCCACATCCATGGATTGCCAATGGATGTTCGAGGCCCGGCGCAGCGCAAAGTCGATCAGGCCGAGGCCAACCGTGTCATTACTCATCCGGTCGATAAGGATGAAGCCGCCGAGATTGCGGTTGACGTCATATGGGTCGAATGTGATCGGCTGATCGAGCGAAATCGTGGTGACGCCGATCTGGTTGAGTTCGAGCGTCTTTGCCGGAACGTCCGACAAGGTGTTGACGTCGATCCCGTATTTCGGGGCGTTCACGGTGGCCGTCACCGTCTTGGCGCCGATCTTGAGCAGGTAGCGGCGGCCGGGGAGGAGCGGGGCTTCGTTCATCCACAGGACGCGAACCTGGAACTGATCAGACACTTCTGTCGGGTCGTCTGCCGTGACGATGGCGTCGCCCCGGGAGGCGTCGATCTCGTCAGCCAGCGTCAGTGTGACGGACTGGCCTGCGATCGCCTCGGAGAGATCACCATCAGCGGTCACGATCCGCTCAACCGTGGACTGTTTGCCGGACGGCATGGATTTGACACGGTCGCCCGGCTTGACGGTGCCTGATGCGATCTGACCGGAAAAGCCGCGGAAATCCAGGTTCGGACGGTTCACCCATTGCACCGGCATCCGGAAGGCGGCGTTGAGGCGGTGGTCACCCACCGGCACGTTTTCCAGATACTCCATGAGGGTCGGGCCCTCATACCAGCCGGTCTCGTCGGAATGGTTTGTGATATTGACGCCGGCCAGCGCCGACATCGGGATTGGCTGGATCTCCAGGTCCGTCGCCAGCTCGTCGGCGAAAGCGTAGAAATCGTCGACAATGTCATTGAAGATGGTCTCGTCATAATCGACCAGGTCCATCTTGTTCACAGCGAGCACCAGCCGGCGAATGCCGAGCAGAGTCGTGATGAAGGAGTGGCGCCGCGTCTGGGTGAGAATGCCTTTGCGGGCATCGATCATCAGGATGGCGACATCTGCCGTCGACGCGCCGGTCGCCATGTTGCGGGTGTACTGTTCGTGTCCGGGCGTGTCGGCGACGATAAATTTCCGCTTATCGGTTGCAAAGAAACGATAGGCGACATCGATCGTGATGCCTTGCTCGCGCTCGGCGGCAAGACCGTCGACGAGGAGGGCAAAGTCGATATTCTCACCTTGCGTGCCGACCTTCTTGGAGTCTGCTTCGAGCGAAGCCAGCTGGTCTTCGAAGATCATCTTCGAATCGTAGAGCAGGCGGCCGATCAGGGTGGACTTGCCATCATCGACCGAGCCGCACGTGATAAAACGCAGCAGGGACTTGTTCTCGTGTTTCTCGAGATAGGCAGCAATATCGGTGGCGATCAGATCATCGGTGAGGCGCATCAGAAATAGCCCTCTTGTTTTTTCTTTTCCATGGACGCGGACTGGTCGACGTCGATCACGCGGCCCTGGCGCTCGGATGTCGTGGTCAGCAGCATTTCCTGAATGATGTCGTCGAGTGTGGCAGCGGTGCTCTCCACAGCGCCCGTCAGCGGGTAACAGCCGAGCGTACGGAAGCGGACGGATTTCATCACGGCGGTCTTCGCCAGTTCATCCGGCATGCGGTCGTCATCGACCATGATGTCAACGCCGTTCCAGTTCACCACCGGGCGTTCGGCTGCGAAGTAGAGCGGGACAATCTCGATGTTCTCGCGGCGGATGTACTGCCAGATGTCCAGCTCGGTCCAGTTCGAGAGGGGAAAGACGCGGATACTCTCGCCCTGGTTGATGCGCGTATTGAACAGGTTCCAGATTTCCGGACGCTGGCGTTTCGGATCCCAGCGGTGCTCGGCGGAGCGGAACGAGAAGATCCGCTCTTTGGCGCGGGACTTCTCTTCATCCCGGCGGGCACCCCCAAAGGCTGCAGAGAATTTGTACTTGTCGAGCGCCTGTTTCAGTGCCTGCGTTTTCATCACATCGGTATGGACAGCAGAGCCATGTGAGAAGGGGCCGATATTGTCCTTCACACCGTCTTCATTGATATGGACAATCAGGTCCATGCCCATTTCGGCGGCTTTGCGATCACGAAACTCGATCATCTCGCGGAACTTCCACGTCGTATCCACATGCATCAGCGGGAATGGTGGGCGAGACGGGTAGAATGCCTTCATCGCAAGGTGCAGCATCACGGCGGAATCCTTGCCGACGGAATACAGCATCACCGGGTTTTCGCATTCAGCGGCAACTTCACGAATGATGTGAAGGCTTTCGGCCTCCAGCCTGTCGAGGTGGGTCAGAGTGGGCAAAAGACAGAGCTCCGTAGTTCTTTCGTGTGTCTATTTCAGGCGATGGCGGGAGTTGGAACTTAATCTAGCATTGAGCACCGCTTACGGGAGCCGTCTTACAGGGGTCCTTACAGAGGTCAAACCTCCCGATTGGGATTTTGCTGACATTCCCTCAGGCCGCTTTGAGGTCAGACATCGGCCGGGTCTTGCGCCCGTTTCGGAGGGCAACACCTGCCCTGGAAGAGAATTTGTCGTAATTGCTCACAAAGTTTCATTATCCTGCCCCGATGCCACGGTTTATGGAGCAAACTGTGAGAGCGGAGTAGACTATGTGCGGAATTGTAGCAATCTCGGGTAGCGCGCCCGTCGCAGACAGGCTGATCGATGGTCTGAAGCGGCTGGAATATCGCGGCTATGACAGTGCGGGCGTCGCAATTGCCGGTACGGACGGGCTCGACCGCCGCCGCGCGCCGGGCAAGATCGTGAACCTGCAGGCATTGCTGGATGCCGATCCGCTTGAAGGAACAACGGGCATTGCGCACACGCGCTGGGCCACGCACGGCAAACCGAATGAGGCGAACGCTCACCCGCATCTGGCCGGCCGGGTGGCCATTGTACACAACGGGATCATCGAAAATTTCCGGGAGCTCCGGCAGTCCCTGCAGGCAGGTGGACGCGTCTTCGAGTCCGAAACCGATTCCGAAGTGGTTGCACAGCTGCTGGACCAGAAGCTCAGTGAGGGACTGAGCCCGGTCGATGCGTTTGAAGCGACGCTCGGCGAACTGGATGGCGCTTTCGCGCTGGCCGTGATTTTCCAGGGGGAGCAGGGCCTGATGATGGGCGCCCGCCGTGGCAGCCCGCTGGTGCTCGGCTATGGCGAGGGAGAGATGTTCCTCGGGTCCGATGCCATCGCCCTGGCGCCGTTCACCCGGGACGTGACCTATCTGGAAGAGGGTGACTGGTGCGTTCTGACACCGGACAGTTTCGACATCCGCAATGCGCGCGGTGAGCGGGTCAATCGCAAGCGCGTGACGTCTGCCGTCAATGACGCGCTGATCGAACGCGGGGAATATGATCACTTCATGCTCAAGGAGATCCATGAGCAACCGGAGTCGATTGCGCGCTCGATCATGCCCTATGTCGACCAGGCCACCGGTACGCTGGACATTGGCACCGTGGCAACCGCCGCCTTCACGGCTGCGGACCGGACCGTCGCCATCGCCTGCGGCACGGCATACTATGCCGCGTTCACCGCAAAATACTGGTTCGAGCAGGCGGCCCGCCTGTCGCTGGAAACCGACATTGCCTCAGAGTTCAGATACCGGCAGCCCGTGCTTCCCCAGTCCGGGCCGGCACTGTTCATCAGTCAGTCCGGAGAGACCGCCGATACTTTGGCCGCGTTGCGGTACTGCCGTGAAAACGGCACGACGGCCATCGCGGTCGTCAACGTGCCTGAAAGTTCCATCGCGCGTGAAGCCGGTGCCATTGTGCCGACCCATGCCGGACCCGAAATCGGCGTGGCCTCCACCAAGGCATTTACGGCGCAGCTGTCTGTTCTGGCTGTGATGGCTCTGGCAGCAGCGCGCGAGCGCGGGCATTTGCTGCCGGGTGATGAAGTGACGGCGGTGAAGAACCTGCTGGCCTTGCCGCGGAAGGTGACCGAGGCACTGGAGGCTCAGGAACAGATTGCGGAGATCGCGAAAACCCTGACCCAGGCCAAGGATGTGCTGTTCCTTGGCCGGGGGCGGTACTACCCGCTCGCCCTGGAAGGGGCGCTGAAGCTGAAGGAAGTCTCCTATATTCATGCGGAAGGCTATGCCGCAGGCGAGTTGAAGCACGGGCCGATTGCCCTGATCGAAAAAGACCTTCCGGTTGTCGTGGTCGCGCCGAAGGATGAGCTGTTCGAAAAGACAATCTCGAATGTTGAGGAGATCCGCGCCAGAGGGGCGAGGGTCATCCTGATTTCAGATGATGCCGGCATTGCGGCGGCCGGAAACCGGGCAGACCATGTCATACGCCTCCCGGACGGTGACGATTTCACGCTTCCGATTCTGGCGGCGGTTCCCTTGCAGCTGTTGGCGTATCATGTCGCCGTTGCGAAGGGGACGGACGTCGATCAGCCCCGGAACCTGGCGAAATCTGTCACGGTCGAATAGCGCATTACGAGGTTCTGAACCCTTTCTGGTCTAAACAGTTTACTCCGGCTAGTTTCGTTGCCGGTTCAGGCTGAGAGGAGCAGGGCGTGGTGACAACCGACCTTCAGGAAATTGAAACCCGCGTGGTTCAGCTGATTGCCGCAGAAGGTCCTCTGATCGGCAAGGAGCTGGCGGAGGCCATGCCGGATGTGCCTGTGCTGGCGCTCTGGCAGGCCTGCTATCGCAGCCGGACCTTTCACGTCTCCCACTTTGCCAGCTATTACCTGCGCTATGACATCACGCGAGAGGACCAGGTGCGTCTCAGCCCCTCGATCCAGCGCGATTTCCTATCTTTTTCCCTGTTTGGTTTGCCGGGCCAGCGCGATCGCATGATCGAACGGCAAGGCACCTTGTCCAACATGCACCGTGAAATCAGCCGGGAAAAAATCAGCGTCGCCCAGCAAGTGATGAAGCATCTGTTCGTCAGTCTCGGACGGGAACTGCGCAGCCAGCTCTGTGCGTTTATCGCCGGCGACCTTGCCTACTTCCTGGCCCACAACGAACCGCGTGAACATGAAGCGTCGGGGGAGATGGTGAAGGGCTCCGACATCGATATCGTCATCATCCTCAGCGAGTCCCTCCCGGATGAGGTCAAGACACGGATCGACAATGAGATGATGGCGCTCAAAAGCATGTATTTGCGCCATCCACAGTACCGCCACGAGATCGACTTCATCTGCAAGCGCAAATCCGTCATGGAAAAGCAATTCCAGTATACGGACATTCACGACAAGATCGCGAGCAAGATCGCTTACGAATCCATGTTCCTCGGCGGTTCACTCACGCTGTATATGGAGGTCCGGGACGCCATGACCCGGACCGGCGTCGACCGGCTGATCGAACAGGATTTCGATCACGCCCTGAAAGACCGCAAGAATGCGATGCACCAGTTGCTGAACGTGCCCGGAGACACAATCGATGATGAGACGCGTTCACTCTTCCACTTCTCGCAGGAGCGTGTGGAGTTCAGCTGATCTGGCCGTCAGACAAGGAAGAAGTCATCGTGGTGCAGCTGAACATCATAATCAAAGTATGTGTGTTGTGTCTCAACGATGAAATCGGGGGCCTGGACAGCTGTTTGTTCGATGGTTTGCGTCATTGCGAATACTGTTGCGGCGTGCTCGACCACCACGTCATTTGAATATTCCGTGCTTCCGAGTTTGGAGAAGTCGAACTGAGCTTCCTGAAGCGCGATGTCCGAACCGCCCTGTACTTCGGCGACCGGCATGCCGGGTTTGATAACTTCTGCTGCCGCGTCGCTGAACAGGAAATCGCCGGACGACAAGTCGGACCAGGTATGGTTCCTGACTGTCAGGGTGTTGCCGCCCCCGAAGTCGAAAACCGCGTCCGAGCCGGACTGGCTATAGAGCGCCTGAAGTTCCGTCATATTGGAGACAGACCCAATATTCGTCAGGTCAATGACATCCCCATTCCCTGTTCCGAAATCTTCAATAACATCTGCACCTGAAAGGTAGGCGAAGGTGTCGGCACCGAAGCCACCGATGAGGATGTCGTTTCCGCCGCCGCCATTGAGGACGTCTTTACCGCCCCAGCCATTGAGGGTGTCGTTTCCGGATGATCCGGCGAGGATGTCGCCATAGGTACTGCCGATGACAGCTTCGATAGAGGAGAGGGTGTCGCCTTCTGCGACGTTTCCGTTTGCTGTGCCATTCCAGAGCCGGACGGTGATGCCGGACGTTGCGCCAGAATAATCGGCGGTATCGAAGCCTGCTCCGCCGATGAGCGTGTCGGCGCCGAAGCCGCCGATGAGGGTGTCGTCTCCGCCGCCGCCATTGAGGACGTCTTTACCGCCCCAGCCATTGAGGGTGTCGTTTCCGGATGATCCGGCGAGGATGTCGCCATAGGTACTGCCGATGACAGCTTCGATAGAGGAGAGGGTGTCGCCTTCTGCGACGTTTCCGTTTGCTGTGCCATTCCAGAGCCGGACGGTGATGCCGGACGTTGCGCCAGAATAATCGGCGGTATCGAAGCCTGCTCCGCCGATGAGCGTGTCGGCGCCGAAGCCGCCGATGAGGGTGTCGTCTCCGCCGCCGCCATTGAGGAAGTCGCTGCCGCCTCTGCCATCCAGTGTGTTGTTGGCGAAATTTCCTGTAATGCTGTCGTTCCCACTGCCGCCGATGGCGTTCTCGATAATCGTGCCGCGCGCAATTGAGACGCTATTTACATAGACAGGAGAGTTATTGTCTGGGCGGTCGCCGAGGCTCGAGAAGGTCTCCGGGATGAGACTCAGCGTCTGGCCGCGCGTGTAACCCGACAAGTCAATCGTATCGACTCCGCCTGTGTCGTAGATGGCGTAAGACGGCGGACGTACATAAGTACCTTCCGGTTGCACGACCACAAACTGCGACCAGTCGTTAATGTCAGTCTCCGTAGAATTGAAGCCGTAAGTGGTGTTGCCCGTCCGCGTGCCGTCCGGATTGGTGCCATATAGGGTCTGGATGGCGATAATGTCGGCGATCTGTGGGCCGAGCGCGAAACGGTAATTGCCAAATCCGGCTTCGTACTGATCGAAATAGGACATCAACGAATAGGACCAGTTGTCGTTGATGTAGATATTGTCCTGGCCATAAGTTGCGCTGGAATTGTACGGTCCGGCATGCCCAAGGCCGAGCGCGTGGCCAATCTCATGCAGGAAGGTCTGGTAGGTGTAGCTGTCCAGACTTAGATCGCCACCGAACCAGTCCGCCGCGACATTCACGGTGGAGGAGGTGATGATAAAATAGCCATCCGAATCCGTGCCCCCGTAGGAGGTGCTGGCATAGGCACCGGCTTCTGTATTCTGGAAGGTGATGTCAGCGCTTCCGGTTGCTTCGGTGAAGGTCAGGCTGGTCATGTCCGCCCATGTTTCCATCGCCCGGATGGCAAGGATCTGTGCGCCCGCGCTCAGGCCGCTGATATCATAGGTCAGGTCGGTATCTGCCCAGCGATGGGGAGCTTCGAATTCATGTGTGATGAAGTTCGCGATTTCGTCGTACGTGTAGGTTCCGATGGGCTCAGCTTCTTGCAGTGTGACAGTGTACTCACCGGTCGATGTGTTGCCCTGATCGTCTTCCCAGCCATGCGCGTTCACATAGTATGTGCCGGACGTTTCAGGGACGAAATAGAGGCTGGAATTCAGTCCATCACCGGAGTCGTCATTGAAGCGAACCTGATTCCCGTTTGAGTCCATCACTTCGAGATAAGGATCGTCCAGCGGGTCAGTACCTGTGCCTGTCAGGGTGATCAGATAGCGCTGTCCGGCAACGAGGTTCACGGCAAACCAGTCCTGATCCCCGCTAACTTCGATAGTGTCGGTGACAGATCCGCCAACTGCCAGTGTTACTGTTGTGCTGGTATCTCCAGGTACGTCTTCCCCGGCGTACAGAACGCCGGAGCTCTGCGCATGGGTCGTATCGCCGCCTGCGGCGAACGCAAACTTGCTGAAGAAGGAGATCACGCCATCACTTCCCTCGAAGGTCAGAAAAGGCGAGGAGGCCATCCCGTTTCCCCCAAAGGGCGAAAAATCGATGTGTGCGGATACGTGGCTGGCTGGTGCGGCCATGCCATAAGCTGGCCCGGATACTCCGTCGGAAAGGGAAATGGATTCGAAGGAGCCCGAGGTCAGGAAGTCCATGCGCATGATATCCTCGCAAGTCTGGCGTCAATGCCTTCAGCCGGAGGCCTTGAGCTTCCGGAAGCGAGTTTGATTTCACACAGAACAGGCCCAACAGGCAATGGTTGAAAGCAAAGGGACTGCCAGATTTATCGCAAAGCCGGCAAAACTCCCGAAACCCGTATTTAGGTTGCAGAGATTTTGCCGGATTATCGCTTTTTCGGGGTATGGCAGAGGTTTAGTTCACCAGCCGTGCGAGTTCTCCGGCGAGCGTGGTCTTTTCCCAACTGAAGGCGCCGTTCTCGCCAGGTTTACGCCCAAAATGTCCATAGGCTGCGCTGGGCGAATAAATCGGGCGGTTCAACTCTAGGTGTGTTCGAATGCCTTTGGGGGACAGGTCGAACATTTCGCGAAGGGCGCTGGCGATGCGGGTTTCCTCTACACGCCCGGTGCCATGCGTATCGACATAGATCGACAAGGGCTGCGATACGCCGATCGCGTAGCTCACCTGGATGGTGCAGCGTTCGGCCAGGCCGGCTGCCACAACGTTCTTGGCCAGGTAGCGCGTCGCATAGGCGGCTGACCGGTCGACCTTTGACGGGTCCTTTCCGGAAAAGGCGCCGCCGCCATGCGGGGCTGCACCGCCATAGGTGTCGACGATGATCTTGCGGCCCGTGAGACCTGCATCGCCGTCCGGTCCGCCAATGTAGAAGCTGCCTGTCGGGTTCACATAGAATTTGTCTTCCGGCGGGAACCAGCCCTCTGGCAGCACTTCCTCCACGACCGGCCGGATAATTTCGCGCAGCTCGTCCTGGCTCACATCCTTGCCATGCTGGTGGGAGACGACGATGGCGTTCACCCCGACGGGGCGGGAGCCTTCATATCGCAGCGTGACCTGGCTCTTGGCGTCCGGTTCCAGCTGCGGACGGGCGCCGGAGTGGCGCAGGGCCGCCAGTTTCTGCAGGATCTGGTGTGAGTAAACGAGCGTTGCTGGCATCAGTTCCGGGGTCTCGTTGGTGGCGTAACCGAACATGATGCCCTGGTCTCCGGCGCCTTCTTCCTTGAACAGGCCCTGGCCTTCTTCAACGCCCTGGGCAATCTCGGCAGACTGTTCATGGACCAGATTGTCGATCGACAGGTTCTCCCAGTGGAAGCCTTCCTGCTCATAGCCGATCCGCTTGACCACATTGCGGGCCGCTTCGTTCATCTCCTCTTCGGTGACGACCGCGCCATTGTTCGTACGCACTTCGCCAGCCAGAACGATCTTGTTGGTTGTAGTCAGGGTTTCCACCGCGACTTTTGCCGACGGGTCCTTTGCGAGGAACAAGTCGACAATTGCGTCCGAGACCTGGTCTGCGACCTTGTCGGGATGCCCTTCCGAGACGCTTTCGGAAGTGAATTCGTGGCTGGAAAGTTTCATGGCAATTTCCTCTGGGGCTTATCTGGCGAAAACGATGGTCCGGCCGGCATGGCTGAAAACGCGGTGCTCTGCATGCGCTTTGACGGCGCGCAGAAGGGCGGTGCCTTCCAGGTGGCGGCCGGTTTCGATCATGTCGGCAGGGGTATAGGTGTGGTCGATTGTTTCGGTGACCTGGGTGATGATCGGGCCCTCATCGAGGTCAGCGGTGACATAATGGGCGGTGGCGCCGATGACCTTCACGCCGCGGGCGTGGGCCTGGTGATAGGGGCGCGCGCCCTTGAAGCTCGGCAGGAAGGAGTGGTGGATATTGATGCACCGGCCTTCCAGCTCCCGGCAGGCTTCGTCGCTCAGCACCTGCATGTAGCGGGCAAGGACGACGAGGTCGGCGCCCGTCTCCTCGACCACGTTGAACAGCCGCGCTTCCGCTTCGGCCTTGGTCGCGGCCGTCACCGGAATATGGAACCAGGGCAGGCCGAAATGGGCAAACTGGTCTTTCAGCGTATCATGGTTCGAGACGATCCCGACAACGTCGATCGGCAGCTCTTTGCGCCGTGACGCGTAGAGCAGCGTGTTGGCGCAATGGTCTGACTGGGAGACCAGAAGGAGCGTGCGCATCCGCTGGCCGACCGGGGCAACGCTCCAGTCGGCTTCCAGCTCTTCTGCCGCTTCTTCAATGTCGCCCAGTAGGCTGAGCGGCACCTCGCCGCCCTCCGGCCCGCGGAAGACGAGCCGGGCAAAGAATTGCCCGGATCCGGTATCGCCGAATGTGCGGGAGGAGGCGATGAAACAGTCATTCGCCTCCATAAGCCGTGCCAGCGTCGCGACGATCCCGACCCGGTCCGGGCAGGACAATGTCAGGATGTGATCGCCGGTCGTCATGCTGCGTCCCTGCTGGACCCTAGTAGCGGTAATGCTCAGGCTTGAACGGGCCGGCCGTGTTTACGCCGATATAGTCGGCCTGTTCACGGGAGAGTTCCGTCAGCTGAACCCCAAGTTTTTCAAGGTGCAGCATGGCGACCTTCTCATCCAGGTGCTTGGGCAGGGTGTAGACCTTGTTCTCGTACTCATGCCCGCGCGTCCACAGTTCGATCTGGGCCAGCGTCTGGTTGGTGAACGAAGCCGACATCACGAAGGACGGGTGACCTGTCGCGTTGCCGAGGTTCACGAGGCGGCCTTCCGACAGGAGGATGATGCGTTTCCCGTCCGGGAAGGTGATCATGTCCACCTGCGGCTTGATGTTGGTCCACTCGAAATTCCGCAGGCCCTCGACCTGAATCTCATTGTCGAAGTGACCGATATTGCAGACAATCGCCATGTCTTTCATGGCACGCATATGGTCGACCGTGATGATGTCGCGGTTGCCCGTGGACGTGACGAAGATGTCAAACTTCGGTGCAGCCTCTTCCATCGTCAGAACTTCATAGCCGTCCATCGCGGCCTGCAGGGCGCAGATCGGGTCGACCTCGGAGACGGCCACGCGGGCGCCGGAACCGGAGAGCGAAGCGGCCGACCCTTTGCCGACATCGCCATAGCCGGCGACGAAGGCTTTCTTGCCAGCCATCATGACATCTGTGCCGCGGCGGATCGCGTCGACCAGGCTCTCTTTACAGCCATATTTGTTGTCGAATTTCGACTTGGTGACGCTGTCATTGACGTTGATTGCCGGGAAGGGCAGCTCGCCGCGTTTTTCCATTTGATACAAGCGGTTGACGCCTGTCGTCGTCTCCTCGGAGACGCCTTTGATGCCAGCCTTGGTCTTGGCGAACCAGCCTGGGGACGCTTCCATCCGCTTCTTGATCTGCGCGAACAGGGCGATCTCTTCTTCCGAAGACGGCTTGGCCAGAACAGACGGGTCGGCTTCCGCTTTCTCGCCGAGGACGAGGTAGAGCGTTGCGTCGCCGCCATCGTCCAGGATCAGGTTCGGCGCCGTGCCGTCATGCCAGTGGAAGAGGCGGTCGGTATAGTCCCAGTACTCTTCCAGCGTCTCGCCCTTGTAGGCCCAGACAGGGGTACCATTGGCGGCAATGGCCGCGGCGGCGTGATCCTGTGTGGAGTAGATATTACAGGAAACCCACTGAACGTCCGCGCCGAGGGCTTCCAGTGTCTGGATCAGGACGGCCGTCTGGATGGTCATGTGCAGGGAGCCGGCGATCTTCGCGCCTTTCAGCGGCTGTTCTTTCCCGAACTCCTCACGTGCCGCCATCAGGCCCGGCATTTCGGTTTCGGCAATGGCGATTTCCTTGCGTCCGAAATCGGCGAGCGTGATGTCTGCGACGTGGTATGACTTGGCCATATCAACATTCCTTTATGCGTTTGTGCGCCGGTAACATGCGCCGTAGCAAAAGGCAACGCGCCAGGCGCTGTCGGAGCAGCACCTGGCTGCGGGAACACCATCACAAACACCATTTATAGACCGTCTATAGACCATCTATAGCGGGCCTGTGGTTTGCTTTCCGGGGTGCTGATGCCGGGCAAGGCTGCCGCGCGGGGAGGCACGTGCGGCCACCTTCCGGCTGCGGCCAGCCGCCCTTCCGCGCTCTGGTCAGCTGCCAGAAGCGGGGAGGAGGGGTGTCAGACGGATACGGATTCGGCGCTGGGTTGGTACGCCCGCATCCTGTTTTCGGTTTTGCGTGCGTCCCCAAGATAGAACGGGAAGCGTTCCATCACATGCCAGAAACTCGCCATCAGGTGAGGGCGCTCCCGCAAGGGACCGAAGTAAAATACCGTACACAGGCATTTGTCTTCTGTCCGGGGGTGAGGGCGGCAGGTGACCTCAAAGGGCCCCCAGTCGACGCGGGCGAGGATAACGTCTTCGAGAACGGTGGGATCTCCGGCCCAGCGGCATTCGAACTCCGCGTATCTCAGGTTGTCACCGGTGGCCGCCGGGGGCTGCGGCGCGGATTCCGGCCGGACCGGCAGGATCTGGACATTACCGTATTCCAATCTCTTACCTCCTTCCATATTAGTTTGTTCACGGAAAGTGAGACAAGGTGGATGATAAGTAAAATCGATTGAAACTGAATTGGTGTTAGGTTTTTCCTTTCCTGGTTTTTGTTCCCTGATCCAGGAGGTCTGCCGCCACATCCCTGAAGACCAGGCCCAGTTTCTGGATGTTCTGTTCCAGAGGAGATCCTGCGCGCCACACCAGGCTGATCCGGCGGCGCGCCAGAGGATGATCAATTGGCCGGACGATCTGGTGCGGGTCTTTGCTGGCTTCCATCACCGCATAAAGACTGGGGACAATTGCGACACCTGCGCCCATGCCTGCCATCTGCCGGATCGCGTCCAGAGACGTCCCTTCATATTCTGTCGATACATGCGCGCCTGCTGCTTCTGCCAGTTTCTGCACCACGGTGCTGAGGCGGTGACCATATCCAAGGCTGAGCACTTCGCGGCCCTTGAGCGCCGAAATCTTCAGGGCCCCGTTTCCTCCCCCGATTGGGTCATCGGAGGCCGTACAGACATAGAGCTGCTCGTCGAAGAGCTGCATGGACTCTGAATTCAGATGATCCTCGGCCGTCGAAATGACCATGTCGAGCCGGCCATCATTGAGCTTTTCGTCTAGGTCGATTGTCCGCTCTTCCCGAACACCCAGGCGCAGGTCCGGATAAAGCTGGTGTAGTTCCCGAACTGCGCTGGGCAGAAGGTAGGGGCCAATCGTCGGCAGTGTTCCCAGCCGGTAACGGCCCGCGAGATCGCCGGTGACCTGTCGTGCAACCGTCTTCAGGTCTTCCACCTGTGTCAGGACAATCCGGGCACGGCGTACGACTTCCACGCCTGCCGGTGTAAGGACTGCCCCGGTACGAGCGCGTTCGATCAGCGTCACGCCAAGCTGGGCTTCCGCGTCCGAAATCTGTTCGGAGAGGCTTGGCTGACTCACGCCCAGCTGCAGGGCAGCGTCGCGGAAACGGCCCGTGTCCGCGACGGCCACGATGTATTGGAGTTGGCGAAGGGTTGGTCTCATGGTTCGGAAAAACCTATCAGAAAATAAGATACATTCGATTTGAGCTATCGGGCATATGGCGGCATATCTCAGTCATCGCAAGAGAAAGGAGACCAATCAAATGTATCGACTGACCGACGACCTCTGGACGGGGCGCCATGTTGGCCCGGCAGGTCCGGGCCGTGGCGGCCGGTTCATGGAAGCCGCAGACAATCGTCCGAAAGCGGATGTAAGTGGCAATAGCATTGAGGAAACGCCATCCCAGTACCGCCGCCGCAGGCGTCGTACACGCCGGGTTGCCTGACTTCAGGCAAGTGCAGAAGCGAAGGGAATGACCATGTCTGTCCTCAAAGACCTGATCGCCGCTTTCCTCGAAGAAATGGCTGACTTTGCAGAGCCGCGTGGGCGGAAGAACCGCCCACGCAAGGGGCCGCTGATCCCTGTACGGATCCGGTCCCGGGATGATGCCGAAGCGATAAACCGCTGGGAAGGGGAGGGCGGACGCCTGCCCCGCCGCAGGGGCGGCTTCGACTTCCCCGCTGACTAGAATACCTCACACGACCCCGGCCGGGACCTGCCCCTGACAGGATTGCTCTCCCGGCCGACACGATCCCCCCGGCAGGCACGACCTGGCTGGTTCAGCTCTCCGACCCCCAAACCCCCGCCGCCAGGCAGGGAAGGCCGTCGGCGGGGATCGTAATTTTTCCGGCTGATGCACTGTCAGCCATTCAACGCACAAACAGCACACGTAAGGATGATTGTTCATGACCAAAGTTGTCGCCCGTATCCAGGATTTCCTCAGACTTGAAAGCGCTGCCGGCCTGATCCTGATGCTGGCGGCTGCCCTGGCGATTGTGGCCAACAACACGGTCGCAAGCCACTGGTATGGCGCCCTCCTGTCCACGCCCGTGGCTGTCCAGCTTGGGGCGCTTGAAATTGCCAAGCCATTGCTGCTCTGGATCAATGACGGCCTGATGGCCGTGTTCTTCCTGCTGGTCGGTCTGGAGATCAAACGGGAGATACTCGAGGGCGAATTGTCCTCCTTTGACAAGGCGGTGCTCCCCGCGCTTGCCGCCATTGGCGGCATGGCGGGGCCTGCCCTGATCTATGTGGCGCTGAACCTGTCGTCCCCTGAAACCCTGCGCGGCTGGGCCATTCCAGCTGCGACCGACATTGCGTTTGCGCTCGGCATTCTGGCGCTTCTGGGCACGCGTGCCCCGGTCGCGCTCAAGATTTTGCTGCTGGCCATCGCCATTATCGACGACCTGGGCGCGATCCTCATCATCGCCCTGTTCTATACGGAGCAACTTTCGCTTCAGGCGCTCGGCCTGGCGGGCGCCGGCTTCGCAGGCCTGATCCTGTTGAACCGGATGGGCGTCAAGCGGATCATGCCTTACATCCTCGTTGGCGTGTTTATCTGGGTCTGCGTACTGAAGTCTGGCGTGCATGCCACCCTGGCCGGCGTGCTGACGGCGCTCGCCATTCCTCTGGCAGTGCGCAAGGAATCCGGACAGTCACCGCTCCATAAGCTGGAGCATGGGCTGCACCCCTGGGTCGCCTACATGATCCTGCCGGTGTTCGCCTTTGCCAATGCGGGTGTGGACCTGCGCGGCGTGGACCTCGATGCGCTGACGGGTGCCGTCCCGCTCGGGATCGCGCTGGGCCTGTTCCTTGGCAAGCAGCTCGGTGTGTTTGGCCTCACCTATGTTGCGGTGAAGTCGGGTATCGCGCGGCTGCCCTCCGGCGTGAGCTGGCTGCAGGTCTATGGCGTGGCTTGTCTCACAGGTGTGGGGTTCACGATGAGCCTGTTCATCGGCAGCCTGGCGTTCAGCACCGCTGAGGCACTGGATCAGGTGCGGCTGGGCGTCCTGATGGGATCTGTCGCCTCCGGCCTGCTCGGCTTTACCGTGCTCCGCCTGGCAAGCCGGGCGAAGGACGCGCAAAATCTCGGCAGTCTGCCGGCAGGGGCTGTCTGATGCCCCTGCCGATCAGCCGTTGAAGGCGCGGATGGCGTCGATGACGCGGTCCTGGTCGGCTTCGGCGAGATAGGGGTGCATCGGAAGGGCAATGACGTATTTGCTCGCCGTTTCGGTGACCGGCAGAGTGCCTGCGGGCGGGGCCCATTCGGCGGCAAAGTCCTGCATGTGGATCGGGACGGGATAGTAGACCATGGAGGGAATGCCCTGCGTGCCGAGATGCGCCTGCAGGCCGTCGCGGTTTTCGTGCTCGATCACGTATTGCGCCCAGACGCTCTTGCCGCCGTCGATGATGTGCGGCACGCGGCGGACATGGCCTGTCAGGCCTTCCGTATACCGCGCAGCCACTTTCTGGCGCAGCTCGATCTCGTCGGCGAAGATTTTGAGCTTCTCCAGAAGCACCGCTGCCTGGATCGTATCGAGGCGGGAGTTCATGCCGACGCGCAGCGACAGGTATTTCGGGTCGTGATGGAAATTGCGCTGGGCGGCATCGGTCGGCGTCACCTTGCCATAGACGCGCAGTGCCTCGACCAGTTCGGCGAGGCGGTCGTCATTGGTCACCACCGCGCCGCCGTCGCCGTAACAGCCGAGCGGCTTGGCCGGGAAGAAGCTGGTTGTGGCGATGTCGGCCCAGTCGGTCGTTGCTTTGCCGTTCAGCGTGCAGCCAAAGCCCTGCGCATTATCGGAGATCAGTTTGAGGCCTTCGCGGTCGCAGATCGCCTTGATGGCTGGGTAATCCGCTGGCTGGCCGAACAGGTCCACGGCGATGACGACTTTCGGCGTCAGCTTGCCTTCGGCTTTCACGCGGGCGATGGCGGCTTCGAGGCTCGCCGGGTCCATGTTGTAGGTGTCGGGCAGGATGTCGACGAACACCGGCGAGGCGCCCGTCCATGGTACGACCTGCGCGGTGGCGACAAAGGTGAAGGACGGACAGAAGACAGCGTCGCCCGGGCCCACTTCCCAGGCCATCAGCGGCAGGGCGATCGCGTCCGTGCCGTTTGCGCAGCTGACCGAATGCTTAGCACCGCACCAGTCCGCGAGCTGTTTTTCCAGCTCCGTCACTTCCGGTCCGAGCACGTAACGCCCGCTCTCCACAACGGAAAGAATGGCGGCGTTGACCTCGGTTTCGATGCGCTTGCGCTGGGCCTGAAGATCGATGAAGGGAAGGGACATGGGGGAGCGACTCCGCGCGTGACTATACCAATGTGGGCTGCACATAGGGGACCGGCCCGACTGCCCGCAAGTCACGGCTGGTTACAGCGTATTTCGGACCATTTCCCGGTTTCGGGCTGGATCATCATTCCGGCCGAAGAGGGCATCCGTATAGCGATCCGATACCAGCGTCCGACGAATTGAAGCGTGGGCCGCTTCGGCCAGGTTGGAGACAGTGGAGGGGCTGTCATACAGGTCGCGCAGGGCCTTTGCGCCCGCGTCGATTTCCACCTCGGCCCACTGGGCGCCATCGAAGCCCTTATAAATGCCGCTTGGATCTGCAACGGGGATCATACGGTACGGCAGCAGAATGGAATTCTGCGTGTTCATAAACTCGAGATTACCTGACCAGCCGGTCGCTATAACTGCCTTGCCGCGGGCCATCGCCTCGGCGAGGTTGAGTCCAAACCCTTCTGCCCGATGAGGCGATATGAGGACATCACTGCGTGCCAGCAGCGAGTCATGCTCATCTTGCGGCAGCATCCGATCGATCAGCTTGATGCGGACATCCTGTGCCACAGCCTGCATCACTTCGCGCTGATATTCGGGAAACAGGTCCAGGTTGCGGCACTTGATTACAAGCTCTGTCTTCTCATTGCCTGTAAAGGCGTGAGTGAACATGCGGATAGCGGACAGCAGGTTCTTGCGCGGCAGGGATGAGCGACCGTCGGCGATACAGAGAGCACGTAAACGCACGCCGTCATTCGATTCCGCCAGAAGCGGCCGGGGATTGTCCGTTGCAGCGGGCACATAATGCGGGACGATGCGGTGAGAGGTCTCCAGCTTCTGGTGCAGGGCGTCGTGCACATACTGGCTGGGATACCAGACTTCGGACAGCATCCTGGCCTGACGCGCCCAGCTTTTCGGGCCGACCGGCAATTCCCATGCCCAGGCGCCAATAATCCGCCAGTCGTGCCATCGGCGCAGTCCCAGCGCCATCAGCGCCCGTTCCGTTTCCGGGGCATTGGCAAACAGGATCAGCGTGCCGTTACGCGAGCGCGGCATGGCAGACAGCGGCACGACGCTTTCGGTGTCGGCCTGGTTGAACAAGGTGCTTAGATCGACGGCGATGGGGGACAGGCCCTCAATACGCAGAGCCTCATAGCAGGAGCGCGCGGCGCGGCCGATACCATTCCCGGTCTGGAAGGTGCCCGCCACAACCAGCGGGCTGTTTTCGCGGAAAGTGATGGCGCCTGAACCCGGTTGGGGCAGGATCATCCGCCGGAGGGCGGCCTTACCTTGCTGGATAGGCGACTCGGTACGCAAAATTTGGCTCATCATTCCCGGACAGATAGCCGAACAGGCTGCGCGCCAACATGACGCCCCACAGGACGTGAAGCAAGCAGACTGCAGGATATTTTAAGGCCTCGATTCCTAATGGTTTTGTAATGATCGCCGCTGTCTGGACACTGGTGCACCAAAGAGGCACACAGCGTTCCACAATGACCGCGGAGATCCATTTATGTCACTCAAAGTTGAATCATTAGCCATTCCGGATGTCAAACTCGTGACACCGCCTAGATTTGGTGATGATCGCGGCTTCTTCAGTGAAACCTACAATGCCCAGCGTTTCAAGGAAGCCGGTATCGACGCGGATTTTGTGCAGGACAATCACTCCTTGTCAGCCAAGAGGGGAACTGTCCGCGGCCTGCACTACCAGGCGCCGCCTTTCGCCCAAGCCAAGCTGGTTCGGGTTCTGCGCGGCGCGATCATCGATGTTGCGGTGGATGTACGTAAAGGTTCGCCGACCTACGGCAAATGGGTCAGCGCGGAGCTGAGCGCACAGAACGGGGTGCAGATCTACGTGCCGCGCGGTTTTCTGCATGGCTTTGCCACGCTCGAGCCGGATACCGAAATCGCCTACAAGGTCGACAACTATTATTCGAAGGAATGTGACGGCGCTGTGCTCTGGAATGATCCGACGCTGGCGATCGATTGGGGCATTCCGTCTGCGGAGGCCGTGCTGTCTGACAAGGATGCGGCAGCGCCGGCCTTTGCAGATTTCGAGACGCCTTTCTGACGCGCCGTTGCACAGGCACGGTCCTGTCCACCGGGTAATCTCATGCGGGAAAGGGGGTCCGGGCAGGCGAATTCAGCGGACGCGTCGTCCGCGCAGAATCCTGGGTGTTCAATCACCCCGGAGCCCTGCCATGGATACCTCACCGCGTCTCGCTTTGCCGTTCTTGCTGCCGAACCAGGCCCAGAAGCACGTCACCTACAACGAAGCGCTGCAGCGGCTGGATGCGCTTGTGCAGCTTACGGTGCAGGACCGCGATCTCGGCGCGCCGCCTGCCGCGCCGGAAGAGGGCAGCTGCTGGATCGTGGCGGCTGGGGCCAGTGGTGAGTGGGCTGGCCATGAAGGCAAGATCGCTGCCTGGCAGGACGGCGCATGGACGTTCGTCGCGCCGCAGACAGGCTGGCGGGCTTTTGTTGCGGATGAGGGCCTGATCTGCGTCTGGTCCGGTTCGGTATGGTCTGAGATCCTGCAGAACCTGTCCCGGCTCGGCATCGGCACGGAGGCGGATACGGCGACCCCCTTCTCGGCAAAACTGAACAAGGTGCTGTGGGCTGCGCAATACGATGCCGAGGGCGGCGATGGGAACCTGCGCTACACGCTGAACAAGGAAGCGCCCGGCAAGACCTTGTCCCTGCTGATGCAGACGGACTGGTCAGGACGGGCAGAAATCGGCCTGACGGGCGACGACGACCTGCATGTGAAGGTCAGTGAGGATGGTGCAAGCTGGACTGAGGCGTTGAAGATCGGGCGGTCAGACGGGCGCCTGCGGTTTCCGCAGGGCGTTATCCATGAGGTCACAGGTCTGCCGGTTGCTCAGTACCTGCCTGCGCCTGTGGAGGAGATCTGGCGGCTCGATTCTTCGCGGCCTGCCATCCCGCGGACTTTCACACTGGCCTCAGCAAGCGGAACAACCCTGACGCTCGATAGTGCGGACGTGGACCAGATCTATTCCAATGGCATGCGGGACAATGTGGCGGTGCGCGTGTGGAACATGAGCAAGTCACCCGCCGAAGCAGCGTGGGTAGACTGGAACCTGTCCTCGACCGACATGCGTGTAACCGATGCGGCTCACATTGCCAGTTGGATGGCTGGCGACACGCTGCGCCTGGGCGACCCGAACCCGACCGGCGGCAATGTGCTGGAAATGGTGGCGCTGGATATTAGCGGTTATCTGCAAAACCAGCTCGGCGCCGTATTTCCGCAGAAAGGCGTGATGCTGGGCTTGTTCATCACCTCGTCGGATGGGGTGGCGTCACTTTCCTTCTCGGCGGACGGCTCCGGCGGATCGGCTTTCGGCGGCAACAGCCTTACGGACGGGTCGCGCAATGCGATGACGCTGCCCATACCGACGACGGAGCCGTCTCCCATTTCATCCAGCAATCTGGTCTTCGTTCGCGAACAACTGGAGACCGGCACCACGGATCTGACGATCACGTTCGCACGGGTCCTGGGAGTTTATATCTAGGAAGGCATTCTGTCAGCGTTCGAATGAAACATAGCACATGGCTTCAGTGTCGGAGGAAGCGGCGCGAATCTGGATATTTTTTGCGCCCATTTTTTCCAGCGTTTCGGTCAGCGGTTCATGCCAGGCAATGATGGCGCTGCTGAGATGCGGCCGTGGGTCTTGTATGTAACCCGAAATGAAACCGCCCTTCCTGGCGGCGTTCACGATGTTTCTCACCAGCCGGGTATACGCATCATAAGTATGCTGATGGATAAGGACTTCAAAATTGAAGACGACATCGGCCTCGTATTCAGTGACATCATCAAGGGCGGCGAAGTCTGTGTTCTTGAAGCTTTTCCCGGGGAACATGACGCGGTTACGCTCGACCACTACGGATGAAACATCGAGGCCGAGATAGGTCGCCTTCAGGTCGATACCGGACAGAACTTCAAAATCACCGCACCCGACATCCAGGATACTCTCCGGTTTCATCTCATCCAGGAAGTCTGAAATGAGCTCCCGCTTCAGATGCATATTGGTGCCGCGCGAGCCGACGCCGGAGCCCAGCGCGATGTTTGTCGTATACCGATTGTCCCAGAAGGACTGGTTGTCGAATTCAGGATCGTTTGCGGCTTCGTTCCGAATGTGCTGTTCAGAAATTTCCGGATTCAGGAAGACGTCGAGGGCCTTGCGGGCGCTGGGCAATTCCCTGATTTCCCGGACCGCTTCCCGGATGCAGGCGTTCAGGTCCTGGATGGCTTCGGCCGCACCAGGCCTGAGCTTGAACTTTCGCAGGGTCTTGTTCTCGTTAAAGCGGTTGGGTGTGCGCGGCACATGCGCTGCCGGTATGTGCAGGGCATAGGGCGTTTCGATATTCAGGAGCGACGGCAGGATCGCGCCAGCCTGCAGTGGCAGGAAGTCGACATCTTCTCCAAGGTCTTCCATCGCGAGTGCGAATGAAGCCTTGTCGGCAAACAGGGCAGGGTTTGCCAACAGGTCTGCTTTCTCGTTCAGCCAGAGGGCCCATTTTTTCCAGATCTCCGCCAGCTCCCGGCACCGGGTTGCAGGTACGGCGATCATCGCGCTGGAGATGTTGTTGATATGGGTTTCGCGCATCCCGCCGGGGCCGGGAAAGGGAGAAAAGCCAGGACGGTATGGTCGGTCCGGCATCGCTTCGGAAAGAAGTTGCCGGAAGGTCTCTGCCGGAGGCCGGGCATTGTCGTTCGGGAGCGCCCGGATGCGGGATGATCCAAAAAGCGGGCCGGGGTCGCGGACGAAGAACAGGCTGGAGCTGGTTGAAATAACCCAATCGGCATCATGCGAATCCAGAAAGGGGACAATCGCGTTGCAGATAATCGAATCCGGTACCGGCCGTTCAGCCTGCCGCACTTCGATGTCCCTGTTTTCCAGCCAGTCGATCAGGTCTGCCGGGCCGTTACCGACGACATAGACGATCAACCGGTATCTGTCCGCGGGAAGGTGCTGGCGGGCGCAAATGGCCCAGAGAACGACTTCTGTGAAGAACTGGGGTCCCTGATCGATCACGCAACAGACATCGAAACGCGGGGATGCTGGACCTTTGTTGCGGGCGAGCTGATGGGACATTTATACCTCGATGTCTTTCGGGTCAGATCCGGGTAGCCGCCTGAGGCTCACGATTAGGTTTTGGGGGATTGTAGCCAGCATCCGGACCTTGAGAAGCATGCATATGGGTCATTTGCGCAGATGCTGTCTGTCAGCCTTTGGTTTTGGACATGGCAAGGCGAAGGCGGGCGAAGTGACGGGCAATCGTTTGTGCCCGGATGGCAGATTCGGACAGGGCGGCACCGAGCGTGTTCTCGTCAATCCGGTACTCCCGAGCCCCGTGTGCAACGAACCAGGCGTGGAAGTCGCGCCGGCCGGCGGCGGTTGAGAGCGGGAAGGCCTGACGCAGATCTGGCCGGGCTTCGTGAATGGCGAGCATCAGGCGGGTGATACAGGTGCCCGGTGTCTGCTCGACACGCTCGCTGGGTGCGTTCCAATAGGTGTGGTTCGGGGCGACGAAAGGGTCAGCTGGGTTGGCCGGCGGGCCCTGGCGCATCGGATCGATAATTGGTTCGCCAGTCTTGAAATGACCAAACCCGTAAGGGATGGTCGTCCAGCGCGCATGATTATTTGCGGCCAGCCTGTCCAGATAGTCACGTAACAGCTCTGCGGCATCGCCGATGTTTGTCGCGTCAAAGCGCGACTGGTGCTTGGAGAAAATGCTGGTGTCGCCTGGCGCAACGCCGCTGAAATGGAAGAAGACGAGCGGGCTGCCCGCTGCGGTCCAGCCGTCGGCGGTTTTCTCTACCGGGCGGTTTGCAAAATTCCAGTAGGCGACATTGTAACCGGGATCGCGCAGTACGGTGAGGTGCTCAAGGAAGCTTGGCGCGAAGTCGACGAATCGCTGATCGACGAAGAGGCCGTTCTGAAGGTCGACCCGGCAATACTCACGCAGCTTGTTTTTCCACCAGGTAATAAAGGTGCGTGTTTCCGACGTGTTGGCGAAGGCAGCGAAGCCGAGATTGAAAGTGCCCGAACGCATGAGGTCCAGCTCAAGTGGCGCATCGGCCTCCGGCAGGGGCTTGCAGATGTGGGGCGTCAGTACAGCAGATGCGCCGGCGGCCAGCGCAGTGTGAACCTGCTGCATCGGGCCGAACAGGCGAATGTCGGGATCGAGATAGATCACCGCATCGTAGCCGCCCTTGTCGAACATGTAATCGAAACAGAAAGGCTTCACGGCCGTGTTGAACTCGATCACGGTATAGCGGAAGGCCATATCGCGCATTTCTTCCGCACCGAGGTCTGAAACCGGTATGATTTCAACGCCCTCTGGCGTTTTCTCTGAAACCGGCTCGTCCGCCAGGAAGATTTTGAAATCGAGACCCGGCTCTGCCTCCAGCACGCTGTCGCGAAGCGTCAGGGCGTAGGCCAGATAGTTGCGCGAGCAGATTGTGAAGCAGCCGGTTTTCATTGCGCGGGACTAGCATTCCTCTTGGCCGTATTCAAACACAGACATGAGATGGCTGGTTGAATCCTGAGGGCGATAATGGAAGGAAGGACAGGCGGGATTCCAGAAGAGAGTTATGACGTGACAGAGCCTGATGGAGCTGCGGGGGGACTGGTGCAGACACTTCGCAGGAAGCTTTCGGTCGCCCTGCGGGCGGTGTGGCGGCGCATGCCGTTTCCGCCAGGTATGAAAGATCGCGTGGCTGGGTTCGTATTCCGCAATCTGCCCTTCCTGGTCAGTTGGAGCGCGACCTATCGGAACTGGAAGCTGGAGGTCGACCGGCTGGCCGAGGCTAGGCTTCGGCAGTCGCTGCGCGGCCCTGTGGAAGCCGACCGGCCTGTTCATGCGGAACTGTCGGGTCTGCCGCGTCCCGACTCCCTGCTGGCACGGGCGATCGCTTTTTACCTGCCCCAGTTCCATCCGATTCCCGAGAATGATGAATGGTGGGGAGCGGGGTTTACCGAGTGGACCAATGTCTGCCGGGCGAAGCCCCAGTTCGAGGGGCATGACCAGCCGATCCGACCGGGGGAGCTTGGCTATTATGATCTGCTGGAGCATCCGCATGTGCGGCGGCGTCAGGCGGCGCTGGCGAAGCAATACGGCCTGGAGGGGTTCTGCTTTTACTTCTACTGGTTTGCCGGCCAGCGCCTGCTCGAGGCGCCGATCGAAGCCTGGGCGGCGGATGAGGAGATCGACTTCCCGTTCTGCCTTTGCTGGGCGAACGAGAGCTGGAGCCGCACCTGGGACGGGCGTGAGCAGGAAGTCCTGATGGGGCAGAACCACACGCCGGAAGATGACATCGCCTTCATCTCCTATCTTTCCCGCTATCTGCGCAATCCGAAATACCTGCGTGTGAAAGGGCGGCCACTTGTGATGGTCTACCGCCCCGGCCTGTTGCCGGATGCGAAGGCGACGGCGGAACGCTGGCGTAGCTGGTGCCGGGAGAACGGGATCGGAGAAATCTATCTGACCTGCACGCAGTCTTTCGACATAGCGGATCCGGCAGACTTTGGGTTCGACGCGGCGACGGAGTTCCCGCCGAACAATATGGGGCTGGAACCGGAAGACGGTCTTGTCGTTCCGGTGTCGGACGATTTCGAGTGCAAGATCTATGACTGGAGCGTCCTGCCGAAACGGGCAGAGGCTTATGAAGAGCCCGCTTACAAACTGTTCCGCGGGGTGACGCCGCGATGGGACAATACGGCCCGGCGGATGAACCGGGGCACGGTGTTCGTGAACACCGGTCCGGACGAATATGCCGGCTGGCTGCGCAAGGCGGCTCTGGATGTGCAGGCCCGTTTCAGTGATCCGTCAGAGCGTCTCGTCTTCATCAATTCCTGGAACGAGTGGGCCGAGGGGGCGCACATCGAGCCTGACCTGACACACGGCTACGCATGGCTCGACGCCACCCGCAGGGGGCTGCAATCGGACAAGGATGCAGAACGGGTGGAGCCTGCAGAGCTTGTGCATGACATGGCCGGCAACCTGCCTGCGCCGCGCCGCAAGATCATTGTCGTGGTGCACGACCTGCACAGGCACGGAGCGCAGTACCTCTCGCTCAATTTCGTTGCGACGCTTCACAGCGTGTTCGGATATGACGTGGCGACGATTGCCGGCGGCGACGGCGCGCTGGAAGACAGGTTCCAGGTTTACGGTCCGCTGGTTCAGGCCATGCGCGGCCGGACAAGTGAGCGGGATCTGCGGGACATGATCCGCGCGCTCGCGTCGGATGGCTACACAAAGGCGATCGTGAATTCTTCCGCGTCCGGCTGGCTCGCACCCTATCTGGCA
Source organism: Hyphomonas jannaschiana VP2 (assembly GCF_000685215.1). Lineage (GTDB taxonomy): Bacteria > Pseudomonadota > Alphaproteobacteria > Caulobacterales > Hyphomonadaceae > Hyphomonas > Hyphomonas jannaschiana. The sequence continues at coordinate 335,138 of NZ_ARYJ01000004.1, forward strand.
GAGCAAGAGATCGAATGTATCGGCCTGGTTCATGAACTGCCGGAGATTGTCTCGCTGATGCAGCTGGAGGCCAACCAGCGGGAATTGGACAAGCTTGCGAAACATGTCGTCTTCGCTTCTGAAACGGTCCGTGACCGAACGGCGAAGGAAGTGCTCGGTCACGACTGGGCCAATCCGGTGATCCAGCCGCAAGGTCTCTACAAGCGCGACGGAATCATCTCGCTCGATCAGAAAGCGGCGGCTCATGCACAGCTATGTGAGGAATTCGGCGTTCCGCACAGTGCGCAATTCATTCTCGGGGTTGGCTACGGCGATCATCGCAAGGGAGTCGACATATTCTGCCGTTGGGCACTGGCCGCAGCAGCCGCGGATCCTTCCCTGCATTTCATTTGGGTTGGAGCGTTGGCGCCGGAGATGGAGAAGGAATGCCAGGCGATCCTGTCGGGAGCTGGTGAGGTGGCTGCGAATGTCCATCTGCCCGGTTTTCGGAATGAGACGGGCCGGTTCTATGCAGCGGCAAGCGCATTCGCGCTGACATCACGGGAAGACCCGTATCCGTCCACCGCGATCGAAGCGCTGGATGCCGGCACGCCTGTGTTCATGGTCGCCGGAACGGGGGGCGTGGCAGATCTGGCCGGAGATGGCGCCGTCACCGTGTTGCCTGATGCAGACCCGGAAGGGTTCGCACGGGAAGTTGTGAAATTGCTGGGAGATCAGGCTGCGCTGCAGAAGGCTGCCACGTACGGCCTGGAGATCGCCCGCAGCAAGTTCGGTTTCCGCAGTTTCGTCGGGGACATGCTGCGCCTGCTGGATGAGCCGGTGCCAAAAATCTCGGTGATTGTGCCGAACTTCAACTATGCGCATCACCTTCCGCAGCGGATCGCGTCCATCCTGAACCAGTCCCTGCCGGTGTGGGAGATCATCTTCCTGGATGACAAATCCTCGGATGACAGTGTGGCTGTGGCGCAGAAGCTGTTGCACAACAGCTCCGTCCGTTACCGGATTATCGAAAACGGGAAAAACTCGGGCTCGGTTTTTGCCCAATGGAAGAAAGGCGTGAGCCTCGCCGAAGGAGACATTGTCTGGATCGCCGAGGCGGACGACTGGGCGGGCCGTGACTTCCTGAAGACGGCTGCGGCGGCGTTTTCCGACCCGGACGTTGCCGTGTCCTATACGCAATCCAATCAGGTGAGCGGCGCGGGGGAGATCCTTTCTGCAAGCTATCTGGATTATGTGGCGGATGTCGGCCTCGCGCGTTGGCGCCAGCCATTTGTGACGGAAGGTGCGGATGAGCTCGCCAATGGCTTGTCAGTGAAGAACACCTTGCCCAATGTGAGTGGGGTTTTGTTCAGACGCGAAGCCCTGCAGCGGGTCCTCGATCAGTATATGGATGAAATCCTTTCCTACCGCGTCGCCGGGGACTGGTGCGTCTATGCACGTATGGCTGGTGAGGGGAAGTTCGCCTACGACCCCCGTCCGCTGAACTATCACCGCCGCCATTCGGAAAGCGTGACAATCTCAAAGTTTGGTCAGGCCGAATGGGACGAAATCCAGCGCATGCAGGCCTTCGTAGCCGAACTGGCAGATGTCAACGACGACATGGCACGGCGTGCCGACGGGTATCTGAAGCATCTCGCTGAAAGACTCTAGCGCAGGGCTATCGGGCCTGGCGTGCCGGATTCACGTCATGCTTTCTTCGTAGGCCTTCAGGACATCCGCGACTGGGCCGGCGGCTCGAATTCTGCCGCCGTCCAGCCAGATGCCGGTCGCACAATTGTCCATGATCAGCTTGTGGCTGTGAGAGGCGAGGATCAGGATGCCTGCCTGCGAGACAAATTCCTGCATCCGGTCTGTAGCCCGCTTTTTGAATGCCACGTCTCCGGCGCTGAGCCATTCGTCGAGGATAAGGATTTCCGGGCTAAAGGCCGTCGCGATGGCAAAGGTCAGCCGCATTCGCATCCCTGCGGAATAGGAATCCATAGGCATGTTCAGGAAGTCACCCAGCTCCGAGAACTCTGCGATCCCTTGTCGCTTTTCCTCGATTTCCTTTCGGGAATACCCGGCGGCCAGGCCACGGAGCGTGATATTGCGATGGCCGGTCGCCTCGGCCTGGATGCCGATATTGATATTGATGAGACTTGTGATGTTCCCGCGCGAAATCAATCGTCCTTCAGAGGGGGAGATAATACCCGCAAGGGTCTGAAGCAGCGTGGTCTTGCCTGATCCATTTCGGCCGATGATTGCCAGTCGGTCTCCTTTTTTCAGGTCAAATGAGATGTCGGAAAGCGCCTTCACACCACGCAGCTGGTGGCGCCTGTTCCAGATCAGGCGCGGATCATGCTCCGACAGGCCCTGCTCCCGAACGTTTCCGCTTACCTCGAACTTCACGCCGATATTTTCGGCGCGCAGGAAAATATCATCACCTTCCGGTATCGCAGGCAGGCCTGAAGCATTGGGGCTGGTCCCGGGGGCATCACTCTTATTCATCGATACTACAACCAGTAGGGCAGGCGGCGGTGCGAATATCCGCCCACAACAAGTGCGATAACAAACAACGCTACCGACATGTACAGGATGAACATCCAGCTGTGCGGATCAGCGTGCCTGCCGAGAATGGGGGCAGAGAAAATTTCCAGCGCATGTGTCATCGGATTGAGTTCCGAAACGGTGCTGCGCATGCCGCGTGAGACGTGCTCATCGCGAACCCAGAGGACGGGGGTCGTGAAAAACAGGATACGGGTGATCGATTGGATCAGGTGCTCGATGTCGCGGAAGCGGGCGGTGATGTAACCGAGAATCATCTGGACGAATACGGCATCCACCAGCAACAGGAGAAAGGCCGGGATGGCCTCCCAGGCGACCAGTTCCAATTTATATCCGTACAGGAAAAAGATGGTCATTGCGACGATCATGTTGATGGTAAAGACGAAGAGCGAGCGCGCAATGCTTTTGTAGATGTGCGTCGAGTGCGGCAGCGGCACACTGCTTATCCAGGTGCGGGCAACACGGAATACGGCACAACCGTCTGTGATATTCCCAAGCAGGAATGTGAAGATGGCAAAATTAATCGCCACATAGATGGTGAAGCGGTTGTGGTCGAGGTCGGAGAAGGTGCCGAAAAAGATCGAAATCGTGGCGACGAAAATCAGATACGAAAGAACAATCCAGGCCAACCCCAATTTGCTGCGGCGGTAACGATTCTGGATCTCATCTGATGCAAAGGCCAGCCACAGGTGCACCCGCTTGGCGCCATCGACCAGATCGGTCAGCACAATCATGGGATTGAAGCGGTCCGTCGTGGAAATTCTGACGGGTCTGGTCATACTTATTCACTCGTTTTTACGAACCCCGGCACGGTCGGTAACCCGTAGGGCTTCGATAGGGAAGCCCAATGGATACCATTGCAGCAACTTTACATTTTCGTGCAAACGAGGACTTCGATGAACTCGGCCTGAATGCCACGTTCGATTTCGTCGATCGTGATCATGTGAACCGACATTCCGCACTGTTTCCGGATAAACGGAACGATATCGTAGCCCCAATCCATGGTGACAAGCGAACCTTTCTCGTCGATCGGATTTCCGTGATAGGCAGGTTCCGTCAGGTGGACAATGCTGCCATCTGCATCCCGGTTCGCCCGGCGTACGCTGGTCTTGCACTTGTTGACTAATGGAACGGTCAGGATGTGCATGCCCCCCGGTTTCAGAACACGGGAGATCTCCCGAAACGCAACTCCGGGTTTGAAGATATGCTCCATCACATCCTGAGTGATGAACAGATCGAATGAGTTGTCCGGAAAGGTCAGCGCTTCCAGTGATTCGCACCGCTCGTTTCGTTGCGGGTGCATCGATCCAAGCGGAACATCCGGGAAATAGTGTGAATAGGAATATCCCCGGCATTTGCGGCCGAGCTTTACTGACACGCCGCGCCCACCGGGGGAGGATTCGTGGATCGTCTTTCTCTTATAATCCGGCACGTAGAGGTCGATAACCCGCATCAGGGCGCGTTCTCTAGGAACCGAATGGCACACGGGACACAGCAGGTGATCGCGGAACCACTTGAAATCGGAATGGAAGACGACATCGTTTTCACAAATGTCGCAGCGACCGGGCTGGTCGAAACTGAATTTGGCTGTCATGCAGGGCGGACCGAATGGAGATTACCAGCCCTGAAAAAGTACTGAACTGACAGGGAGACAAGCTGCCCGGTTTCCTTTACCGATCCGAGCGGAGCCGGGGCGCGGGTAGAGGTTATGAATGCCAAAAACGGGAATCCTTTCAATCTTGCCCAACCTGGACGCAAGGTCACAACACTCTTTTGACAGGTTGTATCATCTTGTTGGACAGAACACAGGGAATCTATTGTTCACCAACGCTGTATGGAACCAGATAGGTGGTCCGAAAGAAAGGTTCAGTTTCAGCTTCGACCCTGAAAAGTTGAATTCGAGGCTGAGTGCATTGGTCATCCCGGCTGCAAACTGGCTGGGTCCGACCGTTGATTTTTCGGATCTGGCAGACTGTATCGAACGCCTGACAATTCCTGTCGTCCTGATTGGACTTGGGGCACAGGACGCCTCTTATTCCGGGTCAATTAATGTTCCTGAGGGGACCGTAAGGCTGGTCAAAGCTGTTGCGGCACGTTCTGCTTCGATTTCCGTGCGCGGGGAATACACAAAGCAGATCCTGAATGGCTTGGGTGTGCAGAATGTAACTGTCACGGGATGCCCGTCGCTTTACCACGATTTTCGCCGATTTACGCAGCCGCCTTCAAAGCCGCATGTGCGCGCCGACCGCGGGTTGATACATTCCACCCGCTATTCAGCGAGCTATGCGCCGTTCGCCAAGGCAGACTCGGTGCACCGCCGTTTGTTCAGGTTTGCATTCGCCAGGAAGCTGGACATCCTTTTTCAGTCAGAGCCAGAGGAAATGGCCTGGCTGGCTGGGCTGACAAAGGCTGGAGGGCTTGATGATCAGCTCCGCAGCCTTCTCATGGAAATTTATGACGCTGGCGACTGGGATAAACTGGTCGCTTATTGGCAGGCGCACGGCAAAGTTTTCTACGATGTTGATGAATGGTCGCGCTCACTGGATGCGTATGACTATGTGCTCGGCACCCGGCTGCACGGCACGATCATGGCGCTGAATTCCGGTGTCCCCGCAGCGCTGGTCTACCATGACAGCAGGACTCGCGAGATGGCCGAATTCGCGGCCATTCCATCCATATCGGCAGAGCAATTGCGATTGGATTCCCGATCAGTTGAGGCCTTGTTCCGCAAGGCTGATCTTGATCGCTATTACCAGCGGCGGAAAGAAAACCATTTGAAGTACCAGGCCTTTTTGAAAGCGTCAGGGCTCAACCCAGCAGATGGCTTTGGATTGGCTCAGGAGCATAAGACTGAAGGCTGATGAAGGCTACCAATCGAGACAAGTGCTCAAGCTCGGATCAGTATATTTCAACCGAGATCCGGAGGAGGCGACCCTGCTTGCTTCCGTGTTTTGATTGGGGATTTTAAGTGAACAGAAACTTGCTTACGTCTGTGCGCACTGTCTTATATGCAATGAGGATATTAAACGGGATTGGTCTTACATTCGGTGCTGCCGGAGGATGTCATTTCTTGCCGGACTTATACAATCAAGATAAGCCCATAAACTGTTGCCAAAGGATTTGTGCTGAGCGTCATTGATCGGGAGCACCTCGTCAAAGAGGCAACACGACAGGTCTGCATTATTCGCGCAGACCAAACAGGCTAGGGTAGAAAATTCATTATGGACGAAAAACAACTTTCGGCGCTTGCTGCACGCCCTCTGCTAAAGCCGGGCTTCCGGCCGTCGAGTATCAAGGGGCACATACCTCCGTTCCGGAAGTTGCGTGAGGAGAACCAGTACACAGGCCCTGTGGATGTCCGAATTCCTGGTTGCGGACCATTCTCAATGTATTGCGACGCTGACGACAACGTCGCTCAGACGTTCTTTTATTATGGCGAAGGCGCTTATGAAGCTCTTTCGATGATCTTGTTTGCGCAACTGGCGCGCCGGACCACTCGTGTTATGGATATTGGTGGACATACGGGCGTATTCTCGCTGACGGCGGCGCGAGCGAATCCTGCCTGTCGGGTTGACTATTTTGATATCGTGCGGGCGGTGAAAGAACGGGCAGAGGTCAATGTGCGGATTTCTGGTCTCCAGGACAGCATCAAACTTAATTTACTGGGGATGTCTTCTCAGACGGGGGAGATGGATGCGCACGTGAATGCCAATCAGGCGCTCTGGACTGGAGCGTCACTCGAAAGCCTTCCAGAGCGCGTTCGCCAAAAGGGGGCAACAACCGAGAAAGTCTCCGTTTCGACGATAGATGAGTTCTGGAAAGAAAACGGCCACCCTGAGGTGGGGCTTATCAAGCTTGATGTCGAAAATCATGAGTTGGAAGTCTTCAAGGGCGGACAAGGTATGCTGTCGAAGCACCTGCCATTCATGTTGTGTGAAGTCCTCAGTGCACAGCAATTCAGTGCATTCCAGGAAGCTCTTACCAAAATCGGGTATAAAGCTTTCTATGAAATAAATGATGCTGACTTGACGATGCGTGCGGTTTTGCCCGGGTTGAAATACGAAGACGGTAGCCACTACGAGTTTAAAGAGTACCATAATATCTTGGTCGCCAGAAACAGGCTGGGCCCGGCGTTCTTCGAAACGATTGCAGAAACCCTTAGCCGCTGTTCCCTGGGGCTGGCGAAACTGAACCCAATTTGGTCCGGGTGCTGATTTTCACCCGAACCAGCTAGTACAAGATCAAACCTGACGATGAGTACACAGGCACGACGGACTCTTTATCTCCACGTCGGCGCACCGAAATGCGCCTCCACAACACTCCAATCTGCATTGGCCGAATACCGGGGCGGTGAGATGACTTTTCCGGAAGTCGCGGCCCACTCGATTTCTATGAAAGCCGGTGTTCACTGGCTAACTGAGCTGGAGGGCTATGTCGAACCGGTGAAGGCGGCAGCAGATTGGCAGGATCGCGATTGCATCCTGTCGCATGAAACTTTCTATGCCCATTTTGATCGGACATTTCCAATCCTGCGGGAGTTGTTCCCTTCTCACTTGCTGCGGGTTTTGATTATCGAGCGCGACGTCAACAACCAGATCCGCTCGACACTGGCGCAGTGGGTTAGGACGTGTATGCAGATTCCAACATCCAGACAGAGACTGGAGCACTATCGCCAGATCGGGCCAGCCGAGTTCAAGGCCCAGATGGAGGCTCTTCAGCAGAAGGCCCGCACGCAATGGACCGAGGTTGCGGATTCCTATGTTTTAGGAGATGTGCGGGATGTCGCACAGCTGGCCAGCGAGTGGCTTGGAGACAGCGCCATAATAAAACATATTGGCGAGACAGGACGCAAAAACATCAGCCTGTCGGAAGCCACCGTCGAAAAAATGTTGGCCGAGTTGGATACTTTCAATGGAACGCCAGAGGAATGGCGCGCCTTGGCACGCAAGTTTGAGGGGTGATCCACGGTAAGCGCGACTTTCAGGCAACTGGTGCGCTGACATGGTTACGTTTATTGCGCGGCGTGAGCCGGGATTACGCAATCCTGATAAAATGAGGGACAGGCGTCCACATCGAAAGGGTCGCTGTAGATCTCGGTGAAGCAGTTATCCGAGCGGAAGAGGGAGCGGTGCGACGCTTCAACGGGCTCCCCGTTTGAATAGTGGCCAAATGACCACGGGATAAGCAGCTCTTCCCGGATCTGGTCTTCATAAATGTGGTTTGCATACCAGCGTGACAATTCATTCAGGACGTTGATGTCGTCCACATAGGGTTCGCTGCTGCGGTCATAGAGACCCTGAACATACTGCCCGATCTTGTAGAAGCCGGAAAAATGGATGAACCCTGCAGGGTCTCCATCGATCAGGATTTTCCCGTCCGCGTCCCGTGTGATTTTCCGCTGGAAGGAATTCCACCTGGCGAAATTGTGCCGTCCATGCCTCATGACGGCGTAGTCATCGGTGTAGCTGGGGACGAACTCAACCCATTTCTGATCTGTAAACAGACCGTTTTCAACATCGGCAGTGCAGTAGAGTTTCAGCCGCTCCCACCACCACTCGGCGAAGCGCTTGCCGGTATCGGTCGCGCTGACACCAAAGTACCCAAGATTGAAGGTTCCCACCTTCAGCGGATTACGCTCGAAAAAGGCCCACTTGTCATCCGGTCGCATGTCTGTCTGGTGCGGGGTGAGGACGATGGATTTTTCTGAAATGGCTTTTTGCAGGTCGGGCAGGTCGTCGAACAGTACGCAGTCGGGGTCAAAGAACATGACCCATTCTGTGTCGGGCCGCTCTAAAAGTTTCTTGGCCACGAGGGGTTTTACGGCCGTGGCGAGTTCCATGATGTCATGACGGAAGATCCAGGCAAGGTCGCCAATGCCTTCCGATGCGATCAGCTCCCTGACGGTGTAAGCCTCGTCGAAGCCTTCGTCTGCAAGAGGCGTTTCCCCGGTCCATTCATCTGTCAAAATAAAGACGGTTTTTGCATCAGGAATATGCTCCCTGACGGATTTCAGGAGGGCCTTGGCGCAGGGAAGGAAGTTTCGTGCTGCGGTGGTAAAAATGTATTTCATGTCACTCGCCGATTACCAGAAGCCTGTGAACAATTGGGTTCAGTCCGGAAGCCCAGAGCTCGGGATGTTTTTCATAATAAGCCCGGATATCGAATTTGGCCTGAGGGTTGATCAGGGCAACAGCGCCATAGCGGACGAAATGGAGCGCGGGGTCCAGGCCGCCAGTGTCTCCAACGCGCTTCGTATAGTAGCGTTTGTCGAACATTCCCGACTTGCGGACCAGCGCCGCCTGAACTAGGTCCGCCTGGTGGAAGTACCATCGCTGCCGGATCAGGGAAGAAATGAACTCTTCGCCCTGAAGGGACGCGTATTCGGAGAGATACTTACCGAGCGGGTGCATGTTCTGGCCGTTCGCCGGAGCGGGGCGAGTGTCAGACTCCCGGGTTTGCCTCCCGACCTGATCCACGAATATTTTCGAGAGGGGTTTGATGGACAAATCGAGGTTGCGCATTACCGCGTCGTACCCCGACTGCATGTAATCATTGTATGCTTTTACATTAACCTGGGTCAGGTCAACCAGGTCCATATCGATCGCCTTCAGCACCTGTTCCGCATCATTCCACTGGGCGTGCGGTCTGCCGTCGAACAGCTCATTGCGCAGCCGCCAGACATGCCACCACAACTCAAAGAAGGCCGATGTGTGCACGAACATTTTGTGATCGGCATAACTGTCATCGAGCGTATTGGTCTGATTGAGCCACTCTATGATCGAAATCCGGATGGGTTCGAAGGATTCCAACAGGTGATGAGTCGCCTGATTGCTGTCTTTTCCCAAACGTCTCCATTTGTACAGACGCGCCGAAATCTGGCTGATCCTGCTGCTGTTCAGCATGGCGCGCTGGTTGAAGATCCGGTCTTCCCCAAGTGCGACATTTTCCGGATACCGGACGTCGGCTCCCAGGACGGACCGCCTGATCAGCGTTGCCCAGGATGAAAAATAGAAGACGGCGGAAGCGTGATCGTTGAAGCTCACATTCCGGACCGGCGCAGACCAGACATCGTCCTGGGCATTGGGGACGAGCTGGCCGTTTTCCCGGAACAACCAGTGCCGGCAGCGCGTGTAATCAGAGTCAGACCGGAGGGCTTCATGCACAAGCGTTTCCAGATATTCCGGCACGATAATGTCGTCAGAATCCACAAAGGTCACATAGTCGCCTTCCGCGGCGTCGATACCCATATTGCGGACTGTGGAGACGCCTGCGCGCTCGCTGAGCGCGATCAGCTGGAAGCGGTCATCGCCCTCGATGAGTTTTTCGATCAGATCGACGGAGTTATCCGTCGAGTTGTCGTCGACGAGAATACATTTCCAGTTCGTGTAAGTCTGTGCCCGGATGGATTGGAGGCACTCCCCGATATAGGCCGCATTATTGCGGTTCGGGATAACGAAGTCGACTAACGGGTTCGCCTTCACCAGCGGACCTCCTTACCTAGAATGTTCTCGCCGAGCGGAGCAGTTTCCGGATCAGTGGTTCCATGCGGAGAAAACGTATTGGCTTTTGAACTGCGCTGATAATCATGTTGCCGAGCCGGTAACGGGCACTGCCCTTCACGGCGTTTATGGCGCCCTCGACATTGTGGCGTATCTCTTCTGCGGACGGAGCGGCCGGTGCGTGTTCGGAAGGCGTCAGCCGGGCCACTTCAGATTTCAGGTCAGCAACTTCCTGCGTCAGGGCGCGTTTCATTTCCGCCCATTCCATGACCTGGTATCCGCCGGGGGCGGTAAAGTCACGCGGATCGAATTCCGGCCCGAAGACTTCGCGGAATGCTTCCCGGGTTTCATCGGCAGAACGAAGGCTTTCCAGCTTCAGGATCAGGCTGGCCGTTGTCTTTTCGGCTTTCTGGACCTGTAGCCGCATCTGGCGGGCAGATTCGCGGGCGGCATCTGCTTCGCTGGCGAGCCGGGTCATGGCTTGCCGGGCCTTGTCTCCGCTTTCCGCCCTAGGCTCCAGTTTCCTGATACGCTCTGTCAGGTGCCGGTTCTGGACATTCTGGTGCTTCCAGATCCGGTAACTCTTTCCGAGCAGAGAGGATACCGGGAGCATGGCCGCGAGAATGGAGCGGGCTTCAGCCAGCTCTTCAAGAATGGCCTTCGCATCGGCCTGGCTGATGGCGGTCAGTTTGCGGGACAGAAGCAGCTCGTAGAGCTTGTTGGCCTGCGCCGCCCAGAACGAGTCCGATCCTTCAGGGGCGATCTTCTTTTCCGACCGGTTGAGGTCGGGATCCACAAAGCTCTCGACATATTTGTCAGCTTCCAGCTTCGCGAGTTTGCAGTTCAGGTGATCGGCCATTGCCTCAAGCGTCGCGGCCGGCTTTTCCAGAACTTCCGAGAAGGGGACAATGAAAGGAGCGACCCTGTCACCCTCATCCATGGCCGCAACTTCCAGAATTGAAAGGTTATGGCTGATCCAGCTCATCAGCGTCTCATCAAGATCCGCCCCGGTGATGTGCAGCAGGTCGTTTCGGTAACCCGGCTCACGCTTGTTGCGTTTCTGCTGGCTGATGGCGCACGCCATCGGATCCCTCAGCAGGGTAATCTGCTGTAGCTCCCGTGTCGGCTCCGTCAGGCGTAGCGCATCCCGCCAGACAGGCAGGGTCAGCGAGATGCGAGGGTCTTTGACAACCCAGGCATTTGAATGTGCGTTGAGATCGCTGACAATGTCACAGGCGGAGACATATTCATCCAGAAGCTTGCGTGCATGGCCGGGATGAACGACGTCAAAGGCCGGGGTCGCCCAGTGCTGGTTGAGCGCTTCCAGAATGCGCCCGTTCAGGCGGACGACGCGTGCGTCTTCGTAATAGCCTTTCGGGTTGTCGTCATCGCCCGGGATCAGGTGCTCTTCGTCGAACCACATACCGAGCGCGCGCATCGCACCACCGATGAGGGACGTTCCGGACCGATGGAACCCCGTAATGACAACGGCTCTCGGGCGCCCGAGCACAGATGTGTCACGACTTTTTCTGTCCGGCTTTTCGCCGGCTGCGCTTTCGAAAAGCATTGGGCGGGCCATGGCCGCATTGGCGCGGTCAATCACTTCCGGAAACGGCATGCCGTCCGGCGTCAGGACATGGCCGCGCCAGTCATATTGGTCGTGTACATGGCAAATGACGGGGGCAGACGGCAGACTGATTTTCTCATAGAGCTCCCGGTTCAGGTGCAGCGGGAAGTTCATCGTCCGTGGAAGGTGAACGACGGCGGCTCCGAGGGTCATGCAGGAGAAGCCGAAGGAAAGCTGGTCGACATGTTTTTCGTATTGCTCGCCAAGCCGGCTCATACAGTCTTCTTTTGCCAGCATTTCGAGCGCGATACGCCGCCATTCAGACCTGAACTGCGCCAACATGCTTCCAGGCAGAACATAGAATCCGCCATTTAGATTGGCCGACAGAGTTGGGTGACCCTCTATGGTCTGAGCCGAAAACGACGTATTTGCGATACCAATGTCGTTTGCGACACTCTTGATGGTGTCCCAGGGCGGATTGGGGAAATCGACGGGGCAACCGGCGACAGCCCATTTCAACTCAGGAATGTGAGGGCGCGGGTCTTCGACGAAAGCGAGATCGGCATCGCAGAGGATGACGTGCTCGTATTCCCGCAGCGCTTCAGTATCGAGTTGGGAAATCTTGTTACAGTATTTCCGATCGCCAAATTTCGGGACCGTCACGCAATTGATGCCGAGGGCCTGAAGCCGCTCGCTCAGCGCCGGATCATCATATACGAGGTGGACGAAAATATCGGCAGGATCCACCCCGGCATTTTCGGTCAGGGTCGCCAGCCAGACGTTCAACTGAACGAGGAATTTGGTGTTCTCATCGACGACACAGCTGAACGCGAACTTCTTTGACCGCATTGTTACCCCTTCGCGCCCTTGTCACCCCGGTTCAGGTTCGTTGGCCCCTGACGTGTACGCACCGGAAACGGGCAAAGCAAGCGCAAGTCTGCACAATATAAACCCTGGCTGAAGAAGGCCAATTTTAAACCAGACATACCCGCAGGTGACCGGATATTTCACATGGCAAACAACAGCAGCTTATTGCGCTTTATGACCTTCGGTTGCTCATTTTTAGATGGCGAACACTGAGTTGAGCAAGTATCCGGGCGGCGCCATCATGGGAAGTGTTGTTGCTTCCTGAGTGAGCGCCTCTATAACGCGAACGGAGCTCCTGAAAAGTTTATGGAGCCGATAACAGGTCAGGCAATTCCGGAGTTCCCATGAAAGTTTTGGTCACGGGCGGAGCAGGCTTTATCGGGTCAGCCCTGGTGCGCCATCTCGTACTGGAACAGGGGGCTGAAGTCGTCGTTGTCGACAAGATGACCTATGCGGCGAACCGGGCAAATATCACACCGGCTGAAGCAACCGGAAATTGCCGGTTGATCGTGGAGGACATCTGCAACCAGCCGGCCATGACAGAGATCATTGCACGCGAAGCACCGCAGCAGATCCTTCACCTGGCGGCTGAAAGCCATGTCGACCGGTCAATCTCCGGCCCGCGTGACTTTGTCGAGACAAATGTCATCGGAACCTACAGTTTGCTGGAGGCTGCACGGGCGCATTGGTCAGGGCTTTCCGGTGAGGCACGCGAAAATTTCCGTTTCCTGCATGTCTCGACCGATGAGGTGTATGGCTCGCTCGGCGCCGATGGCCTGTTTGAAGAAACCACACCCTACGATCCTTCATCGCCCTATTCGGCTTCGAAGGCCGCTTCTGACCACCTCGCCAAGGCATGGTTCCGGACTTATGGCCTGCCGGTGGTCGTTTCGAACTGTTCAAACAATTACGGACCGTATCATTTCCCGGAAAAACTGATTCCGCTGGTCATCCTGAATGCACTGGAAGGCAAGGAACTGCCTGTTTACGGCGATGGCTCAAATGTCCGGGACTGGCTCTATGTCGAGGATCATGCCCGCGCCTTGTCTCTGATCGCCACAAAGGGCCGTCTCGGTGAGACCTATAATGTAGGCGGCCGGAACGAGCGGACGAACCTGCAAGTGGTCGAGCGGATCTGCGATGAGCTGGATGCCGTTATGCCTGCGGAGCGGCCGCGCCGCGAACTCATCAAATTCGTGACCGACCGGCCCGGCCACGATCATCGTTACGCCATTGATGCCACCAAGCTGGAAGATGAGCTGGGCTGGCGGGCGCAGGAAAATTTCGAAACCGGGCTGGCCAAGACCGTGCGGTGGTATCTCGATAATGCCGACTGGTGGACGCCATTGCGCAAGTCGGTCTATTCCGGCGAACGCCTCGGTCTGGCAGAGCCTCAGAAGGCGTAAGGCCCGGCGTGGTAATTGTTGAAAGCTGGTATGTCAGACAAAATCATTCTCGTGGCGGGTGGCGCCGGACAGGTCGCGCGTGCAATGGCCGATCTCCCGGTGCCGGCAGGCATTCGGATCGTGACGCGAGGGCGCCCTCAGCTGGACCTTCTCGAACCTCGGTCGATCGAGTCCGCCTTTGAGGACCTGAAGCCGCATCTGGTCGTCAATGCGGCGGCCTATACGGCGGTTGACCAGGCCGAGAGTGAAGAGGCGGCTGCCTTTGCGCTGAATGCGAAAGCGGCAGGCGAACTGGCCGCAACAGCAGCCCGCAGCGGCGTGCCAATGATCCATATTTCAACAGATTATGTGTTCGACGGCACGAACGCCGAGTCTTACGTGGAGTCGGATCCGGTCGCGCCGCTCGGTGTTTACGGACGTTCCAAACTGGCTGGCGAGGAAGCCGTCGCCGCGGCCAATCCGGACCATGTCATCCTCCGGACGGCCTGGGTCTACAGCCCGGTGGGCAAGAATTTCATCAAGACGATGCTGCGTGTCGGTTCTGCGCGCGACGAGCTTGGTGTCGTTCACGACCAGCGGGGCAACCCGACCAGCGCGGCAGACATTGCCGCGGGCATCCTCGAGATCGCAACGCAAGTCCTGAGCGGCAAGACACCCGTCAAACCGGGTGTCTATCACATGACGGCGCAAGGCGAGGCGAGCTGGGCTGAATTTGCCGAACATATCTTCCAGTGCAGCGCGAAGGCTGGCGGTCCGGTGGCGGACGTGAAACGCATCACATCCGCGGAGTATCCGACCCCCGTGGCGCGCCCGGCCAATTCGCGGCTGAATTGCACGAAGATTGCGGAGGCTTATGGCGTAGTGTTGCCACATTGGCAGGGCAGCACGCAGGCCTGTGTTGAACAACTGGTGAAAACCGGGGAGTGGAATTCATGAAGGGTATCATCCTGGCGGGCGGCAAGGGAACGCGCCTGCATCCGATCACGCGCGGCGTTTCAAAGCAGCTCCTGCCCGTCTACGACAAGCCGATGATCTTCCATCCGATCACGACGCTCATGTTTGCGGGCATCCGGGATATTCTGATCATTTCCATGCCGGACGCCTTGCCGCTTTACAGCCGCCTGTTGGGCGATGGCAGCGATTGGGGCATGAATTTCCAGTATGCGGAGCAACCGGAAGCGCGTGGCCTCGCTGAAGCGTTCCTGATCGGCGCCGATTTTGTGGGCGGCCAGAAAAGTGCACTCGCCCTGGGGGACAACATGTTCTACGGCTCCGGTCTCAGCGGGGAGCTATCGAAAGCGGGTGGCATGGGCAAAGGCGCGGAAGTCTTCGCCTGCCAGGTCAACAATCCGAGCGATTTCGGCATCGTGGAAATGGATGAGGCAGGCAATGCCCTCTCAATCGAGGAGAAGCCGACAGCCCCGAAAAGCAATTGGGCGGTCACCGGCCTCTACTTCTATGATGAGGACGTCGTGGACATTGCCCGGAACGTGCAACCCTCTGCACGGGGCGAACTGGAGATCACCTCCATCAATGACGCCTATCTGAAGCGGGGCGACTTGCGCGTGCATCGCCTCGCGCGTGGTACGGCGTGGCTGGACGCCGGGACATTTGATGGTCTGATCCAGGCGTCGCAGTTCGTGCAGACAGTGGAAAAGCGCCAGGGCATGAAGATTGCCTGCCCGGAAGAGGTCGCCTGGCGCAAGGGCTTCATTGATGACGCGAAGCTGGAAGAGCTGGCGGCGCAGTACAAGAATGAATACGGCACGTATCTCAGCGGGCTTCTGACGCACTGGAGCCGTTGACCGGAGTCTCGGGAACACCCTCGCGGACGTGGACCCGGTGTGTGCTCATGCGGAACGGGTTCCAGGCCATCGTGCGTGCCAGTGCCCAGAGGCCAACGCGGCGGTTGCGGCGCAGTTCCCGGCCGCTTCGGCGCATCGACACGGCCCCGGTCGCGCCATCGCGCATTCCGCGCCAAGCCTGTTTGAAACGGCCCGTCATGGCGCCGCGTATCAACAGATACCCTGACAGGCCGATATGGGCGGGCAGGGTAAGCCAGAAAATAACCGACGGCATGTTCTTGGCGTAAGTCCAGATCCGGTTGCGAAAGCCGTGATAAATCGAAAAGTCGCTGCTGCGCCCCGATATGCCGCCCCCGACATGGTGGATCACCGCATCGGGCAGAAGGATGCAGGTTTCGCCAGCCAGACGCAGGCGAAAGCCAAGGTCCACGTCTTCACAGAAGCAGAAGAACCGCTCGTCAAAGCCGCCATGCTTCAAGAACGTCTCGCGTTCGAAAACGCCGCCCGCACCGCACGGGCTGAAGCATTCGCCCTCGGCTGGCAGCTCGCTGGCAGGCCGGCCGAACCCGCCCCGCCAGGGCATGCCGATGATGAGGTAGGCGTCGCCTGCGCCGTCCAGCGTGTCTGGTGCCTCCAACGCCAACTGGGCGGACGCAAACATTTTTGCGCGCTGATGACGGGAGATGCCGTTTGCGATCTTTTCCAGCCAGTCGGCGGCTGCCACGGCATCTGGGTTGAGACCCACCAGCCAATCGCCCTGCGCGCGGGCGGCGGCGAGATTCATGCCACCTGCGTAACCGTGGTTTTCAGACTCCCGGAGCAGGGTGAAGGCTGGCAGATGGCGCGTGTCGAGCCCGTCCAGCGAGCCGTCGGTGGAGGCATTGTCGACAAGGATTACTTCGAAATCACGCCGGGTCTGCTTGGCCAGTGAGGCCAGCGCCTCCTGGATATAAGAACCGCCATTGTAATTGACGATCAGAACCGAAAAGCGGGGCGTGCTGTTACTTCCGGAGGATATGCCGGCAGGGTCGTTCAGCTGCGAATTCATTCCGGTACTACCCTGATACTCGGCGCCGCCGGAAACCCCGGGGCGAAATCAGTTATGGTGATCCGTCCTGCTGTCCGGAAGGTCAAGGATTGTCGTCACTTTGCTCACCCGGCGCGCAATTTAGTTACATCTGGAACTATTTTTTCAAATGCGTATACTGCGCCGATGGAACTGATTAGCCCCAAGAACCGATATCATGACGCCCCGCGGGCGCCCGATTTCACGATTGACCAGGCGTGGGAAACCTACAGCGCCGAAGAGCATGACCGTTGGGACCGGCTCTTCCGCCGCCAGAAGGAGGTCACCCGTGGCCGGGCCTGTTCGGCTGCGCTGGAGGCCATGGAGGCCCTGGAGCTTTCCCCATCAGGCATTCCGCACATGGGCCGCCTGTCCGATCGGCTGGAAAAGATCACGGGCTGGCGGATCGTGCCGGTTGCGGAACTGGTGCCGGACGAGATTTTCTTTGATCATCTGGCGAACCGGCGATTCCCGGCGGGGGCGTTTATCCGTCCGGAAGCCGAGTTCGATTACCTGCAGGAACCGGACATCTTCCACGACATATTCGGCCACGTACCGCTGCTGGCCAATCCGGTCTTTGCAGACTTCATGGAAGCCTACGGCAAGGGCGGGCAGCGCGCGATGCGGCTCGGCCAGCTTCACAATCTGGCCCGGCTTTACTGGTACACAGTCGAGTTTGGCCTGATCCGCGAGGCCGAGGGTCTGCGCATCTATGGCGCCGGTATTCTGTCCAGTCCGCAGGAAACCGTCTTCGCTCTGGAAGACGACAGCCCGAACCGGATCGGTTTCGACGTGCAGCGCCTGATGCGCACGAAATACATCATCGACGATTTCCAGCAGACCTATTTCGTCGTCGACAGTTTCGAAGCCCTGCTGGACACTTGCTACAAGGATTTCGGTTCGGTCTATGCCGACGTGAAAGGCGAGCCCGACTATGAAGCGCACGAGATTGCGCCAGGTGACGAAGTGCTTCACCGCGGCACGCACGCCTATTTCGATCTGGGCGGACGCAGGAAAGACTAGCTGGTCGCTTCGGCACTTCCGCGCTTGACCCTTGAGAAAAAACAGAAGATCGACAGGGGATGCATTACGCCCCTCGAATTCTCGTCACCGGCGGCGCCGGTTTTATCGGCTCCTTCCTGTGCGAGCGCCTGCTCGACTCCGGGGCCGAAGTTCTCTGCGTGGACAATTTCTTCACTGGCCGGCGGACCAATGTTGCCCACCTGCTGGACAATCCGCGCTTCGAGATCATGCGCCACGACGTGACCTTCCCGCTCTTCGTGGAGGTCGACCAGATCTACAATCTGGCCTGCCCGGCGAGCCCGATCCACTACCAGTTCGATCCCGTCCAGACGACGAAGACAAGTGTACATGGCGCGATCAACATGCTGGGCCTCGCCAAGCGGACCCGTGCGAAGATCCTCCAGGCCTCGACCTCGGAAGTCTATGGCGATCCGGAGATCCACCCGCAGCGGGAGGAATACTGGGGCAATGTGAACCCGATCGGCCTGCGTTCCTGCTATGACGAGGGCAAGCGCTGCGCCGAGACGCTGTTCTTCGATTATCACCGTCAGCACAATGTGAAGATCAAGGTCGCCCGCATCTTCAACACCTATGGCCCGCGCATGCACCCGAATGACGGCCGCGTTGTGTCGAATTTCATCGTGCAGGCCCTGCGGGGTGAGGACATCACGCTTTACGGCGACGGCCAGCAGACTCGCAGCTTCTGCTATGTCTCTGACCTTGTGGATGGCCTGATCCGGCTGATGAATTCCGATGATGACGTCACCGGCCCGATCAATCTGGGCAATCCGGGCGAGTTCACCATGCGCCAGCTGGCCGAGACGGTGCTGGAGCTGACGGGCTCGAAATCCGGCATCGTGCACAGGCCGCTGCCGTCAGACGACCCCCGCCAGCGCCAGCCGGATATTTCAAAGGCGAAATCATCGCTCGACTGGGAACCCACCATCCCGCTCGCCGAAGGCCTGCGTCCGACGATCGAATATTTCCGCAACGAGATTTCGGAACTGGTGTGAAAACAAATTGCGCATTCCCAACGCTCGGTGAGGTGCGAGATAAAAATCCGTCATAGTTGAATCAAAAGCACGCCCAGCCGCTGAGATGGCTTCCGCCGCAGCGGTATAAGAGGGATAAGGTTGCTCATAAGGATTCGGGCGGGTAACCGGTTTAGAAGCTCATGCCAGCTGGGAGGCAGATAATGTTGGGCAAGCTTTTGGCCGCAGCACTGATCGCATTGCCCTGGATTGGGGTGTTCCAGCTTCAACCATTGGTGAGCGCATTTTCGCCTGATCACCACATTTCCGATTCCAAGGCTCTCGCAAATGGGTGGGAGATTTTCTCCTGCGAACCGCCATTTGATCGGGGATTGCAACCACTGAAAAACGGCAGGTCTTCCTGTTCGCTGGTTGGCGGAAAGCAGACGCTGGTCGCAGAAGGCATCAAGCCAGCGCGACAGAAAACAGGGCGCTGGCCAACCCTGGGCGTGGCCATCAGATTGCCCTCTCATGCAACGCAGCGGTTCATGGGCAGAACAGTTCAGGTCGAGATTGAAGGTGCCTGCGATAATTGTTCTGGCCCGATCAAAGCTGTCTATGCAACCGGCGCGTTCGGTAATAGCGGGTGGCGCGATATCGAATTGGGGAACACCCTATCGAAGGTACAGTTCTCCTACGAAGTTCCTGCGAAAGATCTCGCGGATTATCCGGATGTAAGCCCTTGGGTTGTCCTGAACCCGGAAAACCCTGACGCGACGCTTCGTATCCGCAGAATTCTGGTGAAGGCACCTGAATAGTGGATATTTTCGAATATGAGTATGCGCGCCGAACCAAAACCAGGAGCATCTTTGGCTCTGCCGGCGACACAATCCTGATCCTGGTAATATTCCTCAGCTGGCTGATCGTCGGTGGCTTGTTCGTCAAGGCTGCGATCCGCCAGACACCGGGCTTTCAATTCCATGATGCCTCGTTTGGAGTGAAGATGGCCGCGCTGTCTTCTCTCGAAAAACAGGATCTGGTTCTTATCGGGTCGAGCCGCGTCCATCGTCAGTTTGATGTCCAGGCAATTGAGCGCAGTTGCGGTGTGAAAGCTCTCAATCTGGGCATTGGTGGCGGAACGAGCAGCAATACAAAATTCATGCTCGATTGGATCCTCGATCAACCAAACCAGCCTGACAAAATCTGGATTGAGCCATTGGGCGCGGACAGCTATCGACAAATAACGACGGATAGAAGCCTGCTCTATGCCCCCGTCTGGCCTGGGCGGGTGTGGCAAGAGCGTTTTGGAGAGCAGGCGGTCAAGGCAGAAGGCTCACCACTCGCCGCATCCTTGGCGATTTGGCGCACCAGTCTGAAATCCTATTTTTCGGTGGGGACATTCTGGGCCGTGCGTGAAGAAACGTTGCCGCCGGAGCAACTGGTCGATCTCTATAAGGAAATGTTGGCGCGAAAGGGGTTTGATCCACTCGATGACGTCCTTTCCGAACAGCATTCGCGCCGGAGGAAATTGGCTCAGATATTGAAAGATCAGCCCGACTATTTTGAGAACCAACTGTCCGCGCCCAGCCGGGAATATGCCTCCCTCTCACAGCCAGAACTGAATCAGAGAGTTCTGATCGACCTCTGGCCGATGATAGCTGATCTGAAAAAGGATGAGTTGCGAAAAATCGGTGTTGTGTACCCCCCGAAACTGGCGGAGTCGCAGCTGCCCGTTTCGTCAGTTTCTTTCAGAGGCGTGGAAATCCCCGTCATAACATTTCCGATTTCGCAGAATGCCTATCTTGCAGATCCGGAATGGTGGATCGATGAAGGCCACTTGAAGCGCGAAGGCGCGGAAAAACTCAGCAAAAGTTTCGCGGAGCAGGTGTGCGGAGGCTCCATTGCTGTTCACTGAGCTTCGCTTTTTTGCGTTCTATGCCATCGTGTTTGCGCTTTACTGGGTGTTGCGCCAGCAGCGCCAGCGCGTGCTCGTGCTCACAATCGCCAGCTTCATTTTTTATGGCGCCTGGGATTGGCGATTTCTGGGCCTGATCCTGTTCGTCATCGGCGTTGCCTATATTGCGCAGCGCGCCCTGCTTCACGAGGCACTACAGACGAAACGGCGTTGGATTATCGGCCTCGCCGTAGGCCTGATGCTGACAACATTGGGCGTCTTCAAATACTTCGACTTCTTCGCAGATTCCCTGGTGGCACTGCTTCAGACGCTGGGCATTCCTGTCTCCCAGCCCCTGGTCCAGATCATCCTGCCGGTCGGGATCAGCTTTTTCACATTTCAGGCGATCGGCTATGTTGTGGACGTCGCCCGCAAGGAATTTGACGAACCGGAAGATTTACTCAGCGTCGCCTTCTTCATCGCTTTCTTTCCGCAGCTGGTGGCAGGACCGATTGTCCGCGCGCTGGATTTCTTCCCGCAAATCAAAGACAAGAAACTGCTCAGAGACGTGCCGTGGAGCGGCGTCATCGTCATGTTCGCCGGAGGCTTTTTCAAGAAAGCCGTCATCGCGGATAATCTGGCCAGGTTCTACGTGGATCCGGTATTTGCAGAGCCTGGGGCCTATACAAATGAAGCGATTATTCTGGGCGTCTTTGCCTATGCAGCTCAGATCTATTGCGATTTTTCGGGCTATAGTGACATGGCGATTGCTGTGAGCCGGAGCTTTGGCTTCCAGCTCCCGGTCAACTTCAAGGCGCCGTATTTCTCGACCTCGATTACCGTGTTCTGGCGGCGCTGGCACATTTCACTGTCTCATTGGCTGAGGGATTATCTGTACATCTCACTTGGCGGAAACCGGGGCGGCAACGTTAAAACCTACCGGAACCTGATGTTGACGATGGTTCTTGGCGGCCTGTGGCACGGAGCGTCGTGGAACTTCCTTTTCTGGGGGTACATCCACGGTGCGATTTTGACGATTGAGCGTTTGTTCAACATTCCAAGGCTTTCAGAGAAGAACAGCATCCTCAGGCTCCTTTTTGGAGCGCTCACTTTTTACCTTGTCTGCATCGCCTGGGTGTTCTTCCGTTCCGCCAATTTTGAAGTTTCCACTTTCATGGTGTCGAGCATGCTTGGCGGCAAGAACAGCGGGTCAATGACGTTCTCTGCCGTCGACTGGGGGCTCATGGCCGGCTTGCTCGGCCTGCACTATCTTGTGTTCCGGTTTAAAATAGGCATGCGGATCGCGTCTTGGCCGGCACCCATCGTGGCGGCGCTGGCCGGGTTGTGGATTGCAATCCTTTTGCCGTTGATCCCCAACGAGGCCCAACCGTTTATCTATTTCCAATTCTAGGATTGCGCCTGCATTGCAACTCGGCGGTGAATGGTGGGCCCGGCAGGATTTGAACCCGCGACCAAACCGTTATGAGCGGTCCGCTCTAACCAACTGAGCTACAGGCCCACCGAAGCATCCGTTTAGGCGGCTGCTGCTGGCCTTGCAATGGGCCTGATGAATCTCACCGAACCTGGTAACTCCGTCTTACCGGAATTGTGGTTAACCCTCTGAAACCGGGCGTGATTCTTGCTAGGTAGGGGACATGACACGCGTACTTGTCACCGGCGGAGCCGGATATATCGGATCGCACACCTGTGTGGAGCTTGTCTCACGCGGGTATGAACCCGTGATCGTGGACAATTTCGTCAATTCCTCGCCCAGGGCAATCGACCGGATCTGCCAACTCACCAATTCGCGGGTCGAGTGGTACGAGGCCGATGTCCGCGACACCGCTTGGATTGCGGAGATCCTCGAAAAGCATGCGTGCGAAGCGGCCATCCACTTTGCCGGGCTGAAAGCCGTCGGCGAATCCACGGAGAAGCCGCTCGAATATTACAGCGCCAATGTGATGGGCACGCATAGCCTGATCCAGGCGATGCTGCAGGCCGGGGCCAGCCAGATCGTTTTTTCCTCCAGCGCCACTGTCTATGGCGAGCCGGAATTCCTGCCCTACACAGAGTCTCACCGGCTGAGGCCGACGAACCCGTACGGCAACACCAAGCTCGCGGCGGAAATGCTGCTGAACGACGTGAGCGGGTCTGGCGCGCTGACCGATGTGGCAATCCTGCGCTACTTCAATCCGATCGGTGCGCATCCCAGCGGCATGATCGGGGAAGACCCGAACGACATTCCGAACAATCTGATGCCCTATGTGGCGCAGGTGGCTGTCGGCCGCCGCCCGCATCTCAACGTGTTCGGGCAGGACTATGACACGGCGGACGGCACCGGTGTGCGCGACTATCTTCACGTCGTGGACCTCGCCCGCGCGCATGTGCTGGCGCTCGACCGGTTCAAGCATTCGCATGGTCCGTTCACCGTGAATCTCGGCACGGGCAACGGCTCCTCCGTCCTAGATGTCGTGCGGGCGTTCGAGGCGGCTTGCGGCAAGTCCATTCCGATGGAATTTGCCCCGCGCCGGGCAGGCGATATTGCGGCCTTCTGGGCCGATCCGTCGCTCGCGCAGGAACTGCTTGGCTGGCAGGCGGAGCTGACGCTGGAAGACATGTGCCGCGACCAGTGGGCCTGGCAGAGCCAGAACCCGCAAGGTTATGAAGCCGCCTGATTTGTCATCGGTCTGAGACACAATCGGAACAAGATTGCCTTCCAGAGTGTTCGGTAGAACACTCAAACAATTACCAATGGGAGATTCTCATGCGCCGATTTTTGCCACTTCTTACTTCGACTGCCGCCCTCGCCCTGATCGTGCCGCAGGTTGCCTGCGCCCAGATGCAGGGCCCGGCCCTGGGCCTCTCCCAGCAGGCTGTGACCGGCGCTTATCAGGCACCTAACTCTATCCAGCCTGAAACCACGCTGTCGATCTCGGCCCAGTCGACCGTGAAACGCGAACCTGACATCGCTTACATCAATGCCGGCGTGCAGGCTGAAGGCGAAACCGCCACAGCAGCGATGGAGTCCCAGGCGGAAGCCATGACCGGCGTCTTCGACGCGCTGGAAAAAGCGGGCGTCGCCAAGAAGGACATGCAGACGTCCAATTTCTCGCTCTGGCCGCGCTACACCTATATTGAGACCAAGCTGAAGGATGGCTCCTCCCGCGGCGAGCAGAAGCTGATCGGCTACACGGCCTCCAACCAGTTGACCATCAAGGTACGCGATCTCGATAATCTGGGCTCGACCCTGGACAGCTTGGTGAAGGCTGGCGGCAACACATTCAACGGCCTGAACTTCGCGCTCGATGACGATGCGGAGGTGCGCGACGAAGCCCGCCGCCAGGCGATGGCCGATGCCCGCGCCCGGGCAGACCTCTACGCTGAAGCAGCCGGGCTGCGTGTGCTGCGCATCGTGACGATCAGCGAAAGCGGCAACTACTCGCCCTCGCCTATGCCGATGGCACGCATGCAGGAAGCCAAGATGGCAGACGCTGTCTCGACCCCGATGGCAGGCGGCGAAGTCGGCTACAGTGCGACGGTGAACGTGGTCTTCGAACTCGGCGAGTAAGGTTCGGCGCAAGCCGGATCAGACATAGCCTTCGGCAAGCAGGTCCTTCATGTCGATGATGCCGACCGGCTTGCCGTCGACTGTCACGAAGGCGTTCGAGATCCGCTGCTCGGTGAACGTCTTGATGACTGCGGACATGCGGTCGTCAGGACCGAGCGCTTTCGGGTCGGCGGTCATGACATTGGCCGCAGTGCCGGACAGCTTGCCGGCCAGCATGGCGCGGCGCAGGTCGCCATCGGTGACCATGCCAATCAGGCGGCCGTCCTCATCGATCACGCCAACACAGCCCTTGCGTCCTTCGGAGACAGCCAGGATCACGTCCCGGACGTCGGCTGAGGCACTGATGATCGGCATATGATCCGTTTTAGTCTCGATATAGTCGCCCGCAGTCTGCAGGGAGCGGCCGAGTTTGCCGCCCGGATGACGGAAGCCGAACTCCTCCCGCGAGAAGCCCCGGCGCGCCATCAGCACGATGGTCAGCGCGTCGCCAAGTGCCAGTGCCATGGTCGTGGAGGATGTTGGCGCCAGGCCATTCGGGCAGGCCTCGGCCACAACCGGCATTTCCAGCAGCACGTCCGAGGCACGCCCCAGCGTCGACTCGGCTGACCGCGTCATGCCGATCAGCGGGATGCCGTTGCCTTTGCAGAATCGCAGCAGATCCACCAGTTCGCGGCTTTCCCCGGAATAGGAAATCGCGATCACGACAGAGCCCGGCACCACCATGCCGAGGTCGCCATGGCTGGCTTCGGTCGGGTGAAGGAAGAAGCTGGGCGTGCCGGTCGAAGCAAGGCTCGCCGCGATCTTCTGGCCGATATGCCCAGACTTGCCGACCCCCGCCACGATGATGTGCCGGTCGGTCGCCATGATCAGGTCTGCCGCTTCGGCGATGGATGGGCCGATACTGGCTTCCAGCTGTTCCAGCGCGTCGCGCTCGATGCGGATCGTGTTGCGGGCGAGGTCTAGGTCGGATTCATGGGCCACGGGCGCTGCTCCTGCTGGATCGCGCGTGTTGTCCGGCAAGCCGGGCGTGGTGACAACCCTACTTGGCCAGTTGGCGGCGGCGGTACTCTTCCGGTGAGAAAGCAGGCTCTTCGACAACGGGCGCTTCTGCGAAGTAACGCCCGATCGATGTTTGCTCGGGATCGATGGGCATAGCGGTTTCCGCCGGCGCCGGTTCGGATTCGGCCACCAGAACAGGTGCGTTCAGTACCGGCGGGGCGGGCGTATCGTCTGCATCGCCCTGTGCCGAGGTCGCGTCATCATTGTCATTGGCGGCCATCTGTTTCGCTTCAGAGGCTTCCGTGGCGAGGATCACGGACAGCGGTTTGCCGTTCAGCATCGGCTCAGCCGCCGCTTCCGGGCTCAGCGGCTCATCCAGCATGGCGAAAGCAAGGCGGCTCCGCAGGGCCGGATCGTCGGCGGGAAGTGTGTAGGAACTGAAGGCGGCTTCGATCAGGGCCTCGACGTGACGGTCGCGCGCACGAGCTGTCGTTCCGCCCAGCATGACCGCGATGATCCGGTGGCCGTCGCGCTTGGCGGAGGCCATCAGGTTGAAGCCCGAGGCACGGGTGTAGCCGGTCTTGATGCCGTCCACGCCGTCGACTTCGCCGAGCAGGTTGTTGTGGTTCTTGTAGGTCTTGCGGGCCCAGGAGAACTGCTCGGTCGCGAAATAGTGATAATAGTCCGCATGATCGGTCAGCATGGCCTCCGCCAGGATGGCCATGTCGCGCGCTGTGGTCAGCTGCCGTGTATCTGGCAGGCCGGACGCATTCACAAACCGGGTGTTTTCGAGGCCAAGCGACTTGGCCTTCACCGTCATCAGCTGAGCGAAACGGCTTTCGGTGCCGCCGAGGCGTTCAGCGACCACGACGGCTACGTCGTTCGCGGACTTGGTGATCAATGCGCCGATCGCGTCACGCACAGTGATGGTGGAGCCGGTGCGCAGTTTAAGGTTCGATGGGGCCTGTGCCGCAGCGAAACGGGAGACGGTCATGCGTTCATCGAGCGAGACCTCACCGCTCTTGAGGGCATCGAACAGCATGTAGAGGGTCATGACCTTGGTCAGCGAGGCCGGATAACGCGGCTCATCCGCGTGCCGGTCGTGAAGCACGTCCTGCGTGTCGGCATCAATTACGATTGCGGCGTATTTTTCTGCCTGGGCAGCGCCTCCGCCGATTGCCATGACCGACAGGACGGCCGCAGCAAGGGTGATGCGGGTCAGGGCTGCGAATGCGCGCAGGAACATTCAGGTCTCCCGAATTGTTAACCCCGGCCCTCCGAGGTTTAACTTAGAATCGTGCAAATCCCTTGACCACACCTTAACGGCACAAGGTGGGCCGGATTGCGCAAACGTAATAAAACCGATGCAAAAAGCGTGCAGACTGCCTCATGTTGCAGCGCACAAAAATATATTGCGATCGCGAAGAAAAAGCGCTATATGTTCCCGTAGGGTAAGCGCAGGGTAGTACAAGTTAGTACAAAGGAACGATCGATGACGAAGGCAAAGACCGCTGGCACCGCAAAGCGCGCAAAAGCTGAAGCGAGTGCAGCGATGGACACCACCACCAAGATGCTCGACGAGAGCATGGAGCAATTTTCCGGTTTCGCAGGTAAATTCGGCGAATATGCTGAGTCCGGCCTGAAAGCAT
Source organism: Hyphomonas jannaschiana VP2 (assembly GCF_000685215.1). Lineage (GTDB taxonomy): Bacteria > Pseudomonadota > Alphaproteobacteria > Caulobacterales > Hyphomonadaceae > Hyphomonas > Hyphomonas jannaschiana. Next base: position 361,996 of record NZ_ARYJ01000004.1, read on the forward strand.
TCAGCGAACGCACCGCCGCATCGACCGATATGGCGCGCGAACTGAGCAGCCGGAACATGGACTTCTTCACCAAGTCGCTGGAGCAGGGCGTTGAAGCCACGCAGGCGATCACGTCGGCAAAAGACGTCCGCGAAGTCATGGAAATCCAGGCCGGATTTGCGAAATCCATGTTTACCGCGTATACAAAGGAAATGAATGCGCAGGCAGAGCTTTGCATGTCTGCATGGCGTAGCGCCGCCAAGCCGTTCATGGCCTTCGGCGCAAAATAAGCTTCTCGGATCGGGCCATATAGCCTGATTGTAGAGTGCAGTAGACTGGGAAGAGCCGGACCTGATTGGTCCGGTTCTTTTGTTCCGGAAACAGGTTTTTGGCTGATCCTGCCGTCAAAATCAGGATTGGCGGTGCCAAAACAAAACGGTTAGATGCGCTCATGTCACGACTGCCTGATCTGATTGAGTTTCCGGCGCTGAAGCGTCCTTCCCGGCCGAATAATTGTCTCGTCGCGCCAGACGGTTTTGCCGGTGTCTCCACCCCCGACGAAACGGCCCCGGTGTTCGACAAGCCGCCCAAGCGCGTATTCGACCTTGTGATGGACCTGGTGCTGGAACGCGTGGAATGGCGGCTGAGGGCGTCCGATCCCGATACGCTTCGGATTTCCTTCATCGCAGTCACGCCTCTGATGAAGTTCAAGGATGACGTCTATGTTCAGGCCCTGCCAGTGGACGGAGCGGCAGACCGCTCGAGCGTGGCCATCTATTCCGGATCCCGCATTGGCTATTCCGACCTTGGAACCAATGCCAAACGGGTGAAGGAACTGCTCGATTTGATAGGTACCCGTTGAGCACGCATGCTCTAAAAGCAGGCAGAAAATGATTTTGCCGCGTCTCACGTCTTCAATCTGGCCATGAACCGTATATCTTAAGATTCATGAGCAAGGGTATTCCGCATTTCCGAATGAACGATCCCGACCCGCCGGCACCGCCCGGCGACGGGGGCACTGGCGATGACGGGATCGAGTATGGCTTGTCCACACAGACCCGTGTGCGGACCAAGAAACCCTCGCTCTATCGTGTGCTGTTGCTCAACGACGACTACACACCGATGGAATTCGTCGTGTTCATTCTCGAACGGTTCTTCAACCGGTCGCGCGAGCAGGCGACCCGCATCATGCTTCACGTGCATCAGAAGGGTGTCGGACTGTGCGGGGTCTACACATATGAGGTGGCCGAAACAAAGGTTGCCCAGGTGCTTGACCTTGCGAAGCGGCACGAACACCCTCTCCAATGTGTCATGGAGAAAGACGACTAGACCTCTAACCCCGGAAGGCTACCACATTGCCACGCTTGTCCCCCTCCCTGGAAACGGCTCTTGAAAAGGCCCTCACCCTGGCATCCGAACGGGAGCACGAGTACGCCACACTCGAGCATCTCCTGTTGGCCCTGACAGAGGATGAGCACGCCAAAGAGGTGATGGGGGCTTGCAAGGTCGATATAGAGGTCCTGACCGCAGAGCTCGTCCGCTACATTGATGACGAACTGACGAGCCTGATCGTGGAAGACGGGGAAGGCCGCGTTCAGCCCACCGCTGCATTCCAGCGCGTTGTTCAGCGGGCCATCCTGCATGTCGAAAGCTCCGGCCGGGACGAAGTGACCGGCGCAAATGTGCTGGTCTCGATCTTCTCCGAACGCGAAAGCCACGCGGCCTACTTCCTGCAGGAGCAGGACATGACCCGCTATGACGCGGTCAACTTCATCTCGCATGGCGTGGCCAAGCAGCCGGGCATGTCGCGCCCCTCCAGCCCGCGCGGCGCAGAGCCGGCCGAAGAAGAGGCCGTGAAGCAGGGGCATGAAGCCCTCGACGCTTATTGCGTGAACCTCAACGCAAAGGCTCGTGCCGGCAAGATCGATCCGCTGATCGGCCGCGACATGGAAATCAACCGCTGCATCGAAGTGCTCTGCCGGCGAAACAAGAACAACCCGATCCTGGTAGGCGACCCCGGCGTCGGCAAAACCGCCATCGCCGAAGGCCTGGCCAAGAAGATTGTCGATGGCGAGGCACCGGAGATCCTGGATGAGGCGATCATCTGGTCGCTCGACATGGGCGCCCTGCTGGCCGGTACCCGTTACCGGGGGGACTTCGAGGAACGCCTCAAGTCCGTCATGAAAGAACTGGAACAGCAGGACAAAGCGATCCTGTTCATTGACGAGATCCACACCATCATTGGTGCGGGGGCGACCTCCGGCGGCGCGATGGATGCGTCGAACCTGCTGAAGCCGGCGCTTCAGAATGGCGGCCTGCGCTGCATGGGTTCGACCACGTTCAAGGAATACAAGCAGCATTTCGAGAAGGACCGCGCCCTGTCCCGCCGGTTCCGCAAGATCGACGTGGTTGAGCCGACTGTGGCCGACGCCATCAAGATTCTGACCGGTCTCAAATCCCGCTTCGAGGATTTCCACGGCCTTCGGTATACGAATGACGCGATCAAGTCGGCGGTGGAGCTCTCCGACCGCTACATCACTGACCGGAAGCTGCCGGACAAGGCCATCGATGTGGTCGACGAGGCAGGCGCTGCACAATGGCTGCTGCCATCCAGCAAACGCAAGAAGACGGTAGGCGTGCGCGACATCGAGGCCGTGGTGGCCAAGATCGCCCGCATTCCCCCGAAACAGGTGTCCAGCGACGATGCCGAGGCGCTCCGCTCGCTGGAGACCGATCTCAAGCGCGTGGTCTATGGCCAGGACGAAGCCATCGAGGCGCTGTCCGCTTCGATCAAGCTCGCCCGGGCAGGCCTGCGTGAGCCGAATAAACCAATCGGTTCGTACCTGTTCGCTGGCCCGACCGGTGTCGGCAAGACAGAAGTCGCCAAACAGCTCGCCTCCATCATGGGCGTTGAGATGCTGCGCTTCGACATGTCGGAATATATGGAGCGGCACACCGTCTCCCGCCTGATCGGCGCGCCTCCGGGTTATGTCGGTTATGACGAGGGCGGCCTGCTGACCGATGGCGTGGACCAGCATCCGCACTGCGTGCTGCTGCTCGACGAGATCGAAAAGGCCCATCCGGACCTGTTCAACATCTTGCTGCAGGTGATGGACAATGGCTCGCTGACCGATGCGAACGGCCGCAAGGTCGACTTCCGCAATGTGGTCGTCATTATGACCACAAATGCGGGTGCATCAGACGCCGCGAAGAACGCCATCGGTTTCGGCGCTGGCAAGAAGGACGACGAGCAGGACGAGGCCATCAAGCGCCTGTTCACGCCGGAATTCCGCAATCGCCTCGACTCGATCATCACGTTCGGTGGCCTGACGCCGGAGATCATTGATCGCGTGGTCGAGAAGTTCATCCTGCAACTGGAAGTCCAGCTGGAAGACCGCAACGTTTCGATCGAGATCTCCAAGCCGGCCCGCGACTGGCTGGCCAAGCGCGGCTTCGACGCCGACATGGGCGCCCGGCCGCTGGCCCGGACGATCCAGGAGCACGTCAAGAAGCCGATGGCCGAGGAACTCCTCTTCGGCGAACTGCAGAAGGGCGGCGTGGTCCATATCGACATCGACAAGGACGACGACAGCAAGCTGGCCTTCAAATACGTGGCCGAAAAGCCGAAGAAGAAAAAACCGGCCGCGAAGAAAGGCTCTCAGGAGCCTGCCTGACCGGCACGGAAAGCCCGCACATTGTGCGGGCTTTCTCTTTAACGGGCCCATGGCTAACTTTCTGCCGGCATCTTTAAGGTGCCGATTCTGTCTATCTTAAGTGTATTTGCTTAGTCGTGGGTGCCGGAAGGTGTCCTGGCCCGTGACTGAACTGAATTCCTCTCTCTGGATGCGTGCAAGTCCGGCCCCCGCGAAGGCCGGCCGATTGACCGTGCTGGACGGCGCGCGGGGCTACCTGCTGGTCATGATGTTCGTGAGTCACCTGACGTCTGTTTATGGGACGCCGCTATTCTGGTTTCACCATGGCGAATTCTCCGCCGTGATGGATGCAGAGTTTTTCATTCCGCTTTCGGGGTTTGTCTGCGCGATTTCCTATGCCCGGCCATTCCGCCGTGACGGCGCTGGCGCCAGCGCACTGGCCGTGCTCAAGCGCCTGCGCTGGCTGTATGTCTATCAGGTTGCGGTCGCCTTGATGGTGTTCGCACTGGTCTGGGCCGCGTGGCCGGACAGGCTCATCAATGGTGTGGCGCCGGATTTCGAGACATCGGCGCAGGTGCAGGTCTTGCAGGTGATGACCTTTGCGCGCCAGCCGCATTATCTGGACATCCTGCTGATCTATATGGTGCTCATGCTGTTCATACCGGTTGCACAGCTGATGTTGTTCAAAAACCGGGTGCGGCTGTTTTTCGGCATCCTTGTCACCTGCTGGCTGTTCTCCCGTCTGGGGCTCGATGACCAGGTCCTGAACCTGCTGTATACACAGGGTGTCGATACGCGGCCCTATTTTTCACTGGCCGGGTTTTTCAATCCGTTATCCTATGCGTTGCTCTTTTACGGGGGCTTTTACCTGGGACACCGTTTCTCGGAAAAAGGGCTGGCCGGGTTCCGCGCCAATGTCGTGCCAGTATCAGCCCGGTATTTCGTGATTGCCTGCGTCATCATTGCCGGGTTCGCTATTGCCGATTTTCTGCCCGGCGTGCCTGATTATATTCATTCCCCGGCACGTGACCGCTATTCAGAGGTTGCCCTGTGTAGCACGCTGGCGATCGCCTACGCCGTATACTTCCTGCTGAACCAGCCAGCACTTCCGGAACCGGCCGCAAGCCTGCGAAATCTCATTTCGGGTATTTTCAGCCTGCCGGCCCTGGTGATGATTGGGCAGAATTCGCTGTTCTTCTACAGTCTCCATGTCGTGATGGTGTACCTGGCCAGCTATGCGATTGCTGACTGGAATTTTGGAGACAACCTGCTGGCCGTGCTGGGTGTGCAGATTGCTGCGGTCGCATCAGCTTTCGCTTTGACCGATCGCAAAAAGCGATTCCTGCCCGGTCTGCCATAGGTTTCCACTCCGGCTTTTTGCTTGCCCCTCCCTTGAGGAAAGCGCGATATGCTGCAGGAAAATACCGGGAGGAATACATGACGGCGACACAAGTGCACGGCACGTGCGATCCGCGATTTGAGGAAGTGAAACGGGAGTTCGAGAGGAACTTCTCTGAGCGGGAAGAAGTCGGCGCATCGGTGTGCCTGTCGGTGAACGGGGAAACGCTGGTCGACCTGTGGGGCGGCATGGCCAACCCGGAGACGAACGATCCCTGGCAGGAAGACACGATCTCCATCGTCTTCTCTTGTTCCAAGGCGGCGACCGCGATTTGCGCGCACATTCTGATCGACCGTGGCGAACTGGACCCTGAAGCGCTGGTCTCCGAATACTGGCCGGAATTTGCAAAGAACGGCAAAGAAAAGACCACGGTTCAGATGATGCTGAACCACGAGAGCGCGTTGCCTACGCTGCGCGATCCGGTAAAGCCGGGTGGCTTCACGGACTGGGATTACATGGTCCAGCGCATGGCGGACGAGGAGCCCTTCTGGGAGCCCGGCACACGTAACGGCTATCACATGATCAATTTCGGCTGGACCGTGGGCGAGCTTGTGCGCCGCGTCTCCGGCAAGTCGCTCGGCACGTTCTTTCGCGAGGAAGTCGCGGAGAAAACCGGTGCGCGGTTCTGGCTGGGGCTTCCCGAAACCGAAGATGTGCACATCGCGCCGATCCGCCAGTATGTGCCGAAGCCCGGTGATGAAGCGACGGAATTCGGGATCAAGCTGATGACCGATCCGGAATCGATCCAGCACAAGAGCTTCATGAATACCGGTGGATGGGACTTCAACGACCGGAAAGGCCAGGCGGCTGAAATCGGTGGCGGCGGCGGCCTGTCGAATGCCCGCGGGCAGGTGGCGATGTATACGCCGCTGGCCACGAATGACGGGTCCCTGGTGTCGGGAGACCGGCTGAACAACATGACCATGGTATCAACAGCCACGCACCGTGACGCAACCCTTCTGATCCCGACCCGCTTTGCGTCGGGCTTCATGAAATCGATGGACAACCGGCGCCGCAAGATGGGGCCGGGCACCAGCGCAATCATGGGTGAGCGGGCTTTCGGCCATGTCGGCGCAGGCGGCTCAATCGGATTCGCCGATCCGGACTGCGGTCTCGCCTTCAGTTACACGATGAACCAGATGGGCAATGGCATCCTGCTGAATGACCGGGGACAAAGCCTGATCGATGCGGCTTACCGCTCGCTCGGTTACCGGACGAACGAGCCTGGCGCCTGGGTGAAATAGTCCGCATTTCGGGATTCGTGTGTCACGTGTTAATCTCCGTCCGAGGGCGGAGGAGGATCGGCGTGATGCGCTATATCGGACTATGCTCAGCTTTGCTGATATTCCCAGCGGCATGTGATGACGCCGTCGGATCAGGCTATCCGGAGACAACTTCCGGTGCGGTCATCGAGTCGAGTATAACGGAAGCTTCGGACACGCCGTCTGAGGAGGGCGCAGCGGAGGAATCTGCAGAAAGCACAGCAGATGCCGGTTCAGAAGAGACAGGTGATACGCCGGAAGAGCGGATGGCATCGCTCGGCCTGTCGCGGGAAATGGACTATACTTGCGACCAGTCCGGCATGAGCGCCCATGTTGTCCTCTACGGCGATGAAGACGTGGCGGCCGTGATCATTCCTGGAAAGGTGAATGTGCCGCTTTATCTCGACTGTTCGCCGACGCGAATCGGCCCGGAATGCTCTGACGGTCAGTTTACGGCGCACATCAATACGCTGGAGGACAAGGCCATGTTCTCCGAGCTGAAGGATGCTGCGCCACTGGTGTGCACCATGGCCGTGCCGGAACCCGTTCCCGAATTGGAATAGGGCGCCCAGCTTAGCCGTCGTCGTCGGCCTCGCCCATGCCACGGCGTTTTCCGCTGTCTGCGATCATTTTCCGCGCGTGCTCCACGCCTTCGCTGGGAGCTGGCGGCGCCATGATTTCCGGCGGATCTGTTTGCTGCATGTAGATCGTCCGGCTGGGGAAGGCGAAGCCCGTGCCGGCCTTTTCGATGATGTCCATGACGGCAACAGCGAACTCTTCTTTGATCGCCAGCCACTCCCCCCAGTCTTTCGTCCGGGTGAAGGTATAGATCAGAAAGTCGATGGAACTCGCGTTGAAATTGTCGACGCGGACGAACAAGGCCGCTTCCGGGGGTTTGACGAAGCGATCGTCGTTCCAAAGCCAGGCTTCGATCTCGTCCCGGATATATTTCAGCTGGTCGACCGTTGTACGGTACTCGACTCCAATCGCCCATTTGATCCGGCGGTATGTCATGCGGGAGAAGTTCGTCACGGCCGCATCGGAGAGGGCGCTGTTGGGCACATAGACCGGGCTCTTGTCGAACCGGCGGATGAGGGTGGAGCGGAAGTTGATCTTCTCGACAGTGCCTTCCACGACCCCGTCCACCTTGATCCATTCGCCCGGCACGAAGCGTTTCTCGGTGATGATCAGGATGCCGGAGATGAGATTCTTGAACAGGTCCTGCGCACCAAGGCCAACGGCAATGCCCAGGACGCCGAGGCCAGCAAGTAGCGGAGCGATCTGGATGCCCCATTGTTCGGCCACCGCGCCGAGGCCGAGAACAACGAGAACGACCTGCAGGGCTTTCACCATCCAGTCGACGGCCGCAGAGGAAAGGGCATTGCGCAGTGTGCCGAACATGAATTCGAATGCGTTGACCGCGCGAGCCAGCGTCCAGAAGACCGCCAGCGTGATCACCGAGCGCAGGATGCGATTTGCGTAGACTTCCGCTTCACCCGAAATATCGGTGACCTGCAGCGCGATATAGATACCGATGATAACCGGAACGACCTTCAGCGGCGTCGCGATGGAATTCACCAGCGCGTCGTCGAACCGGGTCTTGGTCCCGGCGGTAAGGCGCATGACCGAGGACACAATGATCCGGGCGAACAGGCCGCGCACCAACAGCGCGATGACCACAATCACGACAGCCGTAATGATCTCGCCATAGGTCAGGCCATAATCGCCCTGGTTCCAGACGGTGGCGATATAGCTCGCCGCGTCCTGCGCCCATTGGGGGGCGTTCTGATCGAACCAGCTGCTGATCGATGGGAGTGGTGCGTTATTTTCCATTCCGGTATTCCCCTGGGTCTGCTCTTCCCTGCGGTGTCAGTGACGTAACCTGCCCCGACTCCTGTGTTTGGGCGGCTGCGGCACATGGCCCTCGCGCCACTCACCCGGCTGAAGGCTGCCGAGTTCCCATTCGCCGATCCGCACGCGAATGAGGCGCAGCGTCGGGTGGCCGACGGCGGCGGTCATGCGGCGGACCTGCCGGTTGCGGCCCTCGGTGATGGTCAGCTCGATCCAGCTATCGGGGACGGACTTGCGGAAACGGATGGGCGGTACACGCGGCCACAGGTTTTCCGGCGCGGGCAGGGCGCTCGCCTTTGCGGGCGCCGTCAGGCCGTCGGAGAGGTCCACGCCGTCGCGAAGCTGCTGCAGGGCTGCTTCGTCGGGAATGCCTTCCACCTGCGCCCAGTAAGTCTTGGGCATCTTGTTTGCCGGGTTGGCGATCCGGTGCTGGAGTCGTCCGTCATTGGTCAGGATCATCAGGCCTTCCGAATCCTGGTCCAGCCGTCCGGCCGGGTAGACGCCCGGTATGTCGACAAATTCCGACAGAGTGCGCCGCTTCGAACCGGCATTCCCCTTGTCCGTGAACTGGGAGAGCACGCCGAAAGGCTTGTTCAACAGGATGACGCGCGTTTCCTGATCGGTGTCCCGCCTCACGCGGCGACCACCTCGTGCAGCGCCTTCAGCGTCGTCAGCAGGCCTTCGGCATCGGTGATCGGCAGGCAGCTCGGTCCATCGCACAGCGCCTTGTCCGGATCGGTATGGAACTCCAGGAATACGCCGTCCGCTCCCGAAGCGATGGCAGCCTTTGCGATGATGGCTACGCCTTCCCGGCGCCCGCCGGTCGAAGCGCCGGCCGTGCGCGGATCAGCGCCCGGCAGCTGGACCGCATGGGTCGCGTCGATTGTGACCGGGCAGCCGAGCTTCTGCATTTCCGGAATGCCCAGCATGTCGACGACGAGATTGTTGTAGCCGAAGCTGGATCCACGCTCGCACAGGATCACACCGACGTCTGCCGCCTCACCGATCTTGGACACGATGTTCTTCGTATCCCACGGCGCGATGAACTGGGCTTTCTTGACCTGGATGATGCCACCGGCAGCGGCCGTGGCTTTCGCGGTGGCGACGACGAGATCGGTCTGGCGGCACAGAAAGGCCGGGATCTGGACGATGTCCACGATCTCGGCAACCGGTTCGGCCTGGCCGGGTTCATGCAGGTCGGCGCAGATCGGCACGCCCAGTTTCGCTTTGACGCTGGCCAGCGTCTTCAGCCCGGATTCCATTCCGGGCCCACGATAGGATTTGATCGAGGAGCGATTCGCCTTGTCGAAGCTGGCTTTGAACACATAGGGCAGGCCGAGCGCGGCGCAGACGCGCTTCAGCTCTGTGCCGATTTCGAGGGCGAGGCCTTCGTCTTCCAGCACGTTCAGGCCTGCAATGACGGAAAGCGGCTGGCCTGCCCCGATGGTCCATCCGGATGCGGCGTGGGTGAGGACGGTCATGCTGGGTCTCCGTTCGTGCGTTTGCAGCCAGATAGCCGAATTGCCCGCCCACGCGAACCCGTTTCGGCCAGTATTGAGTGCCATCGTCCGCTAATTCTCGTCCAGAATCAAAGAAGCCGCCCTGATGAGGGCGGCTCCCGTGAGTCCGTTGAGGACAATGGTCCCGGCAGCGTCTCAGCTTACCGGTACAAATCTCTAGGCACTGACTGGAGGCTGCTCCAGCCAGACACCATAGGATTTGGACCACTTGGCCTCACCTGGTTTCTCACTCGACATGGATCACCTCCTTTCAGGCGCGCAACAGGCGCGTACTTTTTGTCCGGGACCATCCCGGACGACTCGGAGTTAAGCATGATTTGCGCCATGCAAAAGTTAAGAACGCGACTTTTCCGCCCAATTTTGCGTGATGAACATGAATTGCCCGGATGCCGGGAAGACATCCGGGCGTTCACCAAGCGGGCAGGACGCCCTATCAGCCTTAATCGTAAGCGAGTGCGCCGACGACAAGACCAATGATTGCGCCTGTGGCCACCGAAGCCAGGATCGCATCGCCGCGATCATAGTCATGAACCCAGTAGTATCCGGGCGGTGGCGCATACAGGCCGTAACGGGAGTAATCGCGGATATAGACCGTGCGCGGGTGCGGGCGGTAATAGCCGCCAATCCGGTAGGGCGAGATATAGCCCGAACGGAAATAAGGACCGGTGCGGTAGCCGTAGGTCACATAGGAACCATAGCGCGGCGGCGGGGCATAGTGCCGGACCGGCGGATACCGGTAGGCATAGCTGGGGCGCCGGTAATCGCGACGGTAGTCATGGCGGTCATGCCGGCGATGATCACGACGATAGTCACCGCGATAGTCATGTCCGCCACGGCGGTAATCATGCCGGTCGCCACTTCCGTGACGGCCACGGTCATGATCGCGATCACCCCGGTCCCAACCGCCGCGGTCGCGGCCACGGTCGGGATCGGCGCTGGCAACGGGAACGATGGTCAGGCCGGCAATCGCCAGCGCCGCCATGGCTTTTCCGAATGTATTCATCAGTTTCATGGCAGGCTGAGCCTCCGTTGAAATGGCGTGCCGCACTGTGTTTGGCTGGCCGTCTGGTTGTCGCGCATTGCGCATTGGAGCAAACCTATATTTTCCGGCCTGAACGGTCTCTGAACGAGGAGTTAAGCTTTATCCATGTCCGATTTCGGCGATCTTCGCGTCTCAGATGCGCTCACCGTACCGGCATGGGAGCTGTCGGAGGCCTTTGTCCGCGCCTCGGGGCCGGGCGGCCAGCATGTGAACAAGGTCTCCACCGCTGTGCAGCTGACCTGGCTTGTCGAGACGTCTTCTCTGCCGGCGGAAATCAAGGAACGGTTCGCGAAGCTGTTTGGCAGCCGGATGACCAATGACGGCCGGCTGATACTCGAAGCCGGCAGTCATCGCAGCCAGGCCCTGAACCGGGAAGCCGCCCGCAAGCGTCTGGCGGAGATGATTCTCAAGGCCAGCCAGAAGCCCAAGCGGCGCATCCGCACCAAACCGACCAAGGGCAGTATTCGCCGCCGCATCGCCGAGAAAAAGCGCCGGGGCGAAATCAAATCCCTGCGCGGCAACGTCGACCGGACGGAAGAATAGGGCTTAGCGCGCCGAATCGAGCGCGACCCGCAATTTGTTGAGGAGCGGCAGCAATTGCGTCCACTCCTTCTGGCTCAGCACCTTGAGTTCCTCCTTTGACGCATCCAGAGCCTGCACCGCCTTTTTCCGTGTAGCCGCTCCGGCCCGGCTGACAGCGACCCGCCGGATCCGCCGGTCGTCCGCATCAGGCTCCAGCGAGACCAGCCCTTTTTCCTCCAGCCGGCGGACGGTCGAAGACATGGTCGGCTGCGACACCTGAAGTGCCCGTGCGAGCTCTCCGATGGTTTGCTGCGTTTCAAGACGAAGCAGATGGTTCAGCACGGCGAACTGCGCGGTGGTCAGGCCATCGGGCAGGCGCCGGGCAAAGGCAGTGTCTGCCAGATGGGCAATGATGGATATTTCCGTCATTGCAGCGAATTCGACCGGGTCGCCGGAAAGACCAGCGGGCCGGCTCATGTGATGATCCGGGATTCAAGTGGCCAGCGGGGCGAGGGCGGTTGCCCGCCGGCATAACCCAGCCGGAAGAGGCCTTGTATCCGGCCCGGCAGCGTGACGTTGAAACGGTCATGGATCTCGGCAAACGGCTCGACCATTTCGCTATACTCTTCGAGCACCTGCGAGAGTGGCTGGAACCCGACACCCACCGCCGCGGCTGCCAGCTGCAGGCGGATCCAGACCGCACCGCTTGCGAGCTGCTCAGCCCGTGAATTACCGGGCGTAGTGAACCAGAGGAAGGTCGGTGCACTGTCGATCAGCCCGTTATATGTAGAGAGAGTTGCCTCCCATGCCGTGGAGCCGATCTCGTCCATACTGTCCTGGGTCAGCAGGCCGGTCATCCGGTAGGCTTCCATCATCGGGCCTGCGAGGTAGATGCCGTCAGGATTGGCATTGATCTGTTTCGCGCCGATACGGGTAAGGTAGGAGCTTTCATGGCAGGTTTCCGGCTTGCGAAGTTCGATCTCCCAGGCGCGCCTGCAAATGTCCCGCAACCAGCTGACGGTTTCGGGCTGGCTGGTGCCGTCCACCTTGATTGCGTCCAGCCCGGGCAGGGCATTTGAAATGTCCATCAGCGCAGCCAGCCGGTCGGGGGGGACAGGGCGGCCCGGATCGAATTTGCGCCGTGCCGTGCGCCGCTTCAGGGCGTAGCCGAAAAGCGCGTCACGTTCGACGCTGGCATCTTCGACAAAGCGCACATGCGCGATGGGGCGGTCATCCAGCCTTTCACCCGGTTCGCCTTCCGGGAAAGGCGTGATGTACAGCCGATGGCCCTGTTCGGCAGCGGCCTGCCGCAGCAGTTCGAGAAAAGCACCAAGGCCGATTGTTGTCTGACGATCGGGTGGGTCTGTTTCCGGCAAGCGACGGTCCAGGTCACAGAACAGAGTCAGGCTGTCATCACCCTCCAGCCGGATCATCCACGGCTGAAGATTGTGCGGGCTGGGGGCAAGTATGGCATAGGCTGCCGCGTTCAGGCGGGGATCGCCTAATCCCTGTGTTGCCCGACGCCAGGGCTCCTGCGCCGGAGCGATATTGCTCATGGCAGAGAGGGCGGCATAGCTGCCGCCGAGAACAAGAATACTCGCGCCGCCAGTGACCAGAAGGGCTCGCCGGGAAAACATCGTCGTCTCCGTTAATATATAGATGTCTATATATTATGGCGGACGAAAAGGCAATTCGGAGAATTCCCTGTCTGCCTGAATTCAGCCGCAGCAGCCGCCCGGGGAAGCAGGGGCTTCGTCTGTGGTGCTGGCGGCGAATACATCCGGCGCGGCGCAGCCGGGGAACAGGCCATAATGCGTGGCGCCGTCGCCGATGACCTCGAAGTATGGCGCAAAGCGCGTGTCCTTCAGCATGGCCAGCGTATTGCCACAGACGGGGAAGACGCGGCCCGCTTCGATACTGTGCTCGGCGTCCAGCACAAAGACCTGTTCCATGCCCGGAATGCCGCCCTTGTAAATGACGGCCTGTCCGTAATCTTCGCAGGCCGCATCCAGGTTATCGAGCTTGATCAGGCGCGCCGTAACGGAGGCGAAGCGGATCGGGCCCAGCTTGTCCTTCAGCGCCGGGTCGATGATACCCAGACGGCGATGGCTGACCGTACGCGGATCGGTAAATCCGGCCGCTTTCACGATGGACTGGAAGTCGCCCCAATAGAGCGCGCCCGAGAGGCATTCGCCGTAGAGCACCGGATCGGCAGCAAGATCTGCCGGGATCCGCCGGTCTGCGTAGACATCCGAGAAGTAAAGCTCGCCGCCCGGCTTCAACAGGCGATGCGCCTGGCGGAAGACTTCCGGCTTGTCTGTGCACAGATTGATCACGCAATTGGAAATGATCAGGTCGAAGGACCCAGGCTCAAGGTCCAGCTCGCCGAGCTTCTCCAGATAGCCTTTCACAAAACGTGTGTTCGGGGCGTCATAGCCGAATTGTTCGGCGTGCCAGGCTTCGTGGGCGCGGGCGACGTCCAGCTGCGCGTCCGTCATGTCCACGCCGGTGACGTGGCCGGTAGGGCCGACCAGTCTGGCGAGCGCAAACACATCGCGCCCGGCGCCGCAGCCGAGGTCCAGAACTTTCAGGCCTTCCAGCATGGAAGGAATAGCCAGGCCGCAGCCATAATATTTTGCGGCGACGTCATCGTGCACGGCGGCAAGAGCGGCGGAGACGTGCGGGGGCGGGCGGTCCGCCGTTGTGCAGGCATCGGTTTTCAGATCCATCGAAGTGGACAGGGTTTCCCCATAATAGGTTTTCACGATGTCCTGGATCTGGTTCATGCCGCGGCTCCTTTTGCTACGCGTTCTCTCATATAAACGCGCGCCCAATCAGACGAATAACATTCTGGTGTGCAGGGCCGTCAGTGCTTGCTGCCCTTTTTCGAGGGCGGCTTCTGGAATCCGGCGGGCTTTCCGGCATAGGGGTTCTTGCCCTGCCGCACGAACAGGCGGATCGGCACGCCGTGCAGGTCGAAGGCATCTCGCAGCTCGTTGATCAGATAGCGCTTGTAGCTTTCCGGCATCTGGTCACCGCGTGAGGCGATCAGCACGAAAGTCGGTGGGCGGGATTTCATCTGCGCCATGTAGCGCGGCTTGATCCGCTTGCCCTGGACAGCCGGGGGCGGATGGCGCTCGATTGTGTGGCGCAGCCAGCGGTTCAGGTCGCCGGTCTTCACGCGCGCCGTCCAGTCCTTGTGGACCTGCAGCACCGCGGGCATCAGCCGGTCGACATGTTTGCCGGTCAGGCCGGACAGGAACACAACCGGCGCCCCGCCCGCATTCGGCATCAGGCGATTGGCAATATCGCGGATATGACGCGCCGCAGCGTCCGGATCCTTCACCGTATCCCATTTCGACACGACCAGAACCAGGCCGCGCCCTTCGCGCAGGCAGAGGTCCGCGATCTGCAGGTCCTGCTTTTCCAGTGCATCGTGAGGGTCCATCACCAGCGCGACGATCTCGGCATATTTCAGGGAGCGGATGGTTTCGGCGGTCGACATCCGCTCCAGCCGTTCCTGCACCTTGCTCTTCCGGCGCAGGCCCGCCGTATCGACGAGCCGCACCCGGCGGCCTTCCCACTCCCAGTCCAGCGTGACGGAGTCGCGCGTGATACCGGCTTCCGGCCCTGTCAGCAGGCGGTCAGATTGCAGGAGCTGGTTGATCAGCGTGGATTTGCCAGCATTCGGCCGGCCGACAATGGCCAGCTTCACCGGCTTGTCAGCACGGGGCGGCTCCGGCTCTACGTCGACATCGGCTTCTTCGATGGCGGCGACAAGGTCATCGTCAGACAAAGTGTCGTCATCGATGTCGATGTGGGCGAGCTTTTCGAGAATGTCTTCACCGCCAGAGCTGGCATAATCAGGCTCCGGCTCCTCCATCGCCTTCTCGAAGGCTTCTTCGCCGAGGGCCTGGCGGATGGCGCCAAACAGTTCGGCAAAGCCTTCGCCATGTTCGGCGGACAGGCCGACCGGTTCACCGAAGCCGAGCGACCAGGCTTCCATCACGCCCGCTTCGCCCTGACGGCCCTCCGCCTTGTTGGCGGCCAGCACGATGGGCAGTCCCGACTTGCGCAGCAGCTGCGCGAACGTTTCGTCGTCTGGCGTAATGCCGACCCGCGCATCGACCAGGAAAAGGCAGAGCTCTGCTTCCGCGATGGCCGCTTCGGTCTGCGCGCGCATGCGGGATTCGAGGCTGTCGTCGTGGACGCTTTCATAACCGGCCGTATCGATTAGGATCAGCGGCATGGAGGCGAGGTGACCCTCGGCTTCCTTGCGGTCGCGCGTTACGCCCGGCTGGTCGTCGACCAGGGCGATCTTCTTGCCGGCGAGCCGGTTGAAGAGGGTGGACTTGCCGACATTCGGGCGTCCGACGATAGCGAGTTTGAGCGGCATGGCAGGCCCGTGACGTAAACGGGGGTTCGCGCCTGCCGGCGCCGCCCCTTATTTGATTGCGATCAGTTTTGCATCATCGGTCAGGATAAGGAGTTTATCCTGCGCGGCGATGGGTTCGAGGTAGACGCGGTCTCCCAGCTTCAGAGAGCCGACTTGCTCTCCGGTCTGGGGGGAGAAAGCGAGCAGCTTGCCGGTGGACGAGACCACCAGCACCCGGTCGGAGGCAACTACCGGACCGGAATAGGAGATGCGCTTTTTCTTTTTCTCTTCCTTCTCGAACTGCTGCAGCTGGACGATCCAGTAGACTTCGCCGGAAGTTGAGTTGAGGCAGGCAAGGCGGCCATCCGTTCCGATGACGAACATCTGCTCGCCGGTCACGGCGGGGGCCTGGACGGAGCCGATCTGCTTGGACCAGACGCGCTGGCCGCTGCGCCCGTCGATGGCGATGGTGATGCCCGACTGGCTGGACGCGAAGACGAGTCCGCCAGCCAGAACCGGGCGCGAGCCAATGTCGTTAATTTCGGAGATTGGCGTAAACCGGCCAGCCTGTGAAATCGCGTCAGTCCAGAGGCGGCGGCCATTGGAGGCGAGATAGGCGATCACCTCACCGGAGGAATAAGGTGCGATGACGAAGTCTTCCACAGCCGCCGGGCTCGGGCTGCCGAGCACGCGTGCTGTTTCGGAAATCGCCTGGTCGGACCATTCGACTTCGCCGTCGTCCATCGCCAGCGCAAAGATCTCGTTATTGTTCGACTCGACGAAAATCCGGCCATCCTTGATGGTTGGTGCGCCGGTCATCGGCGCGTTCATCGGGTTCTTCCAGAGTTCTTCGCCAGTATTGGCATCGAGCGCAGCCACATAGCCGAAGCCGGAAGCGACGATCAGCTTGTCGCCTTCGACGGCCAGTCCGCCGCCGAGCGCTGCCTTGTCCCGCTTGGACAGGCCTTTCAGCTTTTTGCGCCACAGCGTGCGGCCGCTGGAAAGGTCCGTCGCGACGACCTGCTGGTCGGCGTCGAGCGTATAGATCGCGGTCTTGCTGGCGACCGGTGGTGTCGAGAGGGCCGACTTCTTGCCGGACCCCTGACCGACGCCATTGCGCCAGGCGATGGTCAGCGTCTCGGCTGCCTTGATGTGGCCAATGACCTTCTCGGCATTCGCGCCAGCCTGTGTCCAGCTCTCCAGCGTCTGTGCCGGGGGCAGTGTGATGGTCTGGGTGGCGAGTTCCGGGTTTGCCTCGACCGTGTCATCGGAGAGGACCATGGTGATCCGCCCGGCTTTTTCAGCTTCGGCCAGTTCCTTGGCCTTGCCGCCGCCGAAGCTTGGGAGGCTCGAGCAGGCGGTCAGGCCCAGAATGCCAAGGGCGGCACCGGCCAGCAGATATTTGCGGGTTGGGGTCATTGACCGGTCTCCTCGGTGGTTTCGGACGCTTCGGCTGGCGCAGCCTCTTCAGCAGGGGCGGCCTCGCCGGTATCTGCCGGGATCGGGATCGCGGCGAGCGCAATTTCGGACCGGCGGATCACGCCCTGGGGGGCGGCGGCATCGAATTTCAGTCGGTTGTAGGCGGTCCGCGCGCGGGCGGCGTCGCCTTCCGCATAGGCTTTCGCAGCGATCAGCTCGCGGGAGAGGGCGCCGAGCGCGGTTTCCTCTTCCTTCAGGTCGCCCAGCATGGTTTCCAGCTCGGTGAGCGACAGCGCATCTGCCTTGGCATAGGCGGCTTTGAGCAGGGCCGCGCGTTCGAAGGGCGATCCATCTGCCTTGCCGGCCGCTTCCAGTACTTCGGTGGCGCCGGCCACGTCGCCGCTGCCTTCATACAGGGTCTGAGCCAGGTAATTGGCCGCCAGCGGGGACAGGCTGGACTCTTCATCGACCAGCTCCCGGAAGCCGGCCTGGGCCTCGGCATAGTCGCCTTCGATCAGCTGTGTTTCGGCTGTCTCGAACGCCTGGGCCCGTTCCGCGCGGAGTTTGGCGAAATGCGGGGTAATCACGAACTCGTTCAGCGCAACCGCACCGATCAGAAGCGCTGCGCCGCCGTAAACAAACAGGCGGTACCGCTTCCAGACGGTCTCGATCTTGTCCTGGCGTAGGCTTTCGTCGACTTCTTCAAAAATGTCGCTCAATGGGCCGCTCCGGTCGGGGGTCAGAATTATTGCGGGAACCTAGACGCCGCCGCCGCTGGCTGCAATGTGCCAGCGCTGTTGTCATCAAGGTTTTCGCAGGGTGTAGGTTTCGGCTTTTCCGGGGAAATTACGGCTCCGGACGTCTTCGGCATAGGCTTTCACGGCGGTTTCCATCTCTGTCCGCAGGTCGGCATAACGGCGCACGAATTTCGGGGCCCAGTCGAACAGGCCCAGCATGTCCTGGGCGACCAGGACCTGGCCGTCGCAGGCGGCCGAGGCGCCGATGCCGATCGTGGGACAGCTGACTTCGGCGGTGATCTCGGCGGCGAGGTCTTCGGCAACCCCCTCGATCACGATGGCGAAGGCCCCGGCGCGGTCGGCGGCGCGGGCTTCGTTGATGACGATCTCGCGTTCGGTCTCGGTCCGGCCCTTGGCGCGGAAGCCGCCGTCGACATTGATTGCCTGCGGGCGCAGGCCGACATGGCCCATGACCGGGATGCCGCGCTCGACCAGATGCGCGATCTGCTTGGCGGCATAGGCGCCGCTTTCGATCTTCACCGCCTGGCAGCCGGTTTCCTTCATGATCCGCACCGCGTTCAGGAAGGCCTGATCCTCGCTGGTTTCGTAGCTGCCGAAGGGCATGTCGACGACAACAAAAGCCTGCTCGGAGCCGCGCATCACGGCCTGGCCGTGGAGGATCATCATTTCCATCGTCACGCCGACCGTGGAGGGCAGGCCGTGCACCACCATGCCGACACTGTCGCCGACGAGCAGCATGTCTACATGCGGGTCCATCAGCTCGGCCATCGGTGCGTCATAGGCGGTCAGCATGACCAGCGGCGTGTTGCCCTTGGCCTTGGCGATGTCCTTGACGGTCTTGCGGGTGATCTTGGTTTGCTTTGACATGCGCTGCGGCTTATCCGCTCCGGCAGGCGCGGGCAAGAATTCCTTATGGGATTACAAGGAGTTTATCTGCGGGCTTCAGCCCGGCCAGCTTCAGCCCGGAATGACCGGTACGCCGATCAGGAGCCTGTGCAGGGACATGACAAAGGCCCCATAGAGGACAATGCCGCCGATCACGGAGACAATATCGGCCCAGAGTTTCGTCGGCGTATCCGGCGCCGGGCCTGTGTCGCCGCGGCGTTTCACCATGACCCGGTCGAAGATCGCATAGGTCAGGAAGGCGGTGAACAGGATGAAGGCGTTCAGTTGGCCGGTGGCGAAAAAGTGCCCGAAGGCCCAGAGCTTTACGGCCACCAGCATCGGGTGTTTTGCCCATTTCTTGATCCGGCCGGCCGGCAGTTGAGAGGCCACCAGCAGGATGAAGGCCGGCGGCATCAGGGCGAAATTGACGTGCTTGCCCCAGCTCGGCGGCGAATAGACCAGGCCCATGCCGCGGGTTTCGTTAAAGCCGACACAGATCAGGAAGAAGCCGACAATGGAGACAAAGGTATAGGCCCCCATATAGGGCCCGTATCCCATCTTTTTCTTGAGATCCTTGCCGGGGTCCCGGGAGCGCACGGCTGAAAACACGTGCGCGCCGAAAAAGATCACAAGTCCGAGGATGAATAATGCCATGACAGGGCCCTCCCGGCGGAGAGCTTAGGGCGAGTTGGCGCTGACCGGAAGGGGCCTTAGCCCTCGGCGGCGTCCTTGATCCAGACTTCGACCTGGCCTTTCAGCTTCAGGGTCAGCGGTTTGCCCTTGCGGTCGAGCGCCTTTCCGGCGGCGACTTTGATCCAGCCTTCGGAGATGCAGTACTCCTCGACATTGGTTTTTTCCGTGCCGTTGAAACGCACCCCGATCTCCTTCTGGAGGAGCTCCGGATCGTGGAACGGGCTGTCGGGGTCGACGCAGAGGCGGTCGGGAAGCTGGTCAGTCATGGCAGCGGTTTTAGCGCGGGCCGCGCCCACGGCAAGAGGGGGCAGGCAGGGAAAGGTTTCCGCCAGCACATGCGACGCCCGTGAAGGCGCTTTGTGGGTGGGCTGGGTTTTGAGGTCAGGGGCGGGTTCAGGTTTCCGGCAGGGGGAGGTGAAAGCCATTCTCCTGTGGGCTTGCGAGGGCAAGCGGACGCCCTGCGTTCGCCGCAGCAAGGGTTGGGGTGAGCGGCAACGTGCGGAGATGTTCGGGTGCAGCCATCCGCCCGTCGCACGCTGCGGCGAGGCGGTCGCTAGAGTACGCGGCGGGCTGCAGATGCGCCCGCGCTTTTTTCTGCCCCGGCATCCACTCGATGCTGACCAGATAGACACGCAGATTGTCCGTCACGCTCCAGCGATACACCACACCCCGGCCATAAGCGGCGCGGATCTGCGCGCGCAGCATCAGCACCTGGACCCAGATAATGGGCCAGAGAAAGGCGAGCTGCGGCGGGAAGTGCGCGGGTGGACGAAAGAGTGACATGGGGCTGACTATACGTCAGGGGACGGAGGTGTCGGATAAGTTTGTTGGGACGGCAATGCGTGCAGCAGGATGGGGCGCGTCAGGTGGCGGATAGCCCCCTCCACACGCGTCATCCCCGGCCGCGCAGCGGTCTGGGGATCCATCTCTGAACGCTGCCCCGGATACGTCATGTCATGACGTGCTCGCCGTCTCTTTCAGAGATGGGCGCCCAGATGGCCGTTGGCCATCGGGTGTGACGCGTGTGGGGGTGAGGTGAGCCCGCGCGCATCCTTCGACTTCGCTCAGGATGAGCCCTTCGACGCTGCGGACCCATGCTGAGCGCTTCGAGGGACCAGAAATCGCACTGCGATTTCCCCGAGAAGGCCCAAGCGCAAGCGCAGGGCATCGAAGCACGGGCGCGGGCTGGGTCCCGGATATTTGCTGCGCAAATTCCGGGATGACATGGGCGTGCGTTGGGTGACTTGCGTCAGACTAAATCCGTCT
>NZ_ARYJ01000005.1 GCF_000685215.1 Hyphomonas jannaschiana VP2
GTCCGCGCCGCTTGTCCGGCCATGACCAGCGGTGCACGAAACCTGACTTCGGCATGACCAGTCATGACGATAACGGACTATAACTGACTATAGCGGACTATACCGGACTAGGGTGCCAGGCCGGCCACAAAGAAAAGCCCGCCGGAGGGCGCTCCGGCGGGCTTTGTCCTTGATCTGTGTTCCGGATCAGGCCGGGTTCGGCTCCGGGTCGCCGGCCGCTTCGCCGCCATCGCCCTTCGGCTTGCGGCGCTTGCCGATGACCGGAACGGCGGAGGCGGGGCCGGTGTCTTCGGCGCCAAGGTCCGGACGGGTCGGCGGCTTGCCGTCAAGAAGATCGGTGATCTCGCTGCCGGTCAGCGTCTCGTATTCAAGCAGGCCATTGGCGATGGCAGACCATTCGTCATGGCACTCGGTCATGATGCGGCGGGCATCGTCCATGCCGGTCTGGATCAGCTTGCGGACTTCTTCCTCGATCTTGCGGGACGTGTCTTCCGAGACATGGCTCGACTGCACGATCTGCTGGCCGAGGAACACGTCGCCCTGATCGGAGCCGTAGTCCACCGGTCCGATCGTATCGGAGAGACCGAAACGCGTGACCATGGCGCGGGCAAGACGGGTCGCCTGCTGGATGTCGGAGGCGGCACCGGCGGTAACATTGTCGTCGCCGAATTTCAGCTCTTCCGCCACACGGCCGCCCATCATGATGGCGAGGCGCGAGGTCATCTCGATCTTGGACATGGACAGCTTGTCGTCTTCCGGCAGCTGCATGACCATGCCGAGGGCGCGGCCGCGCGGAATGATCGTCGCCTTGTGGACCGGATCAGCGGCCGGCACTTTCATGGCCACGATGGCGTGGCCGGCTTCATGCCAGGCGGTGAGTTCCTTTTCCTTCTCGGACATGACCATCGAGCGGCGCTCCGGCCCCATCAGGACCTTGTCTTTCGCGTCCTCGAATTCCTGCATCGCCACGACGCGCTTGCCGCGGCGGGCTGCCAGCAGCGCGGCCTCGTTGACGAGGTTCGCAAGGTCGGCGCCGGAGAAGCCCGGCGTGCCGCGCGCGATGGTCTTCGCGTCGACGTCTTTGGCCAGCGGCACATTGCGCATGTGAACGCGCAGGATCTTTTCGCGGCCCATGATGTCCGGATTGCCGACGGTGACCTGACGGTCGAAGCGGCCGGGGCGCAGGAGCGCCGGGTCCAGCACGTCAGGCCGGTTGGTGGCGGCGATCAGGATGATGCCTTCATTGGCTTCAAAACCGTCCATCTCGACCAGCAGCTGGTTCAGCGTCTGCTCGCGTTCGTCATTGCCGCCGCCGAGGCCTGCGCCGCGGGAACGGCCGACCGCGTCGATCTCGTCGATGAAGATGATGCAGGGCGCAGAGCGCTTGGCCTGTTCGAACATGTCGCGCACGCGGCTGGCGCCGACACCGACGAACATTTCAACAAAGTCGGAACCGGAGATGGTGAAGAAGGGCACCCCGGCTTCACCGGCCACGGCGCGGGCCAGCAGCGTCTTACCCGTACCGGGCGGGCCGACCAGCAGCGCGCCTTTCGGGATCTTGCCGCCGAGGCGCTGGAATTTGGACGGATCCTGCAGGAATTCGACGATCTCCTGCAGCTCTTCCTTGGCTTCGTCGACACCGGCAACGTCGTCAAAGGTGACGCGGCCATGCTTCTCGGTCAGCAGGCGGGCACGCGACTTGCCGAAGCTCATCGCCCCGCGGCCGCCGCCGCCCTGCATCTGGCGCATCATGAAGAAGACAAAGCCGACGATCAGCAGGATCGGCAGGATCGAGAACAGGAGCGAAGCGAAATTGTTGCGGCCGCTGTCGGCATCCACCGTGAACGGCACGTTCTTGTCGCGCAGATAGTCCTGCGTGCTCATGTCGAGGGCGCGCAACTCGCTGACCATCTTGCGGCCGTCAGTGGTCGTCACGATGATCTGGTCATCACCCAGCGTCGCCTCGGCCACTTCGCCATTGTCGACGAGCGTGTAGATTTCGGAGAGTTTCGCGCGCTTGGCACTGGCGGCTTCGGGATTTCCGCCCATCGCGACCGCCATGCCGATCACGAGCAGCGCAATTGCACCCCAGATGGCCAGGTTCCGAACGTTCATAGCATCTCTCTCAGTTTGGAAAGCTTCTCGACAGATAACATAGGGCCACCGGGCCCGAAAAACGACTCTTTAGCTGCGGCGTGGACATTTTATCTCATATGCAGCTGAACAGGCCGTCACCATGGCCGAAAGGCGTGCAGGGATTGCATTAACCTGTTCTGCCGGCAGCGCATGCTCCGCCGCGACTTTCAGATTGCCGTTTTTGATGTGGATGGCCGCCCCGCCGAGCGTTGCCGGGCGCAGCGTGTCCGGATTCGAGATGCGGCGTGTCAGGCGCGAGAGGGCATCCGTGCGCAGGGGCCGGGTCCGCCCGCCGGCAAGCGCGATCAGCGCGCCGAGCGCCCGCTCCCCCTGCTCGCCCGGCGGCATCGGGAGGGGCGTGCGCAGGGTGCCGTCGGCGCGGACTTCCACATCGGCCGACAGCCAGCGTCCAAGCGCCCGGTCCTGCACCAGCCGCAACAGCTGCAGCTTCTCCCGCAGGGCCAGCACCCGGGCGCGCAGGGCCGGCTCTGCCGCCAGCAGCTGGCGCATGCGCACCCGCTCATAGGCCGGATCCTTGTTCGACGGGTCTTCGACCCAGTCCTGCCCTTCGGCGCGCAGCATGTCCCGGAGCCTGGCACGCGAGGCCCGCAGCAGCGGGCGCGCAATCAGCACCGGTACGCCGGTCCCGCCTGCCGGAGACAGGGACAGCGGCTGGATGCCCGCCAGCCCGTACCAGCCGGACCCGGCCCGGGCGCGGATCAGAAAGGTCTCGGCCTGATCGTCTTCCGTGTGGGCGGTGAGGAGGATCACGCTGCCTGCCTCCCGCGCGGCGGCGGCGAGCAGGTCGTGGCGCGCCTGACGGGCCCTGGCCTGGCCGGGCTCAGGGCTTTCCCAGCGCAGCGTCCGGTGCGGGACGCCCAGCCCGGCAGCGACATCTGCCACGAAACGCGCCTCATCGGCCGCTTCAGGCCGCAGGCCATGGTCCACGGTCAGGGCCAGCAGGCGGCGGCCGCGCAGATTGGCCCAGTCAGCTGCAATCCGCAGGAGGGCAAGCGAATCCCCTCCTCCGGAGACAGCAATGCAAACCGGCCCTGCAGCATGGCTGCAGAGCCGGTCAAACGACTCAATCAGGTCTGCCGGAGCAGCGGGGGGCTTTAATTGTCGCAACCGGACCGGGTCCGTTCGACGGCGGCCAGGTCGCGTGTCACGCCGGATGCGTTCGGATAGCGTTTGGGCAGCGTATCGAGCGCCACGCAGGCCTTGTCCTTGTCGCCGATGAGACGCATCGACCGGGCCAGTTTCACCAGCGCGTCCGGCGCACGCGGATCGTCCGGATAAGAGCGGATCATCGTCGTGTAGGCCGCGCCGGATTCGGCATAGGCTTTCTGCTGGTAGAGCGACTCGGCCAGCCAGTAATGCGCTTCGCCGGCCTGCGGATCGCTGCCGAACTGGTCAAGGAAGGCGCGGAAGGCCTCTTCGGCGCCGGCATAATCGAACTGGACGAGCTTTGCCTTGGCGGCGGCGAACAGCGGACCGGCCTCACCCGGCAGGGCACTTGCGGGCAATGTGCCGAGCGAGCCCTGCGGCGCGCCGGGCGGCACAGCCGAAGCCGGGGTCGTATCAATCGCGGCGGTCTCTTCCGGCGCACCGGACTCAGAACGCGGCAGAAGCCGTTTCGGGCCGGTCGTCTCCGGTTCAACCGTTGCCGTGCGGGACATGCTGCCCGTCGCGGAAGGCCGGGACGGCGCAGACGCCGCCGCACCGGCAGATTCGTAAGGGTCCGTCGAGGCCGCGCCCGGATAGTCGGACAGGCCGGTAGCGGCCTCCCCTTCCGGCGGGTCCATGCCGAGGGAGCGGGCCTGCAGGTCCTGAATGGCGCGCGACTGGGCACGCAGCTCACTCTTCAGGGCGTTGATCTCGCGGGCCAGCGCTTCATTGTCATTGACCAGCGTTTCATTCTCGTTGCGGGCCTGCTGCAGCTGGAATTCCAGCGTCTCGACCCGGCCCGTCAGGGTCATCAGGTCGCTGGACAGGGCGTTCACCTGCACTTTCGTGTCCGCACTCAACTGGCGGGCCTGCGAAATCTGGTCAGCCAGATCGAGGCTGGTCGTGCCCTGCGTGATCGGGGCACCGCGCTGGGCGACAGCAGGCGCAGCAAGAAGCAGGAAGCTGGCCATAGCCAGGGCCGGGGTCTTGAACATGGGCGAATGTCTCCAGGATTTGCGGGACCATAGTAAAGCAGCCGGGGCCAAAATATGGCACCCGGCTGCAAATTCTTTCTGAATCAGATGCCCGGTCAGGGCAAGCCGGATCAGGTATTCGGGGAAACGACCTGGATGAAGCCGTTGCGGTTCATTGCCCAGGAAGCTTCGTCGGAACCGGCCGCGATCGGACGTTCCTTGCCGTAAGAGATCGTGTCGATCCGGTTCGGCGAGATGCCGAGGCTGACAAGATAGTCTTTCACCTTGGCCGCGCGGCGCTCGCCGAGGGCCAGGTTGTACTCACGCGTGCCGCGCTCGTCGCAGTTGCCGGCAACGAGAATGCGGACCGACGGGTCCTGGGTGTATTTCAGGGCGTGCTGCTTCAGCAGGGACTGGTCGTCGCTGTCGAGCGAGTCGCCGTTCAGGTCGAAATAGACGCGGTCGCCGAGGGCCGTGGTCTGGGCGATCTGCCCGACGTTGCCATCATCGACTGCGCCGGTATCGACGGTCTGGATGTCTTCGACCACGTTTTCAGAGGTCGTGGCGCCTTCCGTGATCGGGGCGGGCTTGGACGCACAGGCGCCGAGCAGAAGGAGCGAGGCACCTGCGAAGACAGATGCAGTGCGAATGTTCATGGACATGCCTTTCATGTGAAAAAGGGAGAGAGGAACGCACGAAATCCCTGCCCCTAAATAAAACAGCCGGGGCCAAAATGTGGCACCCGGCTGCTTGTTACTGAATTGAAATGTTCCGTTAGCTGGTGGTGCCCGAAACAATCTGGGTGAATCCGTTACGATTCAGGGCCCAGGAGGCTTCGTCCGAACCGGCAGCGATCGGACGTTCCTTGCCGTAGGAGATCGTGTCGATGCGGGACGGGTCCACGCCGAGCGACACCAGATAGTCCTTCACGACGGATGCGCGGCGCTCGCCGAGGGCGAGGTTGTATTCACGCGTACCGCGCTCATCGCAGTTACCTGCGACCATGATGCGGACCGACGGGTAGGACTGCAGCCAGGCAGCCTGCAGCTTCAGGATTTCCTGATCGTCGGGGTCCAGACGGTATTCGTTGAGGTCAAAATAGACGCGCTCACCGACGTTCACGCGGAAATCTTCCAGCGAACCCGGTGCCGGGCCAGTCGGCTCTTCGACCACCGGCGGCGGAGGCGGCGGCGGCGGCGGAGCCGGCTGCTCGACCGGCGGTGCTTCTTCAACCGGCGGCGGCGGCTCGGGTTGCGATGCGCAGGCGCCGAGGGCGATAAGCACAGCGGCTGCTGTGGAGATTTTGAGATAGGATTTCATTCAGTCAGACTCCCCTGGATGTCCTGAGCTTGGTGACGCCTTGCGGCCTCTGGTCTTGTCAGCCGCCGGCGAACGACGGGTGATGCTTGCACAATCGGGCCGAAATCCGGCAACAATCGGGCGCAAGCGGCTGCGATTGGCCTTTTACACAAAGATTTCCGTGCTGTCTCCCTAAAGCAACGCCCCCGATCGAAGAATCGGGGGCGAAACCTGTAGATTAATCAGCATATTATTGAAGAAGCGGCGACCAGGCAGGGTCAGACGCCTCCGTCTGGGTCTGCAGGCGGCGCTCATTGCGGCCCGAAAGGTCCACAGACCAGAGCTGCGGGCCGGCGCCGGGGCGGCTTTCGCGGAAATAAACGATCACACGGCCGTTCGGCGACCAGTCCGGACCTTCGTCCAGATAGGCTTCGGTCAGCAGGCGCTCGCCCGTGCCGTCGGTGCCGATGACGCCGATATAGAATTTGCCGCCGAGCTGTTTGGTGAAGGCCACCAGATCGCCGCGCGGGCTCCAGACCGGGGTCGAATACTGGCCCTTGTTGAAGGTGATGCGGCAGGCCACGTCACGGCCGCCCGACGGGCAGGTGCGCGGGCTGCCATCGGTGTTCATGATGTAGAGCTGCGGGCTACCGCCGCGGTCGGAGGTGAACACGATAGCCTTGCCGTCCGGCGACATGGACGGCGAGGTATCGATCGCCGGGTGATCCGTCAGGCGGCGCGACTGCCGCGTCTGCAGGTTCATGATATAGAGGTCGGAGTTACCATTGTTGGCCTGGGTGAGCAGGACACTCTCGCCATCGCGCGAGAAGCGCGGGGCGAAGGTCATGCCCGGGAAGTTGCCCAGCAGTTCCTGGCGGCCGGTCTCGATGTTGAAGAGATAGACGCGCGGCTTGCCGCCCTCATAGGACATATAGGTGATTTCCTGCGCCGACGGGCTGAAGCGCGGCGTCAGCACCGTATTGGTGCCGGGCGTCAGATACTGCTGGTTGGCACCGTCGGAATCCATGATGGCGAGGCGCTTCACGCGGTTCAGCTTCGGGCCGGTTTCCGCGATGTAGACGATGCGCGTGTCGAAATACGGGTCTTCACCGGTCAGGCGGGTGTAGATCGAATCGGCGATCTTGTGGGCGATGCGGCGCCAGTTGTCCGGCGTCGTGGTCAGGCGGCGGCCCGGCTGGCCGTTGATGCGCATGACATCCCCGGCATAGACATCCCACAGACGGAACGAGACGGCGATCTTGCCATCGGGCAGTTCCTCGAACGCCCCGACGACGAGGCCGTCGGTCTTGATGATCTTCCAGTCGGCAAAGCGCGGCTGAACATCAATCGACAGATCCTTCTGGATGAAGGAGGCCGGGTTCTGCATTTCGAACAGGCCGGTCGATTCCAGGTCGTTGCGCACGACATCGGCAATCTGACGGGCAAGATCGGTGTTCGTCCCTCCGCGGACTTCAAAGTCCGGAATGGCGAGCGGCACCGGTTTGAAGTTGCCGGGACCCTCCACAAGCACTTTGAGTTCGGCCGAGGCGGTGGGCGCCAATCCGATGGCGGCGGTGAAGGCCATCACCAGGGCGAGCAGCAGGCGGGTCATGGGATTCCTCCTTTGAGTGGGTCTAGGGCTGTGTCGGGCTGACGGTGACATTGATGTCTTTCCACAGGTCATAATCGTCTTCGGGCAATTGGTAAGGGGCACATTTGCGGACGGCGCGCAACGCCACGTCGACCGCGATGCCGGAGCGGCCAATCGGGCGCGAGCGCGGGCTGACCAGTTCGACATTGCCTTTCAGCGTGCCGTCCGGGTTCAGCGTGATGCGCATCTGGACATCGATCTGGTCCTCCTTGGGCAGATCGGACACACCGCGCCAGCAGGTATAGATCTGGCGGCGCATGGCGGCCTGCAGCGAGGCCGTATTGCCGCGGCGCTCCCCTGCCCCGGGGCGGGTTTCCTGGGCATCGCGCAGCACCGGCTTGTTGATCTGCGGCGGGACTTCCTCGCGCGGCTTGCGGCGTTCGTCCTCTGCCTTGTCCTTCAGGATGTCCTCGAACTCGTTCAGGAAGTCGAGATCGTCCGTGGCCTTCGGCTTCTGCTTCTCGATCAGCTTGGGCTCTTCCTTCTTGGGCGGAGGCGGTTCTTCCTTTTCAGGTTCGGGCGCAGGCTCGGGTTCCGGTTCGGCTTCCTCGTCGGGAATGACGACTTCTTCCTCTTCCGGGGCCGATTCCTCCTCAGGCGGAGGTTCAGGCGCCTCTTCCACCTCTTCGGGGACGGCCTCTTCTTCTTCCTGCGGCTCCTCGGCCTTCTGGACCGGGGCGATGTCGGTCACCAGGCCGATCTCCACGAAATCGATGGGCACATCGATGGCGCTGGCGCATTGCGGGATGCGCATCAGGATGTCGACCGGCGCAAGGCCCGGCTCCTCCTTCTGGAGGCGCTCGATCATCTTGTCGCAATCCGACTTCTGGTGCGGCCATGACAAGACCGCCGCCGCAAGGACGGATGCGTGCACGATCGTGGAGACTGTCAGGCCGCGAAGCATTCCTGCCGGCCGCTCCTTATTTCTTCTGTTCCGTTACGAGCGAGACGCGGGTGTAACCGGCGGCCCGGATCTCGGACATGACTTCCATCATGATGCCATAGGGCGTGGCTTCATCGCCGCGCACATAGATCGGCTTGTCATAGCCTTCGCCGATGATTGCCTGCAGTTGCGGGCCCAGCGTATCGACCTGAACTTCCG
Source organism: Hyphomonas jannaschiana VP2 (assembly GCF_000685215.1). Lineage (GTDB taxonomy): Bacteria > Pseudomonadota > Alphaproteobacteria > Caulobacterales > Hyphomonadaceae > Hyphomonas > Hyphomonas jannaschiana. The sequence continues at coordinate 8,330 of NZ_ARYJ01000005.1, forward strand.
TATTCTGGATGAACACAGAGCCGTCCGACTTGATCGTGATGGCCAGCGGGGCATCGTTCGGATCTGTCTGGATCGGGCCGGACTTGGTTTTCGGCAGGCTGATGTCCTCACCCCGCACCAGCATCGGCGCGGTGATCATGAACACGATCAGCAGGACGAGCATGACGTCCACAAAGGGCGTCACGTTGATTTCGGCATTGAGAGAGCGGCGCCCGCGCCGTCCGCCCTTGCCGCCGGAGCCGAGGATCATACCCATGCGCTCAGTCCCGCGCCGGATCCGACGCCCGGCGCGACAGGCGCACCAGGACATCCTGCGAGAAGGCGTCGAGCTGGTCGGCGAACCGCGTCAGGTCGCCGGTAAACTTGTTGTAGAAGATAACGGCCGGGATGGCGGCCACGAGCCCCATGCCGGTGGCGAACAGGGCTTCGGCAATCGGGCCGGCCACGGTGCCGAGGCTGGTGTCCTGTTGGGCGGCAATGTTGAGGAAGGCGTTCATGATGCCCCAGACCGTGCCGAACAGGCCGATGAAGGGCGAGGCAGATCCGATCGTCGCCAGCACGCCGAGGCCATTGCCGGCGCGGCCAAGCTCGCGGTCGATGGTGGCGCGCATGGAGCGCTCGGCCCGGTTGACGAGGGCGGTCGCTTCGCCGGAACCCGGCGGCACGCGGCGCGCATCCGACCATTCCCGGGCAGCCGCCTGAAAGACACGGCTGGCCGCATCACCGCCGCCGGAGCCGGGGCGCAGGTCGAGGTCTTCAGTCCGGCCATTCCAGAAGGCGTCTTCAAACTGGCGGGCCTTTTTCCGGGCCGAGCCGAGCGAGAAGAGCTTCTCGCCGATCACGATCCAGGACCAGACCGAGGCCAGGAACAGCATGAACATGACCAGTTTGACCACCGGATCCGCCTCGAAAATGAGGGCAATCAGGGAAAAGTCGGTATTACTGGCCGCTGTGCCGATCGCTTCCGATTCCATAGGATGAATGTGCTCCTTGAAGATGGCAGGCCGGCAGCCCGCAGATAAGGCATGCGTCCCGTGGGGACGGGCGCTTTGTGCCCCTGTTTCTACAACAATTCCGGCAGAAACACGGCAGAGCGCCCTGATTCCGCAGCTTGCCTCCCGGCTAGGTGGGAAGGGTTAAGAATTTGTTCGATTTTATTAACCCTGCACGGGAAACAGGCAGGGCGAGTTATGCCGGATCCGCCCCGGTCCAGCGGAACGCGGCGAGCGTGTCCGTCATCTCGCGGACGGGACGGCGCGGGCGGCCATCGGCATGGATCATCACCGCGGTGATCTCGCCCTCGGCGATCACCTCCCCATCCCGCAGGCAGGCCTGACGGAACAGGAAGCGCGGGCCGTCGAGGCCGAGATAACGCGTCCGGATCTGCAGGAGGTCGTCCACTTTCGCGGCGCGCTTGTAGTCCACCGCCACGCGGGTCAGCGTGAAGGCGGCAGGGTCCTCCCGGTTCAGCAGGTCCTGGTGCGAGACGCCTGCATCGCGCAGGCAATCGGACCGGCCCCGCTCGAAGAAGCGGAGATAGTTCGCATGATAGACCATGCCGGTGAAATCGGTGTCTTCGTAATAGACACGGACCTCGATCCAGTGCTGGCGCTCAGCGTCGAAATTGCGGTCATCAAGGGCAGGCAGGCTCATGATTTCGCCGTACCAGAGGCGGCGAGAGCCGTCACCCCTGTTGCGCCCGCCTTAGTCACGCTGCCGCGTCAGTTCCAGCGGCGCCGTCCGGTAGCCGAGCGCCTCGGCGCGTTCTTTAAGCGCTTTCAGTTTCTTCGCTTCCAGCTTCGGCGTGCGCGACAGGATCCAGAGATATTTGCCATCCGGGCTGCCGACGAGCGAGGCAGAATAGTCCGGCTCCAGTGCGAGGATCCAGTAGTCGCCCTCGGCAAAGGGCACCCAGGACGGGGCGAACTTGACCTTCAGCTGGCTGTTGCCTGTGCCCTCCACGATCCGGGCCCGGCCTTCGGCGACCTTTTTCTTCCCGTCGAGCGTGTCCTTGAAACAAGTGTTCGTGACAGCGATGGTCCCGTCATCATTGACGTCATATTCGGCGGTCACGCCGGTGCAGTCGCGCTCGAACCAGTTGGGATAGCGGGCGATCTCGTACCAGAGCCCGGCATAGCGGCTAAGGTCGACCGAGGAGACCGTCTCCGGAGCGGATGGCTCTTCGCGATAATCGGGCTGGCTGGTGCAGGCGGCGAGCAGCAGGGCAGAAATGGCAGGAATGGCGAGGCGCATGGGAAAGTCTCCTTCCTCTCAGATACGCGCGAGACCGGTCACTGGTTTCCAGACATTGGCATCAGCCGTCTTCCGTCGGCTCTGCCGCCTCCGGCTCCGGCGCGTTTAGCTCTGCCAGGAAGGCGCGCAGGTCGCCAGCGGATTCGGCGGCCAGTTCTTCCTGTGGCAGGTGACCGGCATCCGGATAGATGACCAGTTCGGCCCCCGGGATGGCGTCTGCGAATTTGCGCGCCGCCGCGACGGGGATCAGCTTGTCCTGCTCGCCATGCAGGATCAGGGTCGGCACATCGATCCCGGACAGGGCGTCTTTCGTGGCCCAGACGCGCCCCTTCCCGCCGGAGGTCAGCGCCATCAGGGCGTCGCGGTGACAGGGCGCCCGGGCGAGCGCCGTGTAGCGGTTGACCATGTCGTCGGTTGCCAGATCCGGATTGGCAAAACTGTCCCGCAGGCCATCACGCACGAGCCAGGTCATATCGGTGTTCTTCATCAGCCGCCGGGCAACGGGATTCGACAGCAGCTTGAACACGATGGGATCCGATTTTTCTTCCTGTGCGTTTTCAGGCCAGCCGGACGCATCGACCAGGACCAGCCCGTCCAGCCGCGAGGGATGTGCCAGCGCATAGGCCCAGGCGACACCGCCGCCCATGGAATTGCCGGCAAGCGTGAACGTGTCGAGGCCGAGGGATTTCGTCACCGCATCGACCGTCTCGACGAATTGCTCGGTGCCGATCCGCTCGCTCTCAAGGCAATTGGTCAGGCCGTGGCCGGGCAGGTCGAGCGAGATCACGCGGTAATCGCGCTTCAGATTCGCAACCCAAGGTTCCCAGGTGTGCAATGAGGACGAAAATCCGTGCACCAACACAATTGCCGGCGCATCGCGCGGACCGACATCGCGGTAATGGACGCGCAGCCCATTTTCGAGCGGCAGGATGCGGCTGTCCGAATTGGCATAGACAAGTTCAAGCCGGTCATAGCCGATGTCTGCACGCTGCAGGGCGAACCAGCCAGCTGCCAAAATCGCAACAAAGGTAAGCAGAACCACCAGAAAACGGCGCATACCCGTTTCCTTCCTCCCGGTTGATTTCTGAATCAGGCTGGCAGAGTAAGCGCCCCCGGTCCTGCCCTGTCAATTACGGGACTCACCTGGCGCCACAAACCGCGCAGGCTTTGTCGCGCCGCAGCATGACCGTTCGCGACTCGCCGCCAAGTCCATTGATCAAAAGGACGCGGCCAATCAGGGGCCGCCCTGCACCAGTGATCAGTTTCACCGCTTCCATCGCCATGGCGGACCCGGTCATACCGGTCAGTGCACCGACCACGCCCACTTCGTCGCAGGCCTCTGCATCGGGCGGGGTTTCCGGCACCCAGCACCTGTAGCAGGGCGCATCCGCCTGCACGCCGGACGCAAAAACGCTGACCTGACCGTTCCAGCCGGCTGCGGCGCCATGCACCATGACCCGGCCAGTCTCGTGCGCCAGCCGGTTCAGCGCATAGCGTGTCGGAAAATTGTCGCTCGCATCGATCAGGATGTCCCCGGCCGGGGCCGCGCCCTCTCCAAAGCGCTCTGTCTTCACTTCCACATTCAGGGAAGGATCCATTCCGCGCAGCCGGGCTGCCAGCCCTTTCGCCTTCAGCGCGCCAATCTCTTCATCCGTAAACTGAATCTGCCTCTGGAGGTTTGAGCGCTCCACCCGGTCATCGTCCCAGAGTTCGATCTTTCCTACACCGGCCGCCGCGAGATAGAGCGCGCACGGCCCGCCAAGGGCGCCGGCACCGATTATGGACACATGTGCCGCGCGAAGCTTCTGCACGCCGGGCCCGCCGATCTCCTTCAGCAGGATATGGCGGCGGTGGCGGTCCAGCTCTTCCGGTGTCAGGCTCATGCCCTGCCCTCCCGGATCGCCGTGGAAGACGACGGGTCCAGCGGGCCGGTCAGATAGACCCAGGCAGGCGCCGCGAGGTCCGGCAGCAGCGGGGCGTAAGCTTCCGCAATGCGGTCTTTCACAAAGGTGCGGGTGAATTTCGAATTGCGTGCCCCGGGTCCCACCCCCGGCCGGGCCACGATGGCAATCGGCATCAGCCGGGCAATATCCTGCCAGCGCCGCCAATGGTGGAAACCGACCATATTGTCAGCGCCCATCAGCCAGACGAAATCTGCCTCCGGCGCATGAGAAACCAGCGTCAGAAGCGTCGGCCAGGAATAGCTGTAACCCAGCTGCTGCTCGATGTCGGTGACGATCATGCGCGGATGATGCCCCGCAATGGCTTCAGCCGACGCAAGACGTGCGTTGAAGTCACCATGGTCTGACTTCAGCGGATTACCGCGGGCAACGATCCACCAGACCCAGTCGAGCCGGAGCCGTTTCATCGCTGTTTCGGCAAGGTGGAGGTGTCCGGTATGGGCCGGGTTGAAGCTGCCACCGAACAGGCCGATGCGCAGCCCCTTTGCAGGACCCGGTAACCGGACTGGCCTCAAGGACGGACCTGCCCCTTGCCGCGGACGAGGTATTTATAGGTCGTCAGCTGTTCTGCGCCGACAGGGCCGCGCGCATGAATGCGCCCCGTCGCGATGCCGATCTCGGCGCCCATGCCAAACTCGCCGCCATCGGCAAATTGGGTGGACGCATTATGCAGCAGGATGGCGCTGTCGACATCGGCGAAGAATTTGTCGGCCACGGCCTGGTCTTCGGTGATGACCGCCTCGGTATGGCCGGACGACCAGCGGGAGATGTGCGCCAGTGCGCCATCAATTCCGTCGACGACGGCCACGGCGAGGATCGGCGCGAGATATTCGGTTGCCCAGTCCTCTTCGGTCGCAGGCTTCATGTCGGCAACGATCGCGCGGGCGCGTTCGTCCCCGCGCAGCTCGCAGCCGGCCTCTTTCAGTGCATCGGCCAGTTTCGGCAGCAGCGTCCCGGCAATTGCAGCGTCGACCAGAAGCGTCTCGGCCGAGCCGCAGATGCCGGTGCGGCGCATCTTGGCGTTCACGGCGGTTGCGATGGCCTTCTCCGGATCGGCCGCGCCGTCGATATAGACATGGCAAAGGCCTTCAAGGTGGCCGATCACCGGGACGCGGGCATCCATCTGGACGCGCTCGACCAGGCCGCGCCCGCCACGGGGCACGATCACGTCGACATTGCCGTCGAGACCGGCCAGAAGATGGCCGACGGCTTCGCGGTCCTGTGTCGGGACCAGCTGGATCGCGTCCTGCGGCAGGCCTTCTTTCTCAAGCGCACCGCGCATGGCGCTGACCAGCGCGCGGGACGAAAGCGCGCTTTCCGAGCCGCAGCGCAGGATCGCGGCATTGCCGGAGCGCAGGCAAAGCGCGCCAGCGTCGGCTGTCACATTCGGGCGACTCTCATAGATGATGCCGATCACGCCCAGCGGCACGGCAACGCGCGCAATGTCGAGGCCGGACGGCACGGTCCAGCGGGCCAGCTCGCGGCCAATCGGGTCTGCCAGGCAGGAAACGGCTTCGACGCCGCCGGCGATGCCTTCGACGCGGGCCTCGTCCAGTGCCAGCCGGTCGAGCATGGCCGCATCCAGGCCCTTGGCCCGGGCGGCTTCCATGTCTTCTGCATTGGCGGCGAGGATCTCCGGCGCCGCAGCACGGATGGCGGCCGCGATGGCTTTCAGGCCGCGGGTACGGTCCTCTGGGGTGAGCTTGCCGAGCGCGCGGGAAGCTGCCCGGGCGTTCCGGCCCAGTTGTAGCATGGTTTCAGCGAGGTCGGCGTTCGGTGCGGGGGTCTGAATAGTCATAGGCTTCAAGTGCCGTAAACGCGCGTGGGCTGCAAGGGTTCCGCCTGCAGCTGCAGGCCGGACATGGGCTGACAAGCGGGCGGAACCGGCTAAAGTCTGCGGCAATAAAGAGACAGGCCGGAGGACCCCATGATCGACACAGAGGCAATGCCCTTCCTGGCGGACATTCCCCGCGTTCAGGCCCAGATGCGCCCCAATGACACCGCTTTCTGGTTCGAAGGCGAGACGACGACCTATCAGGACCTCGACACCTATTCCAGCCAGGTCGCCAACGGGCTGATCGGTGCGGGCATCGAACCGGATGACCGGGTCGGCTACCTCGCGAAGAACACATCACAATATTATGAGATGCTGTTCGGCGCCGCCAAGGCCCGCGCCGTGATGACCGCCGTGAACACGCGGCTCGCCGCGCCGGAAGTGAAGTTCATCCTGTCCGATGCAGGCGCGAAAGTGCTGTTCGTCGGCAAGGATTTCTACGCCATGGCCGAAGAGATCCGCGCAGAGCTGCCGGATCTCGTCCAGATCATCGCCATTGATGGCGGCCATCCCGAATGGCCCGACTATCGCGAATGGCGCGACAGCCAGAGCGCCGCCCTGCCGGGCCTGACCCCCAAGGCAGATGATGACGTCATCCAGCTCTACACGTCCGGCACGACCGGCCTGCCGAAAGGCGTGCAGCTGACCAATGCGAACTATCACGCCCTGTTCGAACAGGCCGGCCAGCTGGAATGGTCCAGCTATGGCGCCGGCGAAGGCGTGATGAATGCAATGCCGCTGTTCCATGTGGCGGGGGTCAATCTCGGCCTGCTGGGTGCGATCCAGGGCGCGCGCACCGTCGTGCTGCGCGAGATCGACCCACAGGTCATCCTCAGCCTGATCGAAGAGCAGAACATCATGCACGCCTTCTGGGTGCCGGCCGTGATCCTGATGCTGACCCAGCAGCCGAATGTGCGCGACATCGACTGGAGCAATCTGAAGCAGGTGTTCTATGGCGCCTCCCCCATCACCGAGAGCCTGCTGCTGGAAGCGCAGGAGATCATGGGTGCCCGCTTCACCCAGCTTTACGGACTGACCGAAACGGTCGGTGCGGCGACCTTCCTGCCGCCGGAAGCGCACAACCCGTCCTGGGGCAAGCTGCGCTCCTGCGGTGTGCCCTATCCGGGCGCGGTGATCCGCTGCGTCGACGAGACGGGTGAGCCGGTGCCAGCTGGCGAAGTTGGCGAGATCGTCATCAAGGCCGGCTTTGTCATGAAGGGCTACTGGAACCGTCCGGATGCGACCGAAGAGTCGATCCGCAATGGCTTCTTCCATACCGGGGATGCCGGCTATTTCGACGAGGATGGTTTCCTCTACATCCATGACCGGGTGAAGGACATGATCGTCTCCGGCGGGGAGAACGTCTATCCGGCCGAAGTCGAGAATGCGATCTTCGGGCATCCGGCCGTCGCCGATGTCGCCGTGATCGGCGTGCCCGACGAGAAATGGGGCGAAGCGGTCAAGGCCATCGTCGTGGCCAAGCCGGGCGAGACGCCGACGCCGGAAAGCATCATTGCCTGGGCAAAGGAACGCATCGCCGGATATAAATGTCCGAAGTCTGTCGATGTGATCGAGGCCCTGCCCCGCAACCCGTCCGGCAAGATCCTGCGCAAGGATCTGCGGGAGCCCTACTGGAAAGACATGGACCGGCGGGTGGGCTGACCCTGCATCGGTGTCCTGTGCCTGCACAGGACACCCTTCGCCGCTGCGCCCTGTTTCAGGCTGAGACACGCCCTCGCGCTCATGGAGGGACAGGAGGGCTGTTGCAGCCACCTGCCTGAAGCGCAGTGAGCGCCCGAGCACTCTTCCGGAGGGTTATGGTTACCCATCCGTACACCAAATAAATCCGGAAAACGCAGCAAACAGGTCCCGTTCCAGTCAATTCAACAGATTGGCGAAAACAGGTGGAAAGCTTTCCGGGAGATTTTCGTCTGCAATGTTCAGACACGCGGCGGGTTCGGTCCGTCCAGTGCGCCGCAAAGGGAGACGAACATGAAAGACTGGCAGATATTCTTCTGGGCCGCCGCCTTCTTCAACTTTGCAATCGGCGCGCCACTTTTCATCTCCCCGGAGATGATGGTCGGCATGACCGGCACGGTGGAAGCCGTCGACCCGGCACTGATGAAAGTCACCGGCGCGCTCGTGCTCTGCTTCGGCGTCGTCTATGCGATTGTCGGCGGAGACCCGCAACGCTACCGCCCGGTCGTCTGGGCTGGCCTGCTCGGCAAGCTGGGTGTGGCCTATGTCTACCTTCCGGACTGGTATCAGGGCACGATCCCCTTCACCACGACTTTGATCGTCCTGATGGATGTCGGCTTTATCGCCGCCTTCCTCTATTTCCTGCTGCGGCCAACCCAGAAGAAATCTGGTTTCCAGGCCAATCGTGCGGTGAGTTCGTAAGGATCCCCACAAGAAAGAGGGCTCATGCAAGCCATCTTCTTTCCTTGCGGCTGACCGCAACTCAAGTGGCCTCCGGTGTGCGCCCCCCATACGCATTGCACCGGGGGCCCATTTCTTTTCCGGCGCAGCGTTCCGGTGCGCCCTGGCCCTGCGGCCGGTAATCACGCATGCTCACCAAACATCCGCACCCGCACGTCCCGATGCGAGCGCTGGCCTGGCAGGCCTGTAACGTAAAGCCAGCCCTTAAGAACGGGTCTTAGTGAGCGAGTTTCAGCCAGTCGCGCGCCGCAGACAGGGCGATCTTCACTTCGTCCGATGTCAGAAGCTCCGCCATTTCCTGGCGCTGCACTTTGGCTTCCTCATGCCCGCGAGCGGCAGCGAGGTTGAACCATTTGTGCGCGGCAACCAGATCGACATCCGCATCGATCCCGGCGGCGCAGACAAGGCCGGTCTGGTAAAGGTCTTCTGCACAAGCGTCAGCGCCCAGCAGGGCACCTGGCGGCAAAGGCATATCTGAATAGGGCATCTCTTTCTCCTGTCACCCATGTTCCCGTCTGTCGGAGTCTTCTCCGTACTTCAGGGATCAACCCAAGGGTCACCGGAATGTCCGGTGACGGAGAAAAGAGTGCGCCTTCAGGTTTTCGTTAGGGTTAACAGAAGATGGCCCCGCGAATCACTTCGTAAACGGAATGCCGGTTTTTGTTAGGACCAGACGCAAAAACGCCCCGCAGACAGGCTGCAGGGCATTCTCGCATGATGAGGCTTTCAGACCCGGTGGGAAACCGGAGCGTTATGCCGCAACTTTTTTCTTGGCCAGGGACTTGGCCAGTTTTTCCATGGCGTCGGTCTTGTCGATGTTTTCGACAGCCGCCAGTTCGCGGGCCATCCGGTCCAGCGCGCTCTCATAGAGCTGGCGCTCGGAATAGGACTGTTCCGGCTGGTCTTCGCCGCGGTGCAGGTCGCGCACGACTTCCGCGATGGAGATCAGGTCACCGGAATTGATCTTGGCTTCATATTCCTGGGCACGGCGCGACCACATGGTGCGCTTCACGCGGGCCTTGCCGCCGAGGGTCTTGAGGGCGTCGTCCACCAGTTTGGAGCCGGCCAGCGCCCGCATGCCGGAGGCTTCGGCGCGGTTGGTCGGCACGCGCAGGATCATTTTGTCCTGATCGAAGGCGACGACGTAAACTTCCAGCTCCATCCCGGCAACAGTCTGCTTCTCGACCCCGGTGATCTTGCCGACCCCGTGTGCCGGGTAAACGACGCTTTGACCCACCCCGAACGTCAGTGACGCATCTGCTTTTTTCGCCATGTCGGATATCGCCCTTTTCTACGCGTATAAGAGCCGACGAAACCCACCCCAGTCCGCTGTGTGTACGGTCTGAGTTAGGAAATTGCAGCTCTTTTCATTTATTGCTCAAGTCTGAACAGTATCACAAATCTGCAGCTTTTTCAACAGGTCTGCGCAAGCGTTAACTATGTATGAAGTTAACGAACCGCCGGAAATCGTTAACTTTTCCCCGGTTCTGCAGCAATCATTGGGCCGGCAGGGATACTGCCGGCATACAGATTGTCAGTCTCCCGTGCCCGGATTTGCGCTGAAGTATTTCTCAAGCTTACCGGTTTCCTGCGCAAACTCTTCGCGATCGGCCGGCGGCTCTTTCATTCGCGTGATGTTTGGCCATGACTTCGAATACTCGGAGTTCAGCTTCAGCCACTTGCCGTCCGGATCATCCTCCGTGTCGGGCTTGATGGCCTCAACCGGGCATTCGGGTTCGCACACGCCGCAGTCGATACACTCTTCCGGGTGAATGACGAGCATGTTCTCGCCTTCATAGAAGCAATCGACCGGGCAAACCTCGACGCAATCCATGTATTTGCAGCGGATACAGGCGTCGACAACGATATAAGTCATGGGCGGGAGGCCTCTTCAGAGGATTTTTGCAGGGGCGAAATGGCGCGCCCGGGCGGCCCTGTCAATGCGGCGTCCTGCACGGTGTGTTTAGCTTTACGCAGTGCGGCGGGCTTCTGCGCGCTGGCGGGCCCCAGCGCGGGCCACATCGTCGACATAGAGGAGCGAGGCGACATGACGGATGAAGGCGTCTTCCTCATCCGAGCGTTCGCCGTCCGAGAGGGCCACCCGGTACAGCCCCTCAACCACAGATACCCTTGATTCCATGGGAAGTTTCTTCACATGGCGGGTAAAGCTGTAGGAATCGACCGCCTCTTCGGCGAGGGTTTCGCCTTCTGCAATCAGTTCATCCACCGTCGCGGCATCGAGGTTGAACGCATCGAGCAGGATTTCCGCGATCATGTCGCTTTCAATGTTCACATATACGCCATCGACCAGCGCGGCCTCCACCAGAAGGGCGGCGGCAGCGAGGTGCGGGTCCATGTCCCGCTGGGCGGGCGTCCGGGCCCCGAAAAGGTTTCTGAGGATGTTCATTCGGCTCCGCCTTCCAGCAATGTGTAGAGGGCCTGGGCTTCAGCGGGCGGCCCGCGGCGGGTGCCGAGCTCCAGGATCTCAACGCTCGTTATATGCCCCCCGCGCACGAGGGTTACAACATCACCCGGTGTGATCCCCTGGCCGGGCTTGTCGACCCGGCGGGTCTGACCGTTGTGAGACAGGCGCACCCCGCGCCCGCGTACATGGCTGGCGGCCAGTGACCTCGTCTTGAAAAAGCGCGCCCGCCAGAGCCAGACATCGAGGCGCAGCGTGTCGGCCATTCAGCGGGCTCAGCGGAACGGTGTGTAGGTGAAGCCGCTCTCGGTGCCAGCGCCAGCCCTGGCCCCTGTGTCAGGCTTCGGACCGCCCTTCTTCTTCGGCTTGCGCTTCTTTTTCGGCGGCGGTTCGGGCGGCAGGAGCGCAGCCAGAGCGGCGAACGGGCTGTTCGGGTCGGGCTGACGCTGGCGGCTCTGGTGTCCGCCGCCGCGTTGCTGGCTATCCCGGCGCGGACCGCCTTTTCCGCCGCCACGATTGTCAGCGCTGTTGCCGCCTCTTTTGTCCGGGCGTTTACCCTGTCCTTGCCCGCCATCACGGCGGGGCGGGCGTCCGGCGCTCTCGTCCGGGCGGGACCGGGCGCTGTAGCGCCACAGGGTGACCGCGCCGGTTTCCTTGTCCTTTTCGGCCGGCGCCAGGCCAAAGCCTTTCAGCACGGCCGGCCAGTCATCTGCCGGGCACGACACAACGGACGCAAGATCGATCGGCACGGCGAAGGCGCTCTTTCCCGCTTCGCGGCGGCGCTTGGAGAGTTCCCAGCCAAGGCGTTCGGCCAGATCGGCCCGCACGGCACGTTTGCCGAAGCGGAGATAGCCATTGGCAGCGAGCGCCTCTTCCGGCCAGGTGCCGTCGAGCGGGAACGAGCCCGCCCCTTCCGGCGCGAGCGGAAAGGCTTCGCCTGCAAAGACGGCGCGCAGGATGGCGATCATGCGCTGGGCCGCCGGTTTCTGCGCATCCGGCACATGCGCGGCCACACGGCCGGCGCGGATGCCGATACCCTTCAGGGCTTCACGCTGTTCCGGTGTCAGGCGGACAGACTGGTCGTCACTCCGAAGATCCACCGCCGCGCCACTTTCCAGCACGCGGAAAGCAAGACCGCGCGGCAAGCCGTCCAGCGCCTCGCCGGATTTCTCTTCCGAAAGCTTCCAATGGACCGGCAGGACACGCGCGAGTTCCGCGCGCAGCCATTCCTCGATCCGGGCACGGGCCGGTTCACGGTCATGCGGTTCGGTCTCGGTTGCGCCAATGAGGTCGACACGCGGCGACATCCAGCTGGCGCCTTTCAACAGCCGCGCAACCGGCGCGCCGCCATGTTCGATCGAGCCATCATCGGCCAGCGTGAAGGCATCCGACGGCGCCCCGGCAATCTCGGCGAGACGTTTCAGCAGCATCGGGCGGATGGCGGCAGCGGCCGCGCCGCGCACAGCCTTGCCTTCCAGGGTTCGGGAATCCAGGACCGGTTCAAAGGTCAGGCCTTTCAGGCGTCCGACGATGTGGCCTTCGACGGTCACGTCGCCTTCCGGCGTCAGGTCAGTCACGAGTGCATCTTCCTTTTTCAGGCTGGCCAGCAGCGCTGTTGTTCTTCGGTCCACGAATCTTGCTGTCAGCGCCTCATGCAGCGCGTCCGACAAGGCGTCTTCTATCGTGCGGGTCTTTTCCTGCCAATAAGCAGGGTCTTCCAACCAGTCGGGGCGGTTGGCCGCATACGTCCATGTGCGGATGCTGGCAAGGCGTTGCTGCAATTTTGCGATGTCGCCTGCAGTGGATGAAAGATCGTCGAGGCGGCGCTCCATGCCGGCATTGGAGAGGCGTGCATCCGGGTCCATCAGCGTTTCGGCAAGGCCGAGCACAAGCCGGCCATGGCCTTCCGGGCCGAGCTTGCGGAAGTCCGGCAGGCGGGCAAGGTCCCACAACCTGCGCACTTTCCGGGCCCCGGAGATATTCGGCCCGATATGGCCGTCCTCGCTCATCCGGCGCAGCACCCATTCATCCAGCGCATGCGGTGTATGGATCAGAACCGGATTGCCGGACGGTTTTTCAAGGCTGCGGATCAGCGTTTTCAGCGACGAGAAATCGAGATCGGAATTGCGCCACTGGATCGCATCCACGGGGTCGAACCGGTGCGCCTCGATGGCGCGCCACTGTTCTTCCTCAAAGGGCGGGCAGTCGGCCGTCTCGCCAAACTCACCATCCTGCCGGAAGCGCCCGGCCCGTCCGGCGATCTGTCCGCACTCGGCGGTGGTCAACGGACGGTGACGGCGGCCATCGAATTTCGAGCGGGACGCAAAGACCACCCGGTCGACATCGAGGTTCAGGCCCATGCCGATCGCGTCCGTGGCAACGATGTAATCGACCTCGCCGGACTGGAACATCTCCACCTGCGCATTGCGTGTGCGCGGGCTGAGCGCGCCCATCACCACGGCCGCCCCGCCCTTCTGCCGGCGCAGCAATTCCCCGATGGCGTACACTTCCTCTGCGCTGAAGCCGACAATGGCGGTGCGCTTCGGCAGCTTGGTGATCTTGGTATGGCCGATATAGCGGAGCTCGGAGAAGCGCTCACGCGGCTCGGTCCCGGCGCCGAGCTTCAGCTCTCCCAGAATGCCGCGCATCGTGTCGGACCCGAGCAGCAGCGTCTCGTGATTGCCACGCAGGTTCAGGATGCGGTCGGTAAAGATGTGGCCGCGATCCTCGTCCTGGGCGAGCTGGATTTCGTCGATGGCCACAAAGTCGGTGCGCAGCTCCACCGGCATCGCCTCCACGGTGCAGATGAAGTAGCGCGCCGTGGGCGGAACAATGCGTTCTTCCCCGGTGATCAGCGCGGCGGACGCTTCGCCTTTGCGCTCCACCACGCGGTCATACACTTCCCGCGCCAGCAGGCGCAGCGGCAGGCCGATCATGCCCGTGCCGAAACCGGTCATCCGTTCAATCGCGTAATGCGTCTTGCCGGTATTGGTGGGGCCCAGAATGGCCTTCAGGGAGGAAGTCATGCGCAGCAGGTGCGCAGGAAGGCGGCACGTGTCAACATCCCACTGCCGCATGCCTTGCCACGCATGGCCGCTCTGGCACCGATCCTGCAGTTTCGTCACGCGAACCGTAAGAGGATGGCACGTGGCGAGCGGCGTAGTTTACCAGGGGAAAGCAGCACCCGTGCAGCGCTTTTATGTGCTCGACGGGTTTCGCGGCATCGCGGCGCTGATCGTTGTCCTCTACCATTATATCGGACCGGAAGATTATCCCTTCCTCGCGAACAGCTACATCGCGCTGGACATGTTCTTCGTCCTGTCCGGCTTTGTGATCTATCATTCCTACGCCCGTCGCCTGCGCAGCGGCATGAGCGCCGGGACTTATATCAACCAGCGTTTCGCGCGCCTTGCCCCCACCGTGGCCATCGGCGTCCTGTTCGGCGCGGTTGCGACGCTCGCCTATTACAATTCGACCGGGCAGGAAGTGGACGCGACCCGTTTCGCCCTGGTCCATGCCGGGCACCTCCTCTTCATCCCTGGCCTTGTCGACTATAACGATCCGGCAACCGGCATTTTCGAGCTCTTCCCGTCGAACGGGCCGCTCTGGTCGATCTTCTTCGAATTCGTCGCCAGTGTCTGCTTCATCTGGTTCGTGCGCATGCGCCGCCGGGCGCTCCTGATCGGCAGCCTCGCCTGCTTCATCATCCTGTTTCTCGGCGCCTGCTATGTCACGCTGACCACCGGGCGGCTGCTGACCCCGGGCGTCGGGTTCGCGCCGGAACACTTCCTGCTGGGCTTCCCGCGCGTCTTCGCCTCTTTCCTGGCCGGCATGCTGATCTATGCCCTGACCCAGGAAGCGCCGAGATACCTGACACGTCGGCTGCCGGTCAGCCGCGGCCTGCTCCCGGCTTTCGGCATCTATGGCGTCATGCTGGCCATGCTGTTCTTTCCCTTCCACATGTCCGGCGTCTATCCCTTCCTCGGCGTTGTCGTGCTCTGCCCGCTGCTGATCACGGTTGGCGCCCGCATCCAGCCGCAGGTGCGCTGGTTCAACTGGATCTCGGATTATCTGGGGCAGGTGTCATTCCCGCTCTACTGCATCCATGTGCCGGTCTTCCTGCTGGTGAAGACCTACCTGCCCGATGCGCCATGGAAGATTCAGGTTGTCGTATCGCTCGGCGCAGCGTTCGGGGCTTCGGTCCTGATCCTGGCCCTGATCGAATCCATGCGGGTCCGCCAGAACGTCACCAAGCTGCTGAAGCCTGTGCTGGGCTAAAAGCCGGCGCTCAGGCGACGGCGCGGATGCGG
Organism: Hyphomonas jannaschiana VP2; assembly: GCF_000685215.1. Taxonomy (GTDB): domain Bacteria; phylum Pseudomonadota; class Alphaproteobacteria; order Caulobacterales; family Hyphomonadaceae; genus Hyphomonas; species Hyphomonas jannaschiana. The sequence goes on from NZ_ARYJ01000005.1 coordinate 23,549, forward strand.
GCCTCTTTGGCGACCGGTTCGTCCGCCTTCACAGCATGCGGCTGGAAGTGGAGCAGTTCCCAGCGGCCGTCATGGTGCTCGACCAGGGCGGAGCAGCTTTCCACCCAGTCGCCGTCATTCATGTAGGTGATGCCATTGATCTCGCGCATCTCGGCCACGTGAATGTGGCCGCAAATCGCGCCGTCATAGCCCTTGCGGCGGCAATAGTCCGCCACATGGCCCTCGAAATTGTGGATATGGTTCAGCGCCCGCTTGGTGCGCTTCTTCAGCGCCTGGGACAGTGACCAGTAAGGCATGCCGAGGCGGCGGCGGATCGCGTTCAGCTTCGTGTTGGCCCACAGAAGGAAATTATAGGCATGGTCGCCAAGGTGCATGATCCATTTGCGGTCGGCGCGCATCATGCCGTCGAACATGTCACCATGGACAACGAGGTAGCGCTTGCCGTCCTCGCCTTCATGCAGGGCACGGTTCTTGACGCTGATTTCGCCAAACGCCAGCCGGAACTGGAGGAAGGCCCGCAGGAACTCGTCATGATTGCCGATGATATAGGTCACTTCCGTGCCGCGCTTGGCGGCCGTCAGGATACGGCGGATGACATTGGTGTGGGACTGCGGCCAGTACCATTTCTTGCGCATGCGCCAGCCATCGATGATGTCGCCGACAAGGTAGAGCTGCTGCGACGTATGCGTTTTCAGGAAGGCGCACAGCGCATCGGCCTGGCACCCGGCACTGCCGAGATGCACATCGGAGATGAAAATCGCCTTGTAGTCAGGCTTGGGCTGTTGACGCGGGGAGGGCATCCGTTGGCGGATAGCCTGATTTCATAAGGCTTTTGTGACAGTTCGGGTGCGAATATGTAACAAATACAGTGGCCTGATGGTTAATCAGCCTTCCAGCTCAACATCCCAGTAGAGATAGTCCATCCACGTCTCATGCAGATGGTTGGGCGGGAAGCGGCGGCCGGTTTCCTGCAGCTGGTAATTGTTGGGCCGGAAGGGCCGGCGCAGCAAGTGCATATCCGTCTGGTTCAGCAGCTTGTTGCCCTTGCGCAGATTACAGGGCGAACAGGCAGCAACGATATTGTCCCAGGTCGTGCGCCCGCCCTTGGAGCGCGGCACCACATGGTCAAACGTCAGCTGGTCATGCGCGCCGCAATAGGCGCACTGGAAACCGTCGCGCAGGAACACGTTGAAACGGGTAAAGGCCGGTGGGCGGTCCTGACGAACGAAATCGCGCAGGGCGATGACGCTCGGCAGGCGGAATTCCGTGCTCGGAGAGCGGATCACATGGTCGTATTCTGCAATAATATCGACACGATCGAGGAAAACCGCCTTCACGACTTCCTGCCAGGGCCACAGCGATAGCGGATAATAGGAAAGCGGCCTGTAATCGGCATTCAGAACCAGTGCGGGCCGCCCGTGCGGCGGCGCCGAAAGTATCTCAGCCATGGTGACCCCCCATGCGACAGAGACTGGAAACCTGTTGATTGAACCGACTGAAAGCGCACGCTCCTCTTCGTTTCGCCCAAACGTCTAGGCGATTCTTATCAAGAGAATATGACAGGAACCGCGTTTTGCAACGCTTTCCGGTCAGGCGGGCGGAATCCCGGCTTTCGCCCGCTCGGCATTCACCCAGCCCCAGAGGAGGTGCGCCGCAACGCCCCGGTGCGGGCGCCAGCGCTCTGCATGTTCGGTAAACGCCTTGTTTGCCATGCGCATCTCATAGCCGCCAAGCCGCCTGTGCGCCTCCATCAGGGCGGCATCGCCATGCGGGAAGGCGTCCATCTTCCCGGCGGCGTAGAGGAGGTAAAGGTCCGCCGTCCACGGACCAATCCCCTTCACGGCCAGCAATTCGGCGCGCGCCTCGCCCACCTCTGCCGCCTGCACACGGGAGAGGTCCAGCGCGCCATCCGCGATCGCCGCCGCGATCGTATTCATGTGGGACAGTTTCGGCCGGGAGAGCCCGCAGGCGCGCAGCGCGTCCTGATCGCAGGTGAGGACGCGCTCGGGCGTCACCTCTCCCAGAAAATCCGTCACCCGGCCCCAGATCGCATCTGCCGCGCGGGTGGAGACGAGCTGGTAGACCACCGTCCGCGCGAGCAATTCATAGCTCGCATCATGCGTCCGCCAGTCCGGGACGCCGACAATATCGTAGGCGCGGCCGAGCGCCGGGTCGATGTCTGACAAAGCCTCGCAGGCGGCCTTGATGGCTTTCCGGGATGGCGCAGTCACGACCGGTTGCCGGGCAGCTTGCCCAGCGGCACAGGCCCGACAAACACCGTGTCATCAATCACCGGCAGCGTCAGGAAGCCGCCATCGCGCGAGGCTGGCGCCAGCGTGCCGAAGACGATCTGCTCCTGCTGGCTCCAGTGACCGCTGTCGATCATGGCCTGTTTCAGGTCATCGGCATTTTCGATCCGCACCTTGAACGCCCCGTTGGAGCGGCCATTCGCCAGTGTCAAATTCGCCTGTGCGCCAAGGTCCAGCGGCCCCCAGTCCAGCAGCAGCTGAGCGACTTCCACTTCGCCGCCATCATCCAGAAGCGCTGGCCAGACACCGCCCACCTGGCGCCCTGCCGCTTCATAGGCCGGGAAGAAGCCGCGCACTTCCCCGATCAGGCGGGATGGCCCAAGCTCCGTACCCAGATAAGGCGCAGCGGCAGGCGCGGCATCGAGGGAGAGCTTCTCCCACTGGATTGCCACCATGAGATCATCCGGGCTTTCCGGGCGCGGGGCAAAATTCATCGACAGATTGGTCAGGTCATAAAGCTGCCCGCCCAGCAGCGCCTGTGCCTCGCCCGACTGGAAGCCGAGCCGGTTCAGCCCTGCCTTGTTCCAGGACAGGCTGAAGGCGGCCTTGCCGTCGAAATCGATGCTGTTGCGGATGCCATCCGCACCCGTGATGACATGATGGCCCGGCATGCGGCCGATCATGTGAGTGAGGTTCCAGGCCTGCATCGCGAACTGGACCTTGTCGCCTTCCCAGGACGCCTCCCCCGGCGCGCCGGAATAAGCGGGCGTATCGAACGTCAGTTCGAAGCGGAACGGGTATCCGCCCATTTCCCGGCTGGCATAGGTGAACGCGGCGCCCCTGGCCTCCTGGTCGGCGATCCATTCGTCGACAGCCTGATCGATCCGGCTGCTTGCCAGGTGCCACCAGGCCGACCAGCCACCGATGGCCAGCAGGAGCAGGACAAAAGGCAGGAACAGGCCGAGGCGCGACCGTTTCTTCGGTGTGGAGGCAGATGCCATCTTCGGAATTCCTTTATGCGGCCGGCAATTCGCGGCCCTGAACGGCGAGGCCTTCCTTCACCAGCGCATCGGTCGCCGGTTCCAGTTCGCCCTGCAGTCTTGCCATCATGTCCTTGCGCGGAAGGCCACCCGGTATTGGCGGCAGGATCTGGTAGACGATCTTGCCCGGCCGCCGCATGAAGCCCCGGCCCGGCCAGCAGAGACCGGCATTGGTTGCCACCGGCACGATCGGCGCTTCAATCGCCTTGGCCAGCGCAGAGATCCCGGCGGCATGATATTCCGGCGGCGCGCCCGGCGCCTTGCGGGTGCCTTCCGGGAAGATCACGATCTGGCGGTAATTCTCGGCCCGCTTCTTCGCTTCGCCCACCATGGCCTTCAGCGTTTTCGTCGTGCCCGCCCGGTCAATCGGGATCATGGCCGCTTTTAGCGCATACCAGCCGAGGAAGGGATACCAGAGCAGTTCCTTCTTCATGATGATGGCGGGGTCGCGCATCACGAGGAAGGGTATGAAGACGTCATACATGCACTGGTGCTTGCCCGCATAGATCACAGGGCCTTCCGGCATGTGTTCACGTCCGCGGATCTCCGTGCTGATCCCGCAGATCAGGCGCAGGCCAAGGCGAATGACGCGCGCATAGGTGCGGATGCCGAAGATCGTCGCCCAGCGCGGCAGAAGGAGGGCTGGCAGGAAGATGATGCCGAGGATGGCCATCCAGAGATACAGCCAGACCACGAACAGGAGAGAAGTGAAAACTCGCATGACCGCTGGCTTAGCCAATCGCGCGCGATCATTCCAGCGTCGTTACCCGCCACTTCGCCCATTCGAGGAAGACGCCCTTCAGAGACCTGTAATCGGTGAAGAGATGCGAGGGGTCGATCACCGTGCGCACGGGCCACGGCTCCAGCGTCAGATCTGGCATCGCGTCCTGCAGGACCAGCACACTGCGCGCCATGTGATAGTCCGACGTGACCACGATCAGGTCATGGTATCCGTTCTCATAGGCCCAGGCGGCGGTCTCGTCGGCATTGCCCAGCGTCGTCTCCGCCGCGTGGCCAATCGTGACACAGCAGGCCCAGACATCCGGGTCACCACCCGCCAGTTCGATCAGCTCTTCCATCGTCACATCCGGATGGACACCCGAGATCAGGAGGTGTCCGCCCCTGCCCTGCGAGACGAGCTTCACGCCTTCGGCAATGCGCAGGCCGGAACCGCCTGTCAGGGCCACGATGGCATCGCCCTTCACGGCCGGGTCCGGCTTCATGTTTGCCGCACGCTGGGCAAACAGAAGAAAGTCGATGGCCAACAAGCCCAGCACGAACACGACCAGCATCGTGCCGAACCGGGCCGCGCTTCGCCGGGGGTGGCTGCCTCTGCTCACATCATGCTCTTGAGCGCGCGGATCACCGTGACCCGCGCCGCGATGCGCGCGGCCAGGCCGGCAATCACCGGGGTCAGGACGAGGACGACGAGGTCCAGATAGTCGAGGCTGAGTTCCGGCAGGAGGCCCGCATGCCCGCCATGCGCCTTGGCTGCAAAAATTGCCGCCGCCGCAGCGCCGAGCGCCAGCAAGGCGCCCACTGCCCCTGCCCTGAGGCCGAGGACCCAGAAGCGCCGCTCGAACAGGCTGGCAATGAACCGGTCGCGCGCACCGGACAGGTGCAGCACATCGACAATATCCCGCCGCGCCAGCAGCGCGGCATGAGTTGCAAAGGCAATCACGGCGACGGCGGTGGAGGCCAGCAAGGCCACAGCCGTCAGGGCGATAAGGCGGGTAATCGCCAGCACACGGCGCACATCGCCGGCCCAGTCGGCATGCTCGTCCACGGCGCTGTCATAGCCCGCCTCGGTCAGCACGCGCTGCAGGGCCGGTCCCATGTCGGCCACGCCCGGATCCGCCGTCACAGCGACCAGCTGCGGCAGGGGCAGGCTGTCCGGAAGGCCGCGATTGCCGAAATTGGGCTCCAGCAGCTCGTCGATCTCTTCCTTCGACAAGAGGTGCGCCGAGGTCACGCCGTCCGTCTTCTCGATCAGCTTGCGGGCGTCCTCCGCCGCGCGCCGGTCGACATCCTGAAGCGTGACGGTCAATTCGCCCTCCACTTCCGCCGTCCAGGCCCGGGCGGCGCCATAGGTGGACTTGGCCGAGAGGGCCGCCAGCGCGGCCAGGAAGCAGAGCGCGGCCACAACGAAGAACAGCGCCGCTTCGCGCGCGTCTTCGACCGGCAGGAGGGGCGTTTCACGAGCCATCAGTCTGCCGCCTTTGCCGGGTCTGTCCGCCGGCGCCCGGCGGAGTCCTCGCCGAATTCGACATCGCGCACCAGAAGGCCATTGTTCAGCCGGTACACCGGCGCCTCCACCTGCCGGACGAGCCCCAGATCGTGCGTTGCGATGATCACCGTCGTGCCGCGGCGCTTGTTCAGCTCCAGGAAGAGGCGCATCAGGCGCGAGCCCATTTCCGGGTCGACGTTCCCGGTCGGCTCGTCGGCAATCAGGATGTCTGGTTGGGTGACGACCGCCCGGGCGATGGCCACCCGCTGCTGTTCCCCGCCCGACAGGGTCGGCGGTTTTGCGTGCAACCGCTTGCCAAGGCCGACCCAGGCGAGCAGCTCTTCCACATCGCCCCGATAATCCGAATCCTTGCGGCCAACCACGCGCAGCGGCAGGGCGACATTCTCATAGGCGGAGAGATGCTCCAGCAGGCGGAATTCCTGGAAAACGACGCCGACCCGGCGGCGCATCGCCGACAGCTGGTCCCGGGCCAGGCGCCCGGTCGGGCGGCCAAACAGCGAGACCTCCCCGCGTGTCGGCTTCAACGCTAGGTATAACAGCTTGAGAAGACTGGATTTCCCGGCGCCGGATGCTCCTGTCAGGAAGGTGAAAGATCCCTGTTTCAGGCTGAGATCAATACCGCTAAGAACGTCATCCGAAGTGTCGTAGCGTAACGACACGTTATCCAGACGCACAGCAATATCGTCAAAAGGGTCGAGTCTCGAAAGGGTCATCGGCTCCATCGATTGGCTCGGATGGCTGGATTATTGGGGCGAATTGCGGGAAAGACCAAGGCATGATCCTCACCTGCCCGAATTGTGAGACACAGTATTTCGCCGATGACTCAACAATCGGTGAAAGCGGCCGCACTGTGAAGTGCGCGGCCTGCGGGCATTCATGGTTCGTTGCCCCGCCGGGGCTGGAGATGGACCCGGCCCGGGCGAACCCGGCAGCCGCCCATGAAATATATCGCGAACGGGTGCGCGAACAGCGCCGCCGCAAGAGCCGGACCGTCGCCCTCCTCTCCTGGATCGGCACGGCTGTCCTGTTCTTTGCCCTCGGCGTCGCGGCCATCATGTTCCGCAATGATGTGGTGAAAGTGTTCCCGCGCGCGGCTGCCGCCTACAAGATGGCCGGCTTCACGGTGAACCGGTTCGGCATCGAATTCGCTGATATTGAGCGCTCGCGGACCTTTAACGACACGATTCCGGTCGTGACCGTCTCCGGACGAGCCGTCAATGTGGCCCGCTCCACCGTCGATACGCCGCTGGTGAAGGTCGACCTGAAAGACGAGCGCGGCCGTACCGTCGCCACCCGCTTTGGCGCCATCCAGCCTGCGCAGCTGGCCGCAGGCAGCGAGGGCAGTTTCCAGGTCGTGCTGGAACAGGCGCCGATGGAAAGTTTCCAGGTGGAACTGTCCCTCGTCGACCGGGGTGACGCCCCGCCGGATGCGCTGGCAGCCCCTGCCCCGGCAGCAGACGCCGCCCTGCCTGAAGCGGCAGACGAAATACCCGCCGGGGAAGACACCGAATGAGCCAAGACCAGAAGATCGAAGTCATCGTGCCGGAAGACCAGCTGATGGCCCGGATCGATGAGCTGGCCGACCGGCTGGCCCCGCGGCTGACCGGCGACTGGACGGTCGTCTCCATCCTGATCGGCGCGACGCCCTTCACGTCTGACCTGATGAAGGCGCTTGCCCGGCGCGGCGTCCACCCAATGCTGGATGTGATCTGGCTGGAGAGCTATCGCGATGCCCGCGAAAGCTCCGGCCGCGTGGTCGTGCGGGCAGACCTGTCGCGGCAGGTGAAGGATCGCGGCGTGCTGTTGCTGGACGATGTGTTCGATACCGGCCGCACGCTGGATTTCGCCAAGCATCATCTGCTCGCCAAAGGCGCGAAGGAAGTCATCACCTGCACGCTGACGCAAAAGCCGTGGGCCCCGCGCGGCGAAAAAGGCGTCGATTTCTGCGCCTTCGATTCGCCGGGCCGCTACCTCGTCGGCTACGGCATGGACGATGCCGGCAAATACCGCGGCCTGCCCTATATCGGCGCGCTGGACTGATCAGCCCCCCGACTATTACCGCTACAGGATCGCAGGGATGACGCGGTCTGGCGGGCGGTGGCCGTCGGCGAAGGTCTTGATGTTGATGATGACCTTTTCGCCCATTTCGGTACGGCCCTCGATCGTGGCCGAGCCCATGTGCGGCAGCAGCAGCACGTTCGGCAGGCCGATCAGCTCTTCATTCACCGCCGGTTCGCGTTCGAACACGTCGAGCCCTGCCCCGGCGAGCTTGCCGGCCTTGATGGCGCGGGCGAGCGCCGCTTCGTCGATCACCTCGCCGCGGGCCGTGTTCACGATGAAGGCTTCCGGCTTCATCAGCTCCAGGCGGCGGGCATTCATCAGGTGGAACGTGGCCGGTGTGTGCGGGCAGTTGATGGACACGATGTCCATCCGGGCCAGCATCTGGTCGAGGCTGTCCCAATAGGTCGCTTCCAGCTGTTCCTCGATCCGCGCGCCGACCGGCTTGCGGTTGTGATAGTGGATCTGCAGGCCGAAGGAGCGGGCCCGGCGGGCCACGGCCTGGCCGATGCGGCCCATGCCGATGATTCCGAGGCGCTTGCCTGCCAGACGCCGGCCGAGCATCCAGGTCGGCGTCCAGCCATCGAAGCCGCCGCCATCCATGATCTGCGCGCCTTCATGCAGGCGGCGCGGCACGGCCAGGATCAGCGCCATGGCGACATCTGCCGTGTCATCGGTCAGCACGCCCGGCGTGTTGGTGACGGTGATGCCGCGCTGAACGGCGCTCTGCACGTCGATATTGTCCACCCCCGCGCCGAACTGGGCGATGAGGCGCAGCTGGTCACCCGCACGGGCCAGCAGACGGCCATCGATATGGTCTGTCACGGTGGGCACCAGCACGTCGGCGGTCTGCATCGCCTCGGCCAGTTCTTCCTGCGTGAAGGGGTGATCGTCCTCATTGAGGCGGGCGTCGAACAATTCCTTCATCCGCAATTCCACCGCAGCAGGCAGTTTGCGGGTGACGACGATCTTCAGCTTCCTGGTCGGCATGAGCACCCTTTGTATCTTTTATAATCGACTCTGCGGAGGCCTTAGCAAAGCCCTGCCGGAACGCCAATGGCGAAGATTTTACGGCTAATTCACCAGAGCGTGGAATCTTGTCGCAGATTTCGCATTGGAAACCGTTGCACATGAAGTGGGCACCCATCCTGATCTCGGCCGTCTTGCTGATTGGCGGCACCGCCATGGCGCAGGCACCGGAGCTGGTGCGCGTGTCGCGATTCTCGGGCAAACCGGTCCCCCGTTTCGAAACGCTGAAATTTGCCATGGTCAACGGCCGTGCCGGCCCGTCCAAGGACCACCCCGTGCTGTGGGAATACCAGCGCAAGGGCCTGCCCCTGCTGGTGATCAAGGAAAGCGAGAACTGGCGGCGCGTGCGCGACCCCTCCGGCACGGAGGTCTGGGTCCATGCCCGGATGCTGGAAGAAGGCCACAAGGCCTATGTCCAGACGCCGACCGTGCTGCGCCAGGACCCGATGGAAGGCGCTGAGCCCGTGGCCGACCTTGGCCGCGGCGTGCTGGTCGATCTCGGCGCCTGTTCGCGCGGCTGGTGCCGGGTCCAGGCACAGGATTACCGGGGCTATGCGCCCCAGCCTTCCCTGTGGGGCGCCGACACGGGCGAAGCCGGTCTCTGACCCAAAACAGCGCCTCATGAGTTGACATTCCGGGCGGTCCGGTGCCTTCAGGACCGGTTACTGACGCTAAGGAAAACTACGCATGTCCGGACCGCACGACTTTCACAAGCCCCAATCCTCCTATTCCAAGGAAGACCTGCTCGAATCCGGCAAGGGCGGCTATTTTGGTCCCGGCAACGCCCAGCTTCCGGCCCCGCCGATGCTGATGATGGACCGGATTACCGAGATCACCATGGATGGCGGCCAGTTCGGCAAGGGCCATGTCGTTGCTGAACTCGACATCACGCCGGACCTCTGGTTCTTCGAATGCCACTTCCCGGGCGACCCCGTCATGCCGGGCTGCCTTGGCCTCGATGCGATGTGGCAGATCGTCGGCTACTGGCTCGGCTGGTCGGGCAGCCCCGGCAAGGGCCGCGCCCTCGGCGTGGGCGACGTCCGCTTCACCGGCGAGATCACGCCGGACAAGAAGCTGGTTCGCTACGAGATCGACATGAAGCGCGTGCGCCGCGGCAAGCTCGTCCTCGGCATTGCCGACGGCCGCGTCTATGTCGACGGCGAGCATGTCTACACGGCCACCGACATGCGCGTCGGCCTGAAGAACATGGACCAGCCGGCCTGATCCAGCGTGCTTGACGGGGGCCAGCCGCCCCCCTAGCCGTTTTCTTCAAGAACAAGCAGGAAGGATTCGCGCCATGGCTGATGACTGGACCCCGCCCGAAGGCACCCTGATGAAGGGCAAGCGCGGCATCGTGATGGGTGTTGCCAACCAGAACTCCATCGCCTGGGGCATCGCCCAGCAGCTGGCCGCCCAGGGCGCCGAGATTGCGTTCACTTATCAGGGCGAGAATCTGGAACGCCGCGTGCGGCCGCTGGTCGAATCCATCGGCATGGACTTCATGATCCCGGCCGACGTGACCGACGATGCCTCGATGGATGCCGCCTTCGCCTCCGTGAAGGAGAAATGGGGCAAGATCGATTTCCTCGTCCACTCCATCGCCTTTGCCGGCAAGGATGAACTGGTCGGCTCCATGGTCGAGAACACATCCCGCGAAGGCTTCCGCCGCGCGATGGACATCTCCGTCTATTCCTTCATCGACAGCGCCCGCCGCGCCGCAGAGATCATGCCGGATGGCGGCGCGATGATCTGCATGACCTATCTCGGCGCCGAACGCACCGTACCGTCCTACAACGTGATGGGCGTCGCCAAGGCCGCCCTCGAAGCCTCCACCCGCTATGCGGCACGCGACCTCGGCACGCAGGGCATCCGCGTCAACGCGATCAGCGCCGGCGCCATGCGCACGCTGTCGCTGGCCGGTATTCGCGGCGGCAAGAGCCTGATGGGCACGGGCCGCGACTGGTCCCTCCTCAAGGAAGACACACGCATGTCCGGCGTCGCCGGCTGCGCGCTCTACCTCCTGTCAGACCTCGGCCACTCCATCGCGGGCGAAGTGATCCACGTCGATGCCGGCTTCCACGCCGTCGGCGTGCCGGAGCTTCCGGAGGAATAATCCCCTCTCAGAAGACTTGACCCGTGTGAGCCGCTTCCCCAGATAAGCGGCTCAACGGAGTGTTTATGTCCAATTCCATGTCTGAGTCCCGGTAAGGGGCCTGCCGTTTGAGGCGCTGAGGGTCAGCGTCAGGCAGGCCGGCGAGAACGATGCCGCTGGCACTTGATGCCAGTGAACGTTTTTGCGCGCCGTCATATCTCCGGAGTGCGGCGCCCGACTTCGGACCACCAACAAAATGGACATCTCACGCGCAGAACAGCGCATCCTCCACCTGCTCGCACAGGGCGGGCATATCGACATCATCCGCAACGAGCACAACAAGCCGGAAGAACTGCATTGCTTCACCCGCGATGGCTGGCGCTATCCGGGCCTGAGCCTCCGCCTCTTCCGCAAGCTGAAGCGCAAACGCGCCATCGCCTCGCAGGGCGGCAAGCCCTACCGCATTACGCGGCGCGGGCTGGAGCTCGTCCGGGCGGAATTCGATAACCGGTAAGTGATGTTGCCCGGTCAGGTGTGCATGGTATCGGTGAGGCATGAAAACCTCGCCAGAGACCCATGTGCCCCTGACCGGCTATGCCGACGTTCCTGAAGACCAGATGCTGGCCCGCGCCCTCGCCTTCCATGACCGGATGGCGCGCCGCCGCTCTGTCCGTCAGTTCTCTGACAAGCCTGTCCCCCGCGAGATCATCGAGGCCTGCGTGCGCACCGCCGGCTCCGCCCCGTCCGGCGCGAACCATCAGCCCTGGTATTTCGCCTGCGTCGGCAGCGCAGACAAGAAGCGCGAGATCCGCGAAGCGGCCGAGGTCGAGGAGCGCGAATTCTATGCCGGCCGTGCGGGCGAAGAGTGGCTGGATGCCCTCGCCCCGATCGGGACCGATGCAGACAAGCCCTATATGGAAACCGCGCCCTGGCTGATCTGTATCTTCGCCCAGCGCCGCGGCGGCTTACGTGAAGGCGAAGACCGGAAAAACTACTACATCCACGAAAGCGTCGGCATTGCGACGGGTCTCCTGATCGCGGCCTGCCATGAGGCCGGCCTTGCCACGCTGGTCCACACACCGAACCCGATGAAGTTCCTGAACGGCATCTGCGGCCGTCCGGAGACGGAGAAGCCTTTTCTCATCCTCGTCGCGGGCCACCCGGCAAAAGAGGCAATGGTGCCGAAACACGCCCTGATCAAAAAGCCGCTGGATGAAATCGCCGGGTTTCTCTGACGCCTAACGCCCCACTGTCACGGCCGGGCCCGGCAGGCGGATGATGTAGTACATGCCCGGCTTCTCGCCGCGCGTCTTACCATAGGCCGTCAGCTCTATATCGCCCGACAGCGCTTTCGGGATGGCGCCGTTGATGACCGTGTAGCGATTGTCGGGAAGCTTGGCGTCGAAATGCTGGAAGCTCCACCCGCTCAAGGTCGGCGTCATGTTCAGGCGCTGGCCCGGCTGCATGCGCACCGGCAGCGGCGCCGGCAGCGAACCGGACAGCTCCACAAAGACCTGCGTCACCCACACGCCAGACTCCGTCCGCACAACGCCCATCGCGACATCGGTAATGTCCGGATTGAGAATATTGGCGCGGTGGCCGGGACTGTCCATCAGATTGCCGTGCAGGCGCTCAACGGCATTGCGGTTCAGGTTCCACCGTCCACCGATCACCTCCACCATGGCAACATTTTCGGCGCTGTACTCGACCAGCGCGCTGCGGTCGAAAGCGGCGACGCGCTCGAAATGGTGGCGCCCGTCCGGGCTCTCATGGCCGAAGAATTTATTGTAGGCCATGTCGAGACTCTGGAACCGCGCCGCATCCAGCAATTCCGGCCGGTAGCGCAACGGCTTCAGGCCGCGCGACGTGCGCTCCTCATTCACCCGGACAAGGAAATCGGCCTCCATCGCCGGATCGGCGGTGAAGCCGGCCGGCCAGCGCCGCAGGCAGGGTTGCACGGTCTCGACATAGTCGGCCACGGTCACGCCGCGATGGTGCACATCCATATTGCAGGCCGCCGCAGGCAGGGCCGCAAACAGGAAACCGGACAAACGAAACAGCGCGCGCATCTTCATGGCCTGCACAGTCTACCGCGCCGAACATGAACAGAATAGTTACGGGAACAGACGCCCCGAACGCGTCAGATCACGCCCGCCGTCTGCAGGCGGGCCAGCACAGGCGCCAGCATCCGCTCCAGCGCTTCGCCCGTTGGCCGTACATTGCCATAGGCCGGCAGGCCCTCATCGGCGATCACGAGGTCTGCCTCGAACTTCGCCGGATGGGTCCAGCGGTAATGCGCCGCGCGCACGGTGCCGAGATATTGCTGCAGCACGCTTTCCACGTCGCGCCCGCGCTCCACCACGTCCCGCCGGATCCGGCGCGCCAGGCGCAAATCGTCCGGCGTGTCGACATAGACTGACAGGTCGATCAGCGACCGGATCTTGGGCATGGAGAGCGCATGGATGCCTTCCAGGATGAGCACCGGCGCCGGCTCGATCCGGCGCGTCCTGGTGCTGCGGTCATGCCGGTCATAGTCATAGATCGGCTGGTCGATCCCCTGCCCCGATTTCAATGCGCGCAGGTCTTTCACCAGATGGTCCACCTCTTTGGAGGCCGGGGCATCATAGTTGATCGTCGCGATCAGGGCGTTCCGCTCTTCCTCATTGGCCGGGTCGCCGTAGAAGCTCATCGGGTGATAATAGGCATCCTCCCCGAACATCACGGCCTGGCCGTCCGGCAAATGGTCGAGCAGCGCCTCGGCCAGGGTGGACTTGCCGGATCCGGACCCGCCGGACATCGCGATGAGGAAGGCTTTGCGCTTGGTCATGCACTGGCTTTTGCGGCAATTACCCTTGCGCTTCAACGGGGAAACCGCCGCAGACCTGCGCAGGGCGCGACATTTTCCGGCTGGCCCTGCCCGGCCACGGGCGTAAGACAGCGGGGCAAGGAGTGATGACATGACTGACCCGCTCGACCGTGCCCGGTTCCACGCCCGGCAATGGCTGGACGCTCTCTCCACCTGCCCCGCCGGAGCGCAGGCAAGCGCGGCAGAGCTGCGCGCAGCCTTTGAGGCGCCGCTCCCTGAAACCGGCCGCGACGCCGCCGCGATCATCGACGATCTGGCTGCAAAGGCGACGCCGGGCCTCAATGCCAATGCCAGCGGACGCTTCTTCGCCTGGGTCATGGCCGGGTCCCTCCCCTCCGCCACGGCAGCGGACTGGCTGGTCTCTGCCTGGGACCAGAATGTCGGCCTGTTCTCCGTCGCCCCGGCCGCCGCCATGATCGAGGAGGTCACCGGCGAATGGCTGAAAGACCTGTTCGACCTGCCGCGCGAGGCCTCCTTCGCCTTCACGACGGGATGCCAGATGGCACATGTCACGGCGCTCGCCGCGGCGCGTCACCGCGTGCTTGCCAATGCCGGCTGGAATGCAGAAGAAGACGGCCTGTTCGGCGCGCCCGCAATCCGCGTGCTGACCAGCCGCAACCGACATGGCTCCATCGATTCGGCTGCGCGCTATCTGGGCATCGGCCAGTCGAACATTGTGGACGTCGACACCGGCCCGATGGGCGACATGCTGCTGGACGATCTGGAGCGCAAGCTCTCCCATTATGACGGGCCGATCATTCTCTGCCTCAATGCAGCGGACCTGAATGTCGGCACGTTTGACGATTTCGCGAAGCTGATTCCGGTGGCGCAGGCCGCGGGCGCCTGGGTGCATGTCGATGGGGCGTTCGGCCTGTTCGCCCGGGTGAGCGAGCGGCTGCGCCCACTGACCGAAGGAATTGACCTCGCCGACAGTTGGGCGACCGACGGACACAAATGGCTGAACGTGCCTTATGATTGCGGCATCGCCTTCGTGCGCGACGCGGAGGCCCACCGCGCGGCCATGGCGCTCGGCGCCGCCTACCTCTCGCCCAGCCGGGAGGCACGCGACCCGAATGACTGGAACCTTGAACTCTCCCGCCGCGCCCGGGCCATCCCGGTCTATGCGGCCCTGCAGGAACTGGGGCGTCAGGGCGTAGCCGACATGATCGACCGGTGCTGCGATCATTGCCGCGCGCTGGTTTCCGGCATCGGCGCCTTGCCCGGCGCGCGGCCGCTGAACGACCCGGTGCTGAACCAGGGCCTCGTCCGCTTTGAGCGGGACGCTGCCAGCAAGGAAGAAAATGACGCCTTCACCGACGAGGTCATCGCACGCGTGAATGCCAGCGGCGAAGCCTTCTTCTCCCCCACCATTTGGAACGGCCAACGCGCCATGCGCATCAGCGTCGTCAGCTGGCGGACAAATGAGGAAGATGTGGCGCGGACGATTGCCGCAGTGAAGCAGGCGCTGTCAGACGCAGACGCTTAGCAAGGCTGCGCACCGGCTTCAGAATAGATGATGCTGGCGCTGGGCATACGCTCCACCAGAAGGGCGAGCCGGTCGAGTGTGGCTTCGAACTGACGGGTCAGCCATTCGGCATCGAGGCCGGGCGGTGTGTCGCGCGCGACAAGACGCAGGCAGGTGCCTTCGGGCACGTCTTCCAGGCTCCAGATGATGCGTATCGCACCGGCAAAGCCACGCACAGGGGAGTCCAGTTCCACGATCTGAACGATCTGCTGGTCACGGACAATATCGACAAACCGGCCATTGATGGCCTGAACCGGACATTCGCCTGAAGAGCCGAAACTGACACGGAAGCGGCCACCGGGGCGCAGATCGAAGGTTTCGATGCAGATCTGCTCGCCCTCCGGCAACAGCCAGGTCCGGACCCGATCAAGGTCCGTCATCGCGCCATAGAGGGTGTCTTCAGGCGCAAAGACAATACGGGAGGCTTCATGAGTGTTGCAGGCAGGCATGGTTACGGCTCGTCAGTTCTTGTTGCTGAACGAATTGACGCGCGAAATGCGGCCGGGTTCCGGAAAACATCTGGGCAATAAAAAGGCCGCCCGTTTCGGGGCGGCCTTCTGAAGTCCATTGAGGGGCGAGGATTATTCCTCTTCGCCGCCCTTGTCTTCGGAGATTTCCTTGCCGGTCTCCTGATCGACGACTTTCATTGACAGGCGGACTTTGCCGCGATCGTCGAAGCCGAGCAGCTTGACCCAGACCTTGTCGCCTTCCTTGACCACGTCTTTCGGATGGCCAACGCGCTCGTTTGCCATCTGCGAGACGTGGACGAGGCCGTCCTTCGGTCCGAAGAAGTTCACGAAGGCGCCGAAGTCTTTCAGGCCAACAACCGTACCCTGATAGATCTCGCCGACTTCCGGCTCTGCAACGATCTCCTTGATCATCTGCAGGGCCTTGTCGATGGAGGCGCGGTCAAGTGCGGAGACCTGCACGGTGCCATCGTCGTCGATGTTCACCTTGGCACCGGACTCGTCCACGATACCGCGGATCACCTTGCCGCCAGACCCGATCACGTCGCGGATCTTGTCGGTCGGCACCTTGATGATTTCCATCTGCGGGGCATTGTCGGAGAGCTGGCCGCGGCTTTCGCCGAGCGCTTCCGCCATCTTGCCGAGGATGTGCATGCGGCCGCCATTCGCCTGGGCGAGGGCTTTCTCCATGATGTCCTTGGTGATGCCGGCAACCTTGATGTCCATCTGGAGCGAGGTCACGCCGACTTCGGTGCCAGCGACCTTGAAGTCCATGTCGCCGAGGTGGTCTTCGTCACCCAGGATGTCGGAGAGGACGGCGAACTCTTCGCCTTCCAGGATCAGGCCCATGGCGATGCCGGAGACCGGACGCTTCACCGGCACGCCGGCATCCATCATGGCCAGCGAGCAGCCGCAGACCGTCGCCATCGAGGACGAGCCGTTGGACTCGGTGATCTCGGAGACGAGACGGATCGTGTACGGGAATTCCGCGTGATCCGGCAGGACGGCTTTCAGCGCGCGCCATGCGAGCTTGCCGTGGCCGATTTCGCGGCGGCCAGCCCCACCCATCCGGCCGGTCTCACCGACGGAGTAAGGCGGGAAGTTGTAGTGCAGCAGGAAGTTTTCCTTCCGGGTGCCGTCCAGGCTGTCGATATATTGTTCGTCGTCGGACGTCCCGAGCGTCGCCACACAGATCGCCTGCGTTTCACCACGGGTGAACAGCGAGGAACCGTGCGTACGCGGCAGGAAGCCGGCTTCGGCCACGATCGGGCGAACCTGGTCCAGTTTCCGGCCGTCGATGCGCTCACCGGTCTTCAGGATGTCCCCGCGGACCACAGCGGCCTCGGTTTCCTTGAAGGCGGCCTTGAAGGTCTCGGCCGACATTTCGCCCGGCGCTTCTTCGGTACCCACCAGCGCGGCTTTCGCCTTGTCGCGGGCTTCAGCCACAGCGGCCTGACGGGCCAGCTTCTCGGTGATCTTGTAGGCAGCGGAGAGGTCTCCGCCGACAATGCCCTGGATCGCGGCGACGGCGGCGGAATTGTCCACCGGCTCGAAGTCGAACGGCGCCTTGGCGGCTTTCTCGGCGAGCTCGATGATCGCATCGATCACCGGCTGCATGGCGTCATGGCCGGCGACAACGGCGCCCAGCATCACGTCCTCGGAAAGTTCCTTGGCCTGAGATTCCACCATCATCACGGCGTCGGCGGTGCCGGCGACGACGAGGTCCAGTTCGGACTCTTCAAGCTCCATCTGGGTCGGGTTGATGAGGTATTCGCCATCCTTGTAGCCGACGCGGGCTGCGCCGATCGGGCCCATGAACGGGGCACCCGACAGCACCAGCGCCGCGGAGGCGCCGATCATGCCGAGAATGTCCGGGTCGTTTTCGAGATCGTAGGACACAGCCGTCAGCACGACCTGGACTTCATGCTTGAAGCCGGACACGAACAGCGGGCGGATCGGGCGGTCGATGAGGCGCGAGGTCAGCGTCTCTTTCTCGGTCGGACGGCCTTCACGCTTGAAGTAGCCACCCGGGATGCGGCCCGAAGCGTAGTATTTTTCCTGATAGTTGACCGTCAGCGGGAAGAAGTCCTGTCCGGGCTTGGCTTCCTTCGCAAAAACGGCCGTCGCGAGGAGGACCGTGTCGCCATACGTCACCATAACGGCGCCATCGGCCTGGCGGGCCACCTGGCCCGTTTCAATCGTCAGCGTGCGGCCGGCCCATTCCAGCGACACGGATTGCTTGTTAAACATTTCGTCTTGTCTTTCTTCACATACGAAAAGCCCGCCGCGGCCCTATTGCCCGGCGGGCTTGTTTTGGGTCGCCCTAGCGGCGGATGCCCAGTTCTGCGATGAGTTTGCTGTAGCGCGCCTCATCCTTGCCCTTGACGTAGTCAAGCAGCTTTCTGCGCGTTGCCACCATGGCCAGCAGGCCGCGGCGGGAGTGGTTGTCCTTCTTGTTGGACTTGAAGTGCTCGGTCAGATTGTTGATCCGTTCGGTCAGGATCGCGACCTGCACTTCCGGAGAGCCCGTATCGCCCGGTTTGGTGGCGAATTTCGTGATCAGCTCTGCTTTTTTCTCAGCGGTAATCGACATCGAATATCTTTCGTACTGTCGCCTTGCGGCGGGGTTCACATAAACGCCTGATTTGGCGGGGTTTTTCGGTGGTTTCCGGGGTCATTGGCCACAGCCGGGATGTCGTCCAGCAGGGTCAAGGTCCGAAAGGCCCACCTCAAGCGGCGGCTTATGGCTCATTTCGGGGGGAATTGGAAGGGTGGATATGCTGACAACGCCCAATCAACAACACACTTCTTATCTACTTCAAGTCGCTGGAAAAGAGTGTTCGAAAAATGCTGGCTGGCGGCACCGGTGAGGGACCAAAACGCAAATGCACATCTTCATAGATGAGTCCGGGTCGTTTAGTGGGATCGACAGTGAGACACCCTCCGTTTCAACCTTGGGAGCACTTGTTCTGCCCAGTTACTGTCTCCCGAAACTATTTCGAAAATACGCCAAGCTTCGAGAGCATCTGCCAAAACGCAACAATGAAGTAAAAGGCAGTTTGCTCGACGAAAGCCAGTTTGCTCAGGTCATTGACTTATTGAGACGCAATCAAGCGCTCTTTTGCGGTTCAATGATCGATCTATCCAATCATACGCCCGATGACATAGAGCTGCACAGAACCAAAGGTATTGCTGCTCTTGAACGGAATCTGGCCGATGGTCACACGCAGGAACTTCGGGAGAATTTGAAGAACCTCCAAGAACGGATGGCGAGTTTCTCTAAACCGTTATACGTCCAAATGATGGTCACGGTGGATCTGCTTCACCGAGCGATGGAGGAGATGATCGGCTTTCACTGTCAAAGAAATCCAAAAGAGCTTGCTGGTTTTCATTGGATGGTAGACGCAAAGCAGAAGTCTATTACTGACTGGGAGGATTGGTGGTCCAACACACTGATCGTTTGGCTTCAAGCCATGTCGATCAGGCAGCCAAAATCCCTGAACAGCGATGGAAACTACCAACATTTCGAACGGTTTTTTATATACGAAACTCCTGGATACCTTCTGAATACCGTGCCACCACGATTAGACGGACGTCCGGTCGGAGTAGATCTACAGAAAGTATTCGGGGAGCACTTCGACTTTTCGAGTGACCCACTCCCCGGCCTTGAGCTGGTCGACATAGTTACGAACTGTTTGCGCCGCGCGTTAATTGGGAATCTACAAGAGGCAGGCTGGCTTCCGCTTCGTGAACTAATGATAAATGGGCCCGACTATTCCGTCCGCCCCGTATCTATGAAGTTCGAAGACCAGATTGACTCACATAGCTACTCAGAAGTGCTTCACAAACTAATACCCGGCGCCCGCCCACTATCACCTTAGGTATCGTCCACCGCTTTCAGGAATCGAAACCTGCCATCGAGACTCGTAAGCCCCGTGTCGGAGAGGTTGGCGTCTATCCCACACCCTCCACCACGCCCTCCCCAACCACCACTGCAAGCCCGCCCCTCGCTCCCCCACCCAAATCCACCCCATATCCCTCCCCTGCCATCCTGCACGTCTCCCCCGGGCGGGGGCCGGGCCGGTACCGTTCGGTTTGCCTTGGGGAGGATTGGAGAGATTGGTTTGCACCCGGGGTAACGGCCGTGGGCAAGTCTAGCGATTCCGGTCTCGACGGGGGTGAAGGGAAATACCACCTACCAAGGCCGGTCCCGTTATGGCGGATCCGGTTTGAGGGCTTACCCTCTTGCTGGGCCGGCCGGGCATGCCAGGTGCATCCGGGCATGAAACGGCGGACGTGTCGGCGGATAGCGAAATCTCCAATCGGCGCGGCGGGCGGTAACGCTCCATTCCGTAGCCTTTTTCAACACCAGGCGGAGCGCCACGGCGCCTGCCGCGCCTTGGCCTCTTCGAGGGGGCAGACATCAACCCGCAACCGGATGGCAGCCGCCAGTCCGGCTTTAAGTGCTGGGCCTGCCTCCCGCACCGGCACGCATGGACAAGGCCCCGCGCGGGTGAAATGCTTCCCCAAAGGATAAAGGGAGACACATCATGCAGGTTCACGCATATGCAACCGAGGGCGCCACGGAGGCGCTGAAGCCGTTCGAGATCACGCGCCGCGACCTGCAGCCGAACGATGTGCTGATCGACATCACGCATTGCGGCGTCTGCCACAGCGACATTCACGCCGCGCGCAATGAATGGGGCCGCTCGAAATATCCCTTCGTGCCGGGGCACGAGATCATCGGCCGGGTCAGCGAAACCGGCCCGGACGTGACGCAGCACAAGGTGGGCGATCTCGTCGGGGTCGGCTGCATGGTGGATGCCTGCCTCGCCTGCCCGGCCTGTCATGACGGGGACGAACAATATTGCGAGAAAGGCATGGTCGGCACCTATGGCGGGATTGAGCCCGTGATCGGCGGGCCGACCTTTGGCGGCTATTCCCGCCAGATCGTGGTGCGCCAGGAATTCGTGCTGAAAGTGTCTGAGAAGCTGCCGCCGGAAAAGGTCGCCCCCCTGCTCTGCGCCGGGATCACCAGCTGGTCGCCGCTGAAGCACTGGAACATCGGCAAGGGCGACAAGGTGGGCGTGATCGGCCTCGGCGGCCTTGGCCATATGGGCATCAAGTTCGCCGTCGCCCTCGGCGCGGAGGTCGTGATGATCACCACCTCACCGGAAAAGGGAGAGGATGCGCGCCGCCTCGGCGTCAGCGATGTGCTGGTCTCGAAAGACCGGGCACAGATGAAAGCGCACCTGGGCAGCTTCGATTTCCTGCTGAACACCGTGCCGGTGAAGCACGACCTGAACCCCTATCTGGGCCTGCTCGCCCGCAACGGCACAATGGTGATTGTCGGCGCGATCGAGCCGCTGGAAGAAATGCATGGCGGCCTCTTGCTGGCCAACCGCCGGCGCATTGCCGGCTCCGGCATTGGCGGCCTCGAAGAGACGCAGGACATGCTCGACTTCTGCGCCGAACATGACATCACCTGCGATGTGGAAGTGATCGCCATGAAGGACATCAACGAAGCCTATGACCGCGTCGTCGCCAGCGACGTGAAGTACCGCTTCGTGATCGACATGGCGACGCTCTAGGCGACGAACACGCGGGCCGGTTCGAACCGTCCGGCGCGGACCTCGCCCATGGCGACGGCCTGTCCGTCGAAGATGACGAGGGCGGAGCGGTCGTCCTCCACGCGCTCGGCCCGCCACTGTTCCACAAGGTGGGGCATCAGCTGGATCTCGCGACCCTGGCGCACATTGGCCGCCTCGTCGCGGGTGATGGTGAGCTGGGGGATGTCGTCCAGCACGGCCTGCACCGGCTGCAGCAGGGCGAGCAGCTCGGCCTTGTCCTCGGTCTCCTCGATCCTGGAGATGGGCACGGCCTGCGCGGCGCCAAAATTGCCGACGCGCGTGCGGCGCAGCTGGCTGATATGGCCCTCGCAGCCAAGGTCGAACGCCAGGTCCCGCGCCATGGCCCGGACATAGAAGCCCTTGCCGGAAGTGACGTGGATCACCGTATGGTCCGCATCCGGCATGCCGATCACGGCGGCGTCGAACACGTCCACTTCGCGGGCCTTCAGTTCGAAATCCTCGCCCTCGCGGGCAAGGTCATAGGCGCGCTGGCCGTCTACCTTGATGGCGGAATATTTCGGCGGCACCTGTTCGATCGTGCCGACATAGGATTTGAGGAGCTCCTCGACCGCTTCCCGCGTGGGCCGCGCATCAGAGGTGGCGGTCGCTTCCCCTTCTGCGTCCTGGCTGGCGGTGGAAATGCCCCAGCGGATGGTGAAGACATATTCCTTCTCGGCGTCCATCGCCCACTGGACGGTCTTGGTCGCCTCACCAAAGGCAATCGGCAGGATACCGTCTGCCAGCGGATCAAGCGTGCCGCCATGGCCGACTTTTGCGGCATTGAAGCGGCGCTTCAGGATCGCCACGGCCTGGGTGGAGGTCATGTCCACAGGTTTGAACAGGTTCAGCCACCCGGTGACCGGATCGCCCTTGCGCTTGCGCTGTCTCGCCAAGATCAACTCCCTTGCACCGGCCGGCGGATCGGACGCCGCGATGCGGTCTGGCAGAATGGAAAGCGAGGGCCTTAAGCGGGCGGGCCTTCGCCGTCAACCGGGCGGAATGCAGCGCCGCTTCAGGAAGCCAGTCAGGAGGCGGGCTTCATCGCCTCGGCCACCTTGTCGAACAGGGCGTCCTGATGGTCGTCATCATGCCGTCGGGCGAGCTTTGGCAGCGGCGGGTCGTCGTCGGCCTCGTCCAGCTCGGGCAGCGGTTTCGACTCGGGCTCACCGGCGCGTTGCGGCGCGGCGGCAGACCGGCCACGCGGCGGTTCCGGATCAGGATCGTTCGGGGATTTGAGGTTCACGATGTCGAGATTGAGGTCAAAATCGCCGGTGATCGTCCGGTCGTCGGTGTCCATCTTGTGGCGCACCACATCGCGGATCTTGCACAGCACGTCACGATTGTCGTCCACCAGCGGAATCTGGCGGGCATCCGATGTGCCGATGACGAGGCGGAAATATTTCTGCTTTACCCGCAGCTTCGCCGCGATCATGCCCGCGCGCAGACCGCAGATCATGGCGCCGATCAGCATCACGACGCCGATACCCAGCATCACCATGCTGGACGGCCGGCCCGGCAGGACCGCCCACCAGCCAATGCCCATGAGAGCAAAGAACATCAGCGACACAAAGGCCGTGGCATAGCCCTTCTGCGTCACCCGGTTCTTCGGCGTATCCCAGGGAAAAAAGTCATTCGCCTCCACCGTCATGGTGGCGATGCGCTGGATGGCAATCGTATCGTCACCCATCTGCAGCGAAGCTGCGGAAATCTCACCCTGGCGGGCGCCCTCCATGTCGAGCGTCTGACGATCCATCACTTGCCCCTCTTCGGGCCCCTCTTCGGGCCCCTGTTCCAGGCCATATCCGTGGCCGCTTATCAACTTGTCATGAAATGCTCGCAATGTGGCCAGAGTAAGTCAACTTACAACGGGTCCAGAAACAGCCGGTCACTGCGACTGCCAGATTCGCCGACTTCAGAACGGGCAGTCCAGTTCCAGATGGAGCTGAAAATGAAGCGTATCATCCGTCAGCGGCAGTTTTACGGCCCGGACGGCGCGTCAGCGTGCCACCGCTTAAGAGTGGCCATCTGCATCAGGCATGCTTGCGGTGAGGGTCATCCGGAACGGCGGCCTCATTGTCGGCGTCCGTCTCCTCCGTCCTGTCACCGGTGATACCGCGCGCCTCGGGCCGGCCAAACAGGAACCCCTGCCCCACGTCGCATCCATATTCGGTCACGGTCATCGCATTATCGACCGAGTCGATTCCTTCAGCCGTAACGGAGAGCCCCAGGCTGTGCGCCATTGAGGTGACCGTGCGGACGATGGTCTGTGCGGTCTCGTCCGAAGACAGGTTCGAGATAAACGACCGGTCGATCTTCAGCGTCTCAAAGGGCAATTCACTGAGGTGACGCAGGGAGGAATAGCCCGTCCCGAAATCATCCAGCGAGATATGTATACCCTGTTTTTTCAGTACCCAGAGCACATCCCGGGCGATCTGAAAGTCACCGACCAGTGCATTCTCGGTCACCTCAATTTCCAGACGTCCCGGCGCGATGCCTTCATCGACGAGGATCTGCAGGATACGCTCGACAAGCCAGGGGTCGTTGAACTGCACCGGAGACAGATTGACCGAAAACTTCATGTCCCCCGGCCATGAGCGCGCGGCCCGGGCCGCCTTACGCAGCACCGCATAAAATATATCGGAGATAAGACCCGCTTCTTCAGCAATGGTGATGAAGTCTTCTGGTTCCCGGCACGTCCCGTCACCCATGCACCAGCGCGCGAGCGCTTCATAACCGATCACCGCCTTGTCCTCGAGACGGACCAATGGCTGGAAATGCGCCTGGATCCTGTCTTCGGCGAGCGCACTGCGCAGCTCGTCTTCGATCTTGGCACGGCGCAGGGCGGCGACTTCCATACCGGCTTCGAAGAAGCTGAAGCCGCTTCGTCCCGCCTGCTTGCACCGATACATCGCCGCGTCTGCCTGGGCGAGCAGCGTGTCGATACTGTCAGCCGGGTCAGATGTTGTGGTCACCCCGACACTCGCGCCAACCGACACGGACACTTCGCTGAGATCGAACCGGCGGTCAAAAGCGAGATAAATCGCCTCGACACGCGCCAGCAATTCATCTTCAGAGAATGCGCCGCGCAGGAGAATGCAGAATTCATCACCACCGAAACGATAGACCGACGCATCCGGCCCGGCGGCATTGACCAGCCGCGCCCCTACCGCCAGCAGAAGTTCGTCCCCTGCGGCATGGCCGTGGAGGTCATTCACCGGCTTGAACCGGTTGAGATCGAGGGACACGATCGTGACCGGCGCGCTTTCGGCCTCTTCCAGCGCTGCGGAGATCTCAATCTGTGCTTTGCGGCGATTGGCAAGGCCCGTCAGCGGATCATGCAGCGCCATCTGGCTGGCTGCTTCTTCCGCAGCCTTGCGGCGCCGCAATTCCTGCCGCGTGTCATCCAGCCGGCGCTTGGCATAAATGCCCAGCCCGATCGGCAGCACCATCAAGGTTGTCAGGATCTCGTCGAGTTCCCAGTGTTCATGCGCATCGGAGAGATGCAGAACATAGTCAAACGCTTCAATGCGAATTGCGATCAGGAGGACTGCCCCGAAAACCAGAACAAGCCAGACGCCATCAATCCAGGGACGTGATTGCCAGAACGGCTTTTCAGCGCGTTCCTCTTTGGGAGAATCGTTCATATGCCTTCGCCAGACGGCGACCCGATAAAATCTACGATATACCCAAGACAATCCTTTCCTAGATGGGATTCATTTCCAACAGCTTAAGCAAACCGGCCAGAAGTGGCCGGTGACTGCGCATCTAAATATCTGAATTTATTGGCCTTCTACGTCCCGCCGAACCTTGGGATCCATCAGAAGACGGTCAATTGCCGTGGCATCATCATATGATTTGTCAGCAATGAAGTGCAATTCCGGCGTGTAACGAAGATCGACTTCCCGGCCGAGACGCCCGCGCAGGAAACCGGCAGCCCGGTTCAGCGCGTTGGCCAGCTTTGTCCGCCCCTCCTCGGAATCGTCACCCAGCGGCGAAACAAAGATATTCGCATGCTTGAGATCAGGCGAGCAGCGCACCTCCCCGACCGTGATCATGACCTGTTCAAGGTCCGGATCCCGGAACGCTTCGCGCGAGAGAATGTCGGTCAGGGCATGACGGACAAGTTCGCCAGCGCGCAGCTGGCGCTGGGACGGCATGCCGGGCGGGGCTGCTTTACGGGCCATCAGGTAGAGCCTTCTCTTTGAGCCGGGCCACGAATGCCTGGCGCGCGGCTTTGTTCTTGCCAAACCATTTACTGGGGATGATCAGCGGCGCCGCCCCAACGAGCTGCACCGTCACATACCCTCCGGACACCGCCACATCTGAAACACTTGGCCAGGCCGCGCGAGTTTCGATACCGCCGCGCCGGATAACCACCCCGTCGTCTTCCAGGTCGATCCGGGTCTCCAGCGATGTTTCTGTCCCGCGCCCATGCGAGTGGCGATAGGACCACCGGATGAAGATCAGATACCACGCAATCCCGGCAAACGCCGCGACCAGCGCCGCGACCAGCCATTGCCAGTAAGGGCTGGCACCGACCATGATCATCGCATTGCGGATCAGCACAGACATGCTGGCCGAAATGATCGGCGCCGTGACACCCGCATAATAGACCGCAGTCGGACCAACCGTTCCGCCACGTGCCAGCCGTGTCAGTTTCCTGACATCCTTTTCGGTCAGCAGGCCGGCGACGGACAGCGGTTCAGTCATCACCGACCAGCTTAGTCGAGGGTCCTTGCGATTTCTTCAACCTGGAAGCACTCGATCTTGTCGCCGACGCGAATGTCGTCATAGCGCTCGAACGCCATGCCACATTCCATGCCGGCGGTGACTTCGTTCACTTCATCCTTGAAGCGCTTCAGCGTCTTCAGCTTGCCTTCGTGAATTACGACATCGTCGCGCAGGAGGCGGACGCCGCAACCGCGAAGCACCTTGCCTTCGGAGATCTTACAGCCGGCAACCTTGCCGACCTTGGTGATGTTGAAGACTTCGAGGATCTCGGCATAGCCGATGAAGGTCTCGCGTTTCTCCGGTGCCAGCATGCCCGAAAGCGTCGCTTTCACATCGTCGATCAGGTCGTAGATCACCGAGTAATAACGGATCTCCACGCCTTCCTTCTCGGCAAGGTCACGTGCCTGTTTGTTGGCGCGGACATTGAACGCGAAGATCGGGGCTTCGGACGATTTCGCCAGCAGCACGTCGCTTTCGGAAATACCGCCGACAGCGCCGTGGATGACGCGGGCGCGGACTTCCTCGGTGGACAGTTTGTCCAGCGATTGGCTGATCGCCTCGACCGAGCCCTGCACGTCGCCTTTGACGACGACCGGCAGTTCGGACGTTTCGACCGCGCCCTCTTTCAGGCGGGTCATCAGCTGGTCCAGCGAGGCGCGTGCCGCAGCACCGGCCTTGCCTGCCACCTGACGCTTCGTCCGGACACGGTAATCCGTGATTTCGCGGGCGCGGGCTTCGGTATCGACGACCACGAAGGCCTCACCCGGATCGGGCGCGCCATCAAGGCCGAGCACTTCGACCGGCTGGGACGGGCCTGCATCTTTCAGCTGTTGGCCGCGTTCATCGACCAGGGCACGGACCTTGCCCCACTGGGTGCCGGCAACGACGATGTCACCGCGCTTCAGCGTACCGCGCTTGACCAGCACAGTTGCAACCGGGCCGCGGCCCTTGTCGAGCTGGCTTTCGACCACGATGCCGTCTGCGTCCCGCTTCGGGTTGGCTTTCAGCTCAAGCAGCTCAGCCTGTAGCGAGATGGCGTCGGTCAGCTCATCCAGGCCCATGCCGGTCTTGGCCGACACGGCAACCGCCTGAGTTTCACCGCCCATGCTCTCAACCTGAACATCATGCTGCAGCAGGTCTGTCAGCACCTTGTCCGGATTGGCCGTTTCAAGGTCGCTCTTGTTGACCGCAATGATGATCGGGACACCGGCCGCCTTGGCGTGATTGATGGATTCAATCGTCTGCGGCATCACCGAGTCATCGGCAGCCACAACGATGATCGCAATATCGGTCGCGGTTGCGCCGCGGGCGCGCATCGCCGTGAAGGCCGCGTGGCCCGGCGTGTCGAGGAAGGTGATCCGTTCACCCGACTTCAGTTTCACCTGATAAGCACCGATGTGCTGGGTGATCCCGCCGGCTTCGCCCGAGACCACGTCTGTCTTGCGGAGCGCGTCGAGCAGCGAGGTCTTGCCGTGGTCGACATGGCCCATAATCGTCACGATCGGCGGGCGCGGTTCCAGATCCTTCGGATCGTCCTCAGCGCCTTCCAGACCGATTTCGACATCGGACTCAGCAACACGCTTCACCGTGTGGCCAAATTCCTCGGCGATCAGTTCAGCGGTGTCGGCATCGATGATGTCGTTGCCGCGCAGCATCTCGCCCTGCTGGATCATGAACTTCACAACGTCGGCGACGCGTTCGTTCATCCGGCCGGCCAGATCCTGCAGCGTGATCGTTTCCGGCAGCGTGACCTCGACGGACACTTTTTCGCGCTGATCACCGCCGCCGCCACGACGTTCGCGTTCACGTTCGCGTGCCCGGCGGACCGATGCCAGCGACCGCTGACGGTCGGCATCATCGCCAAGCGCGGATGTAATGGTCAGCTTGCCACGGCGGCGGGAGTCGCCACCGCGTCCGCCCCGCGACGGGGCTTCATTACGCGACCGGTCATTGCGGTCATCACGGCCGCCTTTGCCGCGCTTGCTGCGGCCGCCGCCATCGTCTGCCACAGGCGGGGCACCGTCCGACGCGGGCTGGAAGTCAGCCTTGGCGCGGGAAGACGAGGACTTGCTCGCCCGTTCCGCGCGCTCCTTCTCAGCCGCTTCGGCGGCCTTGCGGGCTTCTTCCTCAGCCTTGCGGCGGGCTTCAGCCTCTTCGCGTTCTTTTTGTTCCTGAAGCTTGCGCTCCTGTTCGGACCGGAGGCGCTCCTGAGCTGCCTTGTCTTTCTCGATCTCTTTGGCGCGCGCGTTCTGCTTGTTCTTTTGTTCTGCCAGCGCTTTCTGCTGCGCGATCAGTTCGGCAACCGTGATGCCGCGCTGGGCCGCGATGGCCTTCAGCTTCTGCTCAAGCGTCGCTTCGCCCTTGGCCTTTCCGCCTGCGGACGCAGGTGCGGAACCGGACCCTTCAGATCCGCCAGGACCAACCGTCCGGCGCTTCTTCGTCTCCACGACGACCTGTTTGGACCGGCCATGGCTGAAGCTCTGCTTCACCGTCCCCGAGGTCTTGCGGGAAACAGTGAGCGGCTTGCGCCCGCCCGTATTGCCACCAGTGTCTTTCGTATCGCTCATTCGTCCTACATATCACAATTCTGGCCAACGCACCCACATGGCGCGAAGGCGGTTTGTCCGCTACCGATCCTGATCCGTAAACCAGTCCAGCTCCGGCCTCTCCCGAAACCCGGCAAGGCGCGCATACGCGGCCTTCAGAGCTTTGGCGAAAGGCCCCTTGCGGACGAGACCGTGTATCACACGCTCACGTCCGAATGCCATGCCCAATTCAGCCGATGTCAGGGCACCCGCAACTTCCACCCCGCTATATAGGCCTTTCGCGAGGAAATACAGCTTCGAACGGCCATCTTCTGCACCGTCAGAGGCTTCCAGAAGCAGCCCGGGCGCCCGCTTCTGCAGGGCATCACGCACCTGATCGAAGCCGATCACGACGTCGCCGCCCTTCTTCGCCATGCCGATCAGGCCGATGAAACGCTGCACCAGCAGGCCTTCCACCGTATCCGGAAGGCCATCGGGAACCTGGACGGATGTCTTGAATGCGCGGGCAAACGCATTCTTCTTCACCGCTTCGGCCAGGACAGCGCGGTCTGCCTTGATCCAGACCCCGCGCCCGGGAAGCTTTTCCGCCACGTCCGGCGTGACAACGCCATCGGGCGAAAGTCCGAAGCGCACAAGCGCCTCCTTGCCGAGACGCTCCCGCGTCACAGCGCACTGACGGACGGAAGCATCGCCTCCGTCCGCAGTCTTTCCTTCAGTGCCGGCTACTGCGACATCACTCTTCGGGTGCGGCTTCGTCATCGCCGCCCTCCGCTGCTAGTGCGTCGAGATCGAGATCGCCAAGGTCACCGAGGTCACCCAGGTCGATTTCCTCTTCCGCGCCGCCGTCGAGCGTGTTGAGGGCGAGCAGTGCGCGCTCTTCCTCGGTCAGCTCCTGCGGGGCTTCGGCTTCTTTCTGCGCGGCAATCATCTGGTCGATGGCGTCGGCCTCAATCCAGCCAGCAGCAACGCGGGCCTTCATGATGAACATCTGGGCGTCATCCTTGCGCATTTCGCCCTTCTTCAGGATGCCCTCAACCCAGACCGGCTTGCCGTCCGGGCCCGGCTCGCGCCAGCCGGTGATGTCGTCCGGCACCAGGCCAGCCACATCGTCCAGCGTCTGCACGCCTTCCTCGCCGAGGCGAACCGCGAAGGACGGGTTCATGCCTTCCAATTCCATGACAGCATCCTCGACGCCCAGCTCCTTGCGCTTGGCATCGTTTTCAGCAGCGAGGCGCTCGAGGTATTCGCGGGCACGTTCCTGCAGCTCGGCCGCCACATCCTCGTCGAAGCCTTCGATCGAGATGAAGTCTTCCGGGGCGACATAGGCGATCTCTTCGACCGTCTCGAAGCCTTCCGAGGCCAGCAGCTGGGCCAGCGTCTCGTCGGCGTCGAGCGCCTTCATGAACAGTTCGGTCCGCTCCTGGAATTCGCGCTGGTAACGCTCGGAGTCGGCGGTTTCTGTGATCAGGTCGATCTGCCAGCCGCTCAGCTGCGAAGCGAGACGCACGTTCTGGCCGCGGCGGCCGATGGCCAGCGGGAACTGGTCGTCGGCGACGACGACTTCCACGCGGCGCTCTTCCTCGTCCAGCACCACTTTCGACACTTCGGCCGGCTGCAGCGCGTTCACGATGAAGGTCGCGTCGTCATAGCTCCACGGGATGATGTCGATCTTCTCGCCCGACAGTTCGCCCACAACCGCCTGCACGCGCGCACCGCGCATACCGACACAGGCGCCGACCGGATCGATCGAGCTGTCGTTGGAGATCACGCCGATCTTGGCGCGCGAGCCCGGATCGCGGGCACAGGCCTTGATCTCGATCACGCCCTCGTAAACTTCCGGCACTTCCTGGGCGAACAGCTTGACCATGAATTCCGGCGCAGCGCGCGACAGGAAGATCTGCGGGCCCTTGGTCTCGCGGGAAACCTTGTAAAGATAGGCGCGCACGCGGTCGTTCGGCTGGAAGTTCTCACGCGGGATACCATCATTGCGGCGGATGATGCCTTCGGCACGGCCGAGGTCGACGATCACATGGCCGTATTCGACGCGTTTGACGACGCCGGAAATGACTTCGCCGACGCGGTCCTTGTATTCATTGTACTGACGCTCACGCTCGGCATCGCGCACTTTCTGCATGATGACCTGCTTGGCGGTCTGGGCAGCGACGCGGCCGAAATCGAACGGCGGCAGCTCTTCGGTCAGCTCACTGCCGATCTCGAGCGACGCATCGATTTTCTTCGCTTCGGCGAGGCGCAGCTGCTTGGCTTCGTCCTCGAAGTCCTCGTCGGACACGACGGTCAGGACGCGCAGCAGGGTCTGCTCACCGGTCACCGGGTCGATGGTGGCGCGGATGTCATGCTCCTGGCCGTATTTCGCCTTGGCAGCCTTTTCGATCGCTTCCTGCATCGCCTCGATGACGATGTTCTGGTCGATCGACTTTTCCTCGGCCACGGCCTTGGCGATCTGCAGAATTTCGAGCCTGTTGGCTGAAACGCCGATAGCGCTCATGTGACGTCTCCCGTCTCTTCGTTGGAGTCTGTGTTGTCTTCTGTCTCGTCGATCTCAAGATCGCCGAGGTCGTCTTCATCCGGTTGCGGCGGCAGATTGCCGGACGCGCGGGCCGCTTCGATCAGCTCATCCGTCAGGACGAGGCTGGCCTTGCTCATCTCATGGACGTGCGCCACCAGCTCCACCTCATCGTCGAGCTCGATATGCGCGCCGTCCTCATCTTCCGCCGTGATCACGCCGGTAAAGCGGCGGCGGCCATCGATTGGACGGGCCAGTTCCACCTTGGCCAGATGGCCGATCCAGCGGCCAAAGTCCCCTTCCCGGGTCAGGGGCCGGTCGATGCCGGGGGTCGAAACCTCCAGCGTATAGGCTTCCTTGATCGGGTCTTCGGCTTCCATCACCGGACCAATGGCGCGCGACAGGCGGGCGCAATCCTCGACATCGGTCGGGGCGCCGCCTTCTTTCTCGGCCATGATCTGAAGGTGCGGCCGGCGCCCGCCCTGGATGCGCAGGCGCACGATCTCCATGCCCAGAGACTCGGCCACAGGCGTGACGAGGCTGAGAATGCGGCGTTCCTGTTCAGTCAGGGCGATCATGCGGGTCTTGTGGACCTTCCGGTAAAGAAAAGCGGCGGCCCCGTTTCCGGAACCGCCGCCGATATGTTTCGACTTGGTAGCTTATATAAGGCTGTAGGCGCCCGCTGTCGAGAGGGACGCTCAGCGCATGACATATTCGAAGGGATAGATCATGGCCGTCTTCTTCGTGCGCGTGCAGCCGGGCTCCTCCTGCACCTCATCAAATTTCCAGCGAAACGTCTTCATTCCCCTCACAGACGCACTGGCAAACGTATCATCCGGGATGGATGCGAGCACTTCGATATTGCTGATCTCACCGTCCTCAAAATCGACCCCGAGCACAACCGCGCCGACATACCCCCTGCGCGCAGCACTGGAAGGGTATGTGGGTCTTGGCGGCTTCACAACTTTACCGGAACAGAAAGGCGGCTCACTCGACATCGTCTTCGGAAATTCTGCCAGGATGGCCTCGGCTCTTTCCTCCGCCTGATCGAATTCATTCTCGTATTTGAACCGTCCATCCCTGCTGACATTGCTGAAACTGACATTTTCAAAAGAGCGGAAGTACGCGCCAAGTGCATATCTCCAGGCCATGGCCTGATAATCCAGCGACCGTAACGGCGCCTTCAGCGCCTCATCGCGGCGCTTGCCGCGCAGCCATGCCGCAAGATCGCTGATCTTGTCATAAGAGGCAAAATCCCGGTTCTCGTTGAAATCCGCGGTGGCGGAGAGGAGTTCGGCGATGGCCCAGCGGTCCGGCACGAGATCCCGGACCGGTTTCAGATGGGATGCCGCCATACCGGTCCGCGACGTGATCTCATCCCAGTCCGAGGTCTGCGTGGCCGGCACATAGAACGCCTCGAACGCAGACACGGTCAGCAGGCTGGGCTGGGCCGCCTCATTTGCGGCGAGCACGGCGCGGAACGCGTCGTCCGCAGCTGCATCCCCCTCGCTGGCCGACCAGATCGCGAAAGCCTTCAGCACATCGAACTCAGCCTGGCTCACCGGCGGGCTCTCTTCCCGCTGGCTGAGGAAGGTCACCATGGGCACCGCATCGGCACAGGCGCCGCGCAGGCAGAGCTGATTGGCCGCTTCGAAGGCGGCCGCAACCGCCTGAGGGTCTTCCGGATGCGCGATCGCCGTCGCACCCATCTCCCTCGCGGCCGCAACGATCACAACAGGGTCACCGGACTGAACCGCCTGATTGAAGCCGGAGACCGTTCCCGCCGGCATCTCGGCCCGGGCCGTCAGGGACAGTGACAAAACCATGCCCAGGACTGCCAGTCCGTATCCAAATAAATGTCTCATTCCGATTGCGCGCCCCGTCTCTTTAGGGGTGAACCTTTTCCGATCGTGAGACGGCGGTCAAGTGTAGCGGCCAGCTTTGCCGCAAACAAAAACGGCAGCTCCGGAGAGCTGCCGTTCGCATTCCTGAAAATCAGGAAACCCTTAGAGGATCTTCAGGTCCACCGCCGAGGTCTTGCCGCGGCGCTCGTCCTTGTAGAGCTCGTAGGAAACTGCCTGGTCTTCCGCCAGCGTGCGGAGGCCCGAGCGTTCAACTGCGGAGATGTGAACAAACACGTCCGTGCCGCCTTCATCAGGTTTGATGAAGCCAAAGCCCTTCTGGTCGTTGAACCATTTCACTTTGCCAGTTGCCATTACTTCTAGTCCTTTGTGTCAATTCAAGCAGCCGATCCCGGAATGGGAAGGTCTGCCTATCGAAACGGGTAGGAAGAAAGTCATGGCCGTCGGTCTGACGGGGTCTTGATATTTCAGACCGACCGAATTCGATGCGACATTTTGTACACGCCTTCGGGGTTTCCGTCAAGAAAATCCGCAGAGGTCAGACGATCTCGAAATCGTACCAGACCGGGGCACAATCGCCGAGCTGTTTTGTCTCATAACGGGTCGTTACATGATCGGCCGGCGGGCAGCGCCAGTCGTCGGCACGTTCTGCCAGCCAGCGGAAGCCGCCATGCTGCAAAAACCGCCACAGGGCTTCATCGGCATAGCTGGCGACATCTGTCGCAAAACGTAGGCGCGCGCCTGTCCGGCAGGCGCGATGCAGGCTGTCCAGGAAGTCCGGCTGGATCAGGCGGCGCTTCTGCTGGCGTTTCTTCGGCCAGGGGTCCGGGAACATGATGAAGACGCGGGACAGGCTGCCCGGCGCCAGGCCGTCAATCAGCGGGCGCGCATCATCCATCCGCAAACGGACATTGCCGAGCCCGTCAGCATCGACCTGGGTCAGCAGCTTGGCCATGCCTTCAATGAAGGGCTCGCAGCCGATCAGACCGGCCTCCGGGTGGCGCCGGGCCTGTTCGGCGAGATGTTCACCGCCGCCAAACCCGATCTCCAGCCAGATTTCCTTCCGTCCGGGGAACAGTTCCTGCGGATCGCTCAGCCCTTCCGGAACCTGCAGCTGCGGCAGCAGATCGTCGACCAGCGCCTGCTGGCGCGCCGAGAGGGCCCGCCCGCCAATGCGGCCGAAGGTCCGGATGGGGCGTGCGGTCTGGTCGGCGCCCTGATTATCGCCCTGATGCTCGGAAGTCTCGTTCATGTCGCGCCTGATGCCCGAGCAGGGCGGCGCAATCAATCCTCGTCCTGCTTCGACTCGAACGCCGAGGCTGCCGCCCGCACCGTATTGAGCAGCGACTTGCGCAGGGAATCGTCCTCGATCTTGCGGAAGGCGGCGATCAGGTCCAGCGTTTCGGCATCCAGCACCGGCGCAGCCGGACCGCCCGTGCCCGGCCCGTCTTCTGCCACCGTCAGACGGCCATCGTCCAGCATGTTCTCGGCGCCGTCATAGAAATAATTGACGTTCACGCCCATCACCGAAGCGATCTCGAACAGGCGCCCGGCCGAGACCCGGTTGACGCCCTTCTCGTACTTCTGGACCTGCTGGAAGGTCAGGTGCAGCAATTCGCCGAGTTGTTCCTGTGAGAGCTTCAGCTCCCGGCGGCGCCAGCGGATACGCTGACCGACCACGCGGTCTATTCCACTCGGAAGCTTGCTTTCAGACATAATCCCCTACCCACGGCACGTTACTGGTCCGGCGCGCACTCCTAACGGCGCCATGACGCAAATGCCAGACCCACAAAGGCCGCAAGTGTCAGCCAGAACAGCACAACCCCCGCCCGGCTCTGGAAAAGGGTCACTTCTGCAGGCGCCGGCAGCTTGCCGCGCCCGAAGGTCGTGTTCCAGCCTGACGGGGCGTCCTGCACCGGCGTGGCCCGCAACACTTCGCGGCCATAGCCGTCAATGATGGCCGAGGCTCCGCGGCTTGCGACCCGCACCATGGGCAGGCCGCTCTCGATGCTGCGATAGCGGTTCTGGGCATAATGCTGGGCCGGCCCCATACCGCCACCGAACCAGGCGTCGTTGGAGACCAGCACGATCCAGTCGGCCCGCGCCGCGAGGTTCGCAGCGCGCGTAATTTCCGGATAGAGGCCCTCATAACAGATGAGCGCCACGAAAGGCGGCACATTGTCGGCGAAGATCACAGCAGGGCCGGTCCCCGGGCGGAAACCGTTGCGCGCCAGCTGCTGCATTGCGCCCGGCAGGTAATCCGACAGCGCCTGGCCGAAGGGGACAATCTCTGCCGCCGCCAGCTCTCCGAACGGGACAAGGCGGAACTTGTCGTAAAGCGCCACCGCGCCGGACCGGCTGACATTCTCATCCAGCACGACGAGCGAGTTGAAATAGGCCCGCTCATTCTGCTCTTCCAGCTGGTAGCGCGTCGTCCCGGCAATCAGGGTTCGCGGCCCGAGATAGGCGCCGATGGCATCGAGGGCATTGATGTCGTTCAGCAGGCTGGTCGGCACGGCGCCTTCCGGCCACACGATGATGTCGCCCGGCTTGCTTTCGCCATTGGTCATCATGCGCAGATATTCGATCATTACCGGATCCGGGCCGACTTCCCATTTCTCGTCCTGCGGCACGCCGGAATCCATCAGGACCACGGATTGCTCGGTCAGCGGCGACGGCGCGGCGATGCGCTGCGCGCCCCAGGCCCAGCCGACTGCCAGCAGGATCACCGCCCCGAAGGACGGCGCGATCCGCAGGACAAGGCCGCGGGCATCACGGGTGTCGACCATGGCTGCCGGGGCCGCCATCACAAACACGGTCAGCAGGGTCAGCCAGTAGACGCCGCCCAGCGAGGCGGCCTGCGACAGCGCCCCACCCGGCACCCATGTCGTGCCCGGCAGGTTCCACGGAAAGCCACCGAATAAATGTCCACGTACGAATTCCGCCAGCGCGAAGAAGAAAGCAAACACAAAGACCCGCGACGGCGAAGCCGACCAGAAGGCTCCGGCCATGGCGCCGAAGAAGCCCCAGATCAGCGCCATGCCCGCCGGCAGCAGGATCAGCGGCATCCAGAGGAAAACAGCGAAGCGTTCCGGCTCAACCAGGAAAGGCTCTGCCGTCCAGTGCATGGAGATCAGCGTGAAGCCGACCCCGAAGGCCCAGGTGCGCATGAACACGGCCCGGCCCCAGCGGCGATGGCCGCGCGCGCCATCGATCATCCAGATCAGGCCCGTGAAGGACAGGGCCAGCACGGCACTGAAGTGAAACGGGGCAAAGGCGACGGCCGAAAACGCGCCCAGCAGGAGGGCGGCGCCAGCGGCGGCCCAGCCGGTCAGCCGGGCAAAAGCTTCGTGAAGGGGTCCAAGCGCAGTGAACCCGTGGCTGCGAACAGCAGTATTCATTTTGTCCTACTCCTGCGGCTTGGGCGCGGGCACAGGTTCTGGCGTCCTGAGACGTAAACGCCGGATGCGGCGGGCATCGGCATCGAGGATTTCGATCTCCACCCCGGACGGGTGGCGCAGGATTTCCCCGCGCACTGGCACACGGCCAGCGAGCGCATAGGCGATGCCGCCCAGCGTGTCGAATTCCGAATCCTCATCACTGAGTTCGAGGTCAATCCCCGTCTCCTCGGCGAAATCCTGTATTTCGGTGCGCGCATCCACTTCCCAGATCCGTGCGCTGCGCCGGACGAACATGGGCTCTTCATCGTCGTGTTCGTCTTCGATGTCACCGACGATTTCCTCAACCAGGTCTTCCAGACTCACCAGTCCGTCCGTTCCCCCATACTCATCCACAACCAACGCCAGATGAATGCGGGTCGACTGCATCTTCACCAGCAAATCGGACAGTTTCATGGAGGGCGGCACATAAAGGACTTCGCGGTGCAGCTGTTCCAGCGGCCGTTTGGCCGGTTCGCCGCCCTTGGCCAGTTCGCTGACAACGTCCTTGATGTGCACAAAGCCGATCGGATCATCCAGCGTTTCCCGGAAAACCGGCAGGCGCGAATGGGTGCAATCGGCAAAAATCTTCAGCAGTTCCGGGAATTCGGTGTTCACCTCGACGGCCTTCACCTCGGCCCGGGCGACCATCACATCCTCGACGCGCAGCTCCTCGAATTCCTGTATGCGCAGGCGCATGGCCTGCGGCGTCACGGGGGCGGATGCCTCCGGGTTTCCGTTGATTTCGGCCGTGGTTTCAGGCGCGGCACCCTGCCGGCGGCCTATTCCGAAAAAACTACGCCTGCGCCTCTGCGGCGCGGGTTCAGAAGGGTCTGGATCGCTCATCGTCTCTGTAATTCAATCCGTTCCATATGGGTTTGGAATGCCGAGTGATGCAAGCGCCTTTATTTCGAGGTCCTCCATGATCTCAGCCTCTGCCTCCACCTCATGGTCATGTCCCAGAAGATGCAGGTAGCCGTGCACCAGAAGATGCGTCAGATGATCGGCGAGGCTGATGCCCTGCGCGTCGGCGTCGCGCGCCGAAACGCCAAGCGCCACGGCAATGTCGCCCAGCTGCGGCCGGTCCATTTCATGGGCTGGGAAAGACAACACATCGGTCGGCTTGTCCTTGCCGCGGAAATCCCGGTTCAGCTGGTGCAGCGCCGCGTCATCGGCAAGCAGGAGAGACACCGTCCCTTCCGCAGGCTCCACTGCGGCGGCTGCCGCAAAGGCCCGGTCGCACAGGGCGGCAAGATCCGGCACGGCCTCCCAGCCGGTCTCTTCGACAATCAGGTCTGTTGTGATCATGGAGCCGCTCAATTGCCCTCGCCGGCAGCGGCATAGGCATCGATGATCCGGCTGACGAGGCCGTGGCGCACGACATCGGCAGCGGTCAGCGTGTGGACGCTGATCCCTTCGACATCCGACAGGATCTGCAGCGCATGGCGCAGGCCTGAGGTCTGAATGCCCGGCAGATCCACCTGCCCCGGATCGCCGGTAACGATCATGCGGCTGTCGCGGCCAAGCCGGGTCAGCACCATTTTCATCTGGGCGACGGTCGTGTTCTGCGCTTCGTCAACAATCACGAAGGCGTTCTTCAGCGTCCGCCCGCGCATGAAGGCGATGGGGGCGACCTCGATCTCGCCGCGTGCCATGCGGCGTTCCATCTGTTCCTGGCCCATCAGTTCACGCAAACTGTCCCAGATGGGCAGCATGTAGGGATCGACCTTCTCTTCCAGCGTGCCGGGCAGGAAGCCGAGCTTTTCCCCGGCTTCGACGGCCGGACGCGTCACGATCAGGCGCTGGCGCGCGCCGGACATCAGTTCCGCAACGCCGGCTGCCACAGCGAGGAAGGTCTTGCCGGTCCCGGCAGGGCCGATGCCGAAAACGAGGCCATTGTCCGGATTTGCCAGCAAATTGATGTAGCGCGCCTGACCCTTTGTCTGCGGCGTGATCGGCTTCTTCAACCCTTTGAGGCCTCCGCCAAAGCTCTGCGCCGGGGTGGACGCGGCCTCGATGGCGGCGTCGAGGTCCATGTCGGTAATCTCGGCGCCGGACCGCATGCGGCGCTCCAGCTCCGCAAGGGCGGCTTCCGCGATGGACACGCCCTCAGCGGTGCCTGCCAGCAGGATGCCTCCGCCCTGGCTTTCGGCGCGCAGGCCGTAATCCTTCAGCTTGTCTTCCAGCCGGTGAAGATACCGGTGGTGCGGTCCGCACAGGTCGCGCAGGCGCTCGGCATTGCTGACTTCGTAGAACCGGCTCACCGGCGCTTCCGGTGACATGTTCGGACGGCGCTTTCCGCTCACAGGGCGGCCTCGCGGACTTTGACCAACTCACCGGAGAGCGAGTTGAGGCTCGCATCGATCACGCGGACGTCCACAATGGTGCCGACAAGGTCCGCTATAGTCATGGCCTGGTCATGCGGTAGTTCGAAGTGAACCGCCTGAAGCCAGGGCGAGCGGCCATGCGCCTGTCCCGGATTGCGGCCCTTGCCGGTGATCAGGACCGGCACGGTCTGGCCAATCTTGGAATGGTTGAAGGCGGTCTGCTGCTCCCGCAGAAGCTGTTGCAGCTGCTGCAGGCGCGCGTCTTTCACCTCTTCCGGCACCTGGCCGAACATGTCGGCCGCCGGCGTGCCCGGACGCGCCGAATACTTGAAGGAATAGGCAATCGCATAGTCCACATCCCGGACCAGCTGCATCGTCGCCTCAAAATCGGCATCCGACTCGCCCGGAAAACCGACAATGAAATCAGAGGCAATCGCGATGTCCGGCCGGGCTTCGCGCACTTTGCGGATGATCTCGCGGTACTCATCCGCCGTGTGGCCGCGGTTCATGGCCTTCAGGATATTGTCCGAGCCCGACTGCACCGGCAGGTGCAGGAATGGCATCATTTCCGGCACCTCGCCATGCGCGGCAATGAGGTCATCATCCATGTCGCGCGGATGGCTGGTTGTGTAGCGAATCCGGTCGATCCCGCCAATCTTGGCGATATGGCGGACCAGCTGGCCAAGCGTCCAGTCAGGCGCGTTCGTCAGGGCCGGGGCCGCACCATGGAAGGCGTTCACATTCTGGCCAAGCAGCGTGATCTCGCGCACGCCCTGCGCCGCCAGGCTGCGCGCCTCCATCGTAATATCATCTACAGGACGCGAGAGTTCGGCGCCGCGCGTATAGGGTACGACACAGAAGGTGCAGAACTTGTCGCACCCCTCCTGCACCGACAGGAAGGCCGTCGGCCCGTCCGCTTCGCGCGCCTTCGGCAGCGCGTCGAATTTCTCCAGCGTCTCGAACTCGGTTTCGAGCCGGTCGCCCACAGCGCGGCTGGCCCGGGCGATCATTTCCGGCAGCTTGTGATAGGCCTGCGGGCCGAGTACGAGGTCCACAGCTGGCTGGCGGCGCATGATCTCGGCGCCTTCTGCCTGGGCCACACAGCCCGCCACGGCGATGGTGAGATTTCCACCACGTGCCTGTTTCGTCAGTTTCAGCTGGCCGAGCTCGGAATAGACCTTTTCCGTCGCCTTTTCGCGGATATGGCACGTGTTCAGCACGACCAGGTCGGCCTCGTCCGCACTCTCCACCGGCGCATAACCGAGCGGCCGCAGCACATCTCTCATGCGCTCGGAGTCGTATACGTTCATCTGGCAGCCATAGGTCTTGATGAAGACGCCCTTGGCTTGTTTGGGTTCGCGGGGGTCGGTCATTCGCGGGCTTATGCCTTAAAACAGGCCGGCCTTCCACAGCCGATTGCGGAGGCCTTGCAGCATGACATGCCTGCAATGCTCGCTTCACACAGTGGCAAACGGGGTTAGTGTCGGCCTCAAGCAGAGTAAAGGAGCCGGGGAGGCTTATGGAAAGTATTATTCGGACGCTAAACGATTTCGTGTGGGGGCCGCCAATGCTGGTGCTCCTGCTGGGAACGGGGCTCTATCTGACAATCGGCCTGCGGCTGTTGTCCGTCCTGAAAATCCCGTTCGCCTTCGGGCAGCTGTTCAAGAAACCGGACCAGAATGAAGAGGGTGACGTCACGCCATTCGCGGCCCTGATGACCGCCCTCTCGTCCACCATCGGAACCGGCAACATCGCTGGCGTTGCGGCCGCGATCGCCATTGGCGGGCCGGGCGCCGTATTCTGGATGTGGATCACAGCCATCGTCGGCACGGCAACCAAATATTCCGAAGGCGTACTGGCCGTCCGCTTCCGCGAGATCGACCATGACGGCCGCCATGTCGGCGGACCGATGTATTACATCAAGAACGGCATGGGCAAAAAATGGATCTGGCTGGGCGGCCTGTTTGCCACGCTGGGCATTCTGGCCAGCTGGGGCACCGGTGCATCGATCCAGTCCAATTCCATCGCGGATGCGCTGAATGCGACCTACAATGTGCCGCCGATTGTATCGGCTGTGGTTCTGTCGGCTGCAGCGGCAGCGGTTATTCTGGGCGGCATCAAGCGGATCGCGAGCGTCGCGAGCCGGCTGGTTCCGATCATGGCGATCTCCTATCTCGCTGGCGGCCTGCTGGTGATCTCGCTTCACCTCGACGCCGTTCCGGCGGCGTTCGGCATGATCTTCTCCGGCGCCTTCGGCTTCGACAGCGCAGGGACCGGTATCTCCATCGGCCTCTTGATGCTGGCGATGCAGAAAGGCGTCGCACGCGGCATCTTCTCGAATGAAGCCGGTCAGGGCTCCGCTCCGATCGCGCACGCCGCTGCCAAGATCCAGGACCCGGTCGACCAGGGTCTCGTCGCCATGCTGGGCACGATCATCGACACGCTGATCGTCTGCTCGATCACCGCGCTGGTGATCCTGACCTCCGGCGTGCTTGGCCAGGAATGCATTCCGACCGCTGCCAATGCGGCCGACATCCTGGCGAACGGCCAGCCGGCCGGCTGCGATACGGGGGCACCGCTGACGGTTGCGGCGTTTGACGCAGGCCTGACGGGTATCGGTGAGCACATCGTTGCCATCGGCCTGACCGTGTTCGGCTTCACCACCATTCTCGGCTGGAGCTATTATGGCGAGCGCTGTGCGGAGTACCTGTTCGGCGAGAAGTCCATCCTGCCGTTCCGCATCAGCTGGATCGTGGTCACCTTCTTCGGTGCCGCCGCGCTGATGCTCGAAGGCTCGGTCGCCAATATCGTGAACCTGTTCTGGCTCGTGGCTGACACGCTGACCGGCATGATGGCCGCGCCGAACCTTGTCGGCCTGGTCTTCCTCAGCCCGGTCGTGTTCGCGATGACCAAGGCGCATTTCGAAGCCGTCCGGAACGGCACGCCGAAACCGCGCTATCCGATCATCGACCAGCGCGAGCAGGCGCCGAAAAAGTAAGGCGCCCTTCACCCAAAACGAACGCCCCGCCCGGTTTCAGCCAGGCGGGGCGTTTTCATTTCCGGGGCCCCAAAAGACCATAAGAAACACCATGAAGAACACCGTGTATGGACCATATACAGACCATTTATACGGGGGTGCTTTCCGCGGGCGGGCGCTACCAGCTGCCGATATTCTCCGCGCTGGCCCAGGGCTCTTTCGGTTCGAGCGGCTTGCCCTGCTGGAGCAGCTCAACCGAGATCCCGTCCGGCGAGCGGATGAAGGCCATGCGGCCGTCGCGCGGCGGACGATTGATCGTCACGCCCATGCCCTGCAGCCTTTCGACAGCGGCGTAGATGTCTTCCACCGAATAGGCGAGATGGCCGAAATTGCGCCCGCCGCCATAGTCTTCCGGGTCCCAGTTATGGGTCAGCTCGATCATCGGGATCTGCATCTCGGTCGGGCTTTTGCCTTCCGGGATGCCGCCGCAGCGTTCGATGTCTGCCGGCGATGCCAGGAAGACCAGCGTGAAGCGCCCGGCCTCGCTGTCATAGCGGCCGACTTCGGTCAGGCCGAGGCCGTCGCAATAGAATTTGAGTGAGGCGTCAATGTCGGTGACACGCACCATTGTGTGCAGGAATTCGATGCTCATCAGGCACCTCCGTTCAGATCGCGAATAACTTGTTTCAGATTGGGCGGCATCAGCGCGTAATAGCGGCGCATGGCAATCGCCAGCAGGCCGATCGTGGCGAACATGAATGTCAGAAACACCATGAATGTGTGGATCAGCGTGCCCGTCTCGAACACCGGCGACTTGCCGCTCATCAGCCAGAACATGTTCCACACGGCATTGAAGCCTGCCACGAACGGGCCGAGCAGCAGGAACAGGATCGCCGCGCAAGCGAAGAAATAGGTCTCCCCCCGCGGGCCTTCACTGCGCAGGTAGAGATCGGTGAATTCGACATCGGTGACGTCTTCAGGGATTTCCTTGTCACGCTTCTTCGCAGCGAGGACGTCGGGCGCGAAGGCTCTGGTCTCTTTCCAGCGCCAGCCAAGGCTGATGCCCCAGGCCAGCAATCCGGCAATGGCGAAATAATAGATCAGCATGAGCAGGCCGTCCGGGCTTACGCCCCGGCCCGCTTTCAGGCGGCGTGGGCGCGTTCATAGGTGAGCATGGCGCGTTTGCGGGCCACACCCCAATGATAATTATGAAGACGCCCATCCGCCGCAAGGGCGCGATGACAGGGAATGAACCAGCTGACGGGGTTTGCCCCGACCGCTGCCCCGACGGCCCGCGCTGCTTTCGGATGCCCGCTCGCCCGGGCGAGTTCGCCATATGTGCAGGTCTCCCCGGCCGGAATTTCCAGGAGAGCGCGCCAGACCTGGCGCCGGAAAGGCGTGCCGTAGAGCGCGACAGGCAGCGGCTCGCCCTTTTCGAAGACCTGCGCCGCCATCCTGCGGGCGGCGGCATCGTCGCGCCGGATGTCGGCATCCGGATACCGCCCGGCGAGATCGGCAAAGGCCGCATCCTCGCCATAGCCCGGATGGATGAAGCCGGCCTTCTCCGGCGCCCCGTCATCGATAAAGCCCAGCGCGACGAGGCCGCGTGGCGAGATCAGCCAGGCCCCTTCCCCGAACGGGGTCGGCGCCCGGCCGAGCACAAGGTCTGCCCCGCGCCCGCCGGCCTTGGCTTCACCGGGGGTGAGGCCCTCATGTGCGATGAAGAGGTCATGCAGGCGGCCCGGCCCGGAGAGGCCCGTCTCGAACGTCGCGTCCAGCACGCTTGCGCCCTGACGCAGCAGTTCTCCCGCCTCGGCATGGGCGATGGCCGACTGGAACTGGCGCGGGGAGATTCCGGCCCAGCGGGTAAACTCCCGCTGGAAATGGCTGGGGCTGAGGCCCATGGCCCCGGACACGGACGCAAGGTCCGGCCAGTCGCGCCAGGTGTCGCCCAGATAGGACAAGGCCTCGGCCATCCGGTTATAGGCCGCGGCGCGTTCATCGAGAGGGAGCATCCGGTCTGTCATGCGCCGCAATCTGCCTGAGCCCTCAGGCCACGGCCACCCGATTCTTGCGCCCGGGCGCAAAGCCGCCAGGTCAGAATTGGCCTCTTCCCTGCCTGCGAAAAGCCCGGCATGACTACAGGATCGAAAACAAGAGACCGGAGTGAAACGGCCATGGCGGATGCACGCAGCATTATTCTGCACGAATACCCAACTTCGCCATATGCCGAGAAAATCCGCCTGGCGCTGCGCCTGAAGAACCTCGCCTGGTCGCGCGTTGAAATCCCCGTCATCATGCCCCGGCCGGACCTGATGCCGCTGACCGGCGGCTATCGCCGTACGCCGGTGATGCAGATCGGCGCCGACATTTACTGCGACACGGCGATCATCCTGCGCGAG
Organism: Hyphomonas jannaschiana VP2; assembly: GCF_000685215.1. Taxonomy (GTDB): domain Bacteria; phylum Pseudomonadota; class Alphaproteobacteria; order Caulobacterales; family Hyphomonadaceae; genus Hyphomonas; species Hyphomonas jannaschiana. The sequence goes on from NZ_ARYJ01000005.1 coordinate 67,559, forward strand.
CTGGAAGCGCGCTATCCGATGCCGGCGCTGAAACTGCCGGGCCATGAAGGCCTCGCCCAGATGGTGGCCGGCTGGACGGACGGACGCTGGTTCCAGTCTTCCGTCGCCGTCATCTTCGGCGAGATGGGTGACAAGGTCGGCGAGGATTTCAGAAAGGACCGGGAAAAACTCTCGGGCCGCCCCTTCGATGTCGACGCGATGAAAGCCGTCGCGCCAATGATGCGCGACCAGTGGCGCGCGCGGCTGATGCTGCTGGAAGAACGCCTTCAGGGCGGCAAGGGCGCAGGCTCGGGCAACTATCTGGTCGGCATGAAGCCCGGCCTTGTGGATGTGCATGCCTACATGAATGTCTGGTTCATGCACCAGAACGTGCCGGACTTCCTGGAGAAGTGTTTCGAGACGGCAGACCTGACCAAGGCCTGGTTCGAGCGCTTGCGGGAATTTGAAGGCCAGGAGCCGGAAACCATCTCGTCCAAAGAAGCGCTGGAAATCGGCAAACATGCCGCGCCGCGGCTTGTCATGGCGACGACGAAATACGAACCGCAGGACATCGTTCCCGGAGACATGGTGGCCGTGGCCCCGGACGATTACGGGCAGGTCTGGGTCGAAGGCGAGATCGTGCACGCAGACTCCCAGCGCGTGATCCTTCAGCGGATGTCGGAAGAAGCCGAGACCGTGCACATTCATTTCCCGCGCGCGGGCTTCCTCGTCCGCCGCATCTGACAAGGCGTTCCTGACCGGTCTTAACCGACTGGCCCTGTTCCCGGCGGCACAATGCGCTACATTTACAGGTAAAGGAGGGCCACCAGCATGGATCGACGCCTTTGCCTGATCACAGGGGCTTCCGCCGGGATCGGCGCGGAATTTGCCCGCCAGTATGCCGCGCTCGGCTGGGATGTGGCGCTAACCGCCCGCCGGGCTGACCGGCTGGACGCACTCGCGGCTGAGCTACAGGAAAAATACAAGATCACCGCGATCGTCATCGCTGAAGATCTCGCCAAGAAGTCTGCGCCGGCGAAGATCCTCGCGGCACTGGAAGAGCAGGGCCGCCATGTCGATGCGCTGGTGAACAATGCCGGGTACGGCCTGCCGGGCACCTTCTTTTCCACCAGCTGGAAGGAGCAGGGCGATTTCATCCAGGTGCTCTACACCGCGCCGCTGGAACTGGCGCACCGCGTACTGCCGGGCATGGCCGAGCGCGGCTATGGCCGCATCATCAATGTCGCCTCCCTCGCCGGCTATGCCGCCGGAAGCGCCGGGCACACGCTTTACGCCAGTGTGAAGGCGGGGATGATCAAATTCTCCGAAAGCCTGAACGCCGAATGCGAGGCACTCGGCCACGAGGACATCCACTGCACCGCGCTCTGCCCCGGCTTCACCTGGAGCGAGTTCCATGACGCCAATGGCACGCGCGAACAGACGAACAAGATGCCCAAATGGATGTGGATGGATGCAGAACCGGTCGTCCGGCAGGGCATCGAGGCCGTAAACAGGGGACAGCCGGTGATTGTGCCGGGCCTGGTCAACAAGGGGATGGCGACATTGTCCCGGATCCTGCCCGAACCGCTCGGCCGGGCCATGGTGCGGTCGCAGGGCAAGCGATTCCGCAAGATCGACTGAGGCCCTGCGTTGTTGCACCGCACAATTATGGACTGACAGAGCCAGAAGAGGCCCCTATAAGGGCAAAAAACTGAAAAGGGGCAAGGATATGAGCACCGGCGAAATGGTTCAGGAAAAGCAATCTGCGGTCATGGATGGCCTGACAGGCACGATGCGCGACGCCCTCGGCGCGCTCGACACCTATGCCGCCGCCGCAACGTCCGGCGCACGCGGCCAGCTCGCCGGCGAAGACGGCCGCCCGGACCGCAAGGCGTTCGAACGCCACCAGCATCTCGCCCACGGCCTGTCCTGGCTCGTCACCTATGTCGAGACGCTGCGCCAGGTGTCCGAATGGGCCTCCCGCCTCGAAGCGGAAGGCCGCTTTGGCCAGGTCGAGGCCCTGCTCTCCCAGATCCTGTTCAGCGAATATTGCGCCCAGATCGTCGGCGGCATTCCGATGAACCAGGGCGAGACCATCCGCCCGCACGAACTTGGCAGCCTGGAAGCATCCGAAACGCTGTTCTCAGATCCAGCGGTCAAGAAGCTGATCACCGAGGGCAAGACGCCAGCCTCCATGGCCGAAGCCGCTGCCCTGCTGCCGGACGCCCTGACACGCAACACGGTCGAAGAGACCGGTCTCGACGAAACCATGAGCATGGTGCGCGAACAGTTTGCGAAATACGCCGCCGAGCGTATCAAGCCGCACGCCCATGGCTGGCACCTGCGCAACGACTATATCCCGATGGACGTCGTCAACGAGATGGCAGAGCTCGGCGTGTTCGGCCTGACCATCCCGGAAGACTTCGGCGGCCTCGGCATGGGCAAGACGGCGATGTGCGTCGTCTCCGAAGAACTTTCCCGCGGCTATATCGGCACCGGCTCGCTCGGCACGCGGTCTGAAATCGCCGCCGAACTGATCCTGATCGGCGGCACGCCGGAGCAGAAGGAAAAATGGCTGCCGATGATCGCCAGCGGCGAGATCCTGCCGACGGCCGTCTTCACCGAACCGAACACCGGCTCGGACCTCGGCTCCCTGCGCACCCGCGCGGTGAAGGATGCCGACGGCGAGACCTACTCGATCACGGGCAACAAGACCTGGATCACCCACCCTGTGCGCGCAGACGTGATGACGCTGCTCGCCCGGACCGATCCGGCGACGAACAATTTCTCCGGCCTCTCCATGTTCCTGGCCGAGAAGCCGCGCGGCGACGATGCCACCCCCTTCCCGGCTGACGGCATGACCGGCGGCGAGATCGAAGTGCTCGGCTATCGCGGCATGAAGGAATACGAAATCGGCTTCGACGACTTCAAGGTGAAGTCCGAGAACCTGCTCGGCGGTGTCGAAGGCCAGGGCTTCAAGCATCTGATGGCAACCTTCGAAAGCGCCCGGATCCAGACCGCTGCCCGCGCCATCGGCGTGGCGCAGAACGCCTTCGAAACCGGCCTGCAATACGCCCTCGACCGCAACCAGTTCGGCAAGCCGATCTTCGAGTTCCCGCGCGTTGCCAACAAGCTGGTGATGATGGCGGCCGAACTCGTCGGCGTGCGCCAGCTGACCTATTACTCCGCCCGCAAGAAGGACGAAGGCAAGCGCTGCGACCTGGAAGCCGGCATGGCCAAACTGCTCGGCGCGCGCGTCGCGTGGGCGGCAGCCGACAATGCCGTGCAGATCCATGGCGGTAACGGCTTTGCCCTCGAATACACGATCAGCCGCATCCTGCAGGATGCCCGTATCCTCAACATCTTCGAGGGTGCCGGCGAAGTGCAGGCCATGGTCATCGCCCGCCGTCTGGTCGAAGGCGGCAACTAGGCCCGACTGAATTGCCGCGGGCAGGCAGATCCATCTGCCTGCGGTCTATTCCCCAAATGGCCTATTCTTCTGGGGGAACGTGTTCGTAGACACGGACCCAGTCGACAATGAATTTGTCCGGGAAGGTCGCTGGATCGGGCACATTTGCCCACCATTTGTTCGCCGCGCCATCAGTCGTATCGACTTCGCCGGACAGCTTCACCCAGAGCGGCACCTGGGAAACCCCGCCGGCAGAGGTGCGCCAGGTTTCGTCGCCATCAACATAGAAGATGTATTTGTCCGGGAACCATTCCAGCGTGAATGTGTGCCAGCCCTGCCGGATGCCCGGCCGCATGGAGGCGAAGACGCTCCACTGATGGTCTTCCTCATAACTGTCCCAGTGCAGGGCGTGGTTCACCTTGTCGGTCCAGCCGAAGGTTTCCATGATGTCGACTTCCGTCCCGTCCCGGCCGGACCCATCGACATTGTGCACCGAGCGGGAGAACAGCCAGAAGGCTGACCACCACCCTGCCGACCGGGGCAGTTTCGCGCGCACTTCGAACCGGCCGAACGCCTGCTCGAACTTGCCTTCGGTCGAGACCATCGCGCTGGCATAATCATAGGGGTCGGAATCCTCATCCGGATTCCGGTTGTCGATCACGCTGGTGCGGATAACCAGCTGTCCGAGGCCATTGAGGTAGACATTGTCTGCGTCCCACCAGCCGTCCGGCCCGTTCCTGTTGGGCCGGCGGTTGTATTCCTTGGAAATCCATTTGTCCGGGTCCGGACGGCCGCGCCCACTGAACTCGTCCTGGAACACAAGCCGCCATTCCGGCGACTGTTCGTCCAGCGCCGAAAAAGTCGGGGTTTCGCAGGCCGTGACGAACAGGGCCAGGAACAGGGACGCAAAGAGGCGTTTCATGCCTCCCTACCGGATCACGCCGCCGAGCGGCTCAACATCATCCGGTTCGTGTTGCAGGATCACCTTGGCGCCGAGCTCTTCGGCCAGCGTCTCGAACTTGTCCATCGAGGCCAGCGTTTCCGGCTCGCTCCAGTTAAAGCGCGGGACACGGCGAAGCTCCCGGCTTTCCTTGCGGTGCCAGAGATCGCCCGCCAGCAGGACGGGACCGCTTTCCGGCATGTCGAGCAGCAGGACGGAGTGGCCCGGCGTATGGCCCGGCATCTCGAGAATTTTTACACGGCCATCGCCGAAGACGTCATAGTCACCGGAGATGGTCTTCACCTCCAGAGGACGGAACGCGGCCCACATGGCGGCGAGCTGCGGGTCGACCTCGCGCTCGGTGCCTTCCGGCGGGAACATGTCATTGTACTCGTCCTCCTGCACGATCCAGGTTGCGCCCTGAACCTGATCGACCTGGCCGATATGGTCGAAATGGTCGTGCGAGAGAGAGACATAGTCGATGTCGTCCGGCGTGAGGCCGAGATCGGCCAGCTGCTCGGTGATCGTCTTGTCGAGCGAGACATTGAAGATGCCGCCGACATTCTGTTCCCCGGCCCCGGCGAGCATGCCCGGCAGGCCAAGATCCCACAGCAGGCGGCCTGCCGGATGATTGATGACATAGCAGGTGTCGGTGAATGTGTCGGTCTGGCCGGCATAGTCACCGGCGCTGGAGAAGGCATCCAGATCGAGCACATTGATCGTGCCGCAATCCAGCACGTTCACGGTCAGCGGCGCCGGCGCTTCGGCCTCGGTCACCTCTTCGGCGGCGGGCGTGTCTGCCGGCGTATCAGCCGGAGCTGCCTTCGGCGCACAGGCCGGTGCAAGCAGGAACGCAGTTGTGGCGAGCAGCGCATGGAACAGGCGCATCGGAACCCCCTTCAGTTCTCTGAAAAACCCTATGAAGGCGAACCTAACCCATGTCCGGATCGCGGGAAAGCGCAGTCCCGTCAAAGGGGACAATCCGGTAGAAACAACTCGCGCGGCCGGTGTGACAGGCCCCGCCGGTCTGCTTTACCTTCAACAGGACCGCGTCCTGGTCGCAGTCGATCCGCACCTCAACGACCTCCTGCGTGTGGCCGGAGGTTTCGCCCTTCACCCACAATTCGCCGCGCGAACGGGACCAGTAGGTTGCCCGGCGCGTCTCCAGCGTGGCGGCCAGCGCCTCGGCGTTCATCCAGGCCAGCATCAGCACATCGCCGGTCGCGACGTCCTGCGTGATCGCGGCGATCAGGCCGTCGGCATTGAATTTCGGGCGCAATTCGGGCGTCTCGTCCTGCGCACTGCCGGAAAGGGGGGGCGGAAAATCACTCATGCCCGCTCCATACGTCACCCCTCCCCTTCACGCCAGTCACAGTCTAGGCTGTGCTCATAAGAGTCCAAACCGGACCAACCCATGACGGAGGCATGACTATGGCGGACTATGAGCAGATCCTGAGCGACACAAAAGACGGCGTCCTGACGCTGACCCTCAACCGGCCCGACCGGCTGAACGCGTGGACCGATGTCATGCACAATGAGCTGAAACACGCCATCGTCACCGCCGGCAGCGACGAGGCCGTCCGCGTCATCGTGGTGACAGGCGCGGGACGCGGCTTCTGTGCCGGGGCGGACATGGACGTGCTGCAGGGCATTCAGGGCGGCGCGCGCGACCGGTTGGCGGAAATTGAGGAGACGCCGTCGGACCTGCGCGATCTCTATCCGGGCCGGTTCGGCTACATGTATGCCTGCCCGAAGCCGATCATTGCCGCGATCAATGGCGCCTGCGCCGGGATCGGCCTGATCTTCGCCCTGTTCGCGGATTTGCGCTACGCCGCCGCCGAGGCGAAATTCACGACCGCCTTTGCCCAGCGCGGCCTGATTGCCGAGCATGGCATCGCCTGGCTGCTGCCGCGCCTGATCGGCGAGGCAAAGGCGCTGGACCTTCTCTTCACCGCCCGCAAGTTTACCGGGGCCGAAGCGGCCGAGCTGGGCCTCGTCAATGCGGCCCTGCCGACCGGCGAACTGATGGGCAATGTGCAGCACACCGCCCACCATCTCGCCAATATGGTCTCGCCGCGCTCGGTGGCGGTGATGAAACAGCAGGTGCGCAAGACCTATTTCCAGAGTTTCGGCGACTCTCTTGCAGAAGCAGATGCTGCAATGGAGGAAAGCTTCACCACATTCGACTTCAAGGAAGGCGTGGCGAGCTTTGTGGAGCGCCGCGCCGCTCAGTTCAAAGGACGATAGGAGACCCATGACCCGCCGCATCGACATTGTGGAAGTCGGCCCGCGCGACGGGTTGCAGAACGATCCTGCGAACCTGACGGTCGAGCAGAAGCTGGAATTCATTGCCCGCCTCGAAGAGGCCGGGGTGAAGCGGATGGAATCCGGCAGCTTCGTCAGCCCGAAGGCCGTGCCGAAAATGGCGGACAGCCCGGCCGTGTTCGCCGGGCTCGACCGGTCGAAACCGACGCGGCACATCGCGCTCGCCCTCAATGAGAAAGGCGTGCGCCGCGCCATCGATGCGAAAGCCGACGAGATCAATTTCGTCCTCGTTGCCAGCGAAACCTTCGGCCGGAAGAATCAGGGCATGAGCCCACAGGAGAGCGCCGACATGCTGGCCCGGTGCGCGCCGCTGGTCCATGAGGCGGGCATCCCCCTCTCCGCCACGATCTCGGTTGCCTTCGGGGACCCGTATGATGGCGAGGTCGACCTCGGCGTGGTCGGCAATCTCGCGGCCCAGTCACAGCGCGCGGGCGTGGCGGAGCTGGCGCTCGGCGACACGATCGGCGTTGCGGACCCGTGGGCCGTGCGCCGCGCCATAGACCGGGTACGGATCGAGGCCCCGGACGTTTACCTGCGCATGCACTTCCACGACACGCGCGGACAGGCGCTGGCGAATGTTGCCGCGGCGGTGGATGCGGGCGTCGACGTGATCGATGCGAGCTGTGGCGGCATCGGCGGCTGTCCGTTTGCGCCGGCAGCGACGGGCAATGTGGCAACCGAAGACGTCGTTTACATGCTGGAACGCGGCGGCTTCGAAACCGGGCTGGATTTGTCCAAGCTGATCAACACGGCAAAGTGGCTGGAAACGGTGCTGAAGCACCCTGTCAGCTCAGCGCTGAGCAAGGCGGGTGGGTTTCCGGTGAAAGAAAGATTGATCACCTGAAGTCGCTGTTGCGAAAAGGCCACAACTTTCATGTTTTGTTTCCGTCTGGATTGTCGATAGGCAGCCTATGCTTATGTCACTCTATGGCGGGGGCCCGTGGGAGGTGCCGAGATGGCAAATTCGATTCAGGGTTTCGTACATATTGTTGAATCCCCGTCAGCATACGACATGCTGGATGGGCGCACAGAAGGTCGGTCTCTCTCTGAATTTTTGGAGCTCGCTCAGATCGATAGCAGCTATTCGCTAGCAACGACGCGAGAGACATTTGAGACAGCACTTAGTGAACGCCTAAGCGCTGCTGTGCAGCGATTTGATCCTAAACTGCCCATCATTCATCTAAGCATGCATGGCAACCAGCAGGGTATCGGCCTGACCGATGGACATTTTCTGTCGTGGGACGATCTGCGTACTGTACTTCTTCCGATCCAAAACGCTCTTCAGGGGCAGCTGCTAATATGCATTTCGTCCTGTTCGGGATACTATGGATGCCAGATGGCTATGTATGAGGACAACGAACAACCATTTTGGTCTCTTGTCGCAAACTCCGAAGAGGCAACTTGGCACGACTCTGCCGTCGCCTTTGTTACATTTTACCATCAGTTTTTCAAAACCGGGAACATCTACTCATCGGTTGAAGCGATGAAAGTAGCGTCCGGCGACCATAACTTTTTCGTTCAAAACGGCCATCATACAAAATCTGAGTGGCTTAAGAATATGACCGCCCTTCGAGAAGGTCAGCCACGACCGCCTCAAAATTTTGCAAATGCGCTGGCTCAGTTCGGTACGATAGGAAATTAGGCTGCTCATCTTGAGCTGGCAGGTGATCAGAACGCAATGCCATGAAAGCAAGGGCTATTTCTTAGCGCCCTTCACTTCCTGCAGGCTGGTGGTCTTCACGGCGCGGCCGATGTCGACCTTTTTCTTGCCTTTGCCATAGGAGGGCGCGCCGGCGGAGGCGCCGGAGACGGCGCCGCGGACGGTACGGTCCGTCAGCGGAGGGATGGTCATGGCCTTCGGGTTCGGCTGGTTCTCGTCGAAGAGGCTGGCCAGCTGGTCCGTCATCGCGCCGCCGAGCTGTTCGGCGTCCACGATTGTGACGGCGCGCTTGTAGTAGCGCGTCACGTCATGGCCGATGCCGATGGCGATCAGCTCGACAGGGCTGCGCGTTTCGATCTCTTCGATCACCTGGCGGAGGTGGCGCTCAAGATAATTGCCGACATTGACGTTCAGCGTGGAATCGTCGACCGGCGCACCGTCCGAGATCACCATCAGGATCTTGCGCTGTTCCGGCCGGGCGAGCAGCCGGTCATGCGCCCAGAGCAGCGCCTCGCCGTCGATATTCTCTTTCAAGAGGCCTTCGCGCATCATCAGGCCGAGGTTCCGGCGCGCGCGGCGCCACGGGGCATCGGCCTGCTTGTAGACGATGTGGCGCACATCGTTGAGGCGGCCGGGAGACGCCGGCTTGCCCGCCTTCACCCAGTCTTCGCGGGAGAGCCCGCCCTTCCACGCTTTCGTGGTGAAGCCAAGCACTTCGGTCTTCACATTGCAGCGCTCCAGCGTGCGGGCCAGAATGTCCGCACACAGCGCTGCGACCATGATCGGGCGCCCGCGCATGGAGCCGGAATTGTCCAGCAGCAGCGTCACGATCGTGTCGCGGAATTCCGAATCGTCTTCCTGCTTGAAGGAAAGCGGCGCGGTCGGATCGGTGATGACGCGTGTGAGGCGCGCGGTGTCCAGCACGCCCTCTTCCAGATCGAAGCTCCACGAGCGGTTTTGCTGCGCCATCAACAGGCGCTGCAGTTTGTTCGCCAGTTTCGAGACGGCGCCCTGCAGGCCCTGCAGCTGGTGGTCGAGATAGGCGCGCAGGCGCGTCAGTTCTTCGGCGTCGCACAGGTCGGGTGCCTGGGCCACTTCGTCGTGTTCGCGCGTGAAGACCGAATAGGTGAACCGGTCCTTATCGTCGCCATCGCGGAAATTGGGGCGCAGCGGCTGGGTGCCGTCTTCCTCGTCATCCGGCGTGTCGTCGGATTCCATGTCCATGTCCTGATCGACCGAGACATTGGATTCCTCGCCTTCCATTTCCTCCGTGTCGCCGGCTTCCATCTGCTCGGCGGAGGCGCCCATCGGCTCCTCGGATTCCATTTCCTGCTCGCCCTGGTCCGGCTGCTCCTCGGACTCCATCTCGCTGTCCTGCTGATCCTCGCTGGTCTCAGCATCTTCGCTGGGCACATCGGTGGCCGTCAGGTCACGGATCATGTCGCGGACAGTGCGGGCAAATTCCGGCTGGTCGTGCAGCTGGGAGATCAGCTTGTCGAGCGCATCGCCGGTCTTGTCGGCGACCTGCTGGCGCCAGACATCGGCCACGCGGGCCGCCGCTTCCGGCAAGGGGCGACCGGTCAGGCGCTCGCGCAGCAGGAATTCGATCGCCGGGGCCAGCACGGCTTCCGGTTCTTCGGCGCCCATGGCGAACTCGCCGGACTCGCAGCGATGGGTCAGCACCGCGTCCAGATTGTTGGCCGTGCCGCGCATCGCATTGGCGCCGAGGCTTTCGATCCGCGCGGTTTCGGCCGCATCATAGACCCGCCGGGGCAACTCCCCCTGCGGACGATGCTTCATATGCGCGCTCGTGTCATGATGCGCCTTGCGCAGCGCCACAGCATCGGCCTCGCCGCGGATCCGCGCCGCGACTTCCGCCGGCAGCGTGACCGGCGGCGGGCGCAGCACGATGCGCTCGGCATCGGCGCCTGCGTCATTGCCAAAGCCGACTTCCACGTCCCGGTCGGCGCTCATCGCCTTGGTCGTCACGGCGAGCGCTTGCTTGAAGAGTTCCTGGGGGGTGGTGTCCTTGGCCATATAAGTCTTGTCTTGTGCGCCTTCAGCGCAGTCTAGAAGCCGGCATCGGCCGCGGCCTGATTGAACAGGTCGAGGGTGCGGCGGAAAGCGAGGTCGTCGGCATGGGCGTCATAATCGTCCGAACGACGCCGGGCAAAGCCATGGCCGGCGTCATAGACATAGACCGGCACATCGCGCCGGGCCTGTTCGAACGCACGCACGCCGTCCATCGGAATATGCGCATCATGCTGGCCGAAATGGACGATGGTCGGGCATTTCGGCGACTGATCCTTCGCGCCGGGCACGAGGCTGCCATAATAGCCGCTGGCCGCCGACAGGCCTTCCAGCTGGCAGGCAGCGAGATAGGCCATCGAGCCGCCATAGCAGAAGCCTGTGATGAAGACCGGCGCCTCCAGTTCGGCGATGCAGGCCGCAATGTCCGCCATCGCGTTTTCGAGGCCGTTGGCGCGGGCATAGCCGCCGCCTTCCGCGATGGCTTCCGGCGAATGGCTTTCGGTGACGAAGCCTTTCTTCTGGCGGTCGAACATGGACGGGGCCAGCACTTCATAGCCCTCGGCGGCGAAGCGTTCGCACGCCTCGATCATGTAGGAGTTCACGCCGAAGATTTCCTGCACCAGCACCAGGCCGCCCTTGCGCGCGCCCTTTGCCGGCACATGCAGCGCATTGAACCGGAAGCCGTCACCGCTTTTGAGTTCGATGACCGTGCCGCTCATCTCAGGCCACCCGCACCATCAGGGCGCTTTCAGGCAGTTCCTCGGCGAAGCAGCGCTGGTACATCTCGGCGACCAGAGGCCGCTCCAGCTCGTCACACTTGTTGAGGAAGGTCATGCGGAAAGCATGGCCGAGATTGCCGAAGATGGCGAAGTTTTCCGCCCAGGTGATCACGGTCCGCGGGCTCATCACGGTGGAGAGGTCGCCGGACATGAAGGCGTTCCGGGTCAGGTCCGCCAGCGTCACCATCTTGGCGAGCGTGTCGTCGTCGACGCCGGTCGCCTTGGACTTCACGATCTCCACTTCGGCGTCGTGTTCCAGATAGTTCAGCGTGGTCACGATGTTCCAGCGGTCCATCTGGCCCTGGTTCAGCTGCTGCGTGCCGTGATAGAGGCCCGTCGTGTCGCCGAGGCCGACCGTATTGGTGGTCGAGAACAGGCGGAAATACGGGTTCGGCGCGATGACGCGGTTCTGGTCCAGCAGGGTCAGTTTGCCGGAGCTTTCCAGAACGCGCTGGATCACGAACATCACGTCCGGGCGGCCGGCATCGTATTCGTCGAAGGTGATCGCGACCGGGCGCTGAAGGGCCCATGGCAGGATGCCTTCGCGGAATTCGGTGATCTGCTGGCCGTCTTTCAGGACGATGGCGTCCTTTCCAACCATGTCGATCCGGCTGACATGGCTGTCGAGATTGACCCGGATCAGCGGCCAGTTGAGGCGCGCGGCCACCTGTTCGATATGGGTGGATTTCCCTGTGCCGTGATAGCCCTGCACCATGACGCGGCGGTTGTGCTCAAAGCCGGCAAGGATGGCCAGCGTCGTCTGCGGGTCGAACCGGTAGGCATCGTCAATCTCGGGGACATATTCGGTGCGGGTCTTGAAGCCATGCACCACCATGTCCGTGTCGAGGCCGAACACCTTGCGGACATTGATTTTCTCGGTCGGCTTCATGCCGTCCAGGGCGGTGGTGTCACTCATTACGGTCATTGCAAATATCTCAGGCTTCGGGAGGTCTATTCATACAATTAGGCTTCTAGCACGGCTACGTGTCCGGGCTAGTGCGACGTAGGGGAAATCCTGCAGCCGTGCTGGCTGGTCAGCGATCTTCCGGAGCGGGGGCGCCAGCGCCCATATCGGCAATCCACTTCCAGCTGCCGTCGTCCTGGCGCTGCCAGACGGTGATGTATTTGCCATAGGACGCCCCCTCCTGGCCGACACGCGTGTAGGTGGCGTAGCCCCAGGTATAGCCGAAATCCCCGCCTTTTCCGGCATGCGCCGCTTCCGGGGCCCATTCGATGATCATGTCTTCCGGCCAGTCAGACGTCCACGCCTCGACCGCGGCTTTCCCGGTTTCCGGCACGCCCGCAGACGGGAAAATCGTGACATCGTCGGCGGCGAACTCGACAAAAGCGGGCCCTGCCCCGATTTCGAGTGCGCGGGCGGCAAAGGCGCGGTCCGCCGCCAGCATTTCCTGTTCTGTTGTTGCGGCCGGGGAAACCGTGGCGCACGCGGCGAGTGCCATCACCGGCAGGACGATGACACGCTGCATCCATGGAGGCATTAGCCTCTCCTTCGATATGTGCCCCTACTCAGCCTCCGCCGTGCTGGCATCATACACGATCTTGCCGCCGACCACAGTCATAACGGTTTTCGCGTCCAGGATTTCGGCTTCCGGCACGGTCATCAGGTCGATGTCGAAGACGGTGAAGTCGGCGAGCTTGCCGGCCTCGATCGTGCCGAGATCGTCTTCCTGGAAGGCGGCATAGGCGGCCGCCGAGGTGAAGAGGGCGAGCGCCTGCTCGCGCGTCAGCTTCTGTTCCGGATGCCAGCCTTCGCCTTCAAAACCTTTCAGGTCTTTCCGGGCGACCGCGGCGTAGAACTCGATCAGCGGCGAGCCGACCTCCACCGGGGCATCGGAGCCGCCTGCGACGACGGCGCCGTCGTCAATCAAGGCTTTCCAGGCATAGGCCCCGGCCAGACGGTCGATACCGAGGCGGGCCGGCGCGAAGTGAAGGTCGCCGATGGCATGGCTCGGCTGCATGGACGCGATCAGGCCGAGGGCGCCGACGCGGGCAATGTCGGTCGGGGCGAGAATCTGTGTGTGCTCGATGCGCCAGCGCTTCTCCGGCGGGTAACCGCCAGCCTCATAGATGTCGAGAATGCGCTGGTTGGCGAGGTCGCCGATCGCATGGATGGCCACCTGGATGCCGGATTCGTCGGCCCGCTTCATGAAGTCTGCCAGGTCTTCATCGGTGATCAGGGACAGGCCGGACGTGTCTGGGCGGTCGGAATAAGGCTTGATCAGCTGAGCCCCGCGCGAGCCGAGCGCGCCGTCCATATACAGCTTGATGGCATGATTGGTGATCGTCGGCGTCTCATAATCCTGCGCGGCGGCAAGCGCCATGCCTTCCTCGGTGGCGTCGAAGGCGTTCCAGAGGCGAAGCGGGAGTTTCCCCTCCCCGGCCAGCTCCTGCATGATCGGCGCTTCGTCCGGGCCGACACTCATATTGTGTACGCCGGTCCAGCCGCGCGAGACATAGACTTTCGCGCCGGTTTCCAGCGCGCGGGCCTTGTCGGCCGCGTCCGGCTGGGTACGCAGCGGGGCGACCAGACCCATCGCATTGTCGATCAGCATGCCGGTGGCATGGCCGTCGGCATCGCGTTCGATGGCGCCGCCATCCGGGTTTTCGGTCTCGTCCGTGATCCCGGCGGCTGCCATCGCGGCGCTGTTCACCACCATGGCATGGCCGTCGGCGCGGGTCAGGATGACCGGATTGTCGGGGCTGACAGCATCGAGGTCTGCCGCAGATGGCATGCGGCCTTCCGGCCAGCCGGTCTCGATCCAGCCGCGCCCGAAGAGCAGCACGCCCGGCTCCATGCCGACGAGTTCGGCTTCGATCCGGGTGACCAGCTCGTCGATGGAGGCGGTGCCTTCGAGGCTGAGGTTCAGTTCCCGCTGGCCAATGCCCATCAGGTGGGCGTGAGCATCGGTGAAGCCCGGATACATGAAGGCGCCCTTCAGATCGACAAGATCGATCTCGGACTCGTCCCAGTCTTCTGACAGCGGCGGGGCGGTGCCGACAATACGGCCGTCTTCGCCAACCACAACGGCATCGACGGTCGGCAGGTCAGCCAGGCCGGTATAGATCGTGCCGCCGGTGAAGACCGTCAGTTTCTGCGCTGGTTCCGTCTCAGCTGCCTCTGGCGTCTGGCCTGCCCCGCAGGCAGCAAGTGTCAGAGCAAGGGCGAGAATGGCAAAGCGCAACATTAAGACCTCCGTTGATCAGCGGTCTTTGTCCTGCCATGCGATTTTACAGGGGGCAAAAGAAAAGCGCGCCAGAATTGGCGCGCTGTTCCGTTTCTGCAACTTTCGCTGCAGCTATGGGCAGATATCAGGCAACGGCCTTTTTGGCGATATCGCGCTTGATCTTGAGGGCCTTGGCCGACAGCGTGTCGTCCTTGGCTTTGGCCAGGAAACCGTCGAGGCCGCCCAGCTTGTCAACGGTGCGCAGGGCCGAGGCCGTGATGCGCATCGGGAAGTTCTGGTTCAGCGCTTCGGAGTGAAGCGTGACGCGCACGAGGTTCGGACGGAAAATCCGCTTCGTCTTGATCTGGGAGTGGCTGACACGGTGGCCGACCATCGGCTTGGTGCCGGTAAGTTCACACTCGCGGGACATGGTCTCGCTCCAATAAATGGGTCTTATCTCGAAGGCGCGCTGTTAAAACGCCTGAGGCCTGCCTGTCAACTCTGCTGTGCGGCGATTCCTCAGTTCCTGCGGCCTGTAACTGCTTGTCACAAGGTTTGACCTCAAATCCGCCCGATTAAGGCGGGAAAACGGCACCCTTGTTCAGGCAGCGTTGGCCCCCAATGCTTATATAGGGCAAAACGACAGTGTCCGGCCCCTCCGGCCGGTCAGGAAACGGTACAGTTCAGATGACGAAACGTTCGATCTTCCTTGCATCCGCCGCCGCGCTGGCCCTCACCGGGCTCGCCACGGCCGGCCTCGCCGTTGCGGACAAGTCCCCCGCCCCGACCAATGCGTCCGGCGCAATCCTGACCAATGTGAAGGCGGGCACGCCGACGCGGATGGAATATGAGCTGCGGGCCAAGGCCTATATCTTCTTCATTCCGGCGACCGGGCGGGCGACGTTCACGACAGACCTGATGCCCGACCGCTACACGATCGATTCCCGCGTGAAGGTCACGGGCATCGCGGACTGGTTCGTCAATTACGACATGAACATCCATGCCGAGGGCGAAACCCGGGACAATGAATTGAAAACCCGCACTTATGTTTCCCAGAACAAGGACGGGAAAAAGAACCGCAAGGTCGAACTCGCCATCAGCGACACCGACTTCACCATGAACGCGACCCCGCGCTTCGGAAATCTCGGCGATCCGGCCGCGACCACCGAACAGGTGCTGAAGACGAATGACCCAATCACCGCGCTGATCACCTTCGCGCTGGAACCCCGCGCGCCGGGTGCTGACCCGTGCGGCGGTCCGATCCGCATATTCGACGGACGCCAGCTGACTTATCTCCACCTCAAGAATGCCGGCACCAAGCGGGTCGACACGCCGGTCTGGACCGGTGAGGCCATCGAGTGTCACGTCACCATGGACAAGATCGCCGGCTACAAGAAGGGCGAGGCGGACAATGACAACCTGACCGGCATCGATGGCCCGCTGCGCATGTGGCTGGCCCCGCTGGACAATGGCGCATCGGTTCCGATCAAGATCGCCGCCGATTCCAAGAAGATCGGCGATGTGACCCTGACGGCGAAAACCCTGCGCTTCGAACCGCTGGTGACCACCGAGGCCGCCGCCGGACAGGACGTCGCCAAGAACTAGGCCTTATTCGCCGCTAAACCTGCTTGGGCAGGCGCCGCAGCGCCGCAATCAGATCGCTCATATCTTCAGGAAGGGGCGCTTCGAACCGGAGCGCCTCTTTCGTTATGGGGTGGACGAAGCCGAGCACGGCGGCATGGAGGGCCTGACGCGGGAAAGTACGCGCGGCATCGAAGCCGGCATCACGCCCCGGTCCGCTGCCCAGTACCGACACACCCTTGTGGCGGCCATAGACCGGATCACCGACCAGCGGCGTGCCGATATGCGCCATGTGGACCCGGATCTGGTGTGTGCGTCCTGTCTCCAGACGGCACTCGACCAGCGCCGCGGAGGGAAAGTTCGTGCCCTTCTCGCGGATGCCGAACGTTTCCAGCGTCTTGTAGTGGGTGATGGCATGGCGCCCGAAGCCGGCCTCCGGATTCTTGACCACGGCCATCTTCTTCCGGTCACCGCTGGAACGAGCGATATGTTCATCCACCGTGCCCTGCGAGGGCCGCGGGGCGCCACGCGTGACGGCGAGATAGGCGCGCTCGATGTCATGCGTGCTGAAAAGGGCCGACAGGCCAAGATGCGCCGGCTCGGTCTTCGCTGCGACGAGGACACCGGTCGTCAGCTTGTCGATCCGGTGCACGATGCCGGGCCGCTCAACCCCGCCGATGCCGGAGAGCTGGCCCTGGCAATGGAACAGCAACGCATTGACCAGCGTTCCGTCCTGGCTGCCCGGCGCGGGGTGCACGGCCATGCCGGACGGCTTGTTGAGAACGATCAGGTGCTCGTCCTCGAACAGGATGTCGAGCGGGATGTCCTGCGGCTCGGGCGTGGCGGCGACCGGCTCCGGCACGGCAACGACATACTCGGCGCCCGCCACGACAGGTTTTTTCGGATTGGTCTCCGCCACGCCATCCATGGTCACCGCCCCGTCCAGGATCAGCGCTTTCAGGCGCGAACGGGACAGGTCCTCTGCCGCGGCGGCGAGGAAAACATCGAGGCGTTTGCCGGCATCATCCGGGGTAGCGGTGAAGGTCATTCTGTGAGTCGGGCGGGTCATCGCGCGGCTTATAGACGAAACCGGCCCGACCCGTCATGCTATTGTCTCGAACCGGCGCTAGACCGGCCCCGCCCAGTTGGAGGATACCCCATGACAAACGTCACACGCCGCGGCCTGCTCGGTGCTGCCGCCACCGGAACGCTCAGCCTGGCGGCCTGCGCCACCCCGACCCCCAAAACCACCCCGTCCGGTTATGCAGGCGAAGTGGAATTCCTTCACGGCGTGGCCTCGGGCGACCCGCTGACCGACCGCGTTATCCTGTGGACCCGCGTGACGCCGAAAACCGGCGACGGCGCGATCCCGGTCAAATACGAAGTCTTCGGCCAGGACGGCGGCCTTGTTACCTCCGGCATGCTGAGCGCCGATGCCGCCCATGATTTCTGTGTCAAAGCCGACGCCAAGGGCCTGAAGCCTGCGACCACCTATACCTACAAATTCACCGCCATGACCGAAGGCGGCGACGTCACCTCCCCCACCGGGCGGACACGTACGACCGCCGCATCGGGCGAGGCGCCGGTGAAGATGATCGTCATCTCCTGCTCCAACTGGCAGTTCGGCTATTTCAATGCCTACAAGGCCCTGTCGGAAGAACCCGATCTCGATGTGATCCTCCATCTTGGCGACTATATCTACGAATATGGCATCGACGGCTATGGCGGTGAGATCGCAGAGAAGCTTGGCCGTCAGCATGATCCGATCACGGAATGCATTACTCTGTCGGACTATCGCCGCCGCCACGCCCAGTACAAGACGGACCCGAACCTGCAGGCCGCCCATGCCGCAGCCCCGTGGATCTGCACCTGGGACGACCATGAAAGCGCCAATGATTCCTACCGGACCGGTGCGCAGAACCATAATCCGGAAGAGAATGAAGGCAGCTGGTCGGACCGCAAGATGGCCGCCATCCAGGCTTATTTCGAGTGGATCCCGATCCGCGAACCGGAAGCTGGCAATATCACCTCCGCTGTCTGGCGCAGCTTCGAATTCGGCGACGTGGCCACGGTCCACGCGCTGGAATCCCGCCTGACCGGCCGCTCGCCGGAACTGGAATGGTATTCAGTTGCGGCCGGTAATCCGTCTCAGGAAGAAATGATGGCACGCGTCCAGGCGAAACTGGCCGAAGTCAACGATCCTGCCCGCACCATGCTGGGCGCCGAACAGGAGGCCTGGCTGGAAGGCGAACTCGGCAAGTCCGTCGCCGACGGAAAAACCTGGCAGGTTCTGGCCAATCAGGTGATCATGGCCAAGGTGGCCCTGCCGAACATGGGCGAGGTTCTCACCCCGGAACAGATCGCCGCGCAGGACAGCCCCTATGTCGAAGGCATGGTCGGCTTCTCTGCCCTTGGCCTGCCCTTCAACCTGGACGCCTGGGATGGTTTCCCTGCCGCCCGCGAACGTCTCTACACCTCAGCGAAGAAAACCGGTGCGCGCCTCGTCACGGTCACAGGCGACACGCACACGGCCTGGGCCAATACGCTGCACGACGCAGCAGGCGACCAGCGCGGCGTGGAATTCGGCTGCACCTCGATCACATCACCGGGCATGGGCTCGGTCATCAAGGACGTGCCGAATCTCGGCGAACTGTTCACCGACGCCAACAAGGACGTCGACTGGCACGACCCGTTCGGCCATGGCTATATCGTGATGACGCTGACTCCGGATACGGCGCATGCGGAGTTCAAGAAAGTCTCCGGCATCCTCAGCCATGACTGGACACTGGAATCGGTCTCGGCATGGAAAGCCAACGCCGAAGACGGCGGCATGACCGACCTTATGCCCGCCTGATCAGTCCAGAATACCGGCGAGGCCTGACCGCCCCCCATCGAGGCGCATCACCTCGCCGGTAATTATGGCGGCTTCCGGAGACGCCAGGAAAGCGGCAGCATCGGCAATCTCATCGGCCAGCGCGGCGCGGCCCAGCGGCGTGCGCTTGCTGGTCCAGGATTCCATTTTTTCCTCACGCGGACGGATGGCCACAATGGCATTCACGCGGATGCCGGCCTCGGCCAGATCCAGCGATCCGGCGCGGACAACCCCCAGCACACCGGCCTGCGTCACCGATTCGGTGAACCGGCCGGGCATGGTGGCGAGCGCGGAGTAAGACAGGACGAAGGTTACCGTGCCGCGCTGGCGGATGCGTTCGGCCCCACTCGTCGGCAGGTCGGCCTGATCGGCGATCCGCTCGGCAAAGACCTTGAGGCTCTGGGCGGCGCCGCGAACGGTGCGGGCCAGCGCCTTGTCGAATTTGTCCTGCTGGAAATCATGGATGGAATCGGGGTCGTCGATGCTGGGAATGACGATCAGATTGTCGATCCGGCCAAAACCTTCGACGGCGGCGGCCACGGCATTGCGCAGACCAAGCTTGGTATGCAGGTCACCCAGATGCAGCAGCACCTTTTCCGGCATGGCATTCTGCGCCGTCAGCATCCGGTCGCCGCTGGCGTCGGCGGCCAGCACATTGTGTCCCAGTTCGTGGAACCGGCGCGCCACAGCATCGCCGACTTCGCGGCCCAGTCCAAGGATGGCGGTTACGGGAGAGGCCACGGCGGTCAGTCTTCTTCGGCGTCGCGCACGGCGCGCAAATCGTCACCCAGCACGGTCAGCCGGTCATTCAGCCGGTGCATCGCGGCGAGCAGCTCCGTCAGCAGCCGCACAACAAGGAACAGGAAGCCAAGGACAGCAAATGCCCCAAGGACTTCAAGAAAGGCGCCGATGAAGTGGCCGGTGAACAACTGGCCCAACCCGCGCAGAACGGCCAGGACGACCAATGCGGCCAGCAAGAGATTGAAAATACCCGCCGCCTGGCGGATCGCGCCGAGGCTGAGCGATTTGTCCTGATCGAAAATGTCCCGCATGGAACCGGTCCTTTCGCCTGCTGCAATCACCGGCGAAAGGACCTTTCGTCCATTCAGCCGTTAGCTGGCTTCAAGCCATCGCAGCTCTTCTTTAATCTTGAGTTTCCGTCGCTTGAGGTCTTTGAGGCGGAGGGTGTCTGCAGCTGGGCGTTTTTCTTCTTCTTCGATTTTCTGGTCCAGCTTACGGTGCTTGTTTGCGAGCTCACTGATCCGGCCCTGTAGCGACATATCTGCCTCCTTCTTGCTAGTTAAGTGGCTGTGTCCTAATGGCAACACTTAAGCACAAGCTTGGCGGCTCGTCACCCTGATCTCAAATGAATCCTCCTTTAGATTCAGACTCCGCTTCAACTGCGGGCAGAGCGCCCGCTTTTCCTGTTCGCTTTCTGCGCAAACATGGCCTGATCGGCCCGCGCGATCAGGTGCCGGGCATCTTCGCCCGGTTGCCAGGCCACCACGCCGCAGGAAGCCCCGATGCGTAATCCCCGGTCGGGCGCATCCTCTGCGCCGCGCACCGTAAGCGCGTCGATCTGCTCGGTCAGCTGGATGGCCTTGCGCTCGGAATCGGCCAGAGTGGCCTGCGACAGGACGATTCCGAACTCGTCCCCGCCGAGACGGCCGACAATGTCGGTATCCCGCGTCAGGCTGAGCAGAATCTCCGACACTTTCAGCAGAACGGCATCGCCCGTGGCATGGCCGTAGATGTCGTTGACCGGCTTGAAATGGTCGAGATCGGTGAAAATCAGGCTCAGCGGCGTACCGAACCGGCTGGCAAGCGCGATTTCGCGGCGGACTTCGCGCTCAAAGGCGCGCCGGTTGAACATCGGGCAGAGGGCATCATTGTCGGCCAGCAATTCGGCCTCCGACAGGGCCTTGCGCGCCCCGGCCAGCTCTTCGCGCAGGGAGATGACCTCGTCGCACAGCGCCTCGATTGCCGCGCGGGTCTGACGGTCCACCGCGTCCAGATCGACACCCAGAATGTCGATCAGCGCGCGCCGCCGGTCTGCCTGCAGGGGAAAGCCGTCATCCGCCATTTCATGACGATACTGGCAGTCCGGGGCCTTGTGGAGCGAGTTCTCCCAGCAGGCGGCAGTTGACGAGGCAGGCCGCCTGCATATGGTGCGCGCTTTCCGCCAGCGAGGATGCCATGGCAACAAGCGAATCCCCCAAGGTAGGCATTATCATGGGCAGCCAGTCGGACTGGCCCGTGATGAAGGAAGCTGCTCGCCTGCTGGGCGAACTCGGCGTGGACTATGAAGCCCGGATCGTCTCGGCGCACCGCACACCGGACCGGCTGGTCAGCTATGCCAAGGGCGCGAAGGCACGCGGCCTGAAAGTGATCATCGCAGGCGCCGGCGGCGCAGCCCACCTGCCCGGCATGGCGGCTTCGATGACCCCCCTGCCCGTGCTGGGTGTGCCGGTGCAATCGAAGACCCTGTCCGGCCTCGATAGCCTGCTTTCCATCGTGCAGATGCCGCGCGGCGTGCCTGTAGGCACCTTGGCCATCGGCGAAGCGGGCGCCGTGAATGCCGGCATCATGGCCGCCTCCATCGTCGCGCTGGAAGATGAGAGTGTGGCGGCCAAACTCGACGCTTACCGCCAGTCGCAGACCGATGGGGTTGGGGAGACGCCGGAAGGATGACCCCCGTCGCGCCAGGCAGCGTTATCGGGATCCTCGGCGGCGGCCAGCTGGGCCGGATGCTTGCGAATGCCGCGCAGCGCCTTGGTTTCGATGTCGACATCTATTGCCCGGAAGATGATCCGCCCGCTGCGCGTGTTGCCCGCCATCACTGGAAAGGCGCCTATGATAACAAGGCACTGCTGGCCGAGTTCGCCAGGGCCTGCGCCGTCATCACGCTGGAATTCGAGAACATTCCCGTCATCGCCGCCGAAGCCATAGAAGCGGCCGGGACACATCTTCACCCCGGTGCAAAATCGCTCGCGACGTCTCAGGACCGGGCCGAAGAGAAGGCATTCCTGAACGGCATAGGCATCGCCACGGCGGACTATCGCATGATCAATTCGGATCATGACATTGCCAAAGCCCTGCCTGAACTTGGCGGAACCGGACTGCTGAAGACCCGCCGCGACGGTTATGACGGCAAGGGCCAGGCCTGGATCCGGTCTGCCGATGATATTGCCGCCGCCTGGGCCGATGTCGGCGAGGCGCCCTGCGTGCTGGAAGCGCCCGTCCCGTTCGAGCGCGAAATTTCCGTCATCGTCGCCCGCTCCAGTCAGGGTGAGACCGCGACCTGGGCGCCGCCGCACAATGTGCACAAGGACGGCATCCTTGCGACCTCCACCGTGCCCTCCGGCCTGCCCCGTCATGTGGAACAGGCCGCGCGGGAGAAGGCCATCGCGCTGGTTGATGCACTTGAACATGTCGGCGTGCTGGCGCTGGAACTGTTCGTGCTGCCGGATGGCACGCTGCTGGCCAATGAATTTGCCCCGCGTGTCCACAATTCCGGCCACTGGACGCCGGAAGCCTGCCAGACCGGCCAGTTCGAACAGCATATCCGCGCCATCTGCGGCTGGCCGCTGGGAGATACGCGCCGGCTGTTCGATGCCGAGATGGAAAACCTGATCGGCGAAGCGGGCAATGTCGACCCGGCCAGCCTTGCCCCGGCAGATGTGCTGACCCTTTATGGCAAGCACGAAGCCCGCCCCGGCCGCAAGATGGGCCATATCACCCGCCGCCTGGCCCCCCGGAAGGACTAGAACATGCTGCTTCCCGTCTCCACCTGGCAGGATATTGAAGCCTGGCTCAAGAAATCCCGCACGATCCTGATTCCCATCGGATCGATGGAACAGCACGGGCCGAACGGCTTTATCGGCACTGATGCGCTCTGCCCGGAAATCATTGCGCGCCATGCCGAAGCGCAGGCGCCGGATGACGTTCTGGTCGGTCCGACCTTCTCGGTCGGCTGCGCCCAGCATCATCTCGGCTTCCCCGGCACGATCACGCTGCGCCCGACGACGATGATCGCCGCGATGGCGGACTGGACCGAAAGCCTGATGCGCCACGGTTTTGAGCGGATCTACTGGCTGAACGGCCATGGCGGGAACGTTGCCACGATCCAGGCGGCCTTCTCCGAGATCCATTCGCGGCGCAGCTTCGACCCGCGCGGCGAGGACAACCGCCCGGGCCTGGAGCTGAAACTGCGCAACTGGTGGGATTTCTCTCCGGTCATGCAGCTCTGCAACCAGCTCTACCCCGTCGGCCATGGCAGCCACGCGACAGCCTCCGAAGTGTCGGTCACCTATTTCGGCTATCCGGACCGCGCGCGGCCTGAGGTGGAGATGAGCCCGAAGATCGCCCCGAACGGCAAGATCGGCGATGCGGTGCAGTACCGCCGCGACTTCCCGGATGGCCGCATCGGCTCCGACCCCACCCAGTCCAACGCGGAAGACGGCGGGAAGATCGTCGAAGCGGCCGCGAAAGCCGTTCTCGAAGAGGTGAAACGCTTCGCGGCGTAACCCAACCTTACTGAGAGCGTAATTTTCCAAAGTCTGGCCAGATGGGGCCAAGGGCGGTATCAGAATCTTCCAATGGAAAGAGGCGTCTGAACCAGAGAATGCTCGACATTCGCAGTCTGGAAAAAAGCTTTGGCGCCAAGCGCGCTGTGCAGGGCGTTTCCTTTACGCTTGAGAAGGGCACGGTGCTTGGCTTTCTCGGCCCGAACGGGGCCGGCAAGTCGACGACCATGCGCATGATTGCCGGCGTGCTGGAACCCGATGCGGGTGACGCGCTGATCAATGGAAAATCCATCGTCTCTCACCGCAGGCAGGCGCAGGCCGCGCTCGGCTATCTGCCGGAAGGCGCGCCGCTCTATGACGACATGACGCCGCCGGAGTTCCTGAATTTCATGGCCGCCGCGCGCAAGATCGAGCGAAGCAAGCGCAAGGACGCCGTGGAGCGCGCCATTGCCGACGCGCGTATCACGACCGTGGCAGGCCAGCGGATCGGCTCTCTCTCCAAGGGCTATCGCCGCCGCGTGGGTCTTGCCGGGGCGATCCTGCACGATCCGCCCGTCCTGTTGCTGGACGAGCCGACCGATGGCCTCGACCCCAATCAGAAGCGCGCCGTGCGGGCGCTGATCGCGCGGATGGCGCCGACCAAGGCGATCCTCATCTCCACACACACGCTGACCGAAGTGCCCGCCATGTGCACACGCGCCATCGTGGTCGACCGGGGCATCATCGTTGCTGACGGCACGCCGGAAGAGCTGGCGAAGAAATCCGATGACGGATCGCTGGAAGGCGCCTTCATGCGCCTGACCGACCAGGCCGAGGCAAACGCGCGATGAAGGAATTCCTGCGACAGCAGATGGGCGGCTTCGGCGCGACCTACCGGCGTGAACTTGGCGCCTATTTCGCCACGCCTATGGCCTATGTCTTCCTGGCCGTCTTCCTGCTCGCCCTCGGCGTGTTCACCTGGGAGGCCGGAAATTTCTTCGGGGCCGGTTCGGCTGACCTGTCGACCTTCTTTGTCTGGCACCCCTGGCTCTACATGATTTTCCTGCCCGCCCTGGCCATGCGCCTCTGGGCGGACGAACAGGGTGCGGGCACGGATGAGCTCCTGCTCTCCCTCCCGCTCGGCATGCCGGGGCTCGTGCTCGGCAAGCTGTGTGCGGCATGGACGGTCGCGGGCGTCGGCCTGCTGCTGACCTTCCCGATGTGGATCACGGTGAATTACCTTGGCGGACCGGACAATACGGCCATCGCGCTGACCTATCTGGTCAGCTTCCTGATGGCGGGGGCCTATCTCTCTGTCGGTTCTGCCATTTCGGCCCTGACCGGCAGCCAGGTGACGGCCTTTGTCATCAGCGTCCTGATCGCCTTTGCCTTTACGGCCGCAGGCTGGCCACTGGTCCTGTCCACCGTGAAGGCCGTGTTCGGAACCGGCTTTGCCGACCTTGTCGCGCAATTCTCCTTCCTGACCCAGTTCGAAGGCGCCCAGCGCGGCGTGCTGGAATTGCGGTCGGTCATGTTCTTCCTCGGCTTCACCGCCTTCTGGTCCATTCTGAACGGCCTGTGGGCCGCCCGCCAGAGGCTCGGCTGAGATGAAGTCGAAACACTACCTCCTCATCGCAACGGCGCTGGTAACGGTCATCTTCGTGGCGGGAAATCTGCTGGCGCAGAAAGTGCTGACCGGCGTTCAGCTCGATTTCACCGAGAACCATCTTTATTCGCTGTCGAAGGCGACGAAGGAAAAACTGTCGGACATCGCCGAGCCGGTGGACATCACGCTCGTCTATTCGCGCAGCGTCGGACAGGACTATCCGGCCGTGCGCGCCTATGCCGCCCGCGTGCGGGAATTGCTGAAAGCCTATGAAGCCCAGTCCGGCGGATATGTCCGGGTGCGGGAGATCGACCCCTCCCCCTTCTCGACAGCGGAAGACGAAGCGCTTGCGGCCGGCATCACCGCCATCGACACGAATGGCGACGACCCGCTCTATTTCGGCATCATCGGGCACAACACGATCGACGACCAGCGCGTGATCCCCTTCCTCGCGCCGGAACGGGAAGTCACACTGGAATATGACCTCACCCGCATGGTTGCCCGGCTGGACGATCCGGACCCGCCACGGGTCGGCATCCTGACCACGCTGCCGGGCATGTCCGCGCCGGGCGGACAGGGCGGCTACACATTGCTGGCAGACATCGACCGGTCCTTCGAGATCGTCCCGATTGCCGATAATTTCCAGTCGCTGCCATCCGATCTCGACGTACTTCTGGTGGCGCATCCGCCCCCCCTGTCGGAGCGTCAGGAATGGCTGATCGACCAGTTCGTGCTGCGCAAGGGCCGCGCGGTGTTCCTGGTCGATCCGGCGGCCAAGACGGCTGTCGGGCAAGGCCTGTTCGATGTCTCCACCGCGGGAGCGAAGTCCGATCTCGGACTATTGGGCGATTCCTGGGGCGTTTCGCTGTCAATGGATGCCGTTGCCGATGCAGCAGGCTCCCTGCCCGTGCCCGTCGATCTGGGTGACGGCCGGGTCGAGGAGCAGGCCCACCCGCTGTTCATCGCAGCGCCCGCTGGCGACATGAACCAGGACGACCTGATCACCGCCGACCTGACCCGCGCCGTGAACTTTGGCGCACCAGGCGCGCTGGTCACCTCCAAGCTGCCGTCTGACGTGACCTTCTCTCCCCTGATCGAGACCGGGCCAAGCCCCTCCTATATCGATGCCGACAAGGCCGTGCGCGACATGACGCCGTCCGACACGCTGAAAGCCTACCAGACCCAGCCCGGGCCGCTGGTGCTGGCCGCGCGCCTGTCCGGGCCGCTGGTCACCGCCTTCCCGGCCGGGGCACCGGCGCTGGAGGAACCGTCCGACCCCGTCATGGCCGAACTCGCGCGGGCCGACGCCGCCAATGCCCCGCCGCACATCTCTGCCAGCCTGACGGACGCCGAGCTCGTCTTCATCGCCGATGTCGATTTCATTGCGGACGATTTCTACATCGTGCCCGGGCGCGGCATCGTGGTGGCCGACAATGGCGCGCTGGTCCTGAATGCGCTGGACGCGCTTGCGGGCGGCGGGGAACTCTCGCGCCTGCGCTCGCGCGCGCCAAGCCTGCGCCCCATGACCCGCATCGACGAGATGCGCGCCTCCGCCGAAGCGATCTATTTCCGCCAGCAGGCCGAACTTGAGGCCAGCCTCAACGAAGCGCAGGGACGGCTGGAAGAATTGCAGGCCATCGGCTCGACTGACGGCTTCTTCCAGGGCGATGAGGCCGCCGACCTGACCGATGACGAGCGCGCCGAGCTGACCCAGCTGCGCGAACGGATCGTGACGCTGCGCGGCGAACTGCGCGCCATCGAACGAGACTACCGCCATGACATCGACCGGATGGAAGCGACGCTGAAAGCCATCAATATCTGGGGCGGTCCGATCCTGATTGCGCTGGCTGGCCTGCTTGTCTGGCGGCGCCAGCAGGTCCGCGCGCGGAGAGAGTCATGACAGAGCAGCGCCAACGCCAGCGGCGCAAACGCCTGCAGATCCTCGGCGCGGCCGCGGCCGTGCTGACAATCCTTGCCGTGCTGGCGCATATGGATTTCCGGGGCGGCCCGGCTCAGACCGGACGGACCGGACAGGCCGTCCTGCCGGACTTCGCCGCAATCCGCGCCGAAGCGACGGAGATCCGCGTGACGCTGGCCGACGAATCCTACCGCCTGCAGAACACGGCCGATGGCTGGACGCTGGAAGGGTCTCATGGCTATCCCGTGCGTGCCGACCGTCTGGCGGAGCTGGCGACCGGCCTTGGCGAACTGACCTGGGGCGAAGCGCGCACGCGGGATCCGGACAAGCTGAACCGGGTCGGCCTCGGTGATCCACGCAAGGGCGGCACCGGCGCGCTGATCGAGCTGGCCAACAGCGACGGCGAGGTGACCGCGTCCATCATCACCGGGCGCAAGGGAGAGCATCTCTATGCCCGCCGCCCGGACGAGATGCAGGCCTATCGTGTCACCGGCGACCTGCCGCCGCTCTACAATGGTGATGCCTGGCTGGACCTCAATATTCTCGACATCAGTCCGGATGCGGTCTCCGCCGTGCGCCTTTTCGACAAATATGGCGAGAGTCTTTACCTGCAGCGCGCCGTCGGCACGAGCGAACGCAGCTTCCGTCCGGGCCCGCCCTATCAGGACTTCCGCCTGATCAGCCGGCTTGCGGCGTCCACCCCTGCCCTCGCCCTGACGCGCTTCCAGCCAACGGGCGTAAAGCCGGCCACCGAGCTGACGACACGCCCGGTCGGACGGCACATCACGGAAACACATGACGGGCTGGAAGTGGAAGTCGAAGCCTATCGCGAGCCCGATGGCTTTTTCGTCACGCTTCGCGCCATCGAGGCTGGCGAAGGCGCGCATCGGGGCAGCACGATCAATGACAAGGCCACGGGCTGGGCGTTCGAACTGTCCGAATACGACTGGAACGATTTCACGCCGGCGGTCAGCTCCATCGTCCGGCCACCGGAAATTGCCGTGCCGGAGGCGCCGGAAACACCGTAAGCTTAGGGCGCGGGCGGCGGGTCCAGCGGCAGCGTGGCCAGCACAGGCCCGAACCCGGCTTCCTGCACAATCAGCGCACAATGCGAATGACAGGCCGGCAGTGTGATCTGTGTCCGTCCGCCAAGCCAGGGACCAAGCGCGGTGACCTGCGTCACAGGATGCACCATGTCGGTCGTGTTGTCGGCGCCGTCCAGATAATCGACATACCAGATGTCGGTCAGGCCATTGGCCTTGCCGCTCAGCTCTACCCCGTCTCCCTTGCGGACAAGACGCACGCCTTCCGGCGCTTCCTTGCGGGCTTTGGAAATGGCGGCCTCAACCTTTCCTGGCCGGTTGCCCGGACATTGTTCAACACCATTATAGACGGTCTGCGGCGTATACGGCCCGCGAAGGCGGAACCGGTCGACATAGGCGCGCTGGCGCTCTTTCGACTCTCCCATGGCCATCGGATCCTTGCCGCCCAGATAGTCCCAGTAATCCACCGACCAGGTCAGGATCAGGACATCATCGCGGGCCTGGTCCACGTCCTTCAACGTCGCATGCGCCTTCGGACACGCCCGGCAGTTCTGCGATGCAAAAAGCTCAATCAGGGTCGGCGACTCCGCCTGGGCGGCGGGGACGGCGACGGGCGAGAGAAGGAAAAGGGCTGCGAGCAGGCGTTTCATAACGGTTTTATTTATAGATCACCCTGGCCCTGACAACACAATCACAGCGGTGTGAGGGCTGCAAAAAACCCCCGCAGCGCCTGCTGCGGGGGTTTCTGATACTATGTTCCGGTCAGCCGCCCTATGCGTCGCCGCGCGCCAGGTTGCGCAGCACATAGTGCAGGATGCCGCCATTGCGGTAGTAGTCCAGTTCGTTCTCGGTATCGATGCGGACCACCGTATTGGCGGTGAAGGTCGTGCCGTCTTCACGGGTGATCTTCACTTCCATCGACTGGCGAGGCTTGATGTCGTTGATGCCTTCGATGGTGACCTGCTCCTTGCCGGTCAGGCCGAGCGCGGCAGCGCTTTCGCCTTCGGCAAATTCGAGCGGCAGGACACCCATACCAATCAGGTTGGAGCGGTGGATCCGCTCGAAGCTGCCTGCGATCACGGCGCGGACGCCGAGCAGGACGGTGCCCTTGGCAGCCCAGTCACGCGATGAGCCGTTGCCGTATAGATCTCCTGCAAAGATCACCAGTGGCGTGCCTTCGGCCTCGTACTTCATGGCGGCGTCATAGATCGGCATCTGTTCGCCATCCGGGTAGTGAACCGTCACGCCGCCTTCGACACCCGGAACCATCTGGTTCTTGATGCGGATATTGGCAAAGGTACCGCGCATCATGACTTCATGGTTGCCCCGGCGCGAGCCGTAGGAGTTGAAGTCCAGCGGGGAGACCTGGTGTTCCTGCAGATAAATGCCTGCCGGGCTGGAGGCCTTGATCGAACCGGCCGGAGAAATGTGGTCGGTGGTGATCGAGTCGCCGAAGACGGCCAGGACGCGGGCGTCTTTCACATCGGTCGGCGCATCCACGTCGAGGGTCATGCCTTCGAAGTAAGGCGGGTTCTGGACATAGGTCGAGGCAGGCGGCCAGCTATAGGTCTGTCCGCCGGAGACCTCGATGCCCTGCCAGTGCTCGTCGCCCTTGAAGACGTCAGAATAACGCTCGGCGAACATTTCCGGGGTCACGGCCTTGGCCATGATCTCGGCGATCTCGTGCGAGGTCGGCCAGATGTCTTTCAGATAGACGTCGTTGCCATTCTTGTCGGTGCCGATCGGATCCTTGGTCAGGTTCTTGCGCAGCGTACCGGCGATGGCATAGGCGACGACCAGCGGCGGCGAGGCGAGATAGTTCGCCTTGATGTCCGGACCGATGCGGCCTTCGAAGTTCCGGTTGCCCGAAAGCACCGAGCAGGAGACGAGGTCGCCGTCTGCGATCGCTTTCGCCAGCGGCGCGTCCAGCGGGCCGGAGTTACCGATACAGGTGGTACAGCCATAGCCGACGAGGTTGAAGCCGAGGGCGTCGAGATCGTCCTGCAGGCCGGCTTTTTCGAGATAGTCGGTCACGACCTGCGATCCGGGCGCGAGCGAGGTCTTCACCCACGGCTTGCGGGTCAGGCCGAGCTCGTGCGCCTTCCTGGCCACGAGGCCAGCGGCGATGAGCACGGACGGGTTGGACGTGTTCGTACAGGACGTGATGGCGGCGATGAACACGTCGCCATGGGTAACGGTGTAGTCTTCGCCTTCCACGGCGATCGGCTCAGCCGCATCCGATGCCTTGCCGAACTCTTTCGACATGGCTTCCGCGAACGCGATGTCACCTTCGGACAGGAGCACGCGGTCCTGCGGGCGTTTCGGGCCGGAGATGGACGGCACGACAGCGCTGAGGTCCAGTTCCAGCGTATCGGTGAAGACCGGCTCGGCCTGCTCCGGACGCCAGTAGCCCTGCGCTTTGGCGTAGGCTTCGACCAGCTCGACACGGTCCGCTTCGCGGCCAGTATTGGTGAGGTATTTGATCGTGTCATGATCGACCGGGAAGAAGCCGCAGGTCGCGCCATATTCCGGGGCCATGTTGGAGATGGTCGCCTGGTCTTCGAGGGTCAGGTTCGACAGGCCCGGGCCGTAGAATTCGACGAACTTGCCGACAACGCCCTTCTGGCGGAGCATCTGCACGACGGTCAGAACGAGGTCGGTCGCCGTGGCGCCTTCAGCCATCTTGCCGTCGAGACGGAAGCCGATGACTTCCGGGATCAGCATTGAGACCGGCTGGCCGAGCATCGCGGCTTCAGCCTCGATCCCGCCGACACCCCAGCCGAGGACGGACAGGCCATTGATCATGGTGGTGTGCGAGTCGGTGCCGACGCAGGTGTCAGGATAAGCGACGGTTTCGCCGTCTTCTTCCTTCGTCCAGACGGTCTGGCCGAGATATTCGAGGTTCACCTGGTGGCATATGCCGGTGCCGGGCGGCACGACGCGGAAATTCTTGAAGGCCGTGGAGCCCCAGCGCAGGAACTCATAGCGTTCCTGGTTGCGCTGATATTCGATCTCGACGTTTTTCTTGAAACTGTCCGGACCGGCGAAGCTGTCGACCATGACCGAGTGGTCGATGACGAGGTCAACCGGGACCTGCGGGTTGATGGCTTCGGCCGAAGCGCCGAGCTTCTTGGCGGCGTCGCGCATGGCGGCGAGGTCGACCACGGCCGGAACGCCGGTAAAGTCCTGCATCAGCACGCGTGCCGGGCGATAGGCGATCTCGTGATCGTCCTTACCCTTGTTGTCGAGCCATTTCTTGAACGCGAGAATGTCGTCCTTGGTGACGGTCTTGCCGTCTTCGAAGCGCAGCATGTTTTCCAGCAGCACTTTCAGCGAGGCCGGAAGGCGGGAAACATCGCCAAGTCCGTTCTCGGCGGCGGCCTCGATGGAATAATAGGTGTAAGTCTTGCCACCAGCGGTGAGCGTGCGTTTGGAATTGAAGCTGTCGAGGGACGGCATGGGAGGGGAACCTCGCGTCTAAGATGTGAATCCGGGGCCGCCTGGCGGACTGGGCGGCGCGTGCCCGTCTCATATAAGGCCGGAGGCGCTGACGCAATTGGGACAAAGGGACTATCCTGCAGCGCCTGAGCGGATAAAACGTGCGTTCAAACAGGCCGGTAGGAGATCCTGATGTCCCCACACACGCCAGATTCCCCTGATTTGCGCCATTCCAGGCGCGGAAACGGGTGCTGCGCGGCGTGACGGAGGTTCTGCTTTCCGCCACCGGCCTCGGCATGATTCGGGGGGAACGGGTGCTGTTTACTGGCGTCAGCCTGTCGGTGGCGCCGGGCGAAAGCCTCGTCCTGCGCGGCTCGAACGGCGCGGGCAAAACGACCCTGCTGCGTATTCTTGCCGGACTCACGCGGCCGGAAGCGGGCGAAGTGGTCCGCACTGGCCTGCATCACTGGTTTGCCCACCGCGAGGGCCTGAAGCCGCACGAAACCCCGCGTACACATCTTGGACTCTGGGCAAAGGCCTGGGGCTCGGATTCCGATCTGGACTCAGTGCTTGCCCAAATGGGCCTGAAGCGCCCGGCTGATGTGCCTGCGCGCTATCTTTCCGCCGGGCAGCGCCGCCGCACCGCACTCGGCCGGCTCCTGCTGGAGAAACGGCCGATCTGGATGCTGGACGAGCCCTACACAGCGCTCGACGCCGAAGGCCGCGAGCTGGTGCTCGAACTGATCGAGGATCACCTGAAATCCGGCGGCGGCGTGGTTGCGGCCATTCATGGCGAATCCGGCTTCGTGCCAACCAATGAGGTCGTGTTGTGAGGCCGGCTCCGATCCTCTCTGCCTTCCAGCAGGCACTGGGTGAGGCCTGGGCGGGCGGCGCAGGTGCACTGCTACCGCTCGGCTTCTTCGCGGGCGCGGCTGTGCTCGTGCCACTTGGAATCGGCACAGACCCACAGACGCTTCGCGCGGTCGGGCCGGGCATTCTCTGGGTTGCCCTCGCCCTTTCCAGCCTCGTGACGCTGGAGCGGATCTTTCAGGCAGACACCGAAGACGGCGCGCTGGACCTGTGGCTGCAGACCGGCGCGCCCGCCTCCGCCATTGCCGGGGCGAAGACCTTCGCGCACTGGCTGGCGGCGGGCCTGCCGCTCGCGCTGCTCTCCCCGCTCCTTGCGCTGATGTTCCAGGCGGAGGCCTCTGCCG
Source organism: Hyphomonas jannaschiana VP2 (assembly GCF_000685215.1). GTDB lineage: Bacteria > Pseudomonadota > Alphaproteobacteria > Caulobacterales > Hyphomonadaceae > Hyphomonas > Hyphomonas jannaschiana. The sequence continues at coordinate 100,044 of NZ_ARYJ01000005.1, forward strand.
ATCTGCTGCGCAATGCCGCGCTCTATGGCCTTGGCGGCCTTGCCTTCTATTTCTGGGGCGGGGTTGGGGCGGCCCTGTCGGCCACGGTGCGGCGCGGCGGCCTGTTGATCAGTCTCATCGCCCTGCCATTGTACGTGCCGACAGCCATTTTCGGAGCACTCTCCATGACCAACGGCCCCGGCAGCGAAAGCGCACCCCTGTTTCTGGCGGCCTCCACCCTGTTCGCCCTGGCCGTTGCGCCATTCGCCATGGCTGCAGCCTTGCGCTTGGCGGCAGACTGAGGGAGCGGTATCGCAAGTCCATGTTTTCCTGGTTCGCAAATCCCCTCCGTTTCATGCGCCTGTCGAACTGGCTGGCGCCGCTTTGCTATGCGCTGAGCGCCCTGCTGATCGGCTGGGGCCTGTGGCAGGGCCTCTGGATGGTTCCGAAGGATGAATATCAGGGCGGGGACATCATGCGCGTGATGTTCCTCCACGTGCCCGCCGCCTGGCTCGCCATGGCAAGTTACATGGCAATGGCGGTGATGAGCTTCATCTGGTTCATCTGGCGGCATGAAGTGGCCGACATCGCTGCGAAATCCATCGCACCACTAGGCGCGGTCTGGACCGCGATCTGCCTTGCCACCGGATCGATCTGGGGCAAGCCGACCTGGGGCACCTGGTGGCAATGGGACGATGCCCGGATGATGTCGGTCCTGTTCATGTTCTTCCTGTTCCTCGGCTACATGGCGCTGCGCGCGTCCATGGACACACGCCAGAAGGCCGCCCGCGCCGGCGCCATCCTCGCCATGGTGGGCGCGATCAATGTACCGCTGATCAAATTCTCCGTGGACCTCTTCACCTCGCTGCACCAGGATTCGAGCGTGCTGACGGCTGACGGTCCGAAAATGGCCGCGGTCTATCTCTGGCCCCTGCTGGCAAGCGGCCTTGGCCACACCCTGCTCTTCGCGGGCCTGACGCAGACGCTGATGCGCGCCGAGATCTGGGACAGACGCACCGCGCAGGCGAATGCGAAACTCATGGCGGAAGGCTGAGCAGACCATGTTGCCTGATTTCGACAAGAATGCCGTCTTCATCTGGGCCTGCTACACCATCGGCGCAGTCGGCCTGGGTCTGACGATCCTGATCGTCACCCTGCGGGCGAAAGCTGCGCAGGCAAAAATGCAGCGGGCCGAAGCGCGCCTGCGCGGAGATGACGCAGCATGAAACGCTGGCTTGCGGCCATTCCGGTCACCGCACTTGTGCTTTTCGCGGGCCTGGCGGGCTGGGAACTCAGCCACCCGGAAAAAGGCGACTTCGAGCGCGTCTCCCGCACAGCGCCGGACCGGAGCTTCGAACGGCTGGAAGGCGGCACGCTGAGTTTCGCGCCCACACCTAATGGCGAGACGATTGCCGTGAACCTGTTTGCGAGCTGGTGCGCGCCCTGTGAGGCCGAGCATCCACGCCTGACGGCACTGGCCGAGGCCCATCCGGGGCAGATTTATGGGGTGCTATACAAGGATACGCCCGCCAATGGACGGAAATTCCTGGACGAACTTGGCAATCCGTATGCCGATATCGTTCTGGATCCGGATGGTCAGGGCGGTCTGGATTTCGGCCTGACAGGCGTGCCGGAAACCTTTGTGATCTCAGCCAATGGCGAGATCCTGGAGCATGTCGCCGGGCCGCTGGATGCAGACGCGGTGAAACGGGTGGGCGAGGCGCTCAGCGCGCCCCGCCCCTGAACCCTTTAAGCCAGATTACTTCTTCTTGGCTTTACGAGCGGCCGGCTTCTTTGCCGGTGCTTTTTTCACGGCCGGTGCTTTTGCAGCAGCTGCGGCTTTCTTCGGGGCAGCCTTTTTAGGAGCGGCCTTCTTAGGCGCGGCCTTCTTTGCGGCCGGCTTGGCAGCAGCAGCTTTTTTCGGGGCAGCGGCCTTCTTGGCAGCCGGCTTCTTGGCCGGTGCTTTTTTCGCAGCAGGTGCTTTCTTGGCCGGAGCTTTCTTCGGTGCCGCAGCCTTCGGCGCAGCTTTCGGTGCCGGGGCCGGCTTGGCTTCTTCTTCGGTCAGGCCGACGAGACCAGACATCAGGGCGTCCTGCTTCACTTTCGCGAGGCCGGAGAAGAGTGCAGCGTCAGCAGCCTGAACAGCCGGGAGGGCCTTATCCAGGGCCTTCTTGCCTTTTGCCGTCAGGGAGACGGACTTGGCGCGAGCGTCGGTTTTCGAAGCAGCACGCTTGATCAGACCGCTGGTTTCCATACGGGCGACCATGTCTGCGAGGGTCGAGCGGTCGATGCCGGTGGCATTGACGAGATCCGACTGGCTGGCGCCTTCATTGCCGTCCAGGGCTGCGAGCAGCGAGAACTGGCGCAGCGTGATGCCGGCGGAACGGAGCGCCTTTGCGCTGTGGTTTGCAGCAGCCTGCTGAGCGCGGTGCAGCAGGTGGCTTGGCGAAGCATTGAGATTGAATGACATTTTCGTTTACCTTTCGAGGGATGACTTAACTAGTTCGGCGGCCGACCCACCCACAAGCCCCCTAAAGCAGAGGCCCGTGTGCGGATCAATACCCCTCTCTTAGAACGCGATTGGATAACAACAGATGACGGATCAATTATCGAATCCTTTCATTTCGCCCCTTTTTCACACAGAAATACCCGAAGGAGACGATAAATTGCGGCGCGTTTGCGCGCATTGCCGGTTTATCGACTATGTGAACCCCAAAATCGTCGCAGGGTCGGTTGTGACCAAAGATGACCGGATTTTGCTCTGCCGGCGCGCAATCGAGCCTCGAAAAGGTTACTGGACCCTCCCCGCCGGATTCATGGAAGAAGGCGAAACAGTCGAGGAAGGTGCACGGAGGGAAGCCCAGGAAGAAGCGTGCGCGGACATCCGGATCCAGCAGTTACTCGCCGTTTACTCTGTTCCCCGCATCGCACAGGTTCAGGTCATGTTCCGGGCAGAGCTGATGTCTGACATCGCCGCCGGGCCGGAGAGTGAGGAAGTCGGATTATTCGCCTGGAAGGAGATTCCATGGTCGGAACTCGCCTTTCCGACCGTGATCTGGGCTCTGACACATTATGCAGAAACCCGGCACCTGCCCGCCTTTCCGCCCTTCGCCAACCCTCCGGGAACTGAAAAGCTCACCCATTAGGCGAGTCAGCGCTCGCCGGACTGGGTTTGCATATGCTTCAGAGTATAGGGCGCATTCGCCATGGCGAAGACGAAGCCAATGACGATATTTCCCATCTTCCAGTTCGCCCAGGCGGCCTCACCGAATGCCTGCCACACCACGATGTTCCATATTGCCATCGCAATAAAGTATAGGCCCCAACGGATCGCCAGGACGCGCCAGGCATAGTCCGGCAGATGAAAAAGCTCGTTGAACAGCATTTTCCAGATATTACGGCCAACGGCGAGGCCGCCGAAAATCGCACCCGCGAACATCAGGTTGATAATCGTCGGCTTCAGGAAAAGCAGGAGCTTCGAATGAAACGCGATGCCCAGAACGCCGAAAACACCGATAAGGCTTGAGGAAACGAGCAGGAAGGGCGGTATTCTCTGCTTACGGATCAACTTCATGCCAATCACTGCGGCCGTTGCCACAATCAGGACGCCTGTGGCCCAGAACAGCGCATTCTCACTGGAAAACAGCCCCTCTTCCGGAAAGCGCAGCATGACATTGTAGATGACAATAAAGGCCAGCGTCGGGCCGAGTTCCGTCCAGATTCCCCCGGCACGCGCGGCGGCATCCTTGACGTTCGCCTCCTGCGGGGCATCGTCCGGATGGGTCACTGTCTTCTGATCGAACTCGCTCATATGCTTCCTACGCACCATCCGTGCTTGCGGTTTTGTTAAAACCGCTGTCGCACGAAACGTCGCAGACGGCGAGTCTCACACTGCTCCGGCCTGCATCAGGACAAGGCCCGTGGCCAGAACCGAGGCCGCCACGATCCGCCGGGCGCCAAAACTCTCTTTCAGGAACACGGCCGCCATGACGGCGGCGAAGACGACAGAGGTCTCCCGGAGCGCGGTCACCATGGCCGCATCCGTCATCGTATAGGCAAAGATGGCTGCGCCATAGGAGAGCGAACCGGCAATCCCGCCCCAGATACCGGGCCGCAACTGCGGTCGCAGCGTTTTCATGTATTGCCCGCGCCTCTGCCAGAGAAACACGAGCGTGACGCCCACCCAGTCGATCAGGAAGAGGATGATGATGAATGTCATCGGATGCGGCATGGCGCGGGCGGCGCGCGTGTCGTTCACCGCGTAGAGGCCGACACCCACCGCCGTGAGGGCCGCCCAGACCAGTGCCGTACGGTCCAGCCGTCGGCCTTCGATCGTGGCTGCGGTCGGCAGCGCAAAGAAGAGAATGGAGAAGGACGCGCAGAAAAGGCCGATGGATTGCACCGGCGCCAGATGCTCGCTGAGCAGGAAGGTGCCGAAAATCGCCGTCGCCAACGGGCCGAGACCGCGCATCACCGGATAGACCAGCGACAGGTCGCCCCGGTGCATCGCCCGGACGAGGCAGAACTGATACATCCAGTGAGACACCATCGATACCGCGATCAGCGGCAAGGTACTCGGCGGCGGCATTGGGAAGAAGGGAACGAACGGCACGACGGTCAGCGCCATGACCACAGACACGATCATCCGTCCGGTCAGGATGTCCCCGCCCCTCTTCACGATCACATTCACAGTGGCCACCGTTATTGCGGAGAACAGGCAGATAACGATGGGAAGGAATTCTGAGCTTGGCATTCGGTTTCAGCTGGCAGGAACGGTGGGGGCCGTCTCATGCACCAGTTTCCCACTACTTTAAAGCCTGCCCTGCTCAACGCTGACGCGCGGTCAGGCTTTCTCGCGCCCCACTGCTCTGGCATCCTTTCTCAAAAGAATTGGAGGAAACAATGGCGACGCATGACCTGATTATCCGCGGCGGGACAATCGTGGACGGCACCGGGGCCGAGCCGTTCGAAGGGGACGTCGCAGTCTCCGGCGGTCACATTTCCGCAATCGGCAAGGTTTCCGGCAAGGGCATCGAGGAAATCGACGCGCGCGGACAGGTCGTGACGCCCGGCTTTGTCGACATTCATACTCATTATGATGGCCAGGCCGCCTGGGGCGAGGCGATCAGCCCCTCCTCCCTTCATGGCTGCACCACCGTCATCATGGGCAATTGCGGTGTCGGATTCGCGCCCTGCCGCCCGGAAGACCATGACCGGCTGATCCGCCTGATGGAGGGTGTGGAAGACATCCCCTTCCCCGTCCTGTCCGAAGGCTTGCCGTGGAGCTGGGAGAGTTTCCCGGACTATCTGGATTTTCTCTCTTCGCGCCAGTTCGACACCGACATCGGCGCCCAGTTGCCGCATGCGGCCTTGCGCGTCTATGTGATGGGTGAGCGAGGCGCAAACCGCGAAGACGCGAGCGCCGAAGACATCGCCGCCATGAAGCAACTGGCGAAAGAGGCCGTGATGGCCGGCGCGCTCGGCTTCTCCACCTCCCGCACACTGAACCATCGCACGTCCGACGGCCAGCCGACCCCGACGCTGACGGCCAGCGAGACTGAACTCATCGGTATTGCGGAAGGCCTGAAAGAGGCCGGGCGCGGTGTGTTGCAATTCGTGTCTGACTTCAATGATCCGCAGAAAGAGGCCGCGATGCTGCGCCGGATCGTTGAAGCATCCGGACGGCCACTATCGGTCTCCCTCGCTCAGGCCGATGTCGCGCCGGAAGGCTGGCGCGCCCTTCTCGGCGCGATCGAGACCGCCATGAATGATGGCCTGCCGATGCGGGCCCAGGTGGCGCCGCGCCCGGTCGGCGTGCTGCTCGGCCTGGAACTGACAATGAACCCGTTCAGCGCCCACCCGTCTTACGCAGCAATCGCCGGCAAGCCGCTGGCCGAACGCGTGGCGGCCCTGCGCGACCCGGCCTTCCGGGACAAGCTGCTGTCCGAAGAACCGGCGTCAGACAATCCGTTCCTGAAAGTCATGCTGCGCAGCTTCGGCAAGATGTTCCAGCTGCGCGATCCGGTGAATTACGAGCCGGGTCCGGAAAGCACGCTGGAATTCATGGCCAATGAACGCGGGATCAGCCCGGAAGAGATGGCCCTCGACCTGATGCTGGAGCGAGATGGTCATGGCGTGCTCTACCTGCCCTTCCTCAACTACTCGCAAGGCTCGCTCGAACCGATCCGGGCGATGATGGAGAGCCGCGCCACTCTACCTGGCTTGTCGGATGGCGGGGCGCATGTCGGCATGATCTGCGACGGCTCCTTCACCACAACGATGCTGACCCATTGGGCGCGGGATCGCCAGCGCGGGCCGAAACTGCCGATCGAATATCTGGTAAAGCGCCAGACGCAGGACACGGCCCAGTGGATGGGCCTTCACGACCGGGGCGTGATCGCACCCGGCTACCGCGCCGACCTTAACGTGATCGACCTGGCGAACCTGAAGCTTCACCTGCCGGAAGTGCAATACGACCTGCCTGCCGGCGGAAGGCGCCTCATGCAGCGCGCATCCGGTTACACTGCGACGATCCTCAAAGGCGAGATAACCCACCGGGACGGCGACCCGACCGGCGCGAAACCCGGCCGGATGGTGCGCGGCGCGCAAAGCCTTCAGACCGCGGCCATCGCGGCGGAATAGTCGACTTGTAAAGGTCACTTGACAGAGTAAAGCTTGCTTGTCATTTTGTCTGGGTAACTTGACAGAAGGAGCTTGCTTATGGCCCAGACACGTGGTTTCCGCACAGCCAATCGCCGCTATAGATTTCTCTTCTGGCCGATGATGGGCATCTATGTGGCCGTTATTCTCGCCGCAAAATTCTTCATCGACGAAGAGTCCGCGCCAACATGGCTGAATGCGGCGGGCGCCATTGCGGCAACCCTGCCGATCCTCGGAACGCTTTACGCCATCCGCCGTCAGACCGATGAGACGGACGAATATACGCGCATGCGCTATCTGAAAGCCCTGCGCGATGCCGGGCTTATCACCTGCGGCGTGACCTTCCTGTTCGGCTTCCTGCAGATCTTTGACGTGGTCGGCAGTCTCGACGTGTTCTGGTTCGGACCGATTTTCTTCTTTGCCTTCGGCCTGGCGCGCCTCCCGGAATGCCTTGGCCGGACGGTTTAGGGCTGGATATGAAGAACACTCTCCGAATTCTGCGTACGGAAAAAGGATGGAGCCAGGCCGAGCTGGCCGACCGGCTCGACGTGTCCCGCCAGTCCGTGAACGCCATCGAAACCGGGAAATACGACCCGTCCCTGCCGCTGGCTTTCGCCATCGCCCGCCTGTTCGGGCGCAGCATCGAGGAAATCTTCGATGATGAAGCAGAAACCGCCGCCGAAGCCGCCGAATAAATCGCCTAGGCGCCGACGCCCACCAGGGCTTTCGAGAAGGCCTCTGCACTGAACGGGCGGAGGTCTTCTGCCTTTTCACCGATGCCGATGAAGTGGATCGGCAGGTCATAGGCCTCGGCAATGGCGACGAGTACGCCGCCTTTAGCCGTCCCGTCGAGCTTGGTCATGACGAGGCCTGTCACACCGGCCGTATTGCGGAAAGCCTCGACCTGGCTGAGCGCGTTCTGGCCGACCGTGGCATCCAGCACGAGGATCACATCGTGCGGCGCGGTCGGGTCGAGCTTCTTGATGACACGGACGACTTTCTCAAGTTCCGACATCAATTCGGTCTTGTTCTGCAGGCGCCCGGCCGTATCGATCAGGACAAGGTCCAGCTCTTCCGCCTTCGCCTTTTCGATGGCCTCATAAACGAGACCCGCCGCATCGGCGCCGGTCGGCTTGGACATGACTGGAATCCCGGCCCGGTCACCCCAGACAGTCAGTTGTTCGATGGCGGCGGCACGGAACGTGTCACCAGCCACCAGAAGGGCTTTCGCCCCCTGCTCTTTCAGCTTCGATGCGATCTTGCCAATCGTTGTCGTCTTGCCAGAGCCGTTGACGCCTACGAAAAGCACAATGCGAGGGCTTGTCCCGTCAGAGAAGTCCACAATTTTTTCGCGGGGCTTCAGCACATCAGAAATTTCGCTGGCGAGGGCAAGTTTGATCTCTTCCGGGCTGATTTCGCGGTCAAACCGCTCTTTCGAGAGGTTTTTCGTCACCCGGGCAGCAACCTTCGAACCGAGATCGGACGTGATCAGAAGGTCTTCGAGTTCCTCCATCGTGTCATCGTCGAGCTTGCGGCGGCCGAGCGCAGCGAGACCTTCGGTTAGCCGGGACGACGAACGCGACAGGCCCTGCCCCAGCTTCGCGACAAAGCCCGGATTGTTGGCTTCAGCCTCCATCGCCGCGCGGGCAGCCGCTTCGGCTTCGGCGCGCAGGCGCTCGGCCTCGCGCCGGTCGGCGAGCAATTTCAGTTCGGCTTCGGCTTTCGCCTGTTGGGCCGCGCGTTCTTCGCGGGCCTTTCGGGCTTTTTCCGCCTCTTCTGCAAGGCGGGCGGCTTCTTCGGCATCGGCCGCGGCAGCTGCTTCCTCCGCCCGGCGTGCTTCTTCTTCCAGGCGTTTCGCTTCAGCAGCGGCCTCTTCGGCTTCGCGAGCCTGACGTTCTTCCCAGGCCTTGTTCGCCTCGGCAACGACGCGTTCGATTTCCGCCTTTTCGGCGGCGGCTTTCGCTGCCTCGGCTTCGGCGGCTTCTTTCACGGCGATGTCTTCTGCCGACAGCTCCGGCGATGCCATCTCAGCGCCGGCCGCCTTCATCTCCTCTTTTTTCTTTTTCTTCCCGAACCAGAGGATCATGCGTCTATTTCTCCGATCAGCTGCCTGCCGTCATGCCCGGTTATATGGGCCCGGACTGGCCGTCCAGCATGGCCAGGGTCGCGCGACAGTTTTACGGGGGTGAAGTCCGGCAGGCGCGCGGAACTTCCCCGCTCCACCAGGACGTCGCAGGTTTCGCCAATATGGCGCGAAAAGTGGGTTTTGAGGGCGTTTTCACCTGTTTCACGCAAGCGTGCGGCGCGTTCCTTGATGATCGCCTTGTCCAGCTGAGGCATCCGCGCCGCCGGGGTACCGGGGCGCGGGCTGTAGGGAAAGACGTGCAGGAAGGCGAGGCCGCAGTCTTCCACGAGGCTGACCGAGTTCTCGAAATGGGCCTCGGTCTCCGTTGGGAACCCAGCTATGATGTCTGCGCCAAGTGCAATATCCGGACGCAAGGCACGCAATTTCTCAGCCAACGCAATCGCATCCTCGCGCGCATGACGGCGCTTCATCCGCTTCAGGATGAGGTTGTCCCCATGCTGTAGCGAGAGGTGCATGAAGGGCGCGAGCCGCGGCTCGCCCATCGCCTCAAACAGGGCGTCGTCGATCTCGATGGCGTCGATGGAGGAAATGCGCAGCTGTTTCAGCTCCGGCACCAGTTTCAGGATGCGTTGGACGAGATTGCCAAGCTGTGGTGTGCCCGGAAGGTCCGCGCCCCAGCTGGTGAGGTCCACGCCGGTCAGCACGACCTCATAATGGCCCGTCTCCACGAGGCGGCGCACCTGGTCCACCACCTCCCCTGCCGGGACGGAGCGGGAATTCCCACGCCCGTACGGAATAATGCAAAAAGTACAGCGGTGGTCGCAGCCATTCTGAACCTGAACATAAGCCCGCGCCCGCCCGTCCATGCCATCGATCAGGTGAGCGGCGGTTTCCTTCACCGACATGATGTCGTTGACGCGCACTTTCTCATGCCCGCCCAGCAGGTCCGCCGGTTGCCAGGTCTCGGCCTTCATCTTCTCATGATTGCCGATAACGCGGGTGACTTCCGGCATCTTCGCGAACATGTCCGGATCGATCTGGGCCGCGCAGCCCGTAACGAGGATGGGCGCGCCCGGATGCTCCTTCGCCGCGCGGCGAATGGCCTGACGGGCCGAACGCACCGCCTCCCCCGTCACCGCGCAGGTGTTCACGATCACCGCATCGGAAAGCCCTGCGTCAGCCGCATGGCCGCGCATCACCTCGGACTCATAGGAGTTGAGGCGGCATCCGAGCGTAATCAGCGTCGGGCTGGAAGGCGGCTTCTGGTCTGTCATCGCGATCTCGTGCAGCGCACATCGCGCCGGAACGGGCACGAATCAAGCACTCTGCCTCAGATTTCGGTTTCGAATTCCAGTTCGACCGGGCCGGTCATGTAGACGCGATCGTCGCTTTCGCGCCATTCGATCAGCAATTCGCCGCCATCAAGGATCAGTTTCGCCGTCCGTTCGGTGAGCTTCGCACGCGCTGCGCAGACGAGCGCCGCGCACGCGCCCGTGCCACAGGCCTTGGTCAGCCCTGCCCCGCGTTCCCAGACGCGCAGGCGGATCGTCTGCCGGTCGATCACCTGCGCAAAGCCAACATTGGTGCCTTCCGGGAACAGCGGATGCCACTCCACCAGCGGGCCAAGCGCCGGAATGTCATAAGCGTCCACGTCGGAAACAAAGAACACCGCGTGCGGATTGCCCATGGAGACGACGGCGGGACGAGACAGGATGGGGTTGTCCATCGGGCCGATTTTCACATCGACGCCGCGTACATCCATCTTTTCCGCCAGCGGAATGTCTTCCCAGCCCATCAGGGGCGAGCCCATGTCCACCGTGATCAGGCCATCCTCAGCGCGGAAGGCGCGCAGCATGTCAGCCTCGGTCTGGATGGTGATGCGGTCCTTGCCGGTCTCGTCCAGCAGGAGGCGGCCGACGCAGCGGCTGGCATTGCCGCAGGCGGAGACTTCACCGCCATCCTTGTTCCAGATGCGCATGAACACGTCGCGCGCAGCATCCCGTTCGAGCGCGATCACCTGGTCAGCTTTCATTTCCTCGGCAAGCTGGCGCACCTGATCCTCCGTGGGGGAGAACGGCACAGACCGGGCGTCAAAAATGGCAAAGGCATTGCCCGCCCCGTTCATCTTCCAGATCTTCATATGCGCATCCGGCTCCGGTTTTCAGGCAACTGCGTAGCGGGCTCTATTGCCCTATCGCGGCAGCCGCGTCGAGACGATCCATCCGGCAACCTGAATGCCGAGCGCCAGAAGCAGCACCGCCGGGATCAGCCGGTGAGACACGAACAGGGAAAGCGCGGCAACCGCCATACAGGCATAATCCACGAGATCCGACGACATCAGCCAGCCTTCCGGCGTGCGGGCCCGGCGGACGTCCAGCAGCGTCACGCTTCGCCAGACACGGCCCATGTCGGGCGGACCGAATACTTCCTGAAGACGTTTCGGATCACGTATACCGGTCATTTCAGCAAGATCGCCGACCTGTGCTTCACCAAGCGCGATATTCCGTTTGCGGCCCGACGTGCCGATCAGGCTGACCAATGCCGACAGGAACACTGCAAGCGCGATAGCCATCAGCGTAAATCCGTCAAAAGGGCCATACCCGCTCATGGCAGGCATATAGGCGCGGGCAACCCGTTCCGGAAGATCAACGGCCGCTGAGTTTGGGGATCGCCGCCCAATAGTCGAAGTCGAGGAGCACGCCGTCGGCATATTTGCCATCGCCGGTCTTGTAGGCGAAGGCGCCCGGGTCCTGGTCCTTCACGGCGACGAGGCGCAGGCGCAGGGCCCCTGCCTTGTCCGACAGGTCTGCCTTGTCCAGCACTTCGCTCCAGGCATAGATCGTGTCGCCGGCGAACAGCGGGCTCGCATGCGTGCCGGCATTGATGGCCAGCACCTGACCGGCATTGGCAAGGCCGTTGAAAGCAAGCGACCGCGCAATCGAGATCACCACACCGCCATAGATCAGGCGCTTGCCGAAACGGCTGGATTTCTGGCCATGGGCGTCGAAATGGACTTTTGCGGTGTTCTGGTAGAGGCGCGTCGCGATCTGATGCTCGGCCTCTTCAACAGTCATGCCGTCGACGTGATTGATCTTCTCGCCGATCTCGTAGTCTTCATAGCCATAAGGCGATCCGGCGAGGGAGAAGTCCCAATCCTCCATTGGGGCGAAGCCTTCCAGCTCGCTGCCCGGCACGGCGTCCGGAAGGTCCGGAATATGGGTCGGCGGCACGGCGGCATCCTCTTCCCACTTGTTCACCATCACCCAGCGCACGAAGGACATGACTTCGATGCCATTCTGGTTGAAGCCGCGGGTGCGCACCCAGACAACGCCGGTGCGCTTGTTGGAGTTTTCCTTCATGCCGATGACTTCGGATACGGTGTTCAGCGTGTCGCCGGGCATGATCGGACGGCGAATGCGGCCATCGGCATAGCCGAGGTTTGCCACCGCGTTCAGCGAGATGTCCGGCACAGACTTGCCGAAGACGACATGGAAGGCGTGGATCGGGTCGATGGCAAGGCCCGGCAGGCCAGCAGCCTTTGCAAACTCCGCCGAGGAATACTGGGCGTAGCGGTTACCGGTCAGCGCCCGATAGAGCGCGATGTCACCCTCGGTCACCGTCTGGGGCGTGGCATGGACGAGTTCCATGCCGATCGAGAAGTCCTCGAAATAATTGCCGGGATTGGATTTTGTCTGTGCGGTCATGGCAGCCTCGGTTGCGGGGCCGCTGCCGGACCAGAGATCTGCCTAGATCTGCCAGCCGCCGCCCGTCATCTGATCGGCCACTACCTGCACGCTCGCACCATGGGAAATCAAGGCCGGAGACGCCTGAAGGACCCAAACCAGCGAAATCGCCGCAGTCAGCAGGCCGCCCAGCATCGCCTTGTCCGTCAGGCGAAGACGCAGGCGGTCCAGCATGTGCGGACCGGACACCAGATAAGGCAGGCCAAAGAAGCAGAAACCGGCAAAGGCCAGGCCAAGGGCTGCAGCAGCGAGAAGAGCAAATATCATCATGCCCTGAGAGTCGCGCGGAATGGCTTATATCCGGCGACAGGAATCGATGAAATTTGATCGAATCGGCCCGTTTTGAGCCGTTTTCGCAGTTGTCAGACGAGTTTCAGTAGATCTTCCGGCGGCCGGCCCAGCACGGCCTTCTTGCCCTTGATGCCGATCGGACGCTGGATCAGCTTCGGATTCGCGGCCATCGCCTCGAAAATCGCTTCATCGCTGGAGTCTGCATCGATCCCGGCGGCGGGAGCGTCCTTGGCGCGCATGAACACCCGCGGCGAGACCCCGCCCATCTTTTTCGCGATGTCTTTCAGCTCATCGACCGACAGCTGCTCGCTGACATTCATGTACTTGCGCACATCAGGCTCAACACCGGCCTCTTTCAGCATTTCCAGCCCCTTGCGTGAGGTTGAGCAGTTCGGATTGTGCAGGATCGTATAGGTCATAAGCGTCTCCCCTTCTCTGCTCACGCCGTTTCGAAGGCGCGGATGGCTTCATCCATCGCCACAGTGCGGCGGGCTTCGTCGAGATGCAGCAGTTCGGTCATCTTGCCGTTCACTTTCAGTACGCCCTTGCCGGCATTGGCCGGGTCGGCGAACGCCTCGATCACAGCCTTGGCCTGCTCCACATCATGCTGGCTGGGCGCGAAGACGCGGTTGGCCGTTTCCAGCTGCGAGGGGTGGATCAGCGTCTTGCCGTCAAAGCCAAGGTCGCGGCCCTGTTCACATTCATTGATCAGGCCATCCTCATCCTTGATGTCGTTGAAGACGCCATCAATCGCATAAAGGCCATAGGCGCGCGCCGCCGCGATGGAGAGTTGCAATGCCGTCTGGAAAGCAATCCGGTCCGGCGTCATCCTGGCGCGATATTCCTTGGCCAGATCGTTGGTGCCCATCACGAACGTGGTCAGGCGCGTGTCTTCAGACGCCGCTGCAATCTCTTCGACCCTGAGGATTGCCTTGGGCATTTCGATCATGACCCAGAGGCCGAAATCGTTCGGCGCGCCAGCTTCAGTCAGCGCCGCATCCAGGGTCATGATGTCTGCAGCCGATTCCACTTTGGGCGCCAAAACGGCCTTGGCGCCGCAAGCGACGGCGGCTTTGAGGTCATCCTCGCCCCATTCCGTGTTCAGCCCGTTCATACGGATGACGATCTCACGATGGCCATAACCGCCCTGCTTCACGGCGCTCACGATGGCTTCGCGCGCCGTGAGCTTGGCATCCGGGGCCACAGCATCTTCGAGGTCCAGCAAAAGCGTATCGGCTGGCAGGCCGCGGGCCTTTTCGAGGGCCCGTTCATTGGCGCCCGGCATATAGAGACAGGAGCGGCGCGGGCGGTGCGTCTGTGAAGCCATGGTCGTTCAATCCCTTTTCAAGCGCGCGGACTATCGCCCTGCACTGCAACTGGTGCAACTGCGGCAATTGCTTCCCGGCAAGAAAACCGGTTAGCTCGCCGATCCATTCAAATATCCCGGAACCTTTAAATGAATTGGCGTGCCCTGCTCCTAATGCTGCCTGCGGTTGCCGCGCCTGCACTGCAGGCCTTCGCTGAGCCGATTACCATCATCGAGCTTCGGGACGAGTTCGCCAAGCGCGATGCCGAAGCGCTCGATATTGCCTATCTCGACGGGCATCCGGTGATGACCGGAGAAATGCTGGGGCAGAGCTTCGATGCGATCTTGCGCGATTGCGCGGGCCCACAGAAGGCCTGTGAAGCGATCCGTTATGTCTCCTGCCGCGAAATGCCGGGCTTTTCCCGCATCGAAGCGCTGGAAGTCGCGAATGCGCACAATGCCGGCTACAAGAACGCGGCTGCCTATGCCGAAGAGAAATGGTTCGGACAGGTCGTCTGCATTCGCCTGCAGCAGGATTTCCGGGACGATGTGCAGTTTGGCTTCCCTCAGATCTTCGAGTGGCAGATGGAACTGGAGGACTTCCTCCAGGAGATGGACGACGCCCAGGCTGACAAACTGGCGGTAAACGTCCTCGACAACGCCGCAGAATAGGCCGTATGGCCGGGGGATGACTGACTTCCCGATTTCCGGCTTTACCGCCCCAGGCCTTGAATCCGTTCGCGACGCATTCGAGGCGAATTTCAATGAAACCGACGAACTCGGCGCCGGGTTCGCGGTTTACCACCGCGGCGAACTGGTCGCCTCTCTGCTTGGCGGCTGGGCCGACCGGCAGAAAACGACCCCCTGGGGCGCCGACACGCTGGTCCCGGTCTATTCCACAACCAAGGGCATCGCCGCCTTCGTGCTCGCCTCCCTCGTCGATACGCTGCCGGACGGTTACGAAACGCCCGTTGCAACCGTCTGGCCGGAGTTTGCCGCCAATGGGAAAGAGGCCGTCACGATCGGACAGGCACTGAGTCATCAGGCAGGCCTCCCCGGTTTTCCGGAAGAGATCGACCCCGAGCTCTGGCTGGACGCGCCCGCCTGCGCCGCCGCCATCGCAGAACTCGCGCCGATGTGGCCGCCGGGCACCGCGCATGGCTACCACCCGCTGACATGGGGCTATATCGCCGGAGAGATCGCCCGCCGGATCAGCGGCGAGACGCTCGGCACAACGCTGAAATCCATGTTCTCGGATGTGGATTTCCATATCGGCCTGCCCGCCAGCGAACATGACCGCTGCGCCGACATCAAACGCCCGAACGCCCTCGCAGACCTTGGTGAGCTGAACGATTACCGCAAGGCCGCCTTCGTCTACAAATGGTCGGCCCCCAATCGTGGCGGCGCCATCTGGCGCGAAATCGAGATCCCCTCCGCCAACGGCCACGGCACGGCAGAAAGCGTCGGGGCGATTTACCATCACTATGCCCGCAGCGGCGGCGGAAAGCTCCGCGCCGGCATCTTCGAGGACCTGATCCGCCCGCGCACGCACGGGCCCGATCTCGTCCTGCCACTGGAGACGAGCTTCGGCGCCGGCATCATGCTGAACACGCACGGCCTGTTCGGCCCGAACCCGGCCACGCTCGGCCATTCCGGCTGGGGTGGATCGATGGCGGTCTCCGATCCGGACGCGGAACTCACCTGTGCCTATGTCATGAACCGGCAGTCGAATGTGCTGGTCGGCGATCCGCGTGCCGTGCGCCTCGTCGAAGCCGTCTACGCCGCCCTCTGACATGTTCGCCTCGCTCGACTGGCCTGCCTTTATTGTTGCCATGCTGGCCGTGGAACTGACGCCCGGCCCGAACATGGGCTGGCTCGCGACCCTATCGGCCCGGGCAGGCCGCAAGCATGGCCTGAAAGCGGTGGCCGGCATCACACTGGGCCTTGCCGTACAGCTGGTCGCAGCCGCAACCGGCCTGTCTGCCGTACTTTCCGGGTCGATCACGCTTTATGAAGCCCTCCGCTGGGGCGGGGTTGCCTTCATGCTCTACCTCGCCTGGGAGGCTTTCAGCGACGATGGCTCAGCCCCGCCCGCCATGGCGAACAAGCTGGCTGGGTTCCGGCGGGGCCTGATCGCCAACCTCCTCAATCCGAAAGCGCTGGTGTTCTACCTGCTCGTTGTCGGGCAGTTCGCCGATCCACAGCTCGGCCACCTCTGGTTACAGATTCTCATCCTCGGCAGTCTGCATATTCTGCTGTCGCTGATCGTTCATGTGACCATCGTCCTGGTGGCCGATCATCTGGGCACGTTGCTGGACAAGTGGCGGACATCTTTTGCCGCGCGCCTCAGCTTCGGACTGGCGCTGGCCGTCGTTGCGCTATGGATTGCCATGTCGACCGCGCGGCCCTGACGGACATTTCGCGATCTGGCCTGCTTATTGCAGGTTAGGTCTTCAGATAGGAATCCCATCTCTATCTGTCAGAAACTGACACGCCCCGGTGCCGATCCCTCTGGCCCGGGGCATCTTTTTTCCTGAAATCAGACAGGCCGGGCCGCCCGCGCCAGCCTCCGGGCCTTGGCCTCCCCCATCATCGAGTCGACGGTGAACACGGCAAGCGCCAGCCAGATAAACGCAAAAGCGATTCCCAGCGTCAGGCCGAACGGCTCCCGGAAGATGAAGACGGCAATCAGGAATTGAATGCTTGGGCCGATATACTGCATCATGCCCACGGTTGAGAGTTTCAATCGCTTGGCCGCCAGAGCAAACAGGATCAGCGGAAACGCCGTGATCGGTCCCGCTGCCATCAGCAGCGCAATATCCCAGCCGCCCTGCCCCATCAGCCGCCCGTCCGGTTGCTGCGCGAACCAGATCAGCCAGCCAAGCGCCAGCGGTACCAGGACAACCACTTCCATCAGGAAGCCGGCCCGGCTGTCGACGGCCATTTTCTTCCGGATGACGCCGTAAGAGGCGAAACTCATGCACAGGAACAGCGCGATCCATGGCACATGGCCATAAGCGACCGTCACGACGGCCACCCCGATGGCCGCGATCGCCACGGACACCCACTGCGCCGGTCGCAGCGTCTCCGTGAAGAAGACCATGCCGAACAGCACGCTGACCAGCGGATTGATGAAATAGCCAAGCGAGGCCTCGATCGTCCGGTCGGCATTCACCGCCCAGATGTAGACGCCCCAATTTGCTCCGATCACCAATCCGGACAGGATCAGCCACTTTGCGGTGCGCCAATGGAAGGCCGCCCGGATGTCGCGCCAGTTGCCTGCCAGAGCGATCAGGAGCAGCGCCGTCGGAACGGACCAGACGATCCTGTGGGCCAGCAATTCCTGCGGCAGGACATGCCGCATCGCCCGGATGTACAGCGGCAGGCTGCCCCAGATGAAATAAGCTGTCAGACCGACAAGAAATCCGAAACGCTGGCTCGAAGACATGCGCCGCGCTGTATCAACACCCATGCGCCTTGGATAGTCACGAAATCCCGCGCTGTTTGCCTTGTTGGCGGCTTGGTCTAGATTTCAGGGAAATGGCCCGCAAACGCGACGGAGACAGCCCGCCTGATGGATGAAGAAACCTCCCCTTCTCTTCTCAACACGCTGAAGCTCGAAGACGTATTGCGGTCCATTCGCGACGACGTTGTCCATTTGGCGGCCGAGTTCGTTTCCTATGCCTCGCTCTGGCAGTTCCTGGCCATCGTCATTGCCGGGATTGCCGGATTCTTCCTGTCGCGTGTGCCCGTCAACCGGCTGCGGAAACTCGCCGAGAGCCGCGAGCGGCCGGATGTCGTGTTCCACGCGGCCGTCTCATCGGCGCGGATCGTCTGGCCCGTCCTGACAGCCCTGTTACTCTGGATCACCATTCCGGCCTTTGACCAGTTCGGCCTGCGCAATGAGATTCTGCGTGTCGCCGCCAGCCTGCTGAATGCGTGGATCATTGTCCGCCTGATCACCTCCAATATCCGTGATGGGATGGTGGCCAACACGCTGGCCCTGCTCGCCTGGCTGATCGCCGCGCTCTACATCCTCCGCCTGCTGCAGCCGGTGACGGAGTCCCTCGACTCGACCATTATCGAACTTGGTGGTGTGAAGTTCTCGATCCTGCGCCTGCTGACAAGCCTCGCCGTGGCGGCCTTCGCGCTCTGGCTTGGCCGTATCGCAGGCGATGCGGCGCAGGCGCAACTGCGCAGCTCGAAGAAGCTGACCCCCTCCATGGCCGGCCTGCTGGGCCAGGTGCTGAAGATTGCCTTCATCATCATCGCCATCCTGATCGCGCTTCAGGTGGTCGGGGTGAACCTGACAGCTCTGACGATCCTGTCCGGGACGCTGGGCATCGGTATCGGCTTCGGCCTGCAGGCGATCTTCTCGAACTTCGTGTCGGGCCTGATCATCCTGATCGAGAAGTCCGTAAAAGTGGGCGACTTCATCGAGCTTCAGTCCGGCGTCACCGGCCTTGTGCGCGAGATCAATATCCGCTCGACCCTCGTCACCACGAACGACAATGTCGACATCCTCGTGCCCAATGAGGAGTTCATCAAGGCACAGGTCATCAACTGGACTCTGCGCGAGGCGCGCCGGCGTGTCCGCGTGCCGTTCGGCGTCGCCTACGGTTCGGACAAGGAACTGGTCCGCAAGGCCGGGCTCGAAGCGGCCGAAGAGGTCGAGTGGACGCTGAAAGGCATGCCGGGCCGCTCGCCGCAGGTCTGGCTGACGAAATTTGGCGACAGCGCGCTGGAATTCGAACTCGTCGTCTGGCTGACCGATGCGGCCGTCAGCCGCCCGGCCCGCGTTGTTGCAGATTATAACTGGGCACTACATACGGCCCTCGAGAAATACGAACTCGAGATCCCCTTCCCGCAACGCGACCTGCACCTCAAGAGTGCCACCGGCCTCAACGTCACCGTCGAAACCCGCAAGGCCAAATTCGATTCCGATACGGAGTAAGCGATCCGCCACCTTTGGATGCTTCATTTTCTCCTATAGGTGTAACGTGATTGTAAGATTGCCCTGTTATGCCCGCTGCAGAACCGGGAGGGATTCATGCGGCCGGGGCAGGCAATCCTCACATTTGCAGCCATCATCCTGCTCGCTGCCTGCGGCGGCCCCGACGGGCCTCTCGTCCCCCCACTCGGCACGAAGGTGCCGCCGGTTCCGGCCGAGGGGCTTGAGCACCCGGGCCGGACCCGCATCAAAAGAGTGTCGACCGCCTGTTCGATGCCGCGGCCCAGCGAGGATGCCGAAATCCTCGGCATCATGGTTTCGCACGGCAACGCCCTCTCGAACATTGCCGTCGCCGGACAGGATGAGGAAACGACCGCCGCGTTCATTCATGTCGATCCGGGTGACACGCCGGTCTATCTGATCGCGTTGAGCGGCCAGCCGATGCTCTGGGTTGTCGAAGGGGCAACAGAGCGGGTTGAGCGCCTGATCGTGCAACCGGCCCCCACAAAGACCGGTCCGGGCGTGGCCGTCACGGGCCTGACCGCCAGCCGTGTTGGCGCCCTGAATCCCAATGCCTGCGGCCAACCGTACGAGCTTGTGCACTATGGAGCCGAACACCTGTTCCAGAAACTACGGAGTATTTTCCGGCGTGACGACCTCCGCATGGTCGGGGTTGAAAGCGTCGGCACCGTACGGGCGCCATCCGGAAAACTGGGCGGCGCCAGATCTTCCCGGAACGGACCAATGATCACGACCGACGCCGGCAATTATGTGATCCGTGACAGCAAGCCCGTCCGCGTGAACCCGAACGCCCGGAACTTCACGGTCAACCAGTTCAGGAGCTTCTATCCGGGCGGCGTCGTGATGGTTCACCCGGAGACCGTTGTCTCGACACGGCCGGTGGACGTCTATGATGTCCTGCCCGCTGAGGCAGGTCTGATCCAGCTCGTCGAAGCCGGTGCCCTGACCTTCGTTCCGGAAGAAGCCGGCTACCTGATCAATGGCCCGATCCCGCGCATTCCGGCCGGACTAAACGGGGCGCACTCCGTCAAATTCGGTCTGGCGGAAGGCGTTGAGAAGCCGAAAGGCACCTTCAACCATTCCAGCCTGTTCGACGCGGCGACAGGTGAATGCCTCGAAGGCCAGTGCAAATGGCTTGAGGAAATATCACGCAGGGACGACGAGTATCGCAGGCAGCTCCGCCGACGCCGCTGAGGATCAGTCCGTTACAGCCGGTTGTTTCTTCGGCTTGATGACGCCGCGGTTCAGCAGCTCTTCAGCGATCTGCACGGCGTTGAGGGCCGCACCCTTGCGCAGGTTGTCGGACACGCACCAGAACATCAGGCCGTTCTCGACGGTCGGGTCCTTGCGCACGCGGCTGATGAAGGTCGCCCAGTCACCAACGCACTCTTTCGGCGTGATGTAGAGGTCTTCCTCCGGATCATCGACCAGCATGATGCCGGGGCTTTCGCGCAAGAGGTCCTGCGCTTCCTTCGCGCTCATCGGCGCATCCAGTTCCACGCTGACCGCTTCGGAATGGCCGACAAAGACCGGCACACGCACACAGGTCGCGACAAGTTCGATACTCTCGTCGACGATCTTCTTCGTCTCGACGCGCATCTTCCACTCTTCCTTGGTGAAGCCGTCCTCCATGAAAACGTCGATCTGCGGGATCACGTTGAAGGCGATCTCCTTCTGGAAAATCTCAGGCGTCGGCTCATCGTTCACATAGATGCCGCGCGTCTGGTTCCAGAGTTCGTCCATCGCATCCTTGCCGGCGCCGGAAACGGACTGATAGGTCGAGACCACAACGCGCTTGACGCCCACGGCATCGTGCAGCGGCTTCAGTGCCACGACGAGCTGCGCGGTCGAGCAGTTCGGGTTCGCGATGATCATCTTCTTCTTGTAGTCCATCACCGCATCGCCATTGCACTCCGGGACGACCAGCGGCACGTCCGGGTCCATCCGCCAGGCCGAGGAATTGTCGATGGTGATGGCGCCGGCCTTGGCGATTTTCGGGCACCACTGTTTCGCGGTAGAACCGCCGGCCGACATCAGGACGAGATCGACCTTGGAAAAGTCAAAGCTCTCAATGTCCTGGCATTTGAGGGTGCGGTCGCCGAAGGAAACTTCCTTGCCCAGCGACCGGCGCGAGGCCACGGCGTGGACTTCGTCCGCCGGGAACATGCGTTCGTCCAGAATGGCCAGCAATTCACGCCCGACATTTCCTGTCGCGCCGACAATCGCAATCCGTGTGCCCATGGCTCTTTCGCTCCTCGTAATTCGAGGCGGGCTTATGACGCATTTCCAGCCGATGCGCAAAGCCTGTTGCCATTCCCGGCCCTGTCAGGCAGACCAAAAGGGCTCCCGGAGACACATATGGAGGCCCCCGCCCCATGCTCGACGACGTAATTGCCCGCTATATTCAAAGCTACAATGCCCGTGACATCGACGGCATGCTCGACTGCGTGACCGATGATGTCGTGTTTGAAAACATCTCCAATGCCGGCGGATCCATGCGCCTCGACGGCAAGGACATGATGCGCCAGGTGGCGGAATTGTCCGGCAACGCCTTCTCCTACCGCCGCCAGAGGCTGATCAATGTCGTCTCAGGCGCCGGAAAGGCCGCCGCAGAGGTGGAGTTCGAAGGCAAGGCCGCGGTCGACCTGCCCAATGGCGTGAAAGCCGGCGAGACGGTGAAAGTCCGCGGCGCCAGCTTCTTCGAATTCCGCGGCGATCTGCTCTGCCGGATCGCCGACTACAGTTAGGCCGAGGCCGCCCTATTCTTCCGGAATGCAGCTGACATGGTGCGCAGGCGCATAAGCCTGCGCAATCCGGTCCATGTCAGCGACGAAGGGCGCGGGCATTTCACTGCGGATCCCGGCCCAGACAACCGAACCACCCGGCGTGCAGATCACTTTCAGATAATCCGGCGCCGCCCCGGCCTCGAAGTTCGCGCTCGGCACCAGACCGCGTTTCGCCCGGTCCCAGATCTGGAACGTCGCCCATGCATGCTCGCGCATGATGTAGCCAAAGCGCAGCTGGTCCGTCGCATCCAGCGGCGGGGCCCCAGACATTCCGGCCCGGAACACCTCCGCCGTGTCGCGATCCGAGTAGATCGAGGCACGGAAAGCCGACCATTGCGTCATGGTGGCATTGGATTCATTGCGCAGCGTGACCGTGTTCCCGTCATGTAACTGGATCCCGACGAAGACCAGCGAGATGACGATAGCAATGGCACTGACAATCTGGGCAATGAAGGCAAAGTATTCCACGCGCGCCCGGCGTTGGGCGAGTTTCGCCTCCCGCGTCTCTGTCGGGTCTTCGTCTGCCATCCACCATCCCCCCCTTAAGGCGCTGGCCTGTCCCTTAAAGGGTCAGGCCGACTGCTGCAGTTCCGGCACGCGCAGGTCCGGGGCGAGGCCCTCCCCCATCATGTCGATGAAGTTGCCGGAATAGAACGCTTTCACGGCGCTTTCCGGCAGGCCCTGCAGCGTTTCGTCGAACCGCTTCAGCGGATTGCGGCCGCCTTCGACATGCGGGAAGTCGGAGGAGAACATGGCGATCTCTTCGCCGGCATTGCGGACAATCCAGCCTGCATCCTCATGTGGATAGGGCGCAGCCCGGAACTGGCGGCGGACAATCTCTGAGGGCTTCGCGGTCAGTTTCTGCAAACGCTCTTCATTGCGCATGAAGGCATGAGCCGCCGAATCCATGGCCCGCATCCAGCCGGGCACCCAGTTTGCGCCGAGTTCGATGGCGCCCCATTTGAGATCCGGAAACCGGTCGAACACGCCATCGAAGATCAGCGTCGCCAGCGTCTGCATCGCCGCTTCCGGGATCGGCATGTAGGAAACAGAAGTGAAATTGTCGTCGCCGCCGTGGAAGTCCGGCACCGGCGGCAGGCCATTCTCCTTGTAGACCGGATTTAGTTTTCTCTCGCCGCCCACATGAAGCACGACAGGAATGCCGGCCTCCTGCGCCGTTGCCCAGACCGGATCCAGCGCGACATGGCTTGGCGAATGATTCTGCGGGCAAAGGCTCGGCACCATCAGCGCCTTGGCGCCAAGCTCAATGGCCAGCTTCGCCGTGGCGAGCGACCGGTCAAAGTCCTCCAGCGGCACGTAGGCGACAGCGAGAAGACGGCGGTCGATGCTGCAGAAGTCCGTCATCATCCGGTTATGCGCATCGGCTGCCGCGTAGCAGAGCTCCATATCGCGCCCCTGATCGAGGCCGAAATTACCGAGGCAATGTGTGGTGAAGACGAGTTGGCTGGCAAAGCCGAGCTTGTCGAGCGTGTGCGGCCGGTCCTGCCGGAGCCAGGCGCCATGCGCGTCGTAGTTCTTCCGCAGGAGGATGTTGTCGTCCGCTTCGGCCCGGAAAGCCGCATCCTGTTGCAGCGCCAGGCGTTCGTCGACGTGTGCGGCCTTGGCGCCCGTGCGCAGTTCCTGTACGCGCGGCAACGCCAGGAACCGGTCCAGCAAGCGCTTCTCGAAATAAGGATCGAGACAATCGGCCGGCTCCATCAGATGGCTGTCGGCATCATGGATCAGTCGTCCATCGGCATATGACATGGCATTCCTCCCTTATATTTTTAGGGGAATGCTCTCATGCGGGATGGAGACGGGCAATCTTGCCCCTGCGTCAGCCTGTCAGAGCGCGGCGATGACTGCGTCCGCCATTTCGCGGGTTGTCAGGCTGCCGCCAAGGTCCTTCGTGCGAGCGCCCTGCTCGAGCGCCTTGCCGACCGCCGCGAACAGAATATCTGCGGTTTTCTCGCGGCCGAGCGACCAACGCAGCGCCATTTCCAGCGACAGGATCGCCGCGCACGGATTGGCGATGCCCTGCCCGGCAATGTCCGGCGCAGAGCCATGGACCGGCTCATAAAGCCCCGGCGTGCCCGGTGCACCGAGCGAAGCCGACGGCAACATGCCGATGGAGCCGGTCAGCATGGCCGCCTCATCCGACAGGATGTCACCGAAGAGATTGTCAGCCAGGATCACATCGAACTGCTTCGGCGCACGTACCAGTTCCATGGCGCAGGCATCGGCATACATGTGGGACAGGTCCACGCCTGCGCCCATTTCGGCATGGGCCAGCGTGACTTCCTGACGCCAGAACAGGCCGGATTCCATGACGTTCGACTTCTCCACCGAGCAGACCTTGCCTTGGCGCCCGCGCGCGATCTCAAAAGCCACGTGCGCCACGCGCTCGATTTCCGGATGGGTGTAAACAGCCGTGTCATAGCCCCGGCGGATGCCGCTGGTCTCGTCAATGCCTCGCGGCTGGCCGAAATAGACGCCGCCCGTCAGCTCGCGGACGATCATCAGGTCAAGACCTT
The DNA here is from genome assembly GCF_000685215.1 of Hyphomonas jannaschiana VP2. Taxonomy (GTDB): domain Bacteria; phylum Pseudomonadota; class Alphaproteobacteria; order Caulobacterales; family Hyphomonadaceae; genus Hyphomonas; species Hyphomonas jannaschiana. The sequence continues at coordinate 124,401 of NZ_ARYJ01000005.1, forward strand.
CGACGATCTCCCGCTTCAGGCTGGAGGCTTCGACGAGGGCTGGGAAACAGAAAGCCGGTCGCAGGTTTGCGAACACGTCGAGGCCCTTGCGCAGAGCCAGCAGGCCGGCTTCCGGGCGCTTGTCACGCGCTGCGCCAACCCATTTCGGACCGCCGACAGCCCCCAGCAGGACTGCACTGGCATGGCGTGCATGGGCGAGCGTCTCTTCCGTCAGCGGCTCACCATGCGCGTCGATGGAGGCGCCGCCGACCAGGCCTTCTTCCAGCTTCAGGTCAGGCGCGACGACTTCCGCCACCCGGCGGACTTCGGCGATGACTTCTGGACCAATCCCGTCACCCGGGAGCAGGAGGAGTGTCTGGTGCATGTTCAGGCCTGTAGATTGCGCAAAACCAATGGGTGCGGCTCTACCCCCGCAGGGGCGCCCTGTCACCCATGGTTTTTGACGCAGACAGGCTTCGGATCAGCCGCCGAAACCTTCTTTCTTCGGCATCTGTCCTCGCTGGGACATCACACCATTGATCGCATTCTTGGCCGCTTCCCTGTCCCGCTCATCAATCTCGGCCCAGGTCGCCTTGTTGTTGCAGACGCGCTTGGGCAGAATCGTTCCGGACTCGGTGATCGAGCGGCATTCCATCTGAGCGCCTTCAGCGACGGTCATTTTTTCACTGGCGCCGCTGGCACAGGCGGTCAGGACCAGCCCGGCTGTGGCAGCAAGAATAAGTTTCTTCATGATGCAATTCCCTACAAATTAAAATCGTTCATGGTCCAATGCAGACGTCAGGAGCAGCTCCCCTCTGCCTGTGTCGAGCAGCCCGAGTTCAGACGCTGGAACTTGTCCGTCTGCTCTTTGGCGTTGGAATTTGTATAATCGTCGAAGGCGTCCCATGCCGCCTGCGTCTTGCAGGTCTTTTCCGCAAACCGGGTGCCGGTCACGGCTAATCTTCTGCAGATGACGTCTTCGCCATCCGCCGATACGAGATTGGATGTGTCCGTTTCACCGGCAGGCGCCGCAACAGGCGTTGTGCACGCCGCCGTTGCAGCGAAAAGGGCAAGCGCTGAAAATCCGTTCCGAACGTAACTCAAAGCTTGCCCCATTCTTTCAACGATCAGCCACCGGCATTGGTAGCAGCACCGGATCTGACGCGCTGGTAGCCGTCTGTCGATTCCTTGGCGTTACTATTGGTGTAAGCATCATACTGCTCCCACGCTTCGGCCGTCTTGCATTCCTTTTGCGGGAAGCGGGTGCCCGTCACCTTCATGCTGCGACAAACAAGCGGTTCGCCATTGGGACCGACATTGGCAGCCGCCGTCTGGGTGCCGGCAGCAGGTGTCGAACACGCCGTTGCCAACGCAGCCAGACCAAGGGCGGAGACACAGAAAATACGTTTCATGCATAAAATCCTTATTGTTGGACGATATGCCTAGCGGTTGCGTCCACGCGGCGCAATGCCCACGATTTCACTTTTTATACAATCAAAAAGAGAAACATCAAATGGCTTCCGGTTCAGCCTCATAAAGGCGCAGGGACCGGTCGGAGACGCCGAGGCCGGCAAATTCAGCACGCCATACCGCCATGTGCGGGGTCGCAAAATGCGCCTGCAGGGCTTCGCGGCTTTCCCAGCGTTCGGTCACCCGGATGAGCCCGGGGTCCAGCACATCGATACTGTAGGCATAATCGATACAGCCCGGTTCAGCGCGGCTTGCCCGGATCATGGTTTCCATGGCCGGCCGGGCGGCCTCGACCTTTTCCGGAGGAACCCTGACGCTGCCTTCTATGACGATCATGATCCTTGCTCCGCTTCGAGGCCGGCGTCGCCATCCGTCTGCTCTGCCGGAGCTGAATCAGGTGGCGGATCCTTCGGCAAGGTCACATTGACCTCCGGCTTCAGGGAAAACGGATCATTGTGACAGGCACCAAGGCCGATCAGGCCCAACATCAGCAGGATTGGTTTCACTCTGTCCGGCATCGGAAGCTCCCGTTTCATGCCGGCCCGCCTCAGCCTGCCGGCTCAAGCCATGGCATGGAGACTTTGCGCGTCGCCTCATAGGCATTGATGTCGCCTTCGGCCTGCAGAGAGGCGCCGATCTCGTCGAGCCCCTGCAGCAGATTGGATTTACGTCCCGGATCGACATCGAACGTATAGGTCTCACCGTCCGGCGCCGTCACGGTCTGCGTTTCGAGGTTTACCGAGAAGATATGGTTCGACCCGCCGGCCTGTTGCGCGAGTTTCTCACAGACATCCACTGGCAACCGCACCGGCAGGATGCCGTTCTTGTAGCAATTATTGTGGAAGATGTCGGCAAAGCTCGGCGCGATGATGACCGAAATGCCCTGGTCTGCCAGCGCCCAAGGCGCATGCTCACGCGACGAGCCGCAACCGAAATTTTCGCCCGCGATCAGAATGCCCGCCTTGCCGAATTCCGGCTTGTTCAGAACGAAGTCCGGATTCGGCGACCCATCGGCCAGCGTCTTCAGTTCATAGAAGAGGCCTTTGGACAAGCCGGTCCGTTCGGTCGTTTTCAGGAACTGTTTCGGGATGATCATGTCCGTGTCGACATTGGACATGGGCTTGCCCTTTTCGAGCAGCGGTGCGGCGGTTCCGGTGATTTCGGTAAACGGTGTCATGGGGGCGTTCTTACTTCGGCTCATGCGCAATGAAAAGCGTCGGAACACCCATTGTGCCATCGCGGACGGTGAAGACGCTTGAGCCGGGCTTGCGGCCTTTGCGCAGTTCCGAAACATTGAAGCCCGCTTCCGTCAGGCGCGCATGAGCGGCGGCAAGATCGGCCACTTCCCAGGTCAGGCCCCAGATCCTGTCCGGTCCTGCCGGGTCATGTGTCTCGCCCAACCGGTGGATCACCTCAAAGGTCAGCCCGCCGGTGCGGAAGAACAGGAAACGCGTCTTCCATTGCGGCGCATTGCGGTCGAGCGCGAGATCAAGGCCGAGCCGCGCGCCGTAAAGCCCGAGCGCCCGGTCAGGGTTCGGCGTGTCGATGACGATATGGTCCAGCGAGATCACCGCGCCTTCCGGATCGTTCTGGCTGGGCAGCGGGGTATCCGGCTGGACCAGGAAGGTCTTCACGCCGGCTGTTTGCTCATCGGTGCAACGGAAACGCTTCCAGCTCCGCGCCGTACCGTCCAGCCTATTGGTACTCTCACCCGGGATGACTTCATGCGGCTCCATGCCCCGCCGCGTGAGTTTGTGATGGGCGGTTTCAATATCAGCCGTCCCGAAGGCCAGCGTCTTCAGGCCGGGGCCTTCTGCTTCGATAATTTCCCGCAGCCTGTCAGCCACCGGCCCGTCCCCGGCAGGCGCCATCAGTTCGAGACTGGTGTTGGCGACCTTGAAAATCGCCGTCGCGGCGCCGCCTTCCGCCTCCGCGCGCCAGACTGGCGGCCGGCCCAGCAGGCTTTCATAGACAGCCGCACCAGAGTCGATCTCGGGCACGACAAGCACGATATGGTCGAGGCCGGTCACAAGCTGGCTCATGTCTTTTTCTTCTTCCTGTCTTTCTTTCCAAACCGCTTGCGGCGCGGAAACGGCATGACGCGCAGCTGTTCGCCCTCATGGGCAAGCGCCACGAGCCGCCCCTCCCCGTCCAGCCACGCCTCGCCGTCCAGTTCACCCTGCTTTCGCAGCTTGCGCACGCGCCGGGAAATGCGCAGCGGCGTGATCCATACCTCGTCTCCAACGGTGACTTCCGCGAGATAGGCCGCCGATTCCCCGTCGGATGTCCGGTTGATCTCGAAGACCACAGGCTGGGAGGCCCCCGTTTCCAACACCGCCGCGCGGCGCCGGTCGAAGCGCAGGGAGAACCAGGCCATGACGATCAGATAAACACCGAACCCGGCCAACAGCAGCTGCACCCAGCCGGACACGTCCAGCCGGATCATCGCATCCAGCCCTGCGGCCATCGCCAGCATGACGAGGCCAAGGATGAACAGGGCGAGGGTATGGAGCGCGATCACGCAGAGACGTTTACAGGCCTTCGAACAGGGCCGTCGAGACGTAACGCTCGGCAAAGCTCGGCAGGATCACAACCAGCGTCTTGCCCGCCATGTCTTCCCGGCTGCCATATTTCACGGCCGCCGCAGCCGCCGCGCCCGACGAGATGCCGCCCGGAATACCTTCCAGCTTCGCCAGCAGGCGGGCCGTTTCCATGGCTTCCTCATTGTCGACCTGCACCACATCGTCGATCAGGCTTGTGTCGGCATTGCCGGGCACAAAGCCGGCGCCAATGCCCTGGATCATGTGCGGGCCGGGATCACCACCAGACAGAACCGGACTGCCCGAGGGCTCGACGGCAATCATTTTCAGGCCCGGCTTCTTTGCCTTCAGCACGCGGCCGCATCCTGTGAACGTGCCACCCGTGCCGATGCCGGCGATCACCGCATCGACGGCGCCGTCTGTATCGTTCCAGATTTCCTCGGCCGTCGTTTTTTCATGGATCGCCGGATTGGAAGGATTGTCGAACTGGCTGGGCATGACAGCACCCGGTGTCGAGGCGATGATTTCCTGCGCCTTGGCGATGGCTCCGCCCATGCCCTTCTCTTTCGGCGTCAGCTCCAGCTGCGCACCCAGATAGGCCAGCATCCGCCGCCGCTCGATCGACATGGATTCCGGCATGGTCAGAATCAGCTTGTAGCCGCGTGAGGCCGCCACGAAGGCGAGACCGATGCCTGTGTTGCCAGACGTCGGCTCCACCAGTGTCCCGCCGGGCTTCAGCTTGCCGGAGGCTTCCAGCTCCAGGATCATGTTCAGACCAATCCGGTCCTTCACACTGGCCAGCGGATTGAAGAATTCGCATTTGAACAGGAGGTTCGCCTTGATGCCCTTTTCAGCGGCGAATTTTGGCGCGGCCACCAGCGGCGTCGCGCCGACCGTTTCAAGAATGGACGCATAGGTCCGCCCACGCGGGCCATCCAGCGTTACATTCCCGGGTAGTTTCACAGCTCCAGCCATCACGTCCTCCATATCGGTTTTGCGGAGACTATCCGCCCGCGGCGACGAGGAGGCAACTGAAAGCTCGGTTTAGGACGGACCTCACCAATCGGTCAGGCATTGCCGGGGTGCCGGTGCACATGCAAGTCTTCGCCATGATCTACCTGCTTCTCAAAGCCCTGATCTCGGGCGCGATTGTCGCGATCGTTTCGGAAATCTCGAAACGGTATCCCGGCGCGGGGGCCCTTGTGGCATCCCTGCCGCTTGTTTCCGTTCTGGGCATGATCTGGCTCTGGCGGGACAAACCGGACATTGAGAACATGGCGGCACATTCGGCCGCCACTTTCTGGTATGTGCTGCCCAGCCTGCCGATGTTTCTGCTGATCCCGGTCCTGCTGAAACAGGGCTGGTCCTTCTGGCTTTCACTCGTCGCAGGTTGTGTCCTCACCATCGCGCTCTACCTCGCGATGACATGGATCGGTCCGCGCTTCGGGCTGAAGCTTTAGCCGATCACGCCCGTGATGGCGGCTTTCGCGGCGAGGGCCGGGCTCATGAGGTGGGTGCGGCCGCCGCGGCCCTGACGGCCTTCGAAGTTGCGGTTCGAGGTCGAGGCACAGCGTTCGCCCGGTGACAGGATATCCGGGTTCATGCCGAGACACATGGAACAGCCCGGCTCGCGCCATTCGAAGCCGGCTTCGATCAGGATCTGGTCGAGGCCTTCTTCCTCCGCCTGCGCCCGGACGAGGCCCGAGCCCGGTACGACCATGGCGCGCACACCCTCTGCCACCTGATTGCCCTTTGCGATCTCGGCGGCCGCACGCAAATCCTCGATGCGGGAATTGGTGCACGAGCCGATAAACACGCGCTGAACCGGCGTGCCCGCAATCGGCTTACCGCCCTCAAGGCCCATATAGGTCAGCGCACGTTCGCAGGCGGCAGCTTTAACCGGATCGGAGAAGTCCTCCGGCTTCGGAATAATACCTGAGACCGGAATACCCTGTTCCGGGCTGGTGCCCCAGGTGACCGTCGGCTCAACGTCTTCCGCATTGATTTTGACGACATGGTCGAACACGGCGTCTTCATCCGTGTAGAGCGTCTTCCAGAAACTTTCGGCCACTTCCCAGGCCCCGCCCTTCGGGGCTGACGGACGGCCCTTCAGATAGGCGAAGGTCTTCTCGTCCGGCGCAATCAGGCCTGCACGGGCGCCGCCCTCGATGGAAAGATTACACAGCGTCATGCGCCCTTCCATGGTAAGGTTCCGGATCGCCTCGCCGCGATATTCCATCACACAACCCGTGCCGCCAGCTGTGCCTATCTGGGCAATGATGTGCAGCGCCAGGTCTTTCGCCGTCACGCCCGGCTTCAGCTTGCCGGTCACTTCGATGGCCATGTTCTGCATCTTCCGGGCGCGAAGCGTCTGAGTCGCCAGCACATGCTCCACTTCGGATGTACCGATACCGTGCGCCAGCGCGCCGAACGCGCCATGCGTGGACGTGTGGCTATCGCCGCAGACGATCGTCATGCCCGGCTGGGTCCGGCCCTGCTCCGGCCCGATCACGTGGACGATGCCATTTCGGATGTCGCCCATCGGGAAGATTTCGATCTTGTACTCTTCCACATTGCGCATCAGCGTTTCGAGCTGGTTGCGTGCTTCCGGGTCTTTGACACCGGCAAGGCCGGCCGCCTGGTTCTCCGTCGGCGTGTTATGGTCCGGCGTCGCAAGCGTCAGGTCCGGACGGCGCACACTGCGCCCGGCGGCTTTCAGCCCGGCAAAGGCCTGCGGCGTGGTCACTTCGTGGATCAGGTGCAGATCGATATAGAGAAGGCTTTCCCCCGACGCCTCATCGGTGTGCACCAGATGCGCATCCCAAATCTTGTCGTAGAGTGTCTTGCCTGCCATGGGCCGAAAATTCCCTGTCTGTAGAAGATTATTGCGCTCAAACGCGCAACTCAGCGCGTCTCGTGCAACACACGAGGCACCGCGTCAATGTGTCAGATGACCGGTCAGGCGACCCGGTGCACCGTTCTGCGGGCCCATGTCTCAACCGCCTCCAGCAATTCCGCCTTGTCGAGCGGCTTGGTCAGCACGGCATCCACGCCGCGGGTAAGGAAATCCTGCCGCTCCTCGGTCATGGCATGGGCTGTCACGGCAATGATGGGGGTCGGCGGGCGGCCGCCGGAACTTTCAAAATCGCGAATGACCCGCGTGGCCGCAAGCCCGTCCATCACCGGCATGGAGACATCCATCAGCACCAGGGCGTAGGCATTCTGGCGGAAGAGCTCGACCGCCTCCTCCCCGTTTGCTGCAAAGTGCAGCTCATAGCCGCTTGTCCGCAAAAGCCCGGCAATGACGCGCTGGTTCACGTCATTGTCTTCAGCAATCAGGATCCGCCCGGCAGACAGGGACATGCCGGACCGCACCGCCCGGGCGGGCCTGGCCGGCGCCTCCGGGCGCGGGGCTTTGGCGGGCCTCTGGCGTTCTGTCCCCTGGAATGCCTGGGCAACGGTTTCTCCCAGAACGCCGCTGCGGAGAGGCTTCACGAGGAAGGCGCTGACCCCGGTTTTCAGGAAGGCCTCTTTGACCTCGGCAGAATCTACCGAGGAAACAACCACGATCTTCAGCCGGTTGAAGGCCGGTTTGGACCGGATCATCTGCGCGACCCGCAGGCCATCTATGTCCGGCATCTGGAAATCCAGCACCAGCAGGTCGTAGGGCTCGCGGCGGTTGTACGCGTCGGCAAGGCGGCGCAGACCCGCCCGCGGATCCATCTCATGGTCCGAGCGGATGCCATACAGGGCCAGCTGGCTGGCGGAGATGCGGCAGTTCAGCGAAATGTCGTCAATCACCAGCGCGCGGAGATGGCTGAGGTCTGCCCGCTCGACCGGCTCCAGAAACAGGCGCGGCTCATCGTCCGCAATCGGCAGGGTCAGCTCCACGCGGAAGGTCGACCCGACGCCGAAAGTCGAGGTCACGCCGATCTCGCCTGCCATCGCCTCAACCAGGCTGCGGCAGATGGAGAGCCCGAGCCCCGTGCCGCCATAACGGCGCGTCGTCGACGCGTCGGCCTGTTCGAACTGGTGGAAGACCGTATCCAGCTTGTCTTCCGGGATGCCAACGCCGGTGTCATCCACGGTGATGGCCAAATGGGCATATCCGCCCTGGCCCGATCCGGCGATGCGGACCAGGACATGACCTTTGGTCGTGAATTTGATCGCATTGCCGACAAGATTGGTCAGGATCTGACGGATACGACCGGCATCACCAATGACTTCGTCCGGCACGTCGCGCGAAATATCGGTGATCAGCTCGATCCCCTTCTCGTTCGCACCGGACCCCAGCAAGGCGGCCACATCGTCCAGAACACCGGACAGTGAGAACGGCTCAGCATCGATCTTCAGCCTGCCTGCCTCGATCTTCGAGAAGTCTAGAATGTCATTGATGACCGTCAGCAGCGCCTCACCGGACCGCTCGATCATTTCAACGATCTCGACCTGTTCTTCGTCCAGCGCCGTGCGCCGAAGCACCTGAGACATGCCAAGGACGCCATTCATCGGTGTCCGGATCTCATGGCTCATATTGGCAAGAAATTCCGTCTTGGATTTTGACGCGTTAAGCGCAATCTGGCGTGCTGTTTCCAACTCTGCCGCCTGCTGCTTCGTCTCAGTCACATCCGTCAGGATACCAATAATATATGTATGGCCGTCTGCACCCTCGGTGCAGGACGCGGTGATCTCCATCCAGCATGTATCGCCCGCGGCATTGGTGACCTGCTCGGTCTGGACGTGGCCTTCAGGTGCCCCAAGGGCGAGATCTGCCAGTTCGCCGAAGAGGCCGGGCCGGTCTACAGGGAAATTGTCCTGCCCCCCGGCACCGATAAGCGCGTCGCGGGATTGTCCGGTGAAGCGGCAGAAGGCCTCATTTACCTCGACCCAGACATGATCAGCGCGCCGGATAAAAACGGGATTGGGCAGGAGATTCAGCGTCTCCGTCAGCAATCCGGTTTTGGCATCGCCAGTCATCGGTTCCAGTACTCCCCACAGGAGGAGATGACATCACACAGGCCTCAACAATCCCTTAAGTTGAACTCCTGCCGGGTCTGCGCCGTTGAGGGGAGACAATCCATCTTTTCCAGTGTCTTCGACAGTGCAGCATGGAGCGGTGTGTGCGGCTCCTCGCCAAGGAAATCCGTCAGTTTTCGATTGTCGAGGCGCACCGGCACGTCCCAGAGATATTTCATCTCCGCCAGTTCCCGGAACAGGGACACAAAGGGCGACAGCGCCAAAAGAACAAACCACGGAAAACCGCGAACCGGGGCATCCGGCGCACCGGCCGCAAAGCGGATTGCGTCTGCAAATTCCCGGCCGTCCTCGAACCAGTGGCCGTCGAAATGGAATGTTTCGAATGCGGACATTTCCCTGTCCCTGTCGATCAGCCGGGCAACTGCCTCTCCATAATCCGGCAGGTAGGCCCAGGCATGGCCTACGCCCTTCCGCCCCGGCCACATTACAGATGTCACCGGCTTGCCCGACTTTACGAGCCCCTGAGAGAACCAGGAGTTGCCTGTGCTGTGCGGCCCGAAAAAGTCCCCTGCCCGCACGATCAGCACACGCGTCCCCTGTCCTGCGGCGTGCTGGAGACGCTGCTCCATCTCCACGCGGATCGCGCCCTTTCGGGTGCGCGGGGTCTGCGGATCGCTCTCTTTCAGCAGGGGGAAGACGTCCGGGCCATAATTATAGACCGTGCCCGGAAACATGATCCGCGCGCCAGTGGCCTTTGCGGCGGCGATCGTATTTTCCAGCATCGGCAAAGCGAGGCCCTGCCAGTTCCGGTAGCCCGGCGGGTTCACCGCATGGACGATCAGCTCTGCATTGATCGCGGCATCGGCCACGTCGGCGGCATTCATCGCATCACCTCGCAGCCAGTCTGCATAAGGCAGCAGCGTCTGGCCGTAATCAGGCCGGCGGCTGAGCGCTCGGATCTGCCAGCCCCGGCGATGAAGGGCTCCGGCGATTTCATAGCCTGCCCCGCCTGTGGCCCCGAGGACGAGCGCTGTGCGTGAAGGGTTCATGGAAGGTCTCCTTTGCGTCGGCAGGGCAAAGGTGCTCGCGATCCCTGATAAAGAAAATTGCGATATTTTATGTACCGGCTATAGAAAAATAGTGGAACAGCTACCCCTCTCCTGGGACCATTGCCGGTCTTTCCTCGGCGTCTGGCGCACGGGCAGCCTGTCTGCTGCCGCACGGGCCAGCGGCCTGACCCAGCCCACCGTCGCCCGCCACATTACCCTGCTGGAAGAAGCGCTTGGCGGCGGCGCCCTGTTCATCCGCTCCCCACACGGCCTCTCGCCAACAGATCTGGCCGGCGCGCTCATTCCCCATGCGCTTGCCATGGAAGCAGCTTCCGCCGCCATGTTGCGGACCGCCTCCGGCGCGGAGGGCGGGATTTCAGGCGCCGTCCGGATCAGCGCCAGCCAGATCATCGGTGTGGAAGTCCTGCCCGGCATGCTCACCCGCTTCAGTGCGGATTATCCCGGCATCGACTTCGAACTCGTCGCCACGAACGAAACGTCAGACCTGCTGCGCCGCGACGCCGACATTGCGGTGCGCATGGTGCGTCCCGCCCAGGGGGCGCTGGTGGCGCAGAAAGCCGGCAACATCCAGCTCGCCATGTATGCCCACAAAGACTATCTCGCCCGGCGCGGTCGCCCGGAGACGGTCGACGCCCTACAAGACCACGCAATTATCGGCTTCGACCAGCAGACAGCCGGCATTCAGGCGCTGCAGAGCATCGGCATGCCCCTGAAGCGGGAGATGTTTGCATTCCGGACAGACAATGACGTCGCCCAGCTTGCCGCGATCCGCGCAGGTTTCGGCATCGGAATTTGCCAGCCCAATCTGGCGCGGGGAAATCCGGACCTCATCCGCCTCTTCCCGGAAGAGATGAGCTTCAGCCTCGAGACCTGGATCACCATGCACGAAGACCTTCGCGGCAACCGCCGTATGCGTCTCGTCTTCGACCATCTCGTGTCGGAAATGACAGCCTATGCCAAGGCGAGCACCGGGCTGCATTGAACCGTAAAACGAAAACGCCCCCGCCATTCGGCAGGGGCGCTTATCATTTTGCCAATGGCAGATCTGGGGCAGTAGAGGACTATTCCTCTGCGCCGCCCTCTGCAGCTTCTGCGGCGGCTTCGGCCTCAGCGGCGGCAGCGGCCGCGGCATCTGCTTCGGCTTTTGCCTTGGCAGCGGCTTCGCGCTCTTTAGCAGCGGCTTCCTTGCGGGCAGCCTTTTCGGCGTCCTTCTGGCGGCGGCGCTCGGTTTTCGAGACGGCGATCTCAACCTGCTCGATGCCGTGGCCGGTGGTCCGCTCGGCGATACGGGCACCCTTACCGCGCAGGCCGCGCAGATAGTAGAGCTTGGCGCGGCGAACGCGGCCCTTACGCTTCACTTCGATCGACTCGATCATCGGCGAAACCAGCGGGAACACACGCTCCACGCCTTCACCGAAAGAGATCTTACGGACCGTGAAGCTCTCGTTCACGCCAGCGCCCGAACGAGCAATGCACACGCCTTCAAAGCGTTGCACGCGCTCACGGTCGCCTTCCGTAATGCGGACGTTCACGGCCAGCGTGTCACCGGGCGAGAAAGCCGGGATTTCTTTGCCGCCGAGGACGCGGGAAACTTCTTCTGCGTCCAGCTGTTCAATAATGTTCATCGCCTGTCTCCGGCGCTTGGATATCGTGGGTTTCGGAGTAAGCGGCGTATAAATCGGGGCGGCGTTGCTTTGTCAACGCCTTTGCGCTGTTCAAACGCCATTCTGCGATGCGTTTGTGATCTCCGGACAGCAGGACATCCGGAGTCCCGTAAGGGCCCCACTGCCGCGGCAGCGTATACTGGTCATGTTCCAGGAGGCCATTCTCGAAGGATTCCTCACTCAAGGAGTCTGCATTGCCAGCCACGCCGGGTAGCAGCCGCACCACCGCCTCGGTCAGCGCCATGGCTGCCACTTCTCCGCCCGCAAGCACGAAATCGCCCATCGAGACCTCCTCCAGGCCGTGGGTTTCGATCACCCGCTGGTCGAGGCCTTCGAACCGGCCACAGAACATGACGAGGCCGGGGCTTTCCGCGTATTCCCGCGCCATTTCCTGTGTGAACGGCTTCCCGCGCGGGGAGAGATAGATGAGATGCTTGTTCGTCGTGACGATACTGTCGAGCGCGGCGGCAGCCACATCGGGGCGCAGCACCATGCCCGCCCCGCCCCCGGTCGGCGGCGCATCGACATTGCGATGCTTGCCGAGGCCGAACTCGCGCAGCTGGATCGTTTCCCAGTCCCAGATGCCTTCCTTGCGCGCCCTTTCCAGGATGGACACGCCAAGCGGGCCCGGAAAGGCCTCGGGAAACAATGTGATGAAAGTCGTCTCGAACATGCGCTGCCTTTAGCGCAGCCGTGCGGCGCCGTCACCTTCCTGCCGCTGCCTCAGGGCCGAACGAAAGCTTTCCGGGCCTGCGCCACCTTCCGCCTGACAACGCAGCCCTCTGCATGATCGTTGACCAGACCCATCGCCTGCATGAAGGCGTAGACCGTCGTCGGCCCGACGAATTTCCAGCCCAGCTTCTTCAGGTCTTTCGACAGGGCGACAGAGGCGTCCGAAACAGAGACCGTCTGCGGCGCCGGCAGCGCGGCCGGGTCGGGCTCGTACTTCCAGATAAAGGCCGCGAGCGAGCCGTGGCGGTCCACCATCTCCCCCGCCCGCGCGGCATTGTTGATCACGGCCTCGATCTTGCCCCGGTGGCGCACGATGCCGGCATCGCCCAGAAGGCGCACCACATCCTTGTCGCCATAGCGGGCGACCTTGTTGAAATCGAACCCATCGAAGGCAGCCCGGAAATTCTCCCGCTTTGCCAGGATCGTCCGCCAGCTGAGGCCCGACTGGAACGCCTCAAGGCTCAGCTTCTCGAACAGGCGCCGGTCATCGGCGACCGGGAAGCCCCATTCGGTGTCATGATAGGCAAGAAAATCCGGCGCCGCCGCGCACCAGGCACAACGCTGTTTGCCGTCCTCTCCCCTGATCGTGCGGCTCATGACGGTCAGGCCTTCAGGAAGTCCAGGCGCGGATCTGTCCGCGCGGGGGTGATTTCCAGCACGTCTGCCGTCACCACGCCTTCGGCGACAAACGGGTCAGCTGCGATGCGGGCGTCCAGCGCCTCGCGCGTCGTGCCGTGGGCGAGGATGCCGCCGCCGGCATTCGGCTGCAGGGAGCCGGCGGCGAGGAACACGCCTGCCTCGAAGCCCTCCCGGATCCAGGCATTGTGCCCGTCCATAAGGTCCGGGGCTTTCGATTTGTTGCCGGAGAATTTCAGTAAAACGACATACATCGGGCGTGTCCTTCTTGATGCGGAGGATTGATACTATTGGAGCCGGCCCGGCGTCTGCGCCGAGAGCCAGGTACACATCTCCTGAACTTCCGCCTCGACAAAAGCCTTGTCGCGAAGGGCGCTTGCCAGCGTCGCGACGCCCTGGCTGCGCGCCAGAAGGTGCAGAGCCAGCTGGTCGGCATCGCCCGGCTTATGACCCATCAGGGCGAACTGGCGCGCAAGCCAGTGCCGGAACAATGAGAAGAGTCCTGTCGCCCCGGCCTGCGACGGATGGCCAAGCTTGGCCAGCTCGCTGGTCAGCGTCCCGACCGGGCAGCCAAACGCCATGATCTTCGTCTGGTTCACGATCAGGATCTGGATGAAGCTGGTAATGCGCTCGACGGGCCCTGCCCCTTCGGCTTCCCACCCGTCCAGCATGGCCTGTGTGTTTTCCAGACGCTGCCGGATGACGGCGTCGAGAATCTCGTCCTTGCTCCGGAAGTGGTAATAGAAATTACCCCGGGAGATCTGCACCTCTGCTGCGATGTCCGCGAACGAGGTGTGCTCGAACCCGCGCTCATAGAACAGCTGGTCCGCCGCCTCTACGATCTGCGCTCTTGTATCCGTCGCCGCCATGCTGGTGCTCTCAAGATTTGGACAATTGTCCTACAGCGCCATTAGGACAATTGCCCTAATGCGTCAAGCGCGCCCTTGCCTTCACCGGCAATCCCGTCTAACTCCGCCCCGTCATCTGGGGAGTAGCCAGCCGCCGAAAGGCGGGCTTCCGTGTCAACATACTCGGCTGAGAGGCCGTGGTGCGGAAGGGGCGGTCACCACCGTCCGGGCGAGACCAATGACGCCGCCTCCTGCCCTGCCGGGCCGGGGAGTGCGGTGTCGTTGGACTCGAACAAGGCCCGGCATGGAGACCCGTTTCAATGGAAGCCCTGTTTACATCCACCGCCGTCGTTGCACTGGCCGAGATCGGCGACAAGACGCAGCTGCTCGCCATCCTGCTGGCCACCCGGTTCCGCACGCCGCTGCCAATCATCCTCGGCATCCTGGTGGCGACGCTGGCCAATCACTTCCTGGCTGCTCTTGTCGGCGCGAGTGTCGCCAATATTCTGGACGGCGAATGGTTCCGCTACATCATCGCTGCCTCTTTCGTGATCATGGGTATGTGGACCCTGATCCCCGACCAGCTGGATGATCTGGACGACAAACCGACCCGGTTCGGCGCCTTCTTTGCAACACTCATCGCCTTCTTCCTGGTGGAGATGGGCGACAAGACACAGCTGGCAACGATCGCCCTCGGCGCCCGTTTCGACCAGATCATCTGGGTCACCGCCGGTACCACGCTGGGCATGATGCTGGCCAATGTCCCGGCCGTGTTCCTTGGCCATGAACTGATCGAGCGTGTGCCCCTGAACATTGTGCGTTTTATCGCAGCTGCCCTGTTTGTGGTGATCGGTGTCTGGCTGGCCGCGCAGACAGCCGGCTGGGTGTGACCAGACAAGTGTTGACAAAATTTCCCATGAAATCAAAAGTGGAAATGTAGAGTTCGTTAGTGGGGAATCAAAAATGGACAGGCTTTTTCCGGAAATCACATCCGTGGGGGATGTGATGCGTCTGGCAAAAGGCGGCGCGATCGCCGGATTGGTGTTCGTCTGTCTGATCCTGCTCGACAGCTTTCTTGGCGGGTCTGCGTTCGGTGGCTCCGGCGCAGGTCTGCAGGGGGCCGGCGCCAGCCCGGCCATCCAGCTCCTTCTCACTGGCGCAGAGATCGCCGTCATCCTCGTTCTGGCCTGGCGCGTTTCGACCGGGCGCGGCCTGGTCAGCGCCATCCTGCTGATGGCGCTGTTCTTCCTGTGTGCCCTGTCAGGCATTGATGGCGGCCTCTTCGGCGTTGCGTGGACCATCGCCTATTTCGGCCTTGGCCTGCTGATGCTGAATGCCATCCGCGCCTGCCTGCGCCACGACGCCTTCATGGCGGAGGCCGCCCGGACGAATTGACCTTCCCTCGGCACTGGCGCTTGATGGTGCCAGTCCTGGCGTGAGTCCTGGGGAGGATCAGACATGCTCGACACCATCGCCACCATTGCCAACATTTTTGCGTCCGCCGCCGTTGTGCTGACGCTGGTCTTTATCGGCATCCAGCTGAAGCAGAATGCGGAACTGACGCGCATGGCCGCGGCGCAAACCTCCGCCCAGATGATGTCCACCAATCTTGGCCGGATCATCGAAAGTCCGGATCTCGCCGAACTGATCACCAGAGAGGGCGCACCGGAAAGCTGGTCCCGGCCCGAGCGGCTCCGGGCAACCAATTTCCTGTCGGCCAGTTTCCGCCATTATGAAGTTCTGCATACGCACAGACGCTTCGGCGTATTCGAGGAAGAATTATGGGGCGGCACCGAAGCCCGCCTGCGCGACAGCCTCGATTCCGCCGCCATTCGTGACTGGTGGCAGGAGTCCAAACCCTTCTACGCCAAAAGCTTCGTCGCCTATGTCGACGAAATCGTCGCGGAGTGGGAAGCTATCGAAGCGATTGCGGGGATGGGGGATGGGAAATTAAAGGGCGGTGATAGCGAAGCGGGTCCATCAGCTAAGTTGGCAGATTAGCCTTTATAAGGACCAAATACTTTCCTGCGAATACTAGCTGATCAATCTGAAGCAGCGTGAGAATGAGTATCGATATTTCTGCAATAAATTTGAACAACTTACCGATAACACTGCCTTCTGCGGCAGCTCTGTTGAAACCTGCGGCGCCTATCAGCGCAAAAGGAAGGCTCGCCAACCACCCAACCAATTTCCAGGCCCACCAAAGTGGATTTAAGGTTCTAATCAACGCACTCAAAAAGTCCCGGTCATATACACCTACTGCCGCCTCAACGGCATCGGTCACAAAGTGCGGATCCATTTGGTATCTATAGAGTCGGAATAAATTTGCGATTGGGTCCATATTATGGACACGACCGCCAGCAATGGGTGCATCCTGATATCTTACAATGGAGTGGCACCCAGCATCAATGATCGCTCTCTGAACATCCGTGATCAGATAGTTGAGCTTTACTCTATTTTGTTGAGCTACATTGCCCTCCACTACTTCCCCGCCGTGGCCGTGGGCTGTCAGATCATTGTAATATCCGACAAAAAGTTCGTGGAACTCTTTGAGTAATTTTGCACGCCGTCGATTCGACCATAATGGCAGGTTTTTATAGCCCAAAATTTCCCCTTTTTGGGTTTGTCTGCACCAAGATTTCTACTTATGTGATTCTCTGTGGCTCCGTCACCCCCAATCCGGCCAATCGCGGAACAGGCCGAACTTTACGTTCGTGACCATAGCATTGGCGGCGAAGTGCATCTCATCCACGGGTCCTTTGCGCGATGCTGCCACACGAAAGGCTTCGTCCAGCTGGGCGAGGTCCCGCGTTTCAATCATGACATCGAACTCCCGGACTGTATCGGGGCGCAGGCCCAGCTTGCAGCGCATCAGTCTCCAGCTCTCGATTTGTCCATCTCCCTTCAGCCTATTTAGAAATGCTCGTAGCGCTGCCACGAAGGCCCGCTCGTCCGTGCCGGGCTTCAGATCGAACCAGATGTGATAGATGTCCATTGCAAATCACTCGCAAATAAGTTTGCCGGAAGGCCCAGTCTTCTATACGGGAAGGTATATGTCCGCGACCCCCGCCCTCTCTGTCATCATTCCCTTTTTCAATGAAGCGGGAAACGTGCATCCCGTGATCGACGAAGTGCACGAACAATTGGTGGGCATTCCGTTTGAGATCATCTGCGTCAACGACGAGTCTTCGGACGCAACCGCAACGGAGCTGGCCGAGGCAAAAGCGAAGCATCCGGATACGGTTTTTGTATTCAGCCACATCCAGCGCCGGGGCAAGTCCGCTGCGTTGTTCACCGGTCTGAAAGCTGCACGCGGTGAGTGGGTCCAATTATTGGATGGAGATGGCCAGAACGATCCTGGCGACACGGCCCGCCTGTGGAAGGCAATTATTGCCCCTGGCGCCCCGGGCCGGCTCGGCATCATCGCGGGCAAGCGAAACAGCCGCAACGATTCCGGCTTCAAATGGGTGCAGTCACGCGTCGCCAACGGCGTGCGCCGCTTCGTGCTGCAAGATGATGCGACCGATACGGGCTGCGGCTGGAAGCTGATCCGCACGGCGGCCTTCCGCGATCTGCCCTATTTTGCCTCCATGCACCGCTTCCTGCCGGCGCTGATCAAGCGGGCGGGATGGGATGTGCGCGAGGAGCTGGTGAATGACCGGCGGCGCCTCGCAGGGGAGTCGAAATACGGCTTCCTCGGGCGGCTGGGTGCCGGGATCTTTGACCTGATCGGCATGTTCTGGCTGGTCCGCCGGGGCGGCTATGGCATCGCCAGAGAGTGGAACGACCCGCGCGCCGGTCAGGACTGAGCGGCGACGCACCAGACATACAGGGACCATTCTATAAATGGTCCCTACATGGTCTTTTCATGGTGTTCTTTATTGCCTTTTGAGACCTAGTCCTGCGTCCGTGTCGGACGGCCTGAGCTGCGCATGGCAGGCGGGCGCGTATCCTGTTTCGGCGCAGCCTGGGGCGCCGGGCGCGGCGCACTGGCCCGCGGCGGTGGTGACGGCGCAGGACGCGAAACTGGAGCCCTGGCCTGTGGCGGCGGGCTCGACGGCCTCGGCCGGCTGACAGGCGCATTGATCTGCGGCGCCGGCGTACGGACAGGGACAGGTGTCGCCGGCCGGCGCGTCACGGGCGTGGGCGTCGAATCCGGACGGCCACCGCCGCGCAGGGCTGGCGGGCGCGTGTCCCGGCCCGGCGTGACGCGCACATCAGGCCTTGTCGGGGTCAGGGTCCGTGGCGAGCCTGGGCGGCTGACGGGCGTCGTCGTGGACGGGCGCTCAATCCGCGGGCGAACAGGTGCGGGCGTGCCCCCGCCGCGGCTGGCCGGTCCGCCGACAAGGCCCGGATCCCTGCGGCGTTCCACGCGGCGGTCTCCCGGCCGGCGGTCAGGCTGCGGCGTTACCGAGCCCCGGCGCGACGGCGGTGTAACTGCAGCAGGCGTTGCAGGCGGCGTACCCCGCAGTGCGGGCGGAAGACTGCCGACCTGGGGCGCATCGCCCCGGCGCCCGTCACGGCCACTTCCGTCGCGGCCTGATCCGTCCCGGCCCGTGCCACCACGACCCGTCCGGTCACCGCGGCGGCCATCCCGGTCATGCCGGTCCCACCGGTCATGTCCGGTGCTGCCGACCGGGCGGATCGAGGAGATGTTGTCGTTGAGACGCAGGCCGTTCAGCCGGTCCACCGACGCATCGATAATCTGGCAGCGGCCCTGAAAATTGGCGTGTTCGCACACTTCCCATTGGCCGGACCGGATCTGGATCGAGGATACATTATCGTTGAACCGGTAGCGGCTGAGGTCGCGGATGCCGCGATTGATGCCAAGAGAGGCACCGCGGTCATAGGAGTCCGTATAGAGGGTTACTGCCGCGTCCCGCGCGCCATAATGGCCCCGCAGCGGCGGGTGGTCCCGGCGGTAATAAGTCGAGGAATAATAAGGTCTTGAATAGCCGCCCCAACCAAACCCATAGGGGTCATAGCCGAGCCGGGGGTCGTAGTACCCATACCGCCGGTAATCGGGCGAATAGCCGTAATGATAGACCTGGATCGAGGTCGAAGCACCATAGCCATAGCTGTAGGTGTCATAACCATACTGCTCGTCGTCGACATACCGGATGTAGCCATTCTCATCGCGAACGAACATCAGGCCATGCTCGGCATCTGTATATTCATATACAGGACGCACCGATGAGATCTCACCGGAAAGGCCATACCAGGCAAGGTCCGGCACGTCATAGCGCAGGAACACGCAGCGGCCGGTGAAGTCGCTGTGCTGGCAGACCTCCCACTGACCGGCCAGCACTGCGATGGAGCGTGCCCGGTCGTTGAACTGGAGGTTCGGCAGCGCATGGATCGGGTCGTATATCTCGCGCACCTCGCCAGTATAATTGGCGCCGCTGTAAAGGATCAGCGTTGGCGGACCATCATCCACAGCCGGGTCGTAGCTGTAGGCTTCTGTATCAGCCAAGGCGCCGCCAGCCATCGCAATCGGGGCGGCGAATACGGCCAGGAGGCGGAGGAATGTCTTCATCATCGGCCAAACTTTCACATCGTCTTGTGGAAAGTATGGCAAATCCTGTCTGAACGGCCCGCAACAAACGGATCAGGCCTCTGGCGGCCTTTCCTCGTCTTCCCTGGCGAGCCATTCGTCCAGAGTCGCGACCACGACGCGGCGGGCGGCGAGATCCACAACCGGGACATCGGCCAGGGTGAAAGGCACGAACACGCTGCCGCCGCCGACAAGGTCGATGTCCAGCAGGTCCCCTGCCCCGAAATCCTGCACCGCCCGGATACGCCCGGCCCGCTCGCTGCCGCCGGTGTAGACGTCCAGCCCGACGAGATCCTCAATGTAGAACTCGTCCTCATCCGCATCCGGCAGGCTGGCGCGTGGCACATGCAGGAGCGTGCCCCGCATGGCGTCCCAGTCTTCCTTCTGCTTCTGCTCTTTTGGGCGGACGATGAAATGGTCTTTCCCCGGACGGGCCGATTTCGGGGTCAGGATCACCTTGCCGGTCTCATCCAGTAATGGACCGAAATCGAAAACGGCGTCCGGGTCTGCGGTGAAACTCTTCACCCGCACATCACCGCGAACGCCATGGGCGCCCTTCAGGACGCCCACCACGATCAGTCTTTTGTCTGCAGTTTCGCTCATTCCGCCCTGTGTAGCGGCGCGCGCGCCAAGGGCAAGCGGCAGGTGCTGCCGCCTTAGCGCCAACGGCTGTAGCGGCGGATGGACGAGATATTGTCGTTCATCCGGATCGGTTTCAGGTCACCGGCTCCGGCGGTCAGGATTTCGCAGCGGCCGCGGTAGTTGGCGTGTTCGCAAACCTGCCAGGTGCCGCCGCTGACATAGAACGAACTGGCCTTGTCGTTGAACCGGTAGTAGCTGAGATCCGGCACGTCCTGGCTGATCTCGATGGCCGGGCCGCGCTGGTTGGAATCCGGGAAAAGGACAAGCCCCTGCCCGCCGCCCCAGCGGTCGCCGCCGCGCCAATGGTCCCTCCGGTCTTCCCGGCGGCCATCCCGCCAGCCGCGATCATAGGCGGCCGGACGGAGCGACGAGATATTGTCGTTCAGGCGGTAGTCGTTCAGCTGGGCCGTGCTGGCATCGATGATTTCGCAGCGGCCACGGAAATCTGCGTCCACGCACACTTCCCACACGCCGCGGTTGATCACGATGGAGGACGCCCGGTCGTTAAACCTGTAACGGTCAAGACGGGGCATGGCGCCATCCACCCGGATTGCCTCTCCGCGGAAACCGGCATCGGCGTAGAGCACGGCGGCGCCCTGGCGTCCCTGAAAGTCACCGCCGCGCCAGGTATCATGCCCGCCGCGATAATCGGCGCTGGCTGGCATGGCGAGTGTGGCAAAGCCCGCTGCGAGGGCGAGGACAGAAACGAGGGATGTGGTCTTCATGACAGGCTCCTTTCGGGACAGGCCGCTTTTAGGCAAAGCGATCTGAACCCCCTCAGGGTTCCCCGTTATCCTGCATTCAGCTTCGAGACCGGTTTCGGGCCCCATACGGAAAAGGCCGGCACCCTGATGGATGCCGGCCCTTCCATGGCTTGCCAGATGGCAGGCTGTTTATTCGGAAGCGGCTTCTTCAGCCGGGGCTTCCTCAGCCGGAGCCTCTTCGGCCGGAGCGGCAGCGGCTTCAGCAGCCGCTTCTGCGGCAGCAGCAGCTTTTTCTTCACGCTCCTTGGCGCGTTCCTGGGCTTTCTTGCCCGGCTCACCCTTGTTCGGGTTGTTGCCGTGCGTCCAGGCCACGATCGGCTTGCCGTCGACTTCGAGCTGCGACAGGAAGCGGGCGACACGGTCGGTCGGCTGGGCGCCCTTGCGGACCCATTCAGCGGCTTTCTCAGCGTCGATGTTCACGCGGTTTTCCGAGTCTTTCGGCTGGCGCGGATCATAGGTGCCGATCTTCTCGATGAAGCGGCCGTCACGCGGGGCGCGCGCGTCGGCAACAACGACGGAATAGAAAGGGCGTTTCTTGGACCCGCCGCGGGCGAGCCGGATTTTGAGGGCCATGGGGTGATCTCCTGTGTACTGGCGTCTCTGCTATGTTCTAGTCGGCCTCAAGGCCGCGGATATGCTCATGATGGCGGATGACTTCCGCCACGATGAAATTGAGGAATTTCTCGGCAAAGGCCGGGTCGAGCCCGGACTCCTGCGCCATCTGGCGGAGCCGTTCGATCTGTTCTGCCTCGCGGGTTTTGTCTGCGGGCGGAAGATTGTGCTGGGCTTTCAGCTTGCCGACCTGCTGGGTCAGCTTGAAGCGTTCGGCCAGCGTGTGCACGAGGATCGCATCGAGATTGTCGATACTGTCGCGGAACTGGTTCAGCTGGAACTTGGCCAGCGTCGTGTCGATGTCGGTCATTTCTTTTTACCCCCCAACAGGTCGCCCATGCCCGGCGGCAGCGATCCGCCGCCAAGGCCCGGCAATTGCTGCCCGCCCATTTTTGCAAGATCCGCCTGCGAAATGCCGGCCTGCTGCGCCATGTTCAACATGTTCTTCATGCCGCCCTTGGTGCGCATCTTCTTCATCATGCCGGCCATCTGCTGGTGCATTTTCAGAAGCTTGTTCACGTCCTGCACCGTGGTGCCGGAGCCGGCGGCAATCCGCTTGCGGCGCGAAGCGTTGAGCAGCGCAGGTTTCGCGCGCTCTGCCTTGGTCATGGAGGAAATGATCGCCTCCTGACGTTTCAGGACATTGTCGTCGAGATTGGCCGATTCCATGGCCTGCTTGGCCTTGCGGGCGCCGGGCAGCATGCCCATCAGGCCGCCGAGGCCGCCCATCTTCTGCATCTGGCGCAATTGGTCGGCGAGATCGTTGAGGTCGAAGATGCCCTTGCGCATCTTCTCCGCCATCCGCTCTGCCTTTTCGGCGTCCATCTGCTCGGCGGCCTTTTCGACCAGCGAGACGATGTCCCCCTGCCCGAGGATACGGCCGGCCACACGCTTCGCATCGAAGGCATCGAGCCCGTCGAGCTTCTCGCCGACACCGAGGAATTTGATCGGCAGGCCGGTGACCGCGCGCATGGAGAGCGCTGCACCGCCGCGGCCGTCACCATCCATCCGGGTCAGGACAAGACCTGTCAGCGGCAGACGCTCATGGAAGCGCCGCGCGGTTTCGACAGCGTCCTGACCGGTCAGGGCGTCTGCAACGAGCAGCGTTTCCTGCGGCCGGGCGATCTCTGCGATCTCGGCCGCTTCGGTCATCATCTGTTCGTCGATGCTGGTCCGGCCGGCGGTATCGAGGAAGAGGACGTCATAGCCGCCGATCTTTGCGGCGTTCAGCGCGCGGCGGGCGATGTCTGCCGGCAGCTGGCCCTGAACGATCGGCAGCGCGCTGACATTGTCGCCGCACTGGTCTGCGAGGATCGCCAGCTGTTCCATGGCCGCCGGGCGGCGCACGTCGAGCGAGGCGAGCAGGACTTTTTTGCGGCCCTTCTCAGACAGGCGCTTGGCCAGCTTGCCCGTCGTGGTCGTTTTACCGGAGCCCTGCAGGCCCGCCATCATCACGACAGCTGGCGGCGTATCAACGCGCAGGCTGGTGTCGGCCTCTTCCCCGCCGAGCATCTCAACAAGGCCGTCATAGACGATCTTGATGACCTGCTGGCCGGGCTTCACGGAGCGGATGACTTCCTCGCCCACGGCGCGGGTCTTCACCTTGGCGATGAAGTCCTTGACCACGGGCAGCGCGACGTCTGCTTCCAGCAGCGCAACACGGATTTCGCGCAGCGCTTCAGACACATCCTTCTCGGAAAGCGCACCGCGCCCCGTCAGATTGTCGAATATGCCGCCGAGCCGTTCGCTGAGGGCGTCAAACATCGCGTTACTCCTTATGCCGTCTGTCAGAACCGTCCTGACATGGGCGCTGATTGGCTTCAACGCAAAGACCAAGAGCCCCGCTGAGCGACACTTCGCCGGGCGGGGGGCCTCGCTGTCCTCACGGGAACGGTCAAGGCGCGCTTCTGGATTTGCGCGGATTTGGCGGGGCTAAAGCACGGGAAATGCCGGCCCGTCAAGCATTTAAGCCTGTTGCAGTTCCCGCACACGGTCGCGCAGCAGGGCGATCGACGCCACCGCCTCATCCCCGACCAGCGACAGGATGGCCATATCGGCCCAGGTGCCATTGGCCATGCGGAAATAACTGCGCAGCGTGCCTTCGCGCTTTGCGCCGAACCGCTCGATCGACCGGATGGAGCGCTCATTGCTCTCCGGCGTCAGGATCTCGATCCGCCGCATCCGCGAGGCGACCGCCCGCTCGATCGTGGCAAGCTGAACGGCCGGGACAATCGCCGTGCCCCGCATCTCCTCAACAATCCAGAGCGAGGCAATCCGCAGCCGCCGGTGGGTGCGGGAAATGTCCGCATAGGCCACCACCCCGGCAAAAGCGCCGTCCGACTTTCGCCAGATCGTGAAAGGAATGTAGTCGCCGGACTTCTTCAGCTCGAGCGTATGGTCGAAATAGGAGTGGAAATTCGTGCCGGTCGCGATGACCGGCATCCACTGCCACATGGCCTCAACCGCGCTGGTTCCTGCCAGAATGTCCCGGTCGTCTTCCGTCAGCACTTTCAGGCTGACGAGCTCGTTCTCAAGACCCGGATCTTCCAGTTTCATGCCCGGACAGTCTCATGCCCCGCAATTTTGGCAAGGCATTGAGATAGAAAAACCGGGCATCTCATCGAAATTTGATGACAGCGCGCCTCCCTTCCGGATTCACTCCGCCCCCGCAGGCCCGGCCAGCTTGCGGCTGAGATAGGTGAATTCCAGCGCCGTGCGTTTCGCCCGTTCCGTCTGGTTCGCCGCTGCGGCATGCCCGCCATCGATGTTCTCGTAATAGAGGAATGGCAGGCCGGCCGCCTCGAACTTCTTCGCCATCTTGCGGGCATGGCCCGGATGGACCCGGTCGTCCTTGGTGGAGGTCACGAAGAACGGCTCCGGATAGGGCTTTGCTGCGTCGAAATTCTGATAGGGCGAGATGGTTTCCAAGAAAGCCCGCTCTTCCGGCACGTCAGGCGAACCATATTCATCGACCCAGGACGCCCCGGCCAGCAGGAGGTGATAGCGCAACATGTCGAGCAGCGGCACCTGCACGACGACCGCATTCCAGAGGTCCGGCCGCTGGTTCAGCATGACACCCATCAGCAAGCCGCCATTGGAGCCGCCCATGATGCCGAGATGGTCCGGACTGGTCACGCCATCGTCAATCAGAGCTTCGCCCACGGCAATGAAGTCGTCATAGATACGCTGGCGGTTT
Source organism: Hyphomonas jannaschiana VP2 (assembly GCF_000685215.1). GTDB lineage: Bacteria > Pseudomonadota > Alphaproteobacteria > Caulobacterales > Hyphomonadaceae > Hyphomonas > Hyphomonas jannaschiana. The sequence goes on from NZ_ARYJ01000005.1 coordinate 149,082, forward strand.
TGTTTCAGGCCCGCCTGGTGCCAGGCCGGGCCAAATTCCCCGCCGCCACGGATATTGGCCAGCACATAGGCGCCGCCCTGTTCCAGCCAGAGCCGGCCGGTGACCGGGCTGTAGGACGGGTTCATCGACACCTGGAACCCGCCATAGCCGTAGAGCAGCGTCGGCGTTGTGCCATCCATCGGGATGTCTGCCTTGCTGACCAGGAAGTAAGGCACCTTGGTTCCGTCTTTCGAGACCGCGAATTTCTGGACGACTTTCAGGCCGCTGGCATCGAACTTCGCCGGCAGGCTTTTCAGCGTGGTCACCGTGTCCGCCGCCGCATCATATTCCAGCAGGGAATCCGGGGTGAGGAAGTCTTCGTAATTGAGGAAGATCTCGCTTTCGCGGTCGCTGGCAAAGGCGATGTTCGCCTGGCCTTCGCCCGGCAGAGCAACCGGCACGATCTCCCATTCCCCGTCCGCCATACCAGCGCGATAGATCTTTCCGACCGCCGTATCGCTGATGCTGAGCAGCAGCGTGTCTTTCGAAATGCTCACCCCTTCCAGCGCCTGCGCATCGGTCGGATGGAAGACCAGTGAGACCGGCGGCAGTTTGCGGGTCTCCATGAAGGCTGCCACATCGAAAGCGACGAGGTCGCCCGATTTGAAGCTGTCTGCCTGGCCTTCCGGCGCCCAGTCTTCCTGAAGTGAGACAAGGAACTGGCCCTGATAGATCCCTGCCGGAGATGATTTCAGCGGGATCGGCCATTTGACCGGTGCCGCCTCCCCGTCCGGGAACCACCAATAGGAGGAAGTGAAGAAGGTCTCCGCTTCGACCGCGCCCTGAAGCACGGTGCCGTCGTCCAGTTCCAGCGTCATCGGCCAGACGCCGACATCGGTGACATCGCCGCGATAGATCTCTTCTGCGCTTTCCAGCGGCGTGCCGCGCGCCCAGCGCTTCACGACAAAGGGATAGCCGGACTCGGTGACCGTGCCCTCCCCCCAATTGGTTGCGATCAGGACGGTATCCGGACCGGCCCAGGCGAGGCCCTGCTTGGCTTCCGGCGTGACAAACCCGTCTTCCACGAAGGTTTTGGTGGCGAGGTCAAACTCACGCTGGATCACGGCATCCTTGCCGCCATCGGACAGCGAAACCATGCATTTATAGGCGTCAGAGCCTTTCGGTGCGAAACAATTGGCGCCCTTGTAGACCCAGTTCTTGCCCTCGTCGGCAGCCAGCTTGTCGAAATCGACCACGGTTTCCCAGTCCGGCGCGTCGCCGCGATAGTCTGCAACAGGCGTCCGGCGCCACAGGCCGCGCACATGCGTATCGTCCTGCCAGAAATTGTAGACATAGCCTGACCGCACCACGCCATAAGCGATGCGCTCTTTCGAGTTCAGTGCGTCCAGCGCAGCCGCCTCAAACCCGGCATAGCGCGGGTCGGCCTGCAATTCGGCCAGCGTCCGGTCATTCTGCGCCCGCACCCAGGCGAGCGCGTCCTCGCCTTCGACCTCTTCCAGCCAGAGATACGGGTCTTCGCCCGGGAGGGTGTCAGCGGGCTTGGAAAGGTCTGTGTCTGCCAATTCGGTCTCCGGAATCTGTGTTGCCGTGCACGCCGATAGCATCAGCGCACTCATAAGAGTGGAAAAGAAACGCATAAGTCATCCTGCTGGGAGGTCGCTGGTGAAGCGCCAGTCTTAACGGCCGGTCCTGACGGTGCAAGCCGGTGACACGGTCGCAGACTCAGTCTTCGGCCCAGCGCCGGAGGCGTTCGAATTTCACCTCTTCCACGATCAGGGCGCGGGTTTTTTCCGGCACGACCGGGCGGATGCCGAAATAATCGACCCCCTGATCGCCTTCCATCAGAGGCACATCATAGGTGAAGCTGAAATCCTGAAACCCGCGCTCGAGATCGAAGACGTGCCAGCCCGAATCGCCGACGCGGCCGGCGGAATAATTGGTTTGCATCTGCAGCGCGCCGGAGACGTCGGCCGGCCGGGCGCGAACCGTGCACCGGACCGTGTAGCCGGCGAACTGGACTTCCATATCCGCCGCCAGCCTGAAATGCGGCCCGAGTTCCGGTGCAGCATCCAGCACGCCGGCATCCGCTTCGATATAGAGCTGTTTGCGCCCATCCGGGCCATCAATCAGACGGGTGACCGCGTCGCCCCCGGCAATGATCTTGTTGAGATAATCGCCGGACACGGTGATTTCGCTATAATTGACGCCATCCCCGGTAACCGCGCCAGTCGGTAACCGGCCAATGCCTGGCATGAGCGCAATCCCGACCATTCCGGCAGCCACCAGCAAAGCGAGAGGGAAGAAAATCCTGTCCTTCATCGGGGCCTTTCTCTCCCAGTGCTGTTCCGGTTGCGCCAGTGGGTGGACGCCGCTGGCCAATCAGGCCCGCTCCTGTTAGCAGGAGCGCGTCGGGTCTGGCGAGCGGCATTTGCCGACGCATCTGCTACGGGGTTTGCACCATATGTCAAAGTCCGCCTTGAAGCGCCGGGCGCGCGAAGCCCGCAACTGGCTGATGGAATCCTGCTTTCCGCTCTGGTCAGAACGAGGCGTGGGCGAACACGGCCTGTTCCGCGAGATCCTGTCCCTCGACCATCAGCCCGCCGATCACGCCACCACCCGGGTCCGGGTCCAGGCGCGGCAGACCTATGTCTTCACCGAAGCCCTGAAAATGGGCTGGAAACCTGACACAGCAGCTGATCATGTCGCGATGGGGCTTGAGGCTCTGATGGGCCCCTGCCTTCAGTCTGACGGCCTTGCCGGACGTGTTCTGGACAGCGCCGGCGGGGGGCTTACCGACAATTCGGCAGATCTCTACGACACTGCCTTTGTCCTGTTTGCCCTGGCCGAAACGGTGAACGCCCTCGATGGCGCGGAACATGCCAGAGAGGCAGCGGACGGCATCCTGAAAGCGGTCGACGCGAAGCTTCGGGCCCCGGATGGCGGCTATTTCGAATCCCTGCCGGCAGACCAGAAGCGCCACCAGAACCCGCACATGCACCTGCTGGAAGCCTGCCTTGCCCTGCACCGGGCCGATCCGGACGGCGGCCACCTCGCCCGCGCAGGCGAGATTGTCAGCCTATTCGACCGGTTTTTCACCGCCGGCCCCGGAGACCTGCTGGGAGAGCATTTCGCCCCCGGCTGGACCCAGCCAACTGGCCGCGACGCCGACATTGTGGAACCCGGCCACCAGTTCGAATGGGTCTGGCTGTTGCACGCCTATGCCCGGGCCAGCGGCACGCCCGTCCACCCGCGCGCCGACAGGCTCTACGCGTTTGCCTGCTCGACGCTGGATGAAGACGGCCGGGCCCTGCAGGAAGTCACCCGCGAAGGCGCCATTGCCAATGGCTCGCGCCGAACCTGGCCACAGACCGAAGCGCTGAAAGCCCATATTGCCATGTTTGAAGCGACGGACGAGGACGCTTTCGCCGCCGCTGCCTGCCGCAGCTTCGATGTGCTGATGGACGAATACCTGACGCCGGAAGGCGGCTGGATCGACCAGTACGACTCGACCGGCAAACCCATGTCCCAGAACATGCCCGCCTCGACCGGCTATCATGTCGTATTGGCCATGGCCGAGCTGATGCGGATCATGGATGCTTGAATCTGCGCCGTTTTAAGCCGAAAAGGCCGCCAGAAAGACCGTCAGGAACACAAAAGGACCTCTCACCGCGATGCCGAAGCTAGCTCTCGTCCGCCACGGACAATCCGCCTGGAACCTCGAAAACCGCTTCACCGGCTGGTGGGATGCAGACCTGACCGAAAAAGGCGAAGCCGAAGCGAAGAAGGCCGGCCAGCTGCTGAAGGGCGTCGATGCGGATTTCCGCGCCGCTTTCACCAGCTATCAGACCCGCGCCATCCGCACGCTGTGGCTGGCGCTGACGGAAATGGGCCGCGCCTGGATGCCGGTTGAGAAAGCCTGGCAGCTGAACGAGCGCCACTATGGCGGCCTGACCGGACTCGACAAGGCAGAGACCGCCGCCAAGCATGGCGACGATCAGGTCCATGTCTGGCGCCGTTCCTATGACGTGCCGCCGCCGCCGCTGGAAAAGGGCTCCACCTGGGACCTCTCCACCGATCCGCGTTACAAGGGCATCGACATTCCGGATACGGAAAGCCTGAAACTGACGCTCGACCGCGTGCTGCCCTATTGGGATACCGAAATCGCGCCAGTGCTGAAATCCGGCAAGGATGTTGTTATCGCCGCGCATGGCAATTCGCTGCGCGCGCTGGTGAAACACCTCTTCAATGTGCCGGACGACAAGATCACGTCCGTCGAGATTCCGACCGGCAACCCGCTGCTGATCGATCTCGATGACGACCTGAAACCGGTGGCCGTACGGTATCTCGATGCCGAGCGCGCACAGGCCCTGCCGGACCTGCCATGAGCAAACGGCGCGACCAGCGCATGATGGGGCGGGCGCTTGCGCTCGCCCGTCTCAATCACGGCCTGACCGGCGTGAACCCGTCCGTCGGCTGCGTGATCCTCGATTCCCATGGCCATATTGTCGGCGAAGGCGTGACCGGCCGGGGCGGCCGCCCGCATGCGGAAGAGATCGCGCTGGACGAAGCCGGCGAGGCTGCCCGCGGCGGGACGGCCTATGTCACGCTGGAACCCTGCCGCGAACGCTCGGCCGGCGGTAAGTCCTGTTCCGTCAAGCTGGAAGAGGCCGGCATTGCCCGCGTTGTCTGTTCCGTGCTGGACCCGCACCCGGTCGCCAATGGCGGTATCCTGCGCCTGAGACGTGCTGGCATTCAGGTCGAGGTTGGCACCGGCCGCCACGCTGCCGAAGGGCTCTACCGCGCCTTCTTCGCGAGTGTCGGCTAGCCTGCGCCCGTCCTTCGACTGCGCGATCAGCCCGGGAACGGCCCCGCATAGTCGATGATCTTCTGATAGAAGGCTTTCGAGTCACGCTGGAACGCCGCCTTGTTGAACTGCGCCTCATAGGAAGCGCGTCCACCAGCGACGATCTTCGCGGCGAATGCCTTGTCCGAGATCACCTTGCTGAGTGCATTCGCCAGCGCGTCGACATCATTCTTCGGAATCAGAACGCCGTTCTCGCCATCCTTCACATAGGCAGCCGGGCCGACAGCATCTGCCGCAACCAATGGGCGCGAGGCCGCCCAGGCATCCACCGTCACCGTGCCGAACGGCTCATAGCGTGACGGGAACGCCACGACATCGCAGGCCGCCAGCAGCGCGCCGCGATCATTCCGCCAGCCGAGGAAACGGACGCGGTCATCCAGCTTCAGCCGCTTGCAGTGCGCGCGCAGCTCCGCCTCAAGCGGGCCCTCCCCTGCGATCCAGACATAAAGGCCCGGCACTTTCGCGGTGGCATCCAGAAGCGTGTCGAGGCCTTTCTTTTCATGCAGGCGAGCCAGCGCCAGCGCCACAGGCGCATCTTCCGGCGTGTCGAGGCTTGCCCGGTCCACCGGGTCTGCCCCTTCGAAATCCGCATAAGTGTGGACGATGCCAGACCGGTCGTCGCTGACGCCCTGCTCACGGATATGGCGCAGAAGGTCGATGGTCAGACCGATATGCCATTCGCAGTTCACGAAGCGGGCGAGCTTGTAATAGCCGCCATACCAGCCGATCGAGCGGTTGCGGTATTCCTTCGGCGCGAACTGTCCGGCACGGCCCATCCAGTATTCGATGACATCCGGCTTGAACGCCTTGATCGCATCGCCCAGCACACGGCGGGTCGGGAACGGCCAGGCATTGTTGAAGGCCGCCACATCGACGCCAATCCCGGCCTCGCGGAACTTTTGCACACGAAACTGATTGTCGGGCCGGGTGACCACATGTTGGGTCAGGCCCGCTTCCGCGAGTGCCAGAACCGATTCCAGCATGATGTTTTCCGCGCCGCCCTCTGCGGCACCGGCCATGACGTGCATCACGCGCATGGGCCTCTCCTTCATGTCAGGTCAGAATGTCTGCAACGCGCATACCCATTTACAGGCGTGGCGGCAAACACTGGTTGGCAGTCAGGACTGAAATGCCTAAGCAGGGGCCGAACCGACCCGGGAGCCAGAGACATGTCAGCCTATCGCCTCTTCGGTGCCGAAACCTCGCCCTACTCGCTGAAAGTCCGTGCGTTCCTGCGCTACAAGGGCATTGCGTTCGAATGGGTCACGCGGTCCCGCGAAACGGAAACCGATTTTCGTGCGCTCGCACGCCATGCGACCGTGCCACTGCTGGTTTCGCCGGATCGTCCGGTGAGCCAGGAATCGACGCGCATGCTCTTCGCGCTCGAATCCTCGCACCCTGAGCCATCGGCCACGCCAGATGATCCGGCCCTGGCAGCGCTGTCGCTCATTCTCGAAGACTATGGCGACGAATGGCTGAACAAATGCATGTTCCAGCAGCGCTGGTCGAACAAACCCGACCGTGATCAGGCCGGCCTGCGCGCACTGGTGCAATTGTCCGGCGGCAAACGCCCGCGCGCTTGGAAGAAGCCTTCCGTGCAGATTGCCGAGCGCATGGCAGACCGCCTGCCGCTGGTGGGCGCCTCTTCCGAAAACGCGCCGGCCCTCGACGCCTCCTGGCGCCGGTTTGCGGACTTGCTGAACACGCACCTGAAGGAGCATCTGTTCATCTTCGGGGGCCGCCCGGCTTTTGCCGATTTCAGCCTGGCCGCCCAGTTCCAGCAGATGCTGCTGGACCCGACCCCGGCGGAATGGCTGAAAGACCGCGCGCCCTTCGTCGTGGCCTGGTGCGAGAACATGGATGGCCCGAAAGCCGGTGGTCCGCTTGCTGACTTGTCCGCGCTGGCGCCGACCCTGGCTCCGCTGTTCGCTGAGGAAGTCGGCAAGACCTATCTGGTCTGGGCCAAGGCGAATGCAGATGCGGCCCGTAAGGGTGCAGACAAAGTCTCAGCCGAACTGGAAAGCGGTCCCTTCGTCCAATCGGCCCAGAAGCACGCCGCCGAGGCCTTCAATGCCGTCGACCGGTTTGTCAGCCGGACACTGAAGGATTCGGCCACGCTGAGCGCCTTCCTGGATGACGCAGACTGCCTGAAGGCGTTCCGGCATACCAAAAAGCCGGCCAGCGCTGACGCCTGACATAGGCTGAAATTGAAAACGGCGCGCTCCTGCCCGGAGCGCGCCGTTCTATTTCCGTCAGATCCTGCCGTTTAGGCGGCGTCGGCGCTCTTCTTGCCGATCAGTTTCGGCTGAGGCGATTCGGATGTTCCGATCTCGATCTTGCGCGGCTTCTTCTCTTCCGGGAGTTCCCGGACAAGGTCGATCCGCAGCACGCCGTGGTCGAGCTGAGCGCCGGTCACGAGAATGTGATCGGCCAGCTGGAAGCGCCGGATGAAACTACGCTGGGCAATGCCGCGATGCAGGTAGTCCTTGCCGCCGGCGTCTTCGGTGTCGGTTTTCTTGCCCGCCACGGTGAGCAGGCCTTCCTTCGTTTCGATCTCCAAATCATCCTGCGTGAAACCGGCAACGGCGATCTCGATGGCGAAGGCGTTTTCGTCGACTCGCTCGATATTATAGGGCGGATAGCCCTGCGAGCCGTCCAGGCGCGCGGCCTGATCGATCATGTTGGCCATACGGTCAAAGCCAACCATGGTGCGGTAAAGGGGGGTCAGATCAATGTTCGACATGTCAGTCAGTCCTCTGTCTCAAAGCAACTGGGAACTCCCTGAACGGGGGGCTCCATTGGGGTTCGGACGTCGCAAACACCCGGCCCGATCGATGGCACCGGCACGAAATCCGGTCACAGCCCGCGTGGCAGCACCGTGACAAGGATACATGTGGGTGCCTAAAAGGGCGGTTCAAGAGGTCTCACCGACGGAGTAACAATGATGAAAACCGCCGTATCCGCTTCTCTTCTTGCCCTGGCTGTGATGGCAGCCTGTGCACCGGCCCCGGCCGACAGCCCCGAAGCCATTGCAGAACTCGACACAGATACCGCCGCGCCCGAAGCGCCGGCCGTCGAAAGCCCGCTGGACGCCGCCATTGCCAGCGAGCTGCGCTCGCCAGAGGAAAAGGCCCGCGACCAGTGGCGCCACCCGAAGGAGACGCTGGAATTTCTGGGCGTCGAACCGGATGACACTGTGGTGGAGATCTGGCCGGGCGGCGGTTGGTACACCAACATCCTGGCGCCGTGGCTCGCTTCCGGCGGCGGCAAGCTGGTCGCCGTCCTGTTCTCGCCCGAAGGCATCGACGATGCCGAGCGTGTTGCCCGGATCGAAACCAATAATGCGAAGTTCAAGTCGAACTATACCGACCCCGCATTCGGCACGATCGACTATTCCGGCTTCTCCGCGAACAGCGGCCCGCTGACAGAGCCCGGCACAGCAGATGCCGTGCTGACCTTCCGCAACATCCACAACTGGATGGCTGGCGGCTACGAACAGAAATTCTTCAACGACGCCTATGCGGCCCTGAAGCCGGGCGGCGTGCTTGGCGTGGTGGAGCATCGCCTGCCTTCCACCGCCGTGCAGGACCCGAAAGCCTCCAGCGGCTATGTCCACGAAGACTATGTGAAAACGCTTGCCGCAAATGCCGGTTTTGAATTTGCGGGTTCATCCGAGATCAACGCCAATCCGGCCGATACGGCAGATCACCCGTTTGGCGTCTGGACGCTGCCGCCCGTCAGCAATCAGCCAAAGGAAGGTGAAGAGGCGCCGGAGGGCTGGGATCCGGAAGTCTACAAGGCGATCGGCGAAAGCGACCGGATGACGCTGAAATTCATCAAGCCGGCTGAATAAACCGTCCCCGGACAAGTCCCCTGCCCCGCCGGCCCTCCGGCGGGGCCATTCTTTGGTGTAGCCAATGGCATTGAAATCCCTGTTCCCCACCCTCGTGAAGGAAGCCGCAATCGGCACCGATTCCCTGCGCGCCGAACTCGAAGCTGTCTGCTGGCTGCTGGAAGACGAAGACACCGCCGGCAATGACTGGTGCGACGAGCAGGGATATGACGGCTACACATCTTATGCCTCGCTGGACGATCTGCCGGAGCGCTTCCCGGAATTTGCCGCGCTGAAGGAACTGCTAGACGATCAGGCCGCCGCGTTCGCAAAGGAACTCCATTGGGACATGGGCGGCTTTCACCTTGAGCTCGATGCGCTCTGGGTGAACATTCTCGGCGAAGGCGGCAGCCATTCGGGGCACATCCATCCGGGAAGCGTGATTTCCGGCACCTATTATGTGGCCGTGCCCGACGGGGCCGGCACGCTGAAGATGGAAGATCCGCGCCTCACCTTCATGATGGGTGCGCCCCAGCCCGAAGACGACGCCCCGGAAGCGGCCCGCCGCTTCGTCTATCTCGAACCGAAAGAAGGCCATGCCCTGTTCTGGGAGTCCTGGCTGCGCCATGAAGTGATGCCCAACCGGTCTGAAGACCCGCGCGTATCGATCAGTTTCAATTATGCGCTGGTGCGCGACTGAAAGGTCCTCCCCTCATGATCATCGTCACCGGCAGTGTCCGCACAAGCCCGGACACCGAGGCAGAGCTGGTCGCCCTCTGCCAGGAACATTGCGCCCGTTCCCGCGCCGAAGAGGGCTGTATCGCCCATAATGTGCACAGAGATTGTGACGATCCGGCCCTTCTGGTTTTCGTGGAGTACTGGCGGGACATGTCCGCCCTGAAAGCGCATTTCGCGCTCAAAGAGAGCCGGGATTTCGTCAAAGCCGCCCGGCGCCTTTCTGCCGGCGGCGCACCCATGCGGATCTTCGAAGCGGCAGAAGTAAAGGCAGAGGCCTAAGACATTAGTCGTCTGCGGCAACGCCGCCCTTGACGTTAAGCCCTCAAAAGGCCATCGCCACGCGAACTCTCACTTCCTCCCTAAGCGAGCGCAGACAATGGACCTTTCAAAGATCAGCGCGGGCCAGAACCCGCCGGATGACCTCAACGTTCTGATCGAAGTGCCCCTCGGCGGCGATCCGATCAAATACGAGATCGACAAGGATTCCGGCGCCATGTTCGTCGACCGCTATCTCTACACCGAGATGCGCTATCCCTGTAATTACGGCTTTGTGCCCCACACGATGAGCCTGGATGGTGACCCGATCGATGTCATGGTCGTCGGCAACCGCCCGCTTGTGCCGGGTTCCGTCGTGCGCGCCCGCCCGGTCGGTGTCCTGATGATGACCGACGACAAAGGCCCGGACGAGAAGATCCTCGCTGTGCCGCATCCGAAGCTGACGGCCTATTACGACAAGATCGCGACCTATCACGACCTGCCGCAGACGCTTTGTGACAAGATCGCCCACTTCTTCACGCACTACAAAGACCTCGAACAGGGCAAATGGACCCGGATCGAGGGCTGGTATGGCATCGAGAAGGCGCGCGAGCTGATCGACGCCGCCGTCAAGCGCGGCGCAGAGAGCTGATCCTCTGACTCTGACGGGGGCCTGAATGGACCTTTCGGTCTGGATTGCCCTGGTTGCCCTGTTCATTGCAGGCGGCCTGACCCCTGGCCCGGCTGTCATGCTGGTGATGAGCACGTCGCTGCGCTATCGGGCGCCGACGGCGCTCCTCCCGGCGCTGGGTGTGGCCGCCGCCAATCTGCTCTGGATCTCGTTGGCCGCCGGCGGCATTGCGGCCTTTGCCGCGCAATTTCCCATTCTGTTGAACGGGCTGAAGATTGCCGGGATCTGCTTTATCGCCTGGCTTGCCTGGTCACTGGCCATGGCGGATCCGTCGAGCCCCCATGCCAGTGCAAAGGACGCCCCGCCGCGGGGCAAGCTGTTTGCCCGTGGTGTGGGGCTGCAATTGCTGAACCCGAATGCGCTCGTGTTTTTCGGCCTTCTGCTGCCGTCCTATTTCGACATGACCCATCCGGTCGTGCCGCAGGCGCTGATCATGATGGTCACGATCACGGTGTGCGAGATGACCGGCCTGACGCTTTATGCCTGGCTGGCCGACGGCATGAACCACCATTTCGAGTCGCCCGCCTTTACCCGCTGGTTCAATCGCGGGGCGGCGCTCGCCATGCTGGCGTCAGCCCTGTTTGCGTCGATTTCGACCTTCACACCGCACACTTAGCGGTCGACGACCTCAAACCGGCCGGTGCTCGCGTTCCGCCAGTGAAGTTCGCCATGCTTGATGGCAAACCAGGCCCCGTGCAGCTCCAGTTCGCCGGCGCTGACGGCCTTTTCCACGAAGGGGAAGCTCAGCAGGTTCTTGAGGGAGGTTTCGATCCCTTCCAGCTCCAGCGAGAATTGCGGATTGATCGAACCGGATTCCAGCACCCGGTCGCGCGCTTCGTCCAGAAGCGAAACCCAGGGAGTCACAAACTCACCGATCAGCGGATTGTCGCCGCCCGCCAGAGAGGCCTGAACACCGCCGCACCCGCCATGGCCCATCACCACGATGTGCTTCACCTTCAGCACATTCACGGCATATTCCAGCGCTGAACTGACGCCGTGCAGCTTTCCGTCTGGCATGTAGGGCGGGACGAGGTTTGCCACGTTGCGCACCACGAAAAGCTGGCCCGGCGCCGCCGCGAAAATGTCGGAGGGCTCGGCGCGGCTGTCGGCGCAGGCGATCAGCATGATGGACGGGCTCTGGCCCTCGCCGAGCTCACGGTAGAGCGCAGCCTGCTCCGCATAAACGCCGCCGCGAAAGCGCCGGTAGCCCTCAATCAGTTCCTCAATCGTCTTCATGGTCCCAATCCTGTGCCTGGCCCGTTTCCGGGACTGTTCCTGCCGGCGCTTCTCTATTGCATAGTGCAGAAGTCGCCAATCTGAATCGGACATTGTTTACCGGTTTGTCCTAGGGTTCCGAAAGAGGCCCCCGCAGCACCGGCCAGGGAGACCAGACCTATGTCGACAGATGCCAGCGTGAAGAAAACTTCCCGCAAGGGCCCTTCGCGCAGCGAGGAGTCCCGTTCCGCCATCCTGGAAGCGACACGGGCCGAGCTCGCCGAGAGCGGCTGGCGAACGTTCAGCGTCGACTCGGTTGCCAAGCGCGCCAGCGCCTCGAAACAGACCATCTATCGCTGGTGGCCCTCCATCGGGGCCATGTGTGTGGATGCCGCCCTGGCTCTCATCCCCGACAGTCCAGACGGCGGACGCGACCCGCAGGAGCGCATCGCCACGCTGATCGTCCCGCTGGAAGCGGCGGCCCGCACCGGCAATGGCCACGCCGTGCTGCGCGGTGCGCTGATGGCGGCCGCCGATGACCAGCATGCCGGCGAAGCCTGGCGCGGCTGGATGAACCGCGACATCCGCCAGCCCATGCGCATGGTGCTCGCCGAACTGGCCGCGAAACGCGTGATCCGGCGGGATTTCGACCTGGATGAAGTCATCGAACAGCTGCTCGGGCCGCTCTGGCACCGCATCTGTGTGATCCGCGGGCCGGTGAAGGAAGGCTACAGCATGCAGCAGGCGCGCTACGCCCTGCGGGTCTATTCCACCATCTGATACCGGGAAAATCCCTCCCCTCCCGGCACGCTGATCGCGTTCTGCACGAATCTTGCAGCGGATCTTCCCAAACTGGGAGGAAAACCGCATGTCCGCCGGACGCATCGCCTGGATCGATCACGCAAAAGGTATCGGCATCATTCTCGTGGTGATGTCTGTCGCAGCGCTTGGCTATGGCGCGCCGGAAGGTGGCGTAAACTGGATGATCGGCCTCGCAGACTGGGCCCGTCCGTTCGTGGTGCCGGCCTTTTTCCTCATTGCAGGCCTGTTCCTGCATCGCGGGCTCTTCGGCTCGGCCCCGGTCTATTTTGACCGCAAGATCCTCCGCCTCGCCTATTTCTTCGCGCTCTGGCTCGCCATCGAAACCGTCATCCTGAACGCCGGTGCATTCTCGCAGGGCCTGCCCGGCCTTGCCCGCCTTTATTTCAATGGCCTGGTCGCGCCGCAAAGCCCGCTCTGGTTCATCCAGCAGCTCTTCCTTTTCTACATCGTCACGCGGGCCATCCGCCGCCAGAAGCCGGCACGGGTTCTGGCCGCTGCGGCCGGGCTGCAGATCCTCGCGGCAGCAGGCCTGTTCCAGTTCGGCTGGTCTGTCCTCGATCATTTCGCGGCGAATTTCGTGTTCTTCTATGCCGGCTATGCGGGCGCATCCCTTGCGTTCGGTTTTGCAAACAAGGCGGTGAACCGCCTGCGTGACCTTGGCTGGACCCTGGTGGTCTGGGCGGGCGTGCACACCGCCTTCGTCGCTATGGGGATCGCGGGCCTGCCAATCGTTTCGCTGATCCTCGGCTTTGCCGGGACGTTCGCGCTGATCAGCGCTGGCGTGCTGCTCGCCCGTATCCCGGCAGCCCATTTCATCGGGGATGCCGGGCGCCAGTCTTTCGCGATCTATCTCGGCTTCTTCATCCCGCTACAGCTGCTGCTGGCCCTGGTGAAAATGAGCGGAATATTCGCAGACACCGGCGCGGCCAGCCTCGCAATCGCCGCCGCCACGCTGATGATCGCCCTCGGCATGCATCGTCTTGCCATGGAAACACCGCTTCGCGCGCTTTATGTCCGCCCCCGGATTTTCAGGCTGAAGCCGTCACAGGCCTCCGGGCGCGGCAGCCTGCTCGTCGCACCGACCCAGCCAGACGCCTGATAACTGGCGCCTAGCGCCCCCGGTTCCACACCATCAGCGGATCGAAGGCGCCGGTTTCCGCAGCCTTCTGGAGCTGTGCAATCTGTTCGGAGACGGGGTTTTCACCGGGCGTCTTCGCCCGTGCCCCATAAAGCGCCTCGTCCAGACGGCAGATCTGCTCGAACAGCGCTTCTGAACGGTCCACCAGTTCCAGGAAGCGCGCCGGCAGGCCCCTGCCCTCCTGCGCCTTCACGTCGAGCGGCGGATCCTCTCTCCGTATGCGGTATTTCTTGGCGGCAGCGTCATCGCGCTTCATCTCACCATCGCGCACGGCCTTCTGCATGACCAGCCAGCTCGCCGCCTGCATCAGGCGCGTCGTCAGCTCCATGCTCCAGGCGGCATAGGTCAGCCCCGGTTCCCGGTCCAGCGTCTTGGCGTGTTCGCGGCCCGGCCCGTCCAGATAGGTGGCCGTTTCCTCCACCAGCGCCATGCCGCGCGTGAAGACGGTATCGAACAGCTTGCCGCCGGTGAACCCGTCCGACATGCTCATGCCTTCGCCCTGCGACTGTTCCGCTGCCATAAATCTGTCCCTGATGCTCTGGACACCAACACCTGCTTTACCATGGCGATGTTTATGTCCGCTTAATCCCCGCCGCCACCAAACAGCGCATCGGCGGCTGCTTTCTGGGCGCGCTTTTTCTCGATTTCCCGTTCACAGGCGGCGATCCCGTCTTTCAGCTGCGCAATGCGCACTTCCAGCTCTTCCACCGACATCTGCTCCAGCGTCTGCGGTGTGTTTACGAGGATCGGCTCTTCATCCGAAATTGCCATCATCGCCTCCCGATCAGTCTGTTGGGGTTCATCAAAGCAGAAACAGGTCTTACATGCGACTCCTCAACACGGGAGTCATGCATATGGGCGAGACGATGAAAGCCGTCGAAATCGAGAAGGACGGGCCGCTGTACCTGGCGGACCTGCCAAAGCCGGAACCCGGCGCAAACGAGGTTCTGGTCAGAACGGCCTTTTCCGGCCTCAACCGGGCTGATCTCGTCCAGCGGGCCGGGGCCTACCCCCCGCCGCCCGGCGCCTCCACCATCCTCGGCCTGGAGATTTCCGGCACGGTCGAAGCCGTCGGCAGCGGCGTGACGCGCTGGAAAGCGGGCGACAAGGTTTGCGGTCTGCTCGCAGGCGGCGGCTATGCCGAATATGTCGCTGTCGATGAAGGCTCCCTCTTCCCGGTGCCGGAAGGCATGGGCCTCGATCAGGCGGCCTGCCTGCCGGAAGCCATGATGACGGTCTGGGCCAATGTGTTCGACCGGGTCGGCCTGAAAGCCGGAGAGAATTTCCTCTGTCATGGCGGCACATCCGGCATCGGCGTGATGGCGATCCAGATGGCAAAAGCAGCGGGTGCCGCGAAAATCTTCGCCACCGCCGGGACGGACGCGAAATGCCAGCTGGCCAGCAGCCTCGGCGCCACCCGCGCGATCAATTACAAGACGGAAGACTTTGTTGAGATCGTGAAGGCCGAGGGCGGCGCAGACGTCACGCTCGACATGGTCGGCGGCGACTACATCCAGAAAAACATCTCGGCGGCCAATCCGGATGGGCGCATCATCAACATCGCCTACCAGAACGGCTTTCAGGCGAACGTCAATTTTGCCCCGGTCCTCATGAAACGCCTGACGCTGGCAGCCACCACGCTGCGCGCCCGGCCGCTGCCGGAGAAAAAGCGTATCCGCGACGCGGTAGAGGCCGATTTCTGGCCGCACGTCACCAGCGGCACGATCATACCGGTTCTGCAGAAAGTCTACCCGGCAGCAGACGCCGAGCAGGCCCATCAGCTGATGGCCTCCGGCACGCATTCCGGCAAAATCCTGCTGTCCTGGTAAAAAAGGCCCAATTTACAGGCCCCTGTGGCTGGTGCCTTTCCAATACAGGGCAGCTGTACTATAGAAACAGGCAAGGTTCAGCACGCGCCTGACCCCGACCGCCCGGCACGACGTGCCGGGCGGCTGCATTTCAGGCGGCGTAAAAACAACAGGGAGAGCCTCATGTCCGAAGTCCTCATGCCGAAGGCCACAGCCGTCTGGCTGCTCGACAATACCAGCCTCACCTTTGCCCAGATCGCGGATTTCTGCGGCCTGCATCATCTTGAAGTCAAAGGCATCGCCGATGGCGACGTCGCCGAGAACATGCGCGGCGTCGACCCGATCGCCGGCGGCATCCTCTCCCGCGAGGAAATCCAGCGCGGCGAAGCCGATGAAGGCTACCGGCTGAAAGTGGCCGAGTCGAAAATCGCCCACATCCCGCAACCGAAGCGCAAGGGCAGCCGCTACACGCCGGTGATCCGCCGCCAGGACAAGCCGGATGCCGTGGCCTGGTTCATCCGCAACCACCCGGAAGTCTCCGATGCGCAGATCTCCAAACTGATCGGCACCACCAAGTCGACCATCAACAATGTGCGAGACAAGAGCCACTGGAACTCGCCGAACATCCGCCCGGTCGACCCGGTAACGCTCGGCCTCTGCACGCAGATCGAGCTCGATGAAGTGATCGCGAAATCGGCTGAGAAGCGCCGCAAGATGGAAGCTGAAAAAGCCCTGCGCACTGAAGGCCCGGGCCTCGCCCCGGCACAGGACGATCCGGACGCCTATGACACGTCCGAAGAAGACGCCGCGAAGAAGGACGTCTCCGCAGACGACGTATTCCGCGACTTCAGCTGATCCGGACACATCCGCTCAAAAACAAAGCCGGCGCTCTTCGGGTGCCGGCTTTTTTAAACCCAATGACGGCGCCGTCTGGGAATATACGCGGGGAGAGGACAAGGCCTCTCCCCCACCCTTCCCGTGTCATCCCGGAATTTGCGCAGCAAATATCCGGGACCCGGTCCTGCTGTGGGCGCACCAGCCACAAGGTCCCGGATAAGTCCTTCGGGCTTTCCGGGATAACACGTCGAGCGGGTTCTCTATCCACCCCACATCCCCGCCCGGCCATCCTGCACGTCTCCCCGGGGCGGGGGCCGGGCCGGTACCGTTCGGTTTGCCTTGAGGAGGATTGGAGAGATTGGTTTGCTGCCGGGGTAACGGCCGGGGGCAAGTCTAGCGATTCCGGTCTCGACGGGGGTGAAGGGAAATACCACCTACCAAGGCCGGTCCCGTTATGGCGGATCCGGTTTGAGGGCTTACCCTCTTGCTGGGCCGGCCGGGCATGCCAGGTGCATCCGGGCATGAAACGGCGGACGTGTCGGCGGATAGCGAAATCTCCAATCGGCGCGGCGGGCGGTAACGCTCCACTCCGTAGCCTTTATTCACACCAGGCGGAGCGCCACGGCGCCCGCTGCGCTGTGGCCCTCTTCGAGGGGTCAGAACGTTCTGTAACCGGATGGCCAGGGCCAGTCCGGGTTAAGGTGCTGGCGGAAAGCTTCAGCCGCTGGTTCTCAGGAAAACATACCAGGCGCCGGAGCCGCCATGGCGCGGATGGGCTTCGGAATAGCCGGAGACCAGCGCGCGGGCGGCCGGCATCTCCAGCCAGCGCAGGAAATTCCGGCGGAGCACACCTTCCCCGCCCTTCCCTTTGCCGGTGATGATCAACACGCAGCGCGCGCCTTCTGCCTGTTTGCGCTTCAGGAAGTCCGGCAACGCCGCATCCGCGCTGATCTGCGTGTGGCCATGCAGGTCGAACCGGCCCGCCAGTTCCAGCTTGCCCCGGCGCACGCGTTTCTCATTGGCCCGGTTCTGCGGCGGTGCCGGCGTTTTTGAGGGTTTGGGAACAGGCACGTGTGGCGCGGGGGCAGCCGGTTTTCCCTTACCGTGGCGGAGGACCGGCTCGCCATGTTCGAGCGCGTCGATGAACGTCTCTATCTCTTCCGTCTTCGGACCGATGGGCTTTACCGTCCGCGCAACGCGGGCCCAGGCGCGGGCTTCGTCGGGAGTGAGACGTCGGTGGCTCATGTCCGCCCCTTACGGTGCAGGCGGCGCCATGTCGAGACCGGCATACCCCTCGTTCCGAATCCGGGCGGCTACAGCGCGCGGGAGGAAAACCCACAGCCGTCCAGGCGCATTCATCGTTCCAGCCCGCTCGCCTGCTTGAGGCCCTGTCCCGAAATAAATATCCCCGCGTACCGCACCCTTGATGGCGCCGCCGGTGTCCTGAGCGACCAGCAATCCGGACCAGTCACCGCCCAGCCCCGGCGCTGTGGTCTGAACAAACATCGGCACGCCAAGGGGATGAAGACTGGTGTCCACAGCCATGGAACCCAGCGGCGTCAACGGAACGCCTTCCGCACCAGCTGGCCCGAGTGAGGGATCGCCTTCCACCTCGGCATTAAAGAAGACAAAGCGGGGATTCTGATTCATCGCCATCCGGGTTTCAGCCGGACCCGCCCGGTTCATCCAGGCACGGATACCCTGCATGCTCGCCTCCCCGCGGGTAATGCGCCCGGTACGGATCAGCCAATTGGCTGTCGATACGAATTTGTGGCCATTATGGGCGGCGTAGACGGCCCGCATGGTCGTTCCATCCGGAAAGGTCAGCCGGCCGGAGCCCTGGATCTGCAGGAAGAACACATCCGCCGGATGCGCATAGGCAATTGCCTGAACGCCCGATGTCGTGATCTGGGCCCGTGCGGGATAGGGCCGGGTTGTGCCGTTCGGAAGGCGCTGAAGGGGTTTGCCATTGTTGGGGATCAGGTCTGCCGGCAAAGCCGGGACTGGCTCCGTAAAGGGCGGGGTTGGCGTGCGGCGCGCTTCATAGGTCGGTTCGAAATAGCCGGTGAATTTCCGCGAGCCGTCCGGCGGAACCACCTCGACCGGCACGAACACCTGCTCCATCAAGGCGCGGGCATCTTCATCGCTGCGCGCGGCCGAGAGTGCGCCGCAGGGTTCTGCCCAGTCCTCGACGCGGCCGGCCCAGGGCGCTGCCGACGAAAGCGGGGCAGTGATTTCAAGCGCCGAGAATTTCTCGCACGACCGCTTGAACGCACTGACCGCCGCTTCAAGTCTGACGGAAGACCAGTTCGGCAAATCTGAAAATTCCGCCAGTGTTTCCCAGGCGGGCAGTTTCGGTGGAGCCGCCGGAGGCAGCGGTTGCAGTACTTCAGGGCCAGTAGGCTGAATGACTTTGATGGGTGCGGGCTGGGACTGGCAAGCGGCCAGCAGAAGCAGAAGGACAAACGAACGAAAGCGCGACCACATGCACGCTTTATGGCGTGCTTCCCGTGGAAGTGTCACCCGGAAATGTTTTCAGATCAGGCGCTAATTGGCGACTTCGACGTCGTCGAGAATCCAGTTCGGATCATCTGCACGGACATTGCGCATGAAGGTCCAGATTTCCTTGGCCGTACGCACCATCTCCCCATCGCCGAGTTCCGCTTCATAGCGGACGGCAACGCGCGCAATGTCCCCATCCAGATCAGCGCTTTCGATTTCGGCTTTTCGGATTCTGAGCAGTTCGAAGGCGGGCTGATCCGGTTCGCGGGCTGCAATCGCTGCATCCCAGGCCTCATAGACATCATCGTCCAGCATGGGGCGAAGCTTGTCTCGGTCGCCGCGGGCGAAGGCAGAAACGATGATTTCATAGGCTGCGCGGGCGCCTCTCATGAAATCAGGCGTGCTGAAGCTGCGATCAGCATTGTAAATTTCTTCCAGCCCGCCAGCGGCCGGACCGGTAAAGATCGGCTTGTCGGCATGGGCCATGGCCTCGTCGCGCGGTTTGGCCTTGTTGGTCGCATCATCGCCAGCTGTCGCCGGAGTCGGGCGGCTGACAGGGTTGTCATTGTCGCCCTTGCCGAGCGCGAAATACAGGCGCGACAGGACAAACAGCGCAACAGCTGCCAGGATCATGACTTCCATCACGGGGTCCATTGGTGGTGGCGTGTCCTTGCGTTCGTGTTCACTCAGCCCCCAAGATAGGGCCGACAAGCCGGAAGTGCCAGTGATCATTGCGCGTTAAGGGGCCGCATGCTAGCGCCCGCCGGGTAGAGTTGGGAGGTAGACATGACCGATACAAGTGCCCCGCAGGCACCAAATGAAGGCCAGAACGGCGCGACCCCGGCGGGTCTGCGCGTCCTCGGCCAGTATGTGAAGGATCTTTCCTTCGAAAATCCGGGACACACGCCTGTTCAGTCCCAGCCAAATATCGATCTTGGCATCGATGTCGGCGCAACACCGCATGCCGATGGCAACGGGATTTACGAAGTGTCCCTGAAGCTGTCCGCCAAGGCCGTTTCAGACGGAACCGTGCTGTTCATCACCGAACTGGACTATGCTGGCCTGTTCCAGCTGCAGAACGTACCGCAAGCGCAGCTTGAACCGCTGCTGCTGATTGAATGCCCGCGCCTGCTGTTCCCGTTTGCCCGCCGCATCGTGGCGGAGATCACGCGCGAAGGCGGTTTCCCGCCGCTGCTGATCGACCCGGTGGATTTTGTGCAACTTTACCAGCAGCAATACCGGCGGGCGCAGGAAGCTGCTGCCGCCTCCGGCCAGACGCCGCCGGTTCAGGACGCGTAACGCTTCCAGAAAGCCTCATCACCAAGGCCGCTCACGAAGGCTTCGTGGGCGGCCTTTTCGTCTTCGGTCAGACGGGAACCAAGCGGTTTCGGCCGCTGGCGCGCCGGCATGATTTCTTCGACGACTTCCGTTTCCACCACCGTCTCGAACGAGAAGGCCCGGGCCCGGCCACCCAGAAGCTCAAGATAGACCGCTGCCAGAAGCTGGCTGTCGAGCAGAGCGCCGTGGAATGTCCGGCTTTCCAGCGAAATGTCGAACCGTTTACACAAGGCATCGAGGCTGGCCGGCGCACCCGGAAATTTGCGGCGGGCCATGGCTGCTGTATCGACCCAGCGTTCATCCGGTATCGGGGCGCGTCCGCACCGGCCGAGTTCCATGTTCAGGAAGGACCGGTCGAAGCCCGCATTGTGAGCGACCAGCGTGGCATCCCCAATAAACTCCAGAAAAGCATCAATGACTTCCGGTGCTTCGAAAGGCGGCGCGTCTTTCAGGTCGTCATCCGTGATGCCGGTGATGCGGACGGTGTCGGCAGACACTTGCCGGCCAGGATTTATCAGCGTCCGGAACGTGCGGCCTGACGGGATGTGATTGATCATCTCCACCGCGCCGAGCTCGATGATGCGATCGCCCTCTTCCGGTCTGAGGCCCGTGGTCTCGGTATCGAAAGCAATCTCGCGGATCTGGCTCATGCATTATCCCCTGCGGCCTTGCGATTCATCAGGGCCACTATGGCGCGAACATGGTCGCGTGCAAACTCAAACCCATGCGCAGTCGACAGGATAAAGTCCGCTTTCGCCCGCTTTTCTGCATCCGGCACCTGACGGGCGAGGATGGCCTTGAAGGTCTCCTCAGTGACACCAGGTCTGGACAGCACGCGCTGGCGTTGCACGTCCGGCGGTGCGCTAACCACCAGGACATAGTCGCAATAGCCGGACCCGCCGGTTTCATACAGGAGCGGAATATCCAGCACCGCAAAGGTTGCACCGGATTTGCGTGCCGCTTCCCGGAAGTCTTGCTGGGCGGCGCCAGCCAGCGGATGGACGATGCCTTCAAGCTGCTTCATGGCGGCTGCATCGTTCAGGACACGTTCGCGGAGACGCGTGCGGTCGATGGCACCATCCACTTTGACACCGGGAAATGCTGCTTCGACGGGATCCACAGCTGCGCCGCCCTTTTCATAGAGCTGATGCACGGCTGCATCCGCATCATACACAGGCACGCCCTCGTCCCGGAACAGGGTGGCAGTTGCAGATTTTCCCATGCCGATGGAACCCGTCAGGCCAAGGATAATCACGTTGTGGCCTCCACGAGTTTACGGCAATGAGCGAGCGCGTCCTTCGTATCCGGTAAAACACCGAACCAGTGTTCGAAACTGTACGCCGCCTGCGCAACCAGCATGCCGAGTCCGTCCATCGGTTGCCAGTCCTTCTTCAGGGCTTCCTCGCGGATCGCCGCAGCAGGCTTTCCATAGGAAATGTCGTAGAAGTACTGACCCGTTGCCTGTGGCAGTTCCAGACTCTCACCGGAATGTCCGAGGCTGAGCGTGTTGATCACCACATCTGCCGTTGCGGCTTCAGAAATGCCCTGTTTGAGGGAACAGATTACAGCGGTGATCCCCGTTTCGGCAACGAGGGCTTTTGCTCTTTCCTCGGTGCGGTTGGCGATGGTGATTTCCGCGCGGAGGTCCATCAGGCTGACGGCTACGGCGCGCGCGGACCCTCCGGCTCCCAGTAGGGTGACGCGGCTACCGGCGACTTCGATTCCTGCGTCCAGCAAGCTGCGAACAAAGCCTGGCGCATCGGTATTTTCAGCGCGCCAGCCCCCCTGCTCCCGGCGGACCAGTGTATTTGCAGCTCCAATGCGGCGGGCGATGTCGCTGCTCTCCTCTGCCAGGGACAGCGCGTCTTCCTTGTGCGGAAGAGTAATGTTGAAACCAAGTGCATCGCGCTCTGACAATGTTTCAAGCGCGTTCTCAAGACCGCCCCGCTCAACCTGGAGGGCTTCATATGTTGCATCGAAGCCATGCTCACGGATCCACATCTTGTGGATCACGGGGGACAGCGAATGCGATACCGGATCGCCGATGACGCCTAGCAGCCAGGTCATGATGGCAGAACTCCCCGGATGCGGAAGTAGTCCAGCAATGGCAACAAAGGCAGGCCGAGGATAGAGAAATAATCCCCCTCGATCTTGTTGAAAAGCTGCGCACCCAGTCCTTCCAATTGATAGGCGCCGACTGTCGAGAGCAGCGGATCCCCGACTTGCTCGACGTATTGTTCGATAAAGTCTTCGCTGAGCGGACGCATGGTCAGTTTTGGACGCGCCAGGTGACGCCAGACCGGCTCGCCGTTTTCACAGACGACGATGGCCGTTTCCAGAGTGTGCGCCTTGCCGGACAATTTGCGCAAATGATCCCGCGCGCCCTCCAGGTCTTTCGGTTTGTCGAACGCCTCGTCACCAAGGGCCAGCATCTGGTCGCCGCCGATCACAAGGCCCGGCCGGCGCTGTGAAATCTTGACCGCTTTCAGCTCAGCCAGGCGCATGGCCTGATCCCGCACCGGCAGGCCTTCAGCGCGCAGGCCCGCTTTCATGGCATCTTCATCGACATTCGGGCGCACAGCTTCCGCTTCCACCCCTGCTGATGTCAGCAAGCGTCGCCGGCTTTCGCTGCCGGAAGCAAGGATCACGTTTAGAGTCATATGTGTCCCCGGCGTTCGTTGAGCAGGTTGAGGATGGCAGCTGCCGTTTCCTCGACAGAGCGTCGGGAGACATCAATCGTGCGCCACTTGTTTCGCTGGAACAGGCGGTTGGCCTGTGTGACCTCATCGCGCACAGCATCCTCGTCGGCATAGATTGTGTGCTCATCCTGGTTCAGGGAAATCAGGCGCGCGCGGCGGATCTGGACCAGCCGTTCGGCGCTGATCTTGAGGCCTACAATCATCGGGCCCTTATCGCCCATTTTCTCGATATGCGGCGGCAGCGGCACACCCGGGACGAGCGGGATGTTCCCGGCACGAACTTTCCGGTTGGCGAGATATACACAGGTCGGCGTCTTCGATGTGCGGCTGACACCCAGCAAAATAACATCGGCCCCGGTCAGGCTTTCGACATTCTGCCCGTCATCATGGGCGAGCGTGAAATTGATCGCTTCCATCCGCTCGAAATAATCATCGTCCAGCGCATGCTGGCCTGCGACTTTCTGGTTAGCAGAAATGCCAAGGTGGCGGCTGAGCATGGCAATGGATGCGTCCAGCACGGGCAGTGTCGGAATGCCCTTCTCACGGCAAAAGGATTCCAGCCTGCCGCGCAGGGCTTCGTCGGAAATCGTGTACCAGACAACACCTGGCGCAGCCTCGATTTCCCGCATCACCCGTTCCAGCTGGCGTTCAGAGCGGACCAAGTAATAATTGTGCTCCAGTGCCTGCACATTTTCGAACTGGGCGCAGGCAGCGCGCTGGATGGCGTTCAGCGTCTCCCCTGTCGAATCCGACACAAGGTGAACGTTGAAATAGATGCTGGGGCGAAGGGACCGAGTCATGGTCTCACTGTGTTGCCGAGGTTCGGCGATTTCACAAGACCTGTGACTCGCCTGTGGATAGCGCTTTTTGTCCCGCTGGAATCACAAAAATCCCACAGGCAGAGGAATCCGACTCCGCGGAATCACCTTCCGTTCCATCTTGTGACTCCAGCAAGACCATTTACGTTTGGTTAACTATTGAATCCCGGGCGTTAAGACCCGCTTAACCCTGTCCGCCAACCTGTGACTCCTGTGTGGAATTCTCTGGACAAATCCGCACATCACCCTTTTTCCCAAGGACTCACTGTCTAATAGTCATAAGCGCCCTGACGGGCTTGTTTTTTGTTTTTGGGAAAATTGCCATGGGCGCCGATGGATCGAAAAAACTGCTTAAGGTTCTCGGTGGTGAGCGCCTTGAAAGGCCTCCGGTATGGATGATGCGCCAGGCTGGGCGCCATCTTCCCGAATATCTCGAGCTTCGGTCCCGGGCCAAGAACTTCCTAGATTTCTGCTACACACCCTCCATGGCAGCTGAAGCGACGCTTCAGCCTGTCCGGCGGTATGGCATGGATGGGGCTATTCTCTTTGCAGACATCCTGCTGGTGCTCGATGCGATGGGTCTGGACGTCAAATTTGAAAAAGGTGTCGGCCCGCTGGTGGAACAGGTTTCAGGACCGGCCGATCTGGACCGCGTGCCGGCCGTTAAAGCTGCTGACAGACTGTCTCCGGTTTATGAAACTGTTTCACGGGTGCGCGAAGGCTTGCCAGCGGAAACCACACTGATTGGATTTGCCGGATCGCCCTGGACAGTCAGCCTGTATGCCATCGAAGGGCGCGGAAAGACGGACAAGTCCGATGCCTGGCGCTGGGCTCATGGCCGGCCGGAAGATCTTGCCGCTGTCATGGACAAGGTCAGCGAGGCGACGGTGGAATATCTTGCCCGTCAGGTTGAGGCAGGTGCCGAAGCGCTCATGCTGTTCGACAGCTGGGCCGAAGGCCTTCCGGACAATATCTTCCGCGAAGTCATCATCGCGCCGACGCAGAAACTTGTTGCCGGTCTTCGCGCGAGGGGCGTGACTGTTCCCGTCATCGGATTCCCGCGGGGCGCCGGTGTCATGCTGGAACCGTATGCAAAGGAAACCGGCGTGACCGCAGTCGGGCTCGATACGGCAGCAGTTCCCTCGTTTGTAAATTCGGTTCTGCCGCCGGATATGCCGGTTCAGGGTCATCTCGACCCGCTGCTGCTGATAGAAGGCGGGCCGCGGATGGAAGCGCGTGTGCGGGAATTGATGGCTGCCTATTCCGGCCGTCCCCATATCTTCAATCTCGGCCATGGCATCCGACCGGAGACGCCAATCGTAAATGTCGAGCGCGTTCTGAAGATTCTGCGGGAAGGTTGAGTATGGGCCGGAAGGTTGCCGTTGTGCTGTTCAATCTGGGTGGACCGGATAAGGCGGAGTCCGTCCGGCCGTTCCTGAAAAACCTGTTCCGCGATCCGGCGATTATCACAGCACCCCTGCCAATCCGCTGGTTCCTGGCGCGGCTGATTTCGCGGACCCGGGCACCGAGTGTCATCAAGAATTACGCGATGATGGATGCGGGCGGCGGGTCTCCCCTGTTGCCGGAAACGGAGCAACAGGCTGAAGCGCTTCAGGCGGAGCTGTCGAAACGTTTGCCGGATGATGAGGTGCGCTGCTTCATTGCCATGCGCTACTGGCACCCCTTTACCGAACAGGCCGCAAAGGATGTGAAAGCTTGGGGCGCGGACGAAGTTATCCTGTTGCCGCTCTACCCTCAGTTTTCCACGACAACGACGGGGTCTTCTCTGACCGCCTGGAAAAAGGCCTACAAGGAACCAGTCCGCACCATTTGCTGCTATCCCTTCGAGGAAAGCTTCGTCTCGGCCCATGTCGACCGGATCATGCAGGCCTGGAAAAAAGCAGGCCAGCCGGAAAACGTGTCTTTGCTACTGTCGGCGCATGGCCTGCCGGAAAAAATCGTCAAGGATGGCGATCCGTATCAATGGCAATGCGAGACCATGGCAGAGATGATCACAGGCCGCGTGCCGCGCGACTGGGAAGTCACCGCCTGTTACCAGTCCCGCGTTGGTCCGTTGAAATGGATCGGCCCGCCAACCGAAGAAGTGATCGCGGAGAAATCCAAAGAGGGTAAGAATATCCTGATCGCGCCGATCGCTTTCGTGTCGGAGCATATCGAAACCCTGGTCGAACTTGGTGAAGAGTACCGCCTCGTTGCCGAAGAACATGGTGCGGCAAGCTACACGCGTGTCGAAGCGCTTGGCATTCATCCGGAATTTATTTCGATGTTGGCAAATGAAACCATCGAAGCGCTTGGCATGAAAACGCCGATGCGTTCGTGTGGAGGTGACCGGCTCTGCCCACACGAGTTCAGCGGATGTCCGCACAAACAGCCGGTCAGAAAAGCCGGCCAGGCAATCAATCCGCAATCCTGAGGAACTTCGGCGAGATGCTCTATAACTGGATCAAGGCTGCGCATGTGATCTTCGTCATCGCCACGATGTCGAGTTTGATGATCTATCCGCGTTACAAGATCCACCAACTGGCAAGTCAGCCGGGCGAGCCCCTGTTCGAGACGATGAAGTCCGCGGCTAACAAGCTGCGCCTGATCGTGATGAATCCGTCCATCATCCTGATCTGGGTATTTGGCGGGCTGATGCTGTGGATGAACCCATCCCTGCTGTCTGAGCCCTGGATGCATGTGAAGCTGCTCTTCGTGACGCTCATCACTGCCATGCACGGTTATTATGTCTATGTCGGCAAGCGCATTGACCGGGGCACGTCGAAGGTGTCTGCGCGTACCCTGCGGATGCTGAATGAAGTGCCGTTCCTGATGATGATTGTCGTTGTCATCATGGTTCTGGTCCGGCCGTTCTGAACGGGCTGGTTGCGCGGGAACTCTTGACGAACAAGGCCTTGTGAGCTCATAAGCCTCGCAATCCGGTGCACAGTCCTTGTGCCTTGCGACGCGTTTTCGTTGCCCGGGCCTCCCAAAACCCGTCTCCCGCAGACCCCTACAATTGGAATCCATCGGCATGGCCTCTTCGATGCTCGACAACGTCACCAGCGTGACTCTTCGCGAACTCAAAGCGAAGTCCCCGGAAGAGCTGCTCGCATACGCAGAAGAACTGGAAGTCGAAAACGCCTCCTCGATGCGGACGCAGGACATGCTGTTCGCGATCCTGAAGGAGCTGGCCGATAGCGAAGTGGAGATTACCGGCCAGGGCGTGCTGGAAGTTCTGACGGACGGCTTCGGTTTCCTGCGTTCGCCGGAATCCAACTACCTGCCCGGCCCGGACGACATCTATGTCAGCCCGGAAGTCCTGAAAAAGGGCAACATCCGCACAGGCGATACGGTGGAAGGCCCAATCATCGCGCCGCAGGATAATGAGCGTTACTTCGCCCTGACCGACGTTTCGCGGATCAATTTCGAAGAGCCGGACAAGGCGAACAAGAAAGTCCATTTCGACAACCTCACGCCGCTTTATCCGGAAGAGCGCCTGCGCATGGAAAGTCAGGACCCGACCCGGAAAGACCGTTCCGGCCGCGTCATCGACATTGTGGCTCCGATCGGCAAAGGCCAGCGTGCCCTGATCGTCGCCCCCCCGCGGACGGGTAAAACCGTGCTGCTGCAGAACATCGCCTCAGCCATCGAAGAGAACCATCCGGAATGCTACCTGATCGTTCTCTTGATCGATGAACGTCCGGAAGAAGTGACGGACATGCGCCGGACGGTGAAGGGCGAAGTTGTTGCTTCCACCTTTGACGAACCGGCGACGCGTCACGTTCAGGTCGCCGAAATGGTGATCGAGAAAGCAAAACGCCTTGTCGAGCACAAGCGCGACGTGGTCATCCTGCTCGACTCGATCACGCGCCTTGGCCGTGCCTACAACACGACGGTCCCCTCCTCCGGCAAAGTTCTGACCGGTGGTGTGGATGCCAACGCCCTGCAGCGCCCGAAGCGTTTCTTCGGTGCCGCGCGGAACGTCGAGAACGGCGGCTCGCTGACCATCGTCGCCACGGCCCTGATCGATACCGGCAGCCGGATGGACGAAGTCATCTTCGAGGAATTCAAAGGCACCGGTAACTCCGAAGTCGTGCTCGACCGGAAGATCGCCGACAAACGGACTTTCCCGGCCATCGACATCATGAAGTCCGGTACGCGGAAAGAAGAACTCATCACGCCACAGGATCAGCTGTCCAAGATCTACATCCTGCGCCGCATCCTGGGACCGATGGGGACGAACGATGCCATCGACTTCCTGATCGACAAGCTGCGCCAGACGAAGACAAACGATGAATTCTTCGAAGCGATGAAGAACTGACGGAAGGCGCGAGGCCATGAGCGAGCGCGATACAATCTGCGCCCTCGCTTCGGGCCAGCCCCCGGCTGCAATTTGCATCCTGCGTTTGTCAGGTGATCGCGTCTGGAAGATCGCCGGCGCCTTGCTCGAATGTGGCCTGCCGGAACCGCGCCACGCGACGCTCACTAAATTCCGGGATGATGACGGGGACCTGATTGATGAGGGCCTCGCCCTCTTCATGCCGGGGCCGCATTCCTACACAGGGGAAGACACGCTGGAGCTCTACCTCCATGGCGGCCCAGCTGTGATCAAACACTCACTAGATACGCTGACACGGCATCCCGGCGTGCGTCTTGCTGAGCCCGGAGAGTTCACGCGCCGGGCTTTCGAAGCCGGCAAGCTGGATCTGACTGAGGCGGAAGGTGTCGCCGATATTATCGAAGCTGAGACCGAGGCGCAAAAAGCCCAGGCTCTGCGCCAGCTGACCGGCGGCCTCACGGAAACCTATGACCGCTGGCGCGCGGAGCTGACAGGCGTGTTGGCGCTGATCGAGGTCATGGTCGATTTTCCGGATGAGGGCGACACACCCGAGGATACGATCAGGCCAATCCTCAACAAGCTGGATCTGATTATCGCGGAGCTGGAAGACGCGCTTGGCGATCGGGGTATCGGTGAAAAGATCCGGGATGGATTCCGTGTCGCGATTGTCGGCCCACCAAATGCCGGCAAGTCTTCCCTGCTGAATCGGATCGCCCGCCGGGAAGCCGCGATCGTAACTGACATTGCCGGCACGACCCGGGATGTTGTTGAGGTCCGGCTTGTGCTGGGCGGCCAGGTTGTCTGGCTGGCAGATACGGCGGGTCTGCGGGAAACAGCTGACGTGGTGGAAGCTGAAGGCGTGCGCCGGGCGGAGCGTGCTGCGCGCGAAGCAGACCTTCGCATTCACGTGATTGATGGCGCCAATCCGGAACCGCCGGCCGGGCCAGTGGATCAACAGGACATTGTGGTCTTCAATAAGGCCGACCAAAGACCGGCTGCTCTGGCACCGGATGGCGCCCTGCCCGTCTCGGCTGCGACCGGTGAGGGTGTCGACACACTGGAGTCCTGGATTGGAAGTTTCATCTCCCAGCGCGCGGCTTCCGTGGAAGCCCCGGTCATCACGCGCGCGCGACACCGTGAAAAGCTGAGCGCGGGCCTCGCAAGTCTGATACAGGCGCGTCAGCTGCTGGAAGATGACATCGGCGCTGAACTGGCAGCGGAGGATGTCCGCATGGCATTGCGCCAGCTTGGGGCCGTGATTGGCACAGTGGGTGTTGAAGATATATTGGGCGCTGTCTTCTCCCAGTTCTGTATCGGCAAATGACCCCTAGGGTTTAGCGGCGCCCGGCGTTATATAGCCCGCTCATTATCCACAGGGTGAGCAAAGCCATGACGGGAACTTCCCGCTTTGATGTCATTGTTGTCGGCGGCGGCCATGCCGGATGTGAAGCTGCATCTGCAGCCGCTCGCTATGGCGCGAAAACCGCGCTCGTCACCCACAAGATTTCGACCATCGGTGAGATGAGCTGCAATCCGGCGATTGGCGGACTGGGCAAGGGACACCTCGTCCGGGAGATTGATGCCCTGGACGGTCTGATGGGGCGGTTGGCCGACAAGGCTGGAATCCAGTTCCGCATGCTGAATCGGTCCAAGGGACCTGCCGTCTGGGGTCCGCGTGCGCAGATCGACCGGAAGCTCTATCGCCAGGCCATGCAGGAAGCGATCCTGAACCATGAAAACCTGACCGTCATTGAAGATGGTGCCGAAGACCTGATCATTGAGGATGGACATGTCGCCGGGGTGATTGGCCTGAGCGGCGATAAATATCATGCGCCCAAGGTCGTGATCACAACCGGCACGTTCCTGAAGGGCGAGATCCACATTGGCGCCAAGCGTATTCCGGCCGGACGTGTGGGTGAGGCGCCGGCGATTGGCCTTTCGGACCGGCTCTACACCATGGACCTGCCAATGGGCCGGCTGAAAACCGGCACACCTGCCCGGCTCGATGGCCGTACCATCGCCTGGGATCGGCTGGAAATACAGCCGGCCGATGATGAGCCAGTGCCCTTCTCTTATCTGACAGACCGGATCGAAGTACCCCAGATCTCGTGCGGCATCACGTGGACTACGCCGGAGACCCACGCGATCATCGAAGAGAACATGGAACAGTCGGCCGTCTACTCCGGCGCAATTGCCGGCCGGGGCCCGCGTTACTGCCCTTCGATTGAGGACAAGGTGAACCGGTTTGCTGACCGGGACCGTCACCAGGTCTTCCTGGAACCAGAGGGTCTCGACGATCATACTGTTTATCCGAATGGAATTTCCACGTCGCTCCCCGAAGACGTTCAGGAGCGGTTTGTCCGGACGATCCCCGGTTTGGAAAGCGTGAAAATTCTCCAGCACGCCTATGCGATCGAATATGATTATGTGGATCCGCGCGCTCTGAATGCGGCTTTGGAAGTCAAAGTTCAGCCCGGACTTTATCTGGCGGGCCAGATCAATGGCACGACCGGATATGAAGAAGCCGGTGCACAGGGCCTGATGGCGGGTCTGAATGCGGCGCGGGCCGCTGACGGCAAGGACCCGGTCATTCTGGATCGGGCCGAAGCCTATATCGGCGTTCTGATCGATGATCTGATCACACGCGGCGTCACCGAACCCTATCGGATGTTCACATCCCGGGCGGAGTACCGCCTCGCGCTTCGCGCGGACAATGCCGATCAGCGGCTCACACAAAAAGGGATAGACGCCGGATGTGTGAGTGAAACACGGATGTCGATGTTTCACGTGAAACATTTGGCCCTCTCGAAATCCCGAAAAACGCTCCAAACCCTGTCTTTGTCCCCGGCAAAAGCCCGCGAGGCCGGGTGGAACGTTAATCAGGATGGCCGCGTCCGGACCGCCTGGGAGTATCTCGGATACAAGGACATCTCACTCGAGACCTTATCGAAGGTCTGGCCGGAACTTTCGGACATTGATCCGGCCATCGCGGCGCAATTGGAAATCGAGGCGCTCTATTCCGGATATATCGAACGGCAGGCCGGCGATGTCGAAGCCCTTCGCCGCGATGAGGCGTTGCAGATTCCGGATGAAATCAATTATGCGGCTATTGGTGGACTTTCCAATGAGGTCCGTCAGAAACTGGAATCCATCCGCCCGGCCACGCTTGGCCAGGCGTCCCGCATCGAAGGGGTCACTCCGGGTGCTTTGACGGCATTGCTTGGTCATGTGAAGCGCCGCCGGAAGACAGGCTAAGTCATGGTAAATCAGGATCGTGCGGCCTTTCTGGCCGCTGAGGATGTTTCACGTGAAACACTGGAGCGGCTCGACCGGATCATCGATACGCTGGATGTCTGGCGAAAGCGGAGCAATCTGATCGGGCCACGCGAATGGCCTGCGATCTGGACGCGCCATGTCGCCGATTGTTTCCAGCTTCTGGATCATCTTCCCAATGACGCAAGGGTCGTGGATCTTGGCTCAGGCGCGGGGTTTCCGGGTCTGATCATCGCGGCAGCCCGGCCAGGGGGCCATGTGACCATGATCGAGAGCGTCGGCAAGAAGTGCGCTTTCTTGCGTGCGGCTATCGAAGCGGCGGGTTTGAGTGCCACAGTCCGCCAGGAACGGGTGGAATCTGTCGGGCCAGTGTCTGCAGATTATGTCACCGCACGCGCTTTTGCGCCGCTTCCGAAACTGCTCGACTATGCGGCGCCCTGGCTGAAACAGGGTGCAACAGGGCTTTTCCTCAAGGGCGAACGCTGGAAAGAAGAATTGACGGAGGCCAGCCAAACATGGAACTTCGCTTATGAGGCGATTCCAAGCCGGGTTGGTGGGTCAGGTACAATTCTGATTGTCAGGGAGCTACGAGGTGGCAGGCATTAGGCCCAGAATCTTTGCCGTCGTGAACCAAAAGGGTGGCGTCGGTAAAACTACAACTTCCATCAATCTCGGGACAGCGCTCGCCGCCGTCGGACGCCGGGTGCTCATCGTCGACTTCGACGCACAGGGCAATGCGTCAACCGGCCTTGGAATCGAGCGGACAGACCGTGCAACCACGTCCTACGACATTGTCGTGGACCGTTTGCCGCTGGAGCAGGCGGTTCTGTCGACCATCGTTCCTCGCCTGGACATTGTTCCGGGGGATGAGAACCTGTCAGGCGTCGAGACGGAACTGGCCGCAGACCCGCACCGGTCTTACCGTCTGCGCGAGGCGCTCCACAACTATGTCGACCGCGCAGAAGAACAGGGTCTGCCGCGTTACGATTACATTCTCATTGATTGCCCGCCGTCACTGTCGGCACTGACGATGAATGCCATGACGGCCGCCGATGCGCTGCTGGTTCCGTTGCAGTGTGAGTTCCTCGCGCTGGAAGGCCTCAGCCAGCTGTTGCGCACGGTGGATGTTGTCCGCCAGGGGCTGAACCCGAATCTGGAAATCCAGGGCGTTGTGCTCACCATGTATGATCGCCGGAACAATCTGTCCGACCAGGTCGCCGATGAAGTCCGCGCCTTCTTTGGCAACAAGGTCTACAATACGGTAATTCCGCGCAATGTGCGTCTGTCTGAGGCGCCGTCCTTCGGTAAGCCAGCGCTTCTTTATGATTACCGTTGTCCGGGCAGCGAGGCGTACATCCGACTGGCCTCGGAAGTGCTCCAGCGCGAGAAGGCACGGGCGGCCTGATCGGGATGGCGAACGAACCCAAACAAAAGCCAAGCCGCCTGGGCCGGGGTCTCTCAGCCCTCATCGGAGAGGTGGAAGCGTCCACGCCAGCAAAGCCGGAGCCGGGCACAGCACCGGCAGCCAATGGTGTGAACGAGCTTTCGATCAAGGACATCCGGCGTAACCCAGACCAGCCTCGCCGCACATTCGATGATGCGGCGCTACAGGAACTCGCAGATTCCATCCGCAGCAAAGGCGTGCTCCAGGCAATTCTTGTCCGGCCAGATCCGAAGGAACCGGGGAAGTACCAGATCATCGCGGGTGAACGCCGCTGGCGGGCCGCCCGCCTGGCGGGTCTGGATTCCATTCCTGCTGTTGTGCGAGATCTGAACGAGCTGGAATTGCTCGAAGTCGGCATCATCGAGAACGTTCAGCGCGCTGACCTGAACCCGATCGAAGAGGCGGAAGCCTATGAGGCGCTGATGAACCGGTTTGGCCGGACGCAGGAAAGCCTCGCCAGCAGTGTCGGCAAAAGCCGTGTGCACATCACGAACACGCTTCGTCTCTTGCAGCTGCCAGAAGCGGCCCGCGCATATGTGAGGGCAGGCAAGGTGACGGCCGGCCACGCCCGGGCAGCTCTTGGTGCGTCAGATCCTGAAGCCGTGATCGAAATGGCGGCCGAACGGGGCCTGAGCGTTCGGGAAGTCGAGGCTCTGGTAAAGGGCGCGCGCGAAGGTGATGGCGTTGCAAGTGCTTCGACCAGGTCCAAGGCGCCTGAAAAGGATGTCGACACCGAAGCGCTGGAAGCAGATCTGATGCGACAGCTCGGCCTGCAGGTGGATATTCGCCACGGCAAGAATGGCGGTGAATTGCGGATCAAGTATCGCGACCTGGAACAGTTGGACGATGTGTGCCGCCGGCTGACACGCCGGAAGCCGTGATTGTCAGCGGGCGGCTTCGGCCGCTCTCGCCAGATCATTCATCAGCATACGGACTACAGCGTCTGTGCTGCCACCTGCCTGCTTGGCCTGGGCTTCGGCATCATAGATCCGCTCAAGGACACGGGTCAGCCGCCGCACAGGCCATTTGCTCAGCCGGGCCCGGTAGGCTGGCCACTCACTCTGCCAGACCGGCGGACGCAACTTCATGTTGGGGCTCGCCTGTCCTTCCTCGATCCGGACATGCGCATCCAGCATGCGCCGGACTTCAAACTGAAGAGAGCGCAGCACGCTGATGCCGGCTGTTCCAGCCATAGCGAGCTTGTCGAAAGCGGCATTTGCTGCAGCCGGATGGCCGTTCAGCGTGGCGGATATTGCGGTCGACAGGGTCTGTTCGAATTCGGTTGCGCACAAGGCGCGGACATCGGCCTCCGATACCGCGCGATCCAGCCCCATGGCGTAGAGTGCCAGCTTCTCGATTTCTGCATTTGCTGCAAGCCGGTGGCCGGGCAGGTCGCCCACGAACAGGCGCAGGGCATCCGGTCCAATATCGACACCGGATTCCTTCAGAGCCTGTTTGACACGTTGTTCGATGTCGACGCTTTCATCGGCGAAGAACTGGAGGCCCGCGGTTCGTTTTGCGGCTTCGACGGCGCTGCGAAGCTTGGACTTTTTCTGCAGACTGCCGGTTTCGATCAACAGGTGCGCGCTGAAACGGCCTTCGCTCTTGTCACCTTCTTCGATGGCGTCGATCAGGAGTTTGGCGATCTTGTCGCCGCTGGTCCGCACCCGTACGACACGCGGGTCGCCAAGCAGAGACACGGCCTCAAGCGCATCGAACAGAAGTACCGGTTCCTTCCGGATGGCATCATCATC
The DNA here is from genome assembly GCF_000685215.1 of Hyphomonas jannaschiana VP2. GTDB lineage: Bacteria > Pseudomonadota > Alphaproteobacteria > Caulobacterales > Hyphomonadaceae > Hyphomonas > Hyphomonas jannaschiana. The sequence continues at coordinate 183,452 of NZ_ARYJ01000005.1, forward strand.
CAGCAGGGTGACATCTGCGTGATTGGCTTTTCCAGCCCAGGCAGAGATCAGGAGCTGGCCATTGTCACTGGCGAGCCCTTCGTCCTCACCAAAGGCAAGCACGGCCCAGAATTGAGGATCGGGCTTGCGGGCAAAGGATGCTGCTTTTTTGCCCTGTAGAAGCATCAGTCTTGTGTCGCGAGCTGAAGCCGCAAATCATCGACAATCCGGCTCGCCAGCACGCGCATCACGCGGTCGGATGCATTGGTCTGGGCTGATATGTCCCCATAGGGTTCGTTCGGTACGGAGAAGCTGGTCTCCGCATCGGATTGACCTTCCACAGTGATATTTTCACCCCTCAGCGCATAGGTCGCCTTGGCCGTGTAGGATGAACGCGATGCTGCGCCATCCGGCTTGAACTGCAGGCGGATGAGTTGGTCCTTGAGCGTAACTTCAAGCACAGCAGAGTCGTCGAGGTTTGGGAGCCCGGCGGCAAGTTCCTGCTGAAGCGCGCGCCGCAGCTTGTAACCGGACCGGCCGGGAATTTCCTTCACCGTAATATTGCCTGCAGCAAAGGACGCGCTGCCGCTGGGTGCATAGACAGGCTGGAAGCCGCAAGCCGGCAGGACGAGAGCGAGCGCGATCAGGAAGCGTTTCATGCCACCACGATATTCACGATGCGGCCCGGCACGACAATGGTTTTCTTCACGGTCTTGCCTTCGATGAACGACACCACTTCTGGCAGGGCATGCGCGACGGCTTCCACCGCCTCGTTGGTTTCCCCCTTCGGCACCGTGATCTCACCCCGGCGTTTCCCGTTGACCTGAACGGCCATGGTCACGGAGACGTCCTCTGTCAGCGCCTTGTCGGCGACCGGCCACGGCGCAGCAGATACAAAGCCGTCTCCACCGATCCGTTCCCAGCACGCCTCAGCCAGGTGTGGCATGAACGGGGTCAGGCAGCGTGCCAGCATGGAGGCCCCTTCGAACCGTGCTCCGACAGCCTCACCGCTGGATTCCGCCTTCTTGAGCACGCTCACCCACTCATGGATGCTGGCAACAGCCGAGTTGAAGCGGAACTCCTCAATCGCCTTGTCGATGGCAACGACAGCCTTGTGGCTTGCCTTGCGGACTGTAAGCGAAGCGGCGTCGTCAGCCGGGTCCGCTTTCTCCATATCTCCGAGCGCGTCGAACACGCTCCACAGGCGCTGGGCGAAGCGGGCTGAGCCTTCGACGCCAGCCTGTGTCCACTCCACGTCGCGTTCCGGAGGAGAGTCGGACAGGACGAACCAGCGGGCGACATCTGCACCAAACTCGGCAATGATCGCATCCGGATCGACCGTGTTCTTCTTAGATTTCGACATTTTCTCGATCGGGCCAGGCGTAACGAGGCCGCCGGTAGCCTTTTCGATCCAGGTGTCACCTTCCAGCTCGACTTCCGATGGCTGCAGCCATTGTCCGGAAGCGGACTTGTAGGTCTCGTGCGTAACCATGCCTTGCGTGAACAGGCCGGCGAAAGGCTCGCCGCTCGGCAGGTCCAGTTCACCGATGTCCCGCATCGCACGCGAGAAGAAACGGGAATAGAGCAGGTGCAGGACGGCGTGCTCGATGCCGCCGACATACTGGTCGACGGGCAGCCAGTAGGCGCGCTCTTCCAGATCATCCGGGCTGGCAAAGCGGGCGTAGTACCATGACGAATCCACGAACGTGTCCAGCGTATCGGTTTCGCGCCGGGCGGGCTTGCCGCATTTCGGGCAGTCGACATGTTTCCAGGTCGCGTGCCGGTCCAGCGGATTGCCCGGCTGGTCGAACGTCACATCGTCCGGCAGGCGGACGGGCAGGTCGCTTTCCGGAACCGGAACTACACCGCAGCTGTCACAATGCACGATCGGGATGGGGCACCCCCAATAGCGCTGGCGAGAGACGCCCCAGTCGCGCAGGCGATAATTCACCGTGCCGGCGCCGAGGCCCATGCCTTCAATCCGCTCAATCGCTGTGCGTTTGGCGTCATCAATGCCGAGGCCGTCCAGGAAGCCGGAATTGAAGATGGAGCCGGGGCCAGTATACGCCTCGTCCTCAACGGTGAAGCTCGCCCGGTCGGCGCCCGGAGGCAGCACAACCGGCGTGACACTCAGTCCGAACTTGCGGGCGAATTCGATGTCCCTCTGGTCATGCGCCGGACAGCCGAAAATGGCGCCGGTGCCGTAACCCATCAGCACAAAGTTTGCGACCCAGACCGGAAGTGTCTTTCCGTCCACAAATGGGTGCTTGACGGTCAGGCCCGTATCGAAGCCCAGCTTCTCGGCCTTCTCGATGGCTTCCTCGCTGGTGCCGACCTGGGCGCATTTCCCGCGGAAGGCTTTCAGCTGCTCGGAGTTCTCAGCCAGCTGAATTGTCAGCGGATGGTCCGGGGACAGGGCGATGAAGCTCGCCCCGAACAGCGTGTCCGGGCGGGTCGTGAAAATCTCGATGCCGTCATCGAAATTGGCCGGTGCAGCGCTGTCCCACTCAAACCGCATCTGCAGGCCTTCAGACCGGCCGATCCAGTTCGCCTGCATGGTGCGCACCTTCTCAGGCCAGCGCTCCAGCTTGTGAACTTCTTCCAGCAGATCTTCGGCATATTCGGTGATCTTGAAGAACCACTGAGTCAGCTCGCGCTGCTCGACGAGCGCGCCGGAGCGCCAGCCGCGTCCGTCGATCACCTGCTCGTTCGCCAGCACCGTGTTATCGACCGGGTCCCAGTTCACCTTGGAGGCTTTCCGGTAGATCAGGCCCTTGTCCAGCATCTTCAGGAACAATGCTTGCTGCGCGCCGTAATATTCCGGATCGCAGGTCGCGAACTCCCGGCTCCAGTCCAGCGACAAGCCGAGCTTTGCGAACTGGGCCTTCATGGCGTCGATGTTCTGATAGGTCCATTTGCCCGGATGGACGTTCTTTTCCATTGCGGCGTTCTCTGCCGGCATGCCGAAGGCGTCCCAGCCCATCGGATGCAGCACGTTGTAACCTTTGGCCCGCTTATGCCGCGCAACAACGTCGCCCATCGCATAGTTGCGGACATGGCCCATATGCAGCCGGCCCGACGGATAGGGGAACATCTCCAGCACGTAGGCTTTCGGGGCGTCGCCCGCTTCCTTAGGCGATTTTGCCCTGAAGAGGTCCGCCTTTTTCCAGGCTTCACGCCATTTCTGCTCCGCAGCTTGCGGATCGTACCGGGTGGCCATTGGCCTCTCCCCCTGATTTTTGTCTGATCAGACCGGCTTCTAGCCGAGTTGCGAGTTCTTCAGGTTCCGCGCGCGGTCAAGGATCGCGTTTTCAAGCTGGATCGCGGTTTCCGGATCAACCGGCGCATCGACCCAGGCGCCATCCTGGTTCACCTGGCGGAACACGGCGACTTTCACACCGTCGGCGCGTAGTCGCGTGTCGAGAATATAGACGGTCGCCTTGACGCGCTCGTTTTCGGATCCCGGAAAGCTCTTCCAGTCATACACGATCAGGCCGCCGATCGGGTCGGTGCTTGAAACGGGCATGTTTGTGAACGTGTCGAGCGAGGCGCGCCACAGATAGGGGTTCACCGTGCCGACATTCTTCGCGGTGACGAGAGCGTCTGCGTTGACGCGCTTGCTGCCACCCTGGCATCCGACCAGCGCAAACAGGGCAGCGGCTGCCGCGGAGAAGACATATTTGTTCATGAGGAGAGTTCCCGAGCGCAATATCTTGTTGACCGGCGTTTGTATAACAACACGAGTCTGGGCTCGCCAGTGCTCATGTGTGCAGCGATCCGAGGGAGAAAAAGATGAAACGCCAATTCCTTCTGGCCCTTGTTTCGGCTGCTGCCTGCCTGCCAGCAATTGCGCAGGAAGACTGGGATGTCTGGGAGACAGACTGGGAGAAGGACGGCGCACTTCTGTTTGCGCCCGGCGCGGAAGAAGCTGTGCTCTACCGGCTGGGTCTCGGCTTCGACACCAACCGGGTTCTGGACAATGGTCTGGTTCTGGGCGCCGCCGCCCGGCTGGACGCCGAACTGGATCATCCGGCCCGCGCGGGCTTTTCAGGCATTGTTGCTGATCCCGCGCCCGGCGAACTGGCTGTCGCAGGGGCGTTCAGCGGGCTGGCCCGGTCTCCCGGGATTGAGGAAGACGGGGCAAGGGCCATGCTGCAGACGGCCTATATTTATGTCGAAGGCGGATATGGTGAAGCCCGGCTCGGTCGCGACGAAGGGGTTGCCAAACGTTTTGCGCAGGGCGCACCGTCCCTGTTTTCCAGCCTGTCCCTGCATGCGCCGCACCTTGATCCTGATGGCGGGGCGATTGTGCGGACCGATCATGACCTGACAGGCCCTGCCGCCAAAGTCTCTGGGACCACGCCGCGGATTGTCGGTTTCAAGGGCGGCCTCTCCTATACGCCAGAAGCCGATGTGCGCGGTCTGGACCGCGATCCGGTACGGATCCTGCCGGGAAGCCCTGCAATCGTGCTGACCAATGCCACGGAAGCCAGCGTCAGCTTCAATCATCGTTTCCGGCAAAGCGGTGTGCGGGTACGTGCTGCTACAGGCTGGAGCCGCGCGGATGTTGACGCTGCCCCGACAGCGCCAGTGTCCTACGGAACGGTCGAAACCTGGTCATTCGGCGCGAGTACGGAGTGGAAGAACACGGTCATCGGAGCCAGCTGGCTGAGCAGTGACAATGGCCTGAGCGGACTGTCGGGTGATTATACGGCCTGGACGGCTGGCCTGACCCATACGGCGTTCGGGCTGGACTGGGGCGTTGAATATGGCGAAGCGAGCGACGACGCGGCTGGCGCAGAAGGCGAATCCTGGAGGGCCGGAGTCGCCCGCTCGGTGACGGACTCTGCCCGCATAGCGTTCGGATACCGGTCTGATCAGCTGGATTTCGGGGCATATGCCCAATCACGTCGCCTCGGAGGCGAGGGCATTGTGATAGAAATCACACTATCGCATTAGTTTATCAGGACTGTCCGATAATTAATCTTCTGTTTAGGAGATGGCACCCCTAATATCGGACAGGGAAGAGGTGTATTTTATGCGGCTTGGGCTTTTGCTCACTTGTGCAATCTCCGCGACGGTTCTGGCGATGCCAGCTGCCGCGCAGGAAGATTCGCGCGTGCCGTCTGTCACCGTCGAGGCCCCTCAGCTTTCCGAAACCCAGGCCGGCAAGGTCGACTGGTATCGCCAGTTTGCTGTTTCCAAGCCGATTGAGGCACGTCCTGTCTGGCAGGCCGAACCCTCCGAAGATGTTTCGATGCAGTTCTCCGGAAGTGACCGCTGGGAATTCCGGATCGATAAGCTGTCGCGTCCTTCGGCGAATATTTCACCGCTTCCGCGTCAGGAAATGCAGGCTGGTGCCACTTTCAAAATCACCCCGCGCTTTTCTGTTGGCGGTGAAGTCAGTGTTGGCGCTGACGATCTGAATGCCGTGTCGACCTGGGAAGACCGGGACGTCGAGACCGGTGTCCGGCTGAAGTCGGCCTTCAAGTTCTAAGGCTGCGGCCGGGGCCGAACACGGCCTCTATTCCTTCTATTGCTGCAATACCTGCAACAGGTGCGACCTGCCCTGCCGTATAGGCATTTAACCCGCCGAGCGCGTAGACCGGTAGCTCCGAGGTGCGGGCCAGATTGCGGAAGCGGAGCGGGCCGAGCGGTTTGCGGGCGCTGGGGCTGGTGGAGGGAAATGCGGTCGAGAGCAATGCCGCGTCGATGCCCGCATCCTGTAGTATCCGCAATTGATCCGGCGTGTGGGCGCTGCTGGTCATCAGGGCAAACCGGCGCCGCCATCTGCGCGCCCTCGCCCGTTCCGAAAATGGCCAGTGAACGCCGTCTGCGCCGACTTCCATGGCGAGTTTTGGATCATTCGCGATGAGGAAGGCTACGTGCCGTTTCCGGCAGACCTCCGCCAGACTTGCCGCGACTATATCGTGCTTCGGCTGACCATAATGGCGATAAACCAGACCATGGCATGACGATAACCGACTAGCGGTGACCACCGGGTCGGGCGTCCGCGCCGGATCTGTCAGGTACAGAACCGGCGGCAGGAAACCCGGCAGGTGCCGCCCCGCGATACGTGCGGCGGTGCGGAGCTTGCGTTCGGCGCGGTTTCGGTCTTCCTGCATCATCGTGATGACTGATACCGACACGCTCTCCATTGCCAAGCGCCGCGACGCGGTGCTGGCCGAACTTTCCGATGCGGCCTCCCCGCCGCCGCAACTGGTCGCGGTGACGAAAACCCAGCCTGATGAGGCGATCGAGGAGATCCTTGCCACGGGCCAGCGAGTCTTTGGCGAGAACCGGGTTCAGGAGGCCGAAGCCCGCTGGGCCGGGCGCCGTTCGGCCTATCCGGACCTGGAACTACACCTGATCGGGCCGCTGCAGACCAACAAGGCAGAGCTGGCGGTGCGCCTGTTCGACGTGATCGAAACGCTGGACCGGCCGAAGCTTGCCGATGCGCTGGCGAAGGCGATGGAAAAAGTGGGGCGCGCCCTGCCCGTCCTGATCCAGGTGAACACGGGTGAAGAGCCGCAAAAGGCCGGTGTGATTCCGTCTGAACTGAAGCAGCTGCTACAGTATGCGCGTGATCGCGGCCTCGATGTTCAGGGCCTGATGTGCATTCCGCCGGTGGATGAACCGGCCGGGCCGCACTTTGCCCTACTCGCCAAGCTGGCGAAGGAAGCGGGCCTGCCGGTCCTCTCCATGGGCATGAGTTCGGATTATGTGACGGCCGCCCGGTTCGGCTCCACCCATGTCCGCGTGGGCTCGGCCCTGTTCGGTCCGCGCGATTATCCCTGATCTAGAGCTGGATCTGGATCTCTGACCCGCGCGCTGACAGCCGCAGGATTTCCAGCATGTCTTCCAGCGTCACCGCGATACAGCCGGCGGTCGGCCCCCAGTCCGGCCGGGCGAGGTGCAGGAAGATCGCGCTGCCCAGTGGTGGCACAGGCGGATCGTCATTATAGCCGAGCTCGACGATCACATCGTAGACATGGTCTTCCATCCAGAGCTTCTCATGGCTGGCGGCATAAGGAAGCTTGACCCAGCGATTGTAGAGCGGGTCGTCCGGCGCATCGCACCAGCCATCTTCTGGCGTCAGCGCAATCAGCGGCAGTAGGGTCTTTGGCGCCTCCAGCCTGTCCGGCCGATAGAAGACACGCCGCATGGGCCAGGTGCCCGCTGGCGAGAAGCCATCGCCTTCCCGTTTCTCTTCGGCCGCCACAACGCCGCTGCGCCCCACACTGCAACGGGTTTCACGGCCTGCGAGAAGAAAGCGGCCATCTGCATGGGCAATGAAATCTGCGCTCATCAATGCGTCCTGTCCTGTCCGGGAATCCTGCTTTGCCGGTGGCAAGTTTGAACAGGAGCTGTGCGCCCTGACAAGCTTGCGTGGGCAATGCGGCGGAGCAGGAGTTGATTGTGCCGCGTGTCGTGGCAATGGTCGGGCGTGTAAATGCATCGAGATGATGCCCGGAGACGACCCGCCATGACGATTTCCCCCTTCCACCTTGCCTTCCCGGTTCATGACCTTCAGGCCGCGCGCGATTTCTATGGAAGCCTGCTGGGCTGCCCGGAAGGGCGCAGCTCGGACGAATGGGTCGATTTCGACTTTCTCGGCCACCAGATCGTCGCCCATCTCGCGCCGGAGGAATGCGCGGGGCCGAAAACCAATGCGGTCGACGGCAAGAATGTCCCTGTCCGGCATTTCGGCATCGTCCTCTCAATGGAAGACTGGCAGGAAATGGCCGACCGGTTGAAAGGTGAAGTCGATTTCCTGATCGAGCCCCATATCCGCTTCAAGGGCGAGCCCGGTGAGCAGGCGACCATGTTCTTCACCGATCCGTCCGGCAATGCGATCGAGATCAAGGCCTTTGCCGACATGTCCCGTCTCTTCGCCAAATAAGCGAACCCGGACGGATCGTTGTCAGCCATCAGGCGGCCCGGCTCACGGAGACCTCCCGCTCTTGTGAACAAGCGTGCGTTACATTCATATGGCATCGTGAAGCGATATGAATAAATGCAGCACTCACTTTGCACAGGAGAGTCGCATGGCGGCCAAGAAAACGGTCCTTCTGGTGGACGACGATGAAGACCTTCGCGAGGCGCTGGCGGAGCAATTCGAGCTGCACGACAGTTTCGAAACGATTCAGGCCGCCAATGCCAATGAAGGCATCGAGGCTGCCACCACCCAGCGGATCGATCTTGTCCTGCTGGATGTCGACATGCCGGACATGGATGGCCGCGAGGCCTGCAAGATCATGCGGCAGAAGGGCGTGCGCGCGCCGGTCATCATGCTGACCGGACAGGACGGGGATGCCGATACGATCCTGGGCCTCGAATCCGGCGCCAATGACTATGTGACCAAGCCATTCAAATTCTCCGTGCTGCTGGCCCGTGTCCGCGCGCATCTGCGCAGTTTCGAACAGTCCGAGGACGCCACATTCAAGGTCGGTCCTTACGAGTTCCGGCCGGCGATGAAATTGCTGGTGACGGATGACGACAAGAAGATCCGCCTGACGGAGAAGGAAACCAACATCCTGAAATATCTCTACCGGGCGGGCGGCAAACCGGTAGCGCGGGATGAGCTGCTGGCGGAAGTCTGGGGCTATAATGCCGCCGTCACCACGCACACGCTGGAGACGCACATCTATCGCCTGCGCCAGAAGGTCGAGCCGGACCCGGCCCATGCCCGCCTGCTGCTGACCGATGCAGGCGGATACCGCCTGCAGCCGTGATCATCCGGCCTTGATCTGCACACTGACCGGTGCGTGATCGGACGGTTTCCAGCCGCCGCGCCAGCCAAGGTGAATCCTGTAGCTGTCGACCAGCGTATCCGGCAGGCCGGCGGGATTGACCCAGATATGGTCGAGCCGCCGGCCGCGGTTCGAGGCGGCCCAGTCCTTCGCGCGGTAACTCCACCAGGTGTAGAGCTTCTGGTCCTCCGGTACGGCGAGGCGGGCAATGTCGGCAAACTTCGCCATGTTGCGGGAGTCTTCCAGACGCTCTGTCTCTTCAGGGGTGTGAGAGACGATCTTCAGAAGCTGTTTGTGCGACCAGACATCGTTTTCATGCGGGGCGACGTTGAGGTCTCCCACAAGCACGCGCGGCGTCTTCGATTGTTTCTTGTAGGCAGGCCCCAGCTTTTCGAGGAAGTCGAGCTTGTGGGCGAACTTGTCGTTCTTCACCGGGTCCGGCTCGTCCCCGCCGGCGGGCAGGTAGATATTGTGGATCTCGATGCCGGCAACTTTCGCCGCGATCACGCGCGAATGGCCTTCGCGGCAGAGGTCGGGCGCGTCAATCCGTTCCAGCGGCAGGCGCGAGGCGATGGCGACGCCATGATGGCCGCCTTTCTGGCCGTTCAGGACGAGGTGCTTCAGCCCCATCTCGTTGAAGGCCTTCTCAGGGAATTCCCCGTCCTGGCACTTGGTTTCCTGCAGGCAGATCACGTCAGGATTTTCCTGCGCGACAAAGGCCTCGATGTTCGGGGCGCGCAGGCGAACCGAGTTGATGTTCCAGCTGACGATTTTGAGTGGTTTTGGCATGCCGTTGCGTAGCACTGTTCCCTGAAACGTCAACGCGCCCGAACGCGGGGGAGTTCGGGCGCGCCTGACGCGGTTTCCAACGTCTCGCCGGGAGGGGAAGGCTCCGGCGGCGACAACACGGTGGTTCACAGCGGGGGGGTCGGGTGCTGCGCGGGGTTTGCCGTGTGTCGACAGTTGCAAAGATGTCACTACGGCCGAAATTTTCAAGTAAAATATGTGTTAAGTGCTTGAGTGTCACACCATAACATTCGCCCCGGAAGCGAGTGCTCCCGGGGCGCCTGATTCTGCAACCTGTTGCAGCTGCTACGCTACTCGTCGTCGAAGTCCTTGACGATGAAGAGGCGCGGATTGATTTTCTTTCCGGTCTCCACATCGTGCAGCATCACCTCTGTAAGGTTCCCGCCACTGTCGAGCGTGCGCCAGCCGGTCAGATCATGCTGCGGGCCGTCGAAGATCAGGGTGAGCGTGCCATCCATTTCGCCGTCCGGATCGCGAAGGGTCACTTCGACATGCTCGCCCTCTTTGGTGACATCGACGATTTCGGCTTCGGTTTCGAAGTCGAGGTCGTCGTCCAGCAACAGGGCCAGCGGCGTGGAGCCCAGCGGCACGCGGTCCGTCGTTTCCAGCTCTGAGTCCTGCATCGCCACGGTCGTGCCATTGGCGACGATCAGGAGCGGGGAGGGGGCGTCATAGTCGAACCGCACTTTGCCGGGGCGGGAAATGGCGAAGCTGCCACTGGCGGAGGAGAAGTCCGGCGACAGCTGGTCGAACCGGCCGGAAGCGGTTTTCACCGACTCCATGGAAGCGGCGATGTCTTTCAGCAGGGCCGTGCGCTGTTCGGCGCTCATGCTTGCCGGGGTGGCGGTGATCTGTGTGGGGGCCGTTTCGGGGGTGCCCTGACGCGCCAGTGCGAGGGGCGCGGCGGCGAGAGCGGCAGCGGCAACCAGGGTGGCGAGTTTGGTCTTCATCGAACGGGTCTCCTTTTCGTGACCTTGCGCTTACATCTAGTCGCCTGAACCCTGCCTAAACAGGGCGGGAACAAGGTATTTTGGCCGCTTTTCGTTGGCCGCCATTCAGCTTCACTCCCGGCAAGGCGCAAGGCCTGACCGCAGATGAACACGCAGCCGTGTCTGTGGTTCCGCTTGCGAAACACGGCCTGAACGCCCATCTTCCGGCCAGAATTTGAAGGAACCCCAGCCATGGCTGATGCAAGCGCCCTGCACACGAAAGACACGACCGACCAAGAGTTCATGACTGATGTGGTCGAGGCGTCGAACACCCAACCCGTGATTGTCGACTTCTGGGCGCCCTGGTGCGGCCCGTGCCGACAGCTCGGCCCGGTAATCGAGAAAGTCGTCGAAAGCCATAATGGTGCGGTGAAGCTCGTGAAGATCAATATCGACGAGAACCCGGCCTATGCCGGCCAGCTCGGCGTGCGCTCCATTCCGGCGGTTTATGCCTTCGACAAGGGCCGGCCTGTCGATGCCTTCATGGGTGCGCTGCCGGAAGGCCAGGTGCGCAGCTTTATCGAGAAGCTCGTGTCGGGCACCGATTCCGCCAAGGAAATCGCCGACGCCCTTGCGCAGGCTGAGGCCGCCAGCCAGGCAGGTGATGTTGCCACCGCGGCGCAGATCTATGCTGCCGTGATCCAGCACGATCCGGAAAACGTGACGGCGATTGCCGGTCTTGCACGCTGCTATCTCGCCAATGGCGACAAGGAGCGGGCGAACGAGACGCTCAAACTGGTCCCGGAAGACAAGAAGCACGACACGGCCGTCAAAGGTGTGCGCATGGCCATCGACATGATGGAGGATGCGCCGGAGGCGGATGAGTTCGACGAGCTGCTGAACGCCGTCATGGCTGCGCCCGACGATCACGCCAAACGGTTTGAACTTGCAGAGAAATATGCAGCCGCCCAGCGTTATGGCGATGCGGTCGACCACCTGCTGATCATTCTCGGCTCCAAAATGGACTGGGAAGAGGGCAAGGCGAAGGAAAAGCTGCTTCAGATCTTTGAAGCGGCCGGCGCAACGGATCCGGTCACGGTGGAAGGCCGCCGGCGTCTCGCTTCGCTGATGTTTGCCTGAGGCGGCTGCCTCCCGCATAATGCCATGATGCGAGGGGGGCAACGACGCTCCGGAGGCAGAATGAGCATCGCAACCTATCATTCGGTGGATCAGTTGCCGGACACGCTGACCGTGTTCCCGCTGCCGGGCGTTGTACTGTTCCCGCAATGGCACCTGCCACTGAACATTTTCGAGCCGCGCTACCTGAACATGGTCGATGATGCGATGGCCGGGAACAGGCTGATCGGCATGATCCAGAGCATTGGCGGTACGCGGGAGAAGCCGGATTTGATCGGTGTTGGCTGTGCGGGCCGTATCACCTCCTATGCGGAGACCGATGACGGGCGGTACCTGATCACACTGGCGGGCATCGCCCGGTTCCGTGTGCTGGAGGAACTCAACGTCCGGACGCCCTACCGACAGGTGCGTCCCAACTGGGCCCCTTATGCGAATGATTTGCGCCCGGATTCGGAGATTGGCCTGCCGTCCCGGGAAGATCTCGTCGCGGCGCTGCGCAAATATGTCAGCAGCCACGACATGAAGGCTGACTGGCAGGCGGTTGAGGTCGCGCCGGTCGGGTCGCTGGTACAGGCGCTCGCGGCCGGCAGTCCGTTTTCCGTCATGGAAAAGCAGGCCCTGCTGGAAGCGCCGACCCTGAAAGACCGTGCGGACATGCTGATCACCATCCTGACAATGGATTCTGCTGGTTCCGGCGATGGAACCCTGCAATAGGACACCCATGACTGAAGACACGACCCAACCGCGCCGCGCCCATTCCGGCGTCGATCCGCGGCTCCTTGAAATCCTGATCTGCCCGCAGACCCGCCAGCCGCTCCGCTACAATGCGGAAACGGATGAACTGGTCTCGCCCAAGGCGCGGCTGGCCTATCCGATCCGGGGCGGCATTCCGATCATGCTGCCGGAAGAAGCCCGCGATCTCGACGCCGGGGAGGGCGGGGCATGAGCAGCATGGCCTGGCCAGTCAAACTGGTCTTCCGCAAGGCGGACGGTGTTCTCCATGCCGAATTCGATGACGGCCGGTCCGGCACAGTCAGCTACAAGCGGCTGAGGGAACAGTCTCCATCCGCGGCCGTTCGCGGTCATGGCGGCGGTCCGCCTCCGCCACAGGCGCCCGTTCCGGACGACATCACCGTGTTACGGGCAGATCCCGTTGGCCGCTATGCGCTGCGGATCGTGTTCTCTGACGGCCACGACAGCGGTCTCTATAACTGGGACCTGATCCGGCAGCTTACCGTCGGCGAAGACGCCGTTACTGCATAAGACTCGGCAGGTGCGTCTGGTCCGCGCTGGCTTGGCGCGCCATGGCCCGCCGCAGCGGGCCGATCTTGTTGGCTGCTGTCAGGGCAAGGCCCCGCAGAGGCTTCAGCACGGCATTGTCATTCGAGAAGGCCCGGTCGATCACATCCATGAACAGGGCGACACTCGTCATGTCGAAGCGGCGCCACTGCTGGTAACGCTCCAGGGCAGGGGCGGCACCATGATCAAGGCCGACTTCACGTGACTCCACCATGATGTCGATCAGCGCCGCCACATCCTTGAAGCCAAGGTTCAGCCCTTGTCCGGCCAGTGGATTGATCCTGTGGGCGGCGTCGCCCAGCAGTGCGACATGCGGACCGGTCATTGCCCGGGCAAGGCGCATCTTCAGCGGATAGGAGATGACAGGCCCGTCAATGGTCATGTGGCCGGCAAAGTCTTCAAACCGCGCATTCAGCTCGGCTTCGATGTCCTCGACCGGCATATCGGCCAGAGCTTCGGCGGCGCCGCGCTTCATGTACCAGGCAAGGTTCGCCTTGTTGTCGGGCATGGGCAGGGTGGCGAACGGGCCTTCCGGCATGAACAGCTGGCGGGCGATCCCTTCGTGCGGCCGGTCCAGCTTCACATTGGCCGCGAAAACCGACTTTCCGTAGTCATGATCCTCGGTTCCGATGCCCAGCGCGTCCCGCACGGAGGAATTTACCCCGTCACAAGCCGCCACGAGGCGCGTCCGGATCCGGGTACCGTCTTCCAGTACAACCGTGGCTGGTCCGGGGCCCTCTTCCAGCGTCTTGAAGCGGGCCTTCTGAAGGATCGTCAGCCTCTCATCAGTGCCTGCAATCTGACCAGCAATCTCGTCCAGGGCCTTCTGAAGGTCGGCCGACGGGACCATTTGCCCCAGGGGCTGGCCGTCATTATCCGCCGGAAGGTCCTCATTTCCGAAGATCACGCCCGGCGCCCCGAAGACATGGCTGCCACCGTCGACCGCTTCGAGCCCGTTCAGGGGAGCGATGACCCCCTCCAGCAGCGGGTGAACACCGGTCGCGCCCAGCATGCGCCAGCTGCCGCGGACAATAGCAAATGTGCGTGTATCCATAGCAGGCGCTGCAGCAGGATCGCGCGCATCTATCAGGATTGTCGAGAAACCGCGCTGGACGGCCAGAACCGCCAGTGAGGTGCCAACCGGCCCGGCCCCGACAATAACGAGGTCTACGGGTTCGTTGGACGAGAGGGATGGTTGAGACATGATGACTAGCTACGCCCGTCCCAACGCCTCGTCTAGCGGTGGTAAGGAATTGGGCGATTAGCCGCATCGCTGCACAGGTTTTGACCACAAGACTTCAGAATGGCCCTCTCATTCGAGCCGCCAAGCGACTTTCTTGGGCACCCGAAATCATATCGGGAGTGGGAGAGCGCGGGGGGTCCCGAGCTCCGAAACTGCGACATGGAGGGGCCGAATGGGCCAGTTACTGAAAAGAATGACGCGCGGGGTGGCCTTGCTGCCAGTCGCCGCGTTGACGGGGGCGCTCGCATACGCACAGGACGCAGATCTTGAAGCACGACTGGCCGCGCTGGAAGAGTCGGTGAACTCCAGCGCGAGCTCCTATGTCGATAACTCCTACCTGTTCCTGATCGGCGGCATCATTGTCATGCTGATGGCGGCTGGCTTCATGTGTCTTGAAGTCGGCCTGGTCCGTTCAAAGAACGCCGCCATGCAGTCCATGAAGAATGTCGTGCTCTACGCGGTGGCTGGCTTCATGTTCTGGCTCGTCGGCTACAATATGGCCTATCCGGGTTCCACCATTCTCGGCGGCCTGCTCGGCACGACGCCGGTAATCTGGAGCGGCGGCGACCTCGAAGCCATGAGCGATGCAGGTTATGCGCCGGCGTCCGACTGGTTCTTCCAGATGGTGTTTGTTGCAACAGCCGCTTCGATCGTTTCCGGCACTGTGGCCGAGCGCGTGAAGCTGTGGCCGTTCCTGATCTTCACGGCTGTTCTGACCGGCTTCATCTACCCGGTTGTCGTGTCCTGGGAGTGGGGCGGCGGTTACCTCGACTCCGCATGGGCCTTCTCCGACTTCGCCGGTTCGACGCTGGTGCACTCGACGGGTGGCTGGGCCGCTCTGATGGGCGCGCTGATCATCGGTCCGCGGACAGGCAAGTATTTCGGCAAGCAGGTGAACCCGATGCCGGGTTCCAACATCCCGCTCGCGGGTCTTGGTACCTTTATCCTGTGGTTCGGCTGGTTCGGCTTCAACGGTGCCTCGCAGCTCGCTGCCGGCACAGTGACGGACATCAACTCGGTCGCCCAGATCTTCGCCAACACGAACATGGGCGCTGTCGGCGGCACGCTGTTCGCCATGATCACCACCGCTGTCCTCTACAAGGGCAAGGTCGACGCCACGATGGTGTTCAACGGTGCGCTCGGCGGGCTTGTCTCCATCACGGCTGAACCACTGGCGCCGTCCATGGGCGCATCAGTCCTGATCGGCGGCGTGGGCGGTGTCCTAGCTGTCCTGACTGTCCCGATCCTCGACAAGTTCAAGATCGACGACGTCGTCGGCGCCATCCCGGTTCACCTGGTTTGCGGCATCTGGGGCACGATCATCGTGGCGGCTTCCTATGGCAACCACATCATGCCGGTGGAAATCGATGGCGAGCTTCAGACGAGCTATGTCGGCCAGCTGGTTGGCGTGCTCCTGACGGGCGTGTTCGTCTCGATCGCCTCTGTCATTGTCTGGACGGCCCTCAAATTCACGATTGGCGTTCGCGCCAGCGAGGAAGAGGAAATGGCCGGTATGGACGTTTCCGAAGTTGGTCTCGAAGCCTATCCGGACTTCACCAACGCCTAAGTTGCGGCTCTCCGAAACGAAGACCCCCGGCAGGAAACTGCCGGGGGTCTTTCATTGCGCGGAGGGTAGGGGCCGAAGGGCAGGGGGTTATTGTTCCGGCGTCTCGTCTGCCGGCGGTGTCAGGTCGCCATCTTCCATGGCTTCAGCCTCATTCTCATAATAGGGCCCGCCCACGGCGACTTCCGTCGCGCCTTCGTCCGGAATGATGATTTCTTCACGCGCTTCGGTGAAGATCAGTTCCTGCTCCGGTTCCGGCGTGTCGGCCACGACGACCGGGGGTTCACCCGTGATTTCGGAAATCTCCAGGGCATCCTGTTCCAGCCGGGCACGCTGAAGCTCGTTCAGCTCCTGAATGGACATGCCGTCCTGGTCGGCCGGGATTTCGTCAAAAATTGTTGCCTTGGAGGCGTTAACTGACGTGGCATCTTCATTCATTTCCTGGGCATTCGCAGACGTAAATGTTAACAGCGCAAAGGCTGCGGGTATGATCAGGGCGCGTGTCATTTGATGACTCCTTTCCTGTCTCCTGATTGTGCGGAATCAATCCCTCGCCGGGCCGGATGTTCCGTGATTACAGGAATTAAATACTATGACCGGGCAGGCGCTGCGCCGGACGGAAGGGCAGGCGGACGGAAAACAGCGGGCCGGTTTCAGGCCGGATCTGCCACGCTGAAATCGTTAATTCGCAACTGAAAAAGTCTTCAGCGCATTTGCCCGGAATTAAGGTTGATGGCCCAGATTGACCACTCCACCGACAACACGGAGCCGTCCCCCTTCATGACCGACTATGCTTATGATGATGACGCAACCCATTTCAGCGTTAGCGATCCTGTCTGGCGTATCCTGACGGGCGCTGCCGCGTTCGCGATCGGCGTTTTCATCTGCGGCAGTGTCGGTTCCTATGTTGCGACGGATCCGTCCTGGAATGCCGCGACCGATTCTGACGTTCAGAACCTGTTTGGCCGTTCCGGTGCCGTGTTCGCAGATCTTGCCCGCCAGACGCTGGGCTGGTCGGCCTGGACAGCCGGGCTGGCGCTGATGATCGGCGGTGCGATGCGCACCGTGCTGATCGGCGCGCCGCGTGTACATCGCTGGGTCAAAGGCTTCCTGTTCGTGCCGTTTTCCGCAGCATTCTTTGCCGCCTGGCCGGTGCCGCAGTCCTGGCCGCTGAGCGCCGGGCTTGGCGGCGTGGTCGGCGATGGCATGTTCCACTTTGCCGCCATGCCGTTCCGTGCGCTCATGTTGCCGTCCCCGGAAGGCTGGGCCGCTTTCTTCCTTGGGGTCCTGGCGCTCTGGGCCGGCCTGTCGGCGCTTGGCTTCCGCCGCGGCGATGCCCGTCTCCTGAAGCACGCTGCTGCAACGTCCGGCGCCCGCGCGGCCCGTCAGGCGAGCGGCATGGGCGGCATGCTGCTTGCCATTGCCCGGACCCTCGCACCGAAGCGCAAGGCCGTGCTCGAAGACGATGACATGATCAACACGCGAGAAGAGCGCGCCCGCGTCGTGATGTCCGATGATGACGAAACGCCCGGCTTCCTGCGCAAGCGCGGCAAGACAGTCATCGAGATTGAAGACGACGAGGATTTCGATGACGAAGAGGAATATCTCGACGACGCCGAAGACGATTACGACGATTATGACGACGAAGCCGACGCGGACGATTATGACGACGAGGATGAAGAACAGGAACGCAAGCCGCTCTTCACCCTGCCGAAGCCGAAAGCCAGGCCGCAGGCCTCCGCGCCGCGTGTGGCCAAGCCGATGGAACGCCGCCGCAAGGCCGGCCGCCTGCCGACCATCGACCTGCTGGAACAGACAGCCGAGCGTGCCGACTCGATCGATGAAGATGCGCTGCTCGCCAAGGCGGCCAAACTGTCGGACGTCCTGAAGGAGTTCGGTGTCCGCGGCCGCGTGAAGGAAGTGCGCCCGGGTCCGGTGATTACCCTGTTCGAAATGGAACCGGCACCGGGGGTCAAATCCTCCCGCGTCATCTCTCTGGCGGATGACATCGCCCGCTCCATGAGCGCCAAATCTGCCCGTGTGGCCGTCGTGCCGGGCAAGAACGCCATCGGTATCGAACTGCCGAACGAAGACCGCGACACGGTCTATCTGCGCACGCTGCTGCAGTCGGACGCCTATACCGGCTCGCGCGCCAGCCTGCCGATGGCGCTCGGCGAAGATATTGGCGGTGTGCCAACCGTGGTGGACCTCGCCAAGATGCCTCACCTGCTGATTGCCGGTACGACGGGCTCGGGTAAGTCGGTCGGTGTGAATGCGATGATCCTGTCACTGATCTATCGCCACACGCCGGAACAGTGCCGTTTCATCATGATCGACCCGAAAATGCTGGAACTCTCGATCTATGAGGGTATCCCGCACCTGCTGGCGCCGGTTGTTACCGATCCGAAGAAAGCGGTGAACGCACTTCAGTGGACGGTGCGTGAGATGGAAAGCCGCTATGAGCTGATGTCCAAGGCCGGTGTCCGGAACCTGGCCGGCTTCAACGAAAAGGCTGCGAAATACCGTAATTCGGGCGAAAACCTCGTCCGGAAGGTGCAGACCGGATTCGATGATCGCGGCAAGCCTGTCTACGAGACCGAGATTCTGCCAACGGAGCATATCCCGAACATTGTCGTCGTGATCGACGAGATGGCGGACCTGATGCTGGTCGCAGGCAAGGAAGTCGAAGGCTGTGTCCAGCGTCTTGCCCAGATGGCGCGTGCCGCCGGCATCCACCTGATCACCGCGACGCAGCGTCCGTCCGTCGACGTTATCACCGGTACGATCAAGGCGAACTTCCCGACCCGTATTTCCTACATGGTGACCACCAAGATCGACTCCCGCACCATCCTCAATGAACAGGGTGCTGAACAGCTGCTCGGCATGGGCGATCTGCTGTACCAGGCCCCAGGCCAGAAATCGACGCGCCTGCATGGTCCGTTCGTGTCGGATGAGGATGTTGGCGCCGTCACCGACTGGCTGCGTGAGCAGGGCGAGCCGGATTATGTCATGGACATCCTGGAAGCGCCGGACGATGGCTCCACCGGGTCCGCCGTCATGGACGCAATGCTCGGCACGTCGACCGGCGACGAGGAAGACGATCTCTTCGCTCAGGCCATCGCCATTGTCGTCCGCGACCAACGCGCGTCGACCTCCTATCTGCAGCGCCGCCTGAAAATCGGCTACAACAAGGCCGCAGGCGTTATCGACCGCCTTGAAGAAGAAGGTATCATTTCCGCGCCGAACCATGCCGGCAAGCGCGAAGTCCTGGCGAACGCACGTCCGTCTCCGGAATGACCGTCGCCTGAACAAACTCACCCGGTTAAGGTGGGCACTTGGGGCAACCCCCGTTCGCGGTGAAATGCGAACGGGGGTTTCAATTTGCCCGGACATTGCCGTGTTTCGGAACCTTTACAGCCAATTTACCGCGGCATCGTTCCGGCAAGTGTTCGGGAGGGAAGCAATGCGCCGGATAATTTTAACTGCCGATATTTTCATTGCCCTGCTTGTAATGGCTGTCCTCGCCTATGCGGGCAAGGGATATGCGGATGCCCGCGGGCATGCAGCGGATTTCAAGGCAAGGGCCGCACAGCTCTCGGACGCAGGAGCAGGCGCTGGTGCGCTCAGTCCGGAACAGCTCCGTATTTTGCTTCTCGTCGAAGATCCGGGATTTGTCCGCCACAAAGGACTGGACCTTTCGAACAAGGGAGCCGGCCTGACAACGATCACGCAATCCTTGTCAAAACGGCTGGCCTTTCAGGAGTTCCATCCGGGTTTGAAGAAGATTCGGCAAACGGGGTTTGCGATTGGTCTGGAGTCGAGCCTGACCAAGGAAGAGATCCTCACGCTCTGGCTCGACACCGTGGAAATGGGGCGGGACGCCAACGGCCAATGGATCACGGGCTTCCACCGGGCCAGCGAGGCGTTCTACGGCAAACCGGTCGAAGCGCTGAGCGATGCGGAGTTCATCGAACTCGTTTCGCTTCCCATCGCGCCCGGCCATTTGAATCCCTTCCGTCGTGGAAAGGATCTCGATGACAGGATTCAGAGAATTGCCCGCCGGGCGGCCGGAGAATGCAAACCGGAATCGGTGCGGGACGTCTGGCTGGAAGGCTGTGCTATCCAGTCAGACGTCTCCCATGTCGGATAACTCCCCGGATCCCCCCAGAAAGGGCGGGGATCTGGACGTGCTAGCCCATCGGGTACTGAATGTCTTTCGTGACCGCGTCACAGGCCTTCATCACATCATCGGACAGGGTCAGGTCTGCGGCGGCGAAAATGTCGTCCAGCTGGTCAAACTTCGACACGCCGACAATCGTGGAGGCGACGAATTTGTGCTGCTTCGACCAGGCGGTTGCCAGCGTAACGACGTTGATGCCAGCCTCTTTCGCGATCTCCATGAACTTTGCTGTGGAGGCGAGGGATTTCTCGTTCACGAACCGGTGCGCCATGGCGGCCTGGCGCCCTCCGATTTCCAGATAACGGGAGAAGCGCGCGCCTTCCGGCCGTGCTCCGTCCTGGTATTTGCCGGACAGAACGCCGCCACCGATGGGGGAGTAGGGGATAAGGCTGACGTCTTCCTTTACGCATACTTTGGAAAGGGCGTCCTCGAAGCGGCGATTGTTCAGGCTGAAATTGTTCTGGATGGTTTCATAACGCACCGTGCCAAGGCGGCTGGAGGCTTCCAAGCTTTTCATCAGGCCCCAGGCATCTTCATTGGAACAGCCGACAATGCGCACTTTGCCGGCGCGGACCAGATCGTCCAGCGTTTCCATCGTCTCGTCATAGGCTGTGCCATGGTCCGGCCAGTGGGTCTGGTAGAGGTCCACATAGTCCGTTCCGAGACGGGTCAGGCTGTCTTCGATGGCCTTGGTGATGTTGTGGCGATCAAGCGCGGTCATGCCGGCGCGCTGGCTGCCCTTGATCCAGCCATGAGAGGGCCCGCAGACCTTGGTGGCGAGGATGATGGAATCCCGGTCCTTGGTCTTCAGCCATTTGCCGACGATTTCTTCCGTGCGCCCGGCCCATTTCGTGTCCGGCGGGACGGGATAGTTCTCGGCCGTGTCGTAGAAATTGATCCCGGCATCGAAGCTGGCATCGAGGATGCGCAGGGATTCGGCCTCGTCGGCTTGCGAGCCGAAGGTCATCGTGCCCATGCAGATGTCGGATACGTAGATGGCGCTTCGGCCAAGGCGGCGGTGTTGCATGCTGGCGGTCTCCCTTATCTTTTCGGGGCGACACTAGCGGCCTGAAGCGGCAATACCAGAGGCGGGGGCCAACAAATTCGTTGGCGCCCGGTCCTGCTTACTCCGCTTCGGTCAGCAGCTGGGTGAAGTCGATCACTTCGAAGCCGTGGCCGGTGGCGCGGACGAACGCCTCGAAATCCTCGCGGGAAACGGCCGTAGTGCCGGTATTGGTCAGCGGGTGGAAGTTCACCGGGTCGTGCGCCATAAGCGCCGCGTCGACGAGAAAGCGCACGCGGCCGGTCTTGTCATTCATCAGGGCAAAGGCGGTGACCGAGCCGGGCGTCACGCCGAGCAGTTCCTCCATCAGCTCCGGCGGTCCGAAGGACAGGCGTTTCGTGCCGATCAGCCGGTGCAGCTTGTTCAGCTTCAGCTGTGAGTGGGCTTCGGCGGCAATCAGGATGATGGCGCCATCATTGTCCTTCAGGAACAGGTTCTTCGTGTGGCCGCCCGGCATGGCGGCCTTCAGCTCCTTGCCCTGATCCACGGTGAACACGGCCTCATGCCAGTGCGTCGTGTGCGCGATGCCCAGCGTGTCGAGATAAGCGAACAGGTCTTCGGGGGTTGCCGTCATGGGGCCCTTTGGGCCAAGACTTGACCCGTCCGTCAAGCGGTGAGCCTCTCCCATGTTTCTTGATTGCTACAAAATCTACGACGTCGCACCGGATCTGGTGCCCGCCCGGTCAAATCGTGACTGGATGGACGCCTTTACCGACCGCCATCCCTATCGCTGCCTGCCGCTGACCATGGCAAACTCCACGGGCTGGGAATTGCTGGCCCCGATGGACATCAAGATCGAGTGGAATGGTGGCCCGCGCAATGAGGACATCCGCCTCCTGACGCGGGGCGATCCGCGCGCCATCGAGAGTTTCGCGGGCGCACACTTCGCCCGGGGCATCGTCACCTTCCATACGGGCCACCTGTTCCGGACCCCACCCGGCTGGGGCGTCTGGGTCACCGGCCCGCCGAACTGGCCGAAGGACGGTATCTATCCGCTGACGGGCCTCGTTGAGACCGATTGGCTGCCATTCCCCTTCACCATGAACTGGCAGATGACCCGCAAGGGCAGCGTGGTCTTCGAAAAGGGCGAGCCCTTCGCCTTCATCACGCTGATGGAGCACAAGAAGCTGGAAGAAATCCAGCCGGAGCGCAAACTCCTGCGCTCCAATGAAGAGCTGGTGAAGGAATACAATGCCTGGACCGAAAGCCGCGCCGACTTCAACAAGCGCCTCGGCGAAGGCGAAGAGAACGCCATGAAGGAACGCTGGCAGCGTCACTATATGCGCGGCGAGAAGCCGACCGGCGACAAGGCGGACAGCCACCAGACCAAGCGCCGCCTGAAGCCGCCGAAAGAGATTTCATGACGACAATCCGGGCCTATGCGCCCGCAGACCTGCCGGCCCTGCACGCGATCAACGAGCAGGGGGTGCCGGGTGTCAGCCGCGAAACGATCGAGAGCCTCGGCAAATGGGTGTCGCTGTCCGAATGCCTTGTCGCCGTCGATGACGCTGGCCACCCGATAGGTTTCCTGAATCTCGTCCCGCCTGGAACTTCCGCCTATACCAGCCCGAACCTTCGCTGGTTCGAGGCCCGTGGTGGCAATGTGAACTATGTCGACCGGATCGCCATCGACGCGTCCGCCCGCGGGCAGCGGATTGGTGAGGCGCTCTATGAGGCCGCCTTCACCGCCTGCGCCGGGCGCTATGAGGCGATTGGATGCGAGGTGAACCGCCTGCCGCCCAATCCAGGCTCGCTCCGCTTTCACAAACGGCTCGGCTTCGAAGAGGTCGGTAGTCAGGCATTCGTGCCCGGCGAAAAGGAAGTGATCTATCTGGAGCGGACGCTCTGAAGCTCAGCCTTTGCGGCTCGCCTTTTCCGCAATGCCGCTGGTGCCTTGGCGCGTTTCCAGCGCAGCGGCCACATCGTCGAGGCTGACGCCGCGCACGCGGAGGGCGACGAGGGCGTGGTAGAGCATGTCGGCGGCTTCGCTGGCGACGCGGTCGTTGCTTTCTTCGCGCAGGGCCTGGATGAATTCCCCGGCCTCTTCCTCCGCCTTGTCCGCGCAGGCGCCAACGCCCTTCGAGAGCAGCTTTGCCGTCCAGGACGAGCTCGCATCGCCCGTTTCGGCGCGCGTATCGATGGTCATGCCCAGATGGGCGAGGGCTTCGGCGAGGCGGTCGGCGGATCCGAGAATAGACATGGGGCCTCCTTACCCTCCTTCCGCGAGGGGAGGAAGCCTGCCTGCTTGACGCAGGCGCGGGGCGCGTCACTTTTACTTCAAACGAGGAGGATTCCAGATGAACGACCGGGTGACGATCACGCATCTTGAAGACGGCATCGCCGATGTCCGCATGGTGCGCACCGACAAGATGAATGCGCTCGACCCTGCCCAGTTCCAGGCGCTGGCCGACACGATCGAGGAACTGCACGGCACCAAGGGCCTGCGCTGCGTCGTGCTGTCAGGGGAGGGGCGCGCCTTCTGCGCGGGGCTGGACCTCTCCAGCATGTCCGGGAATTCCTCCGGCGACGGGGAGAAGAAAAAAGGCGGCGCAACGGGCGACCTTGCGACGCGGGCTTTCGGTGATGCGAACCTCGCCCAATATGTCGCCTGGGGCTGGCGGAAGCTGGAGGTGCCCGTGATTGCGGCCGCACACGGCGTGGCCTTTGGCGGCGGGTTCCAGATCCTCTCCGGCGCGGACATCCGCTTCATCCATCCGGACACGCGCTGTGCGATCATGGAAATGAAGTGGGGCCTGGTGCCGGACATGGCGGGTTTCCCCCTCTGGCGGGGCAATGCGCGCGACGATGTGATCCGCGAACTGACCTACACGAACCGGGAGTTCAATGGCCGCGAAGCTCACGCCATGGGCTTTGCCACGCATGTCTCCGACACGCCGCATGAAGACGCGCTGGCGCTGGCGAAAGTGATCGCCAACAAGCACCCGGCGGCGATGCGCGGGGCGAAAACGCTGTGCAATGCGATGGCGGACCTGTCTGACGCAGACCTCCTGATGCTGGAAAGCACCGAACAGCTGAAAGTGATCCGCACGCCAAACCAGATGGAAGCGGTGATGGCCGAGATGCAGAAGCGCAAGCCGGTCTTCGCGGAATAGGCTCTACAACGGCCGCACCGGCGCGCCGGCTTCGGCCAGCGCGCGCCGGGCGTCTGCCACGGTCGCTTCACCGAAATGGAAGATCGAGGCGGCGAGCACGGCCGTCGCCCCGCCGTCCAGAACGGCGGCGGGCATATCGTCCACGCTGCCGGCGCCGCCACTGGCCACAACCGGAATGTTCACAACAGATGTGACCGCTTTCAGCAGCGGGATGTCATAGCCGGACTTGGTGCCATCCTTGTCCATGCTGGTTAGCAGGATTTCGCCGGCGCCCTTGCTTTCGGCGAGCTTTGCGAACTCGACCGCATCGATGCCCGTGGCCGTGCGGCCGCCATGGGTGAAGATCTCCCAGTGATTCTCCACCTTGCGCGCATCGATCGCAACGACCACGGCCTGGCGCCCGGCTTTTGCGGCGCAGCGGGCGATGACGTCCGGGTCTGCGACAGCGGCGGAGTTGATCGCCACCTTGTCGGCCCCGGCCCGGAGGAGCGCGACCAGATCGTCCGCGCTGCGTACGCCGCCGCCCACAGTGAGCGGCATGAAGCACTGTTCCGCCGTGGCGGAGACGATGTCCAAAAGCGTGCCGCGGCCCTCATGGCTGGCGGTGATGTCGAGGAAGCAGAGCTCGTCAGCGCCTTGAGAATCATAGGCTTTTGCCAGCGCCACGGGGTCGCCTGCGTCCTTCAGGTCCACGAAGTTGACGCCCTTGACGGTGCGCCCGTCTTTCACGTCGAGGCAGGGGATGATGCGGGTCTTGAGGCTCATGCCACGGCTTTAGCCGGGAAAGCGGCGCCCGCAAAGCCTGCGCGGTGACGCGGCCCCCAAAACCCCGGGAGACACCATGTAGAACACCGTGAATAGACCATATAAACACCATATATAGATCGAATTTCACAGACCTTCTGGACCCGGCCTTAAGCATGATCATGCATAAGCCGAGGCATGGGAACGGGATGGAGTTGGATGCCGCCGCGCGACGTGCGCCGGGCGGTCAGGACCGGGGCGATCATCACGATGGCCTCCGTCTTCTTTTCTTTCTTCCCGGTCTGGGTCTGGCTGCAGATCGACCCGGTGATCCGCCTTCAGGACATCTACATTTCCTGCATCGTGATTCCGGCCCTGATCGCGCCGACGTGCAGCTTCTTCATCCTGCGTGCCCAGATCCGGGCGCAGCGTCTGGCGGAGGAAAACCACCGCCTGGCCAATCATGACGAGCTGACGGGCCTGCCCAACCGCCGGGCCTTTTTTGCGCAGGCCGGGTCGCTGCACTCCCGGTCTCATCGCAGCACGGACATTTTTGCCTGCGCCCTTGCCGACATCGACAATTTCAAATGCATCAACGACACGCACGGCCATGACCGGGGCGACCGGGTGCTGAAGATGCTGGCTGCCGCGCTGGCGGACCTTTCCGCAGACAATGTCGTCCTTGCCCGTCTGGGCGGGGAGGAGTTTGCCGTTGCCGGCATGTTTGCCAGCGAAGCGGCCGCGCGCATCTGGCTTGAGGCACTGGTGCGCGAGGTGGAACACCGCCACCCGGCGGGCTTGCCGGTCACGATCAGTCTTGGCTGGTGCGTGGCCGAAGCGGGGGAGACCCTGTCGTCACAGCTCAGCCGGGCAGACCATGCCCTCTATGACGCAAAGGCCCGTGGCAAGAACCGCGCGGTGAAGGCCCGGCTCGACGGGGCGCGCGTGGTGGCCGCGGCGTAAACCGTCCAAAAGCCGGGCGCGGCATTTGACTCACCGCCAGGTGCCCCGCATGTCTGGGGCATGGCTGAACAGACACAAGACGAAGCCGCCCGCTGGGCACGGATGATCGACGCAGAGGAACGCGCCTTCGCGCTGCTGGACGCGATCGAGGCCGCGGGCATCATGAAACCGGGCCGCACGGAAGGCGAGGTCGACCGCGACATCGAAACCATCGCGGCAGAGCAGTTCGGGATAAAGCGCAACTGGCACCAGCGCCTCGTGCGGGCGGGCGTCAACACGACCTGCATCTTCTCAGACCGGCCAGATGAAGTGACCATCGGGCCGGAGGATACCGTCTATGTCGACATGGGCCCCGTCTTCGAACAGGCCGAGGCGGACGTTGGCCGCACCTATGCGATGGGGCAGGATCCGGCCCGCCAAGCGCTGGTGGCCGCGCTTCCGCAAGTGTTCGAGGAAATGCGCGCCTTCACGCTGTCACGCGAAGATGTGACGGGGGCGGAGGTTTATGACTTCGCCTGCCGCGCGGCGGAGGCGCGCGGGTATCATTTCGGCGGCAAGATCGCCGGGCACACCGTGGGGGAGTTCCCGCACGCCACCTGGCCACTGGAACAGGCCCACCAGCGCCTCTGGCCGGAAAACCCGGAGCCGCTGAGCAAGCCCGACCATCTCGGCCGTAAACGTTACTGGATTTTAGAGGCGCATTTGGTGGAACCGGGGCGGCGGTGGGGCGGCTTTTATGAGCGGTTGCTCAGGGGGTGAGTTCTTGCAATTAGGAGCGCTATTCTAATAGGCTAAAAACGAGAAAGTTACGAGGATATCGGTTTGTGAGCATAAGTTGCGATTAAACTTCGACAGTCTTTTAGCCTCGGTTGGGCGGGCAAAAGAAACCTGCTCTCTCGAAAAGCTGCTGTAATGTCATTGCTAGCGTGTAGCTTTGAGCCTTTTCGCGAAAGCCGTCTTTGTTGACTTCGCAATGCCACCCGTTTGCTTCAAAAGTAGTTTCATCTCCCGCTATTGGCTTGGAGGAGATATTCGCAGTCCAGCCTCGAAATAGAAAATTTTCGATGCGAATAGCCGCCCATCCAAAAAAAGCTCGTTGCGGGGTCCGATTCGCTCCCTCTTGGTCGGCCTGTTTAGTAAGATATCGAACACGGTCCATTTGGGGCTGTCGTGAACCCAGCCGATCAAACGAAAGGTCTGATTCTGGACGTGCGTCATAAAAATCATTCAGCTTAAACTGAGGCTCACTGAGCTCAGACTCACTGCGAGAACCAGACTTATCGAAGATCCGCCTACCAACGACCTCTTCAGGTCCTACGTCTTTGACGAATTCAGAATCCGACAATGTAATCCCTAACTAAAGATAACCCAGCTCGCTGCTATATCGTCCAAAGAACTCGAAATAGTTTTCAAGATTCAATTCGAACGACAGTGCATTATGCATATATTTGGTTGAGCTGACTATCAAGCCTAGGTTGTCTTCAAGTACAACAGATATTTTCCGTTCATTTTTTCTGTGTTCGATAACCACTCCACCCTCTGGTGAGCCGTAGACAGACGGTTGGGAAACCCATTTGGAAGCCGCAAGATTTAGGGCAAATTCAGCCCAGTGCCGAACCTCGGAATCTATATCTTTGGGAATCAAGTCCGTGCAATGCGGAAGCCAACTCTCAGGTGGATGGCGGCCGGACCAAGCCCCAACGCCGATAGGTTCGGCAGTAAACCATCCCTCCAATGCGCCAGTGCCTGTATAGGTTACTGGTGTAGCATAAGGGTTCCGCTCTATTGACGCGGTGCTCCAAAAATCCCTTCCGCCGATAAAAGTCGGCGAACCAGTGATGTAAGCTTCAATGAGGTCGGATTTTTCTTGTAATATCATTCAATCACCAGACGCGATTTCATCTCTTCCGTGAAGAGCTTAAAGAACTCAGATTTTTCTGACTGATGCGCAATTTCGATCCATTCAATGACCTTCTCGAGATCTTCGCACTTCCAATTGTTCGGCGTTGAGACGTCTATGTCGGCTACAATACCACCGGGCTGCTTGCGAGGTCCCGAAACATATTCCGGAGTAGCCAAGCGAACTTGGATTATATGATCAGGACCGAAAGTTTTTTGATAATTCACATTCAGAGGCGCTGAGAGATTGTCGTCTCCTACGGAGAACAAGCAATTAAGGTCTTCGATGCTACCAACACCATGTTCGGATTGGGAAAATGAATTTATGTACCGGAGTCCAAGTCTAGTTGCGCTGAACTTGGATAAGCTTGTTGATACCGCTTCAAATGCGCTTTTAATTTGAGGAAAGAAAGCATCCCAGCCTGGGTAAGACCCCAAACGGCCCACGCTAAAGTTATTGGTCCCAATTCGAATAATCGTAGACTTTTCCCCATCAGTCAGCTCGATGTGGGGTTGATACTTTAGATTTTGGTCTGCTTTACGCAGCTCAGCAGGCAGGTCACTAATTGGTAGCCGGTTGCTATCGTATTCACTCCAAGGTGGCAGGAGCGCGAGCTTGCCAATAACTACTTCCGGCAGCTTTTCGCTTTCCACGCTATCAAAACGCACCTCGCAGACCGATTCTAAAATTGTATCTGGACTAAGTTTGTTGGGCGCCATGAATTATTCAACTCCAAGGAGTAGCTTTAACATGGGCACATTTTCCATATGTATCAAGCCCTCGAGATCGGCACTTCCTACTATACATCGTTGCTTGATGCTAACTTGACGCCGAAACCATTATTGCCTCACTCGGCACAATATCCCCATCATAAAGGGCGCGCCCCAGAATAGATCCCGCAATCGGCGCATCTGCGGCCATCAGGGCGCGGATGTCGTTGACGCTGGCGACGCCGCCTGAGGCGATGACGGGGATGGAGACGGTGTTTGCGAGCTCTGCCGTGAACGGAACATTGACGCCGGTTTTCAGGCCGTCGCGGCCGATGTCGGTGGCGACGATGGCGGCGACGCCGCAGCCTTCGAAGGCTTTCGCGAGTTCGGTTGCCTTCATGTCGCTGGTCTCGGCCCAGCCTTCGACGGCCACCATGCCATTCTTCGCATCGATGCCGACGACGACCTGACCGGGCAGGGCGCGGGCGGCTTCTTTCACCAGCTCCGGATCGCGCAGGGCCACGGTGCCGAGGATGACGCGGGAGATGCCGGCCTCCAGCCAGGCGTCGATCTGCGCCCGCGTGCGGATGCCGCCGCCGAGCTGGACCGGCGCATCGGTCGCTTTGAGGATCGCCTCGACCGCCGCGCGGTTCACGGCCTTGCCCTCGAAGGCGCCGTTCAGGTCCACGACGTGAAGATGGGTGAAGCCCGCCTCGCGGAAGGCCTTGGCCTGCGCCGCCGGGCTGTCGGAGAAGACGGTCGCCTGGTCCATCTCGCCGCGCAGCAGGCGCACGCACTGGCCGTCTTTCAGGTCGATGGCGGGGTAGAGGGTAAAGGTCATTTTGGTGTCAGGGCGCCCATTGCAGGAAGTTGGCGAGGATCTTGAGGCCGGTCTTCTGGCTCTTCTCCGGGTGGAACTGGGTGCCGAACATGTTGCGCCGGGCGACCGCCGCCACGATCGGGACGCCATAGTCGGCCGTCGCGACCACATCGGCCGGGTTGTCGGGCTTCATCGCATAGGAATGGGTGAAATAGACGTGCGGATCCTCGCCCAGGTCTGCGAAGACCGGATGGGGCGTCAGGCGCGTGAAGTTGAGGCCGTTCCAGCCCATGTGCGGAATGCGGAAGCCTTCGCCGGGCTCGATCAGGTCCACCGTGCCCTTGATCCAGCCGAGGCCCGGCGTGTAGCCGTCTTCGAGGCCCGCCGTCGCCATCAGCTGCATGCCGACGCAGATGCCGAAGAAGGGCTTGCCCTCCTTGAGCACAGCCTCGTTCAGCGCGTCCACCACGCCGTCCCGGGCGCGCAGGCCTGCGGCGCAGTCGGCGAAATGGCCAACGCCGGGCAGGACGATGCGGGTGGATTCGAGGATGGCTTCGGGGGAATCGGTCACGACAATCTCGTGGCTCGTTCCCGCCAGCGTCACGGCTTCCCGCAGGGCCCGCTCGGCCGAGTGGAGATTGCCGGAGCCGTAATCGATCAGCGCGACCTGTGTCATGCGCGCGTGTTAGCCGGGCGGCGGGCATAGGAAAAGCCATTTCGTGTCACGGGCGTGGTTCTTCCTTGTGGGAAAGCGGGCTAGGCTGGCGCCGCTGCCAGTCTCGAACACAGGGTTATCCATGCCGGACATCATTCAGGACGCGAAGACCTTCCGGGCCGACCGGGCCTGGGGCGCGCGCGACATCGCCCGCATCGACGGGGCCAGCGTACGGCTGCACTGGACCGACCAGCCCTACAAATGGCACGTCAATGACGGGGAAGAGGTCTTTGTCGTGCTGCAGGGCGTGGTCGACATGCACTACCGGGAGTACGGCGCGGAAAAGATCGTGCAGCTCTCACCCGGGGACATGTTCGTCGCCGGGAAGGGGGAGGAGCATGTCGCCCGTCCCATCGGGGAGGCACGCGTGCTCGTGATCGAACGGGAAGGGTC
Organism: Hyphomonas jannaschiana VP2; assembly: GCF_000685215.1. GTDB lineage: Bacteria > Pseudomonadota > Alphaproteobacteria > Caulobacterales > Hyphomonadaceae > Hyphomonas > Hyphomonas jannaschiana. The sequence goes on from NZ_ARYJ01000005.1 coordinate 213,764, forward strand.
CGTCTGACAGCGCGCCCGTCCGGTTTTCCTTGTGTGAGGGGAGGGGCTGTCCCAATCTCCACGCCAGATTCGGACCAAATGACGGAGTAAGCCCCATGCGCCCCATCCTGCCTCTTCTCTCCACCGCGCTGCTCGCCGCCTGCATCACGGGGCCTGCCTGGCCGGAAAGCCGCGATGCGAAGCTGATCGAACAGGTGGAAGAGAAGGCGGATCTGTCCAGCAGCCTGTCGGACCAGATCTGGGAATGGGCGGAAGTTGGCTATCAGGAGGAAAAATCCTCCGGGCTGCTTCAGCAGACGCTGAAAGTGGAAGGCTTCGACGTGGAGGCGGGTGTCGCGGGCATCCCGACGGCCTTCGTGGCGGAATACGGCACAGGCGGACCCGTCATTGCCATCCTTGCCGAGTTCGACGCCCTGCCGGGTATCAACCAGACAGCCAGCCCGGACCGGGAAGAGCGTGACGGCATGGGCGCGGGCCATGCCTGCGGGCACAATCTCTTCGCGGCCGGCTCCACCACCGCTGCCATCGCGATCAAGGACTGGCTGGAAGAGACCGGCACGCCGGGTCGCATCCGCCTTTACGGCACGCCGGCTGAAGAGGGCGGCAGCGGCAAGGTCTACATGGTCCGTGCGGGCCTCTTCAACGATGTCGACATCGCGCTGCACTGGCATGCAGGGGACCGCAACTCGGCGGCTGCGCGCACGACGCTGGCGAACCGCTCGGCCAAGTTCCGCTTCCATGGTCTCTCCGCACATGCGGCCGGCGCACCGGAGAAGGGCCGTTCGGCGCTCGACGGGGTCGAAGCCTTCGACATGATGGTCAACATGATGCGCGAGCACGTGCCGCAGGATGCCCGCATCCATTACGTCATCACCTCCGGCGGCGCCGCTCCGAATGTGGTGCCGGACTTTGCTGAAGTCTTCTACTATGTCCGCCATCCGACGGCGGACGGCGTGGAAGCGATCTGGACGCGCCTGGAAGATGCCGCCCGCGGGGCGGCGCTCGGCACGGGCACGACGGTCGACTGGGAAATCATCCACGGCAACAATCCGCTTCTGGTCAACGAGACACTGGCGAAGATGATGGACGAGAAACTCCGCGAAGTCGGCGGTGTGACCTATGACGCGGAAGAAGAGGCCTTCGCCGAGGCGATCTACGCCACGCTGACCACGCCGACGCTGCCGCTTGGCTCGGAATCGGAAGTGCAGCCCTATGAGGTTTCGCTCGGCTACGGCTCCACCGATGTGGGCGATGTCTCCTATGCCGTGCCGACCGTGGGCCTGAACACCGCGACCTGGGTGCCGGGCACGCCGGCGCACTCCTGGCAGGCCGTTGCGGCGTCCGGCACGTCAATCGGCCACAAGGGCACGCAGGTCGCGTCGAAAACGTTGACGCTGGCGGCGATCGAGCTTTTCACCAATCCGAAGCTGCGCGAGGCCGCCCGCAAGGAATTCGACGATAAGCGCGGCCCGGACTATCAGTACAAATCCCTGCTGGGCGACCGCGACCCGCCGCTCGATTACCGGAAGTAGGGGTTGATAACCGGGGCGTTGGCTCGGGCGGGTTTGTGCCGCCGGTTCAGCGGCTGCTGGTCACGCGCCTGCGCGGCTGCCAGATCGGCAGGATCAATGACTACGAAGGTGGTCTGCGTCCGCCCGCGGTGTTTGGTGTGGACGATCATCGTGGTGCACACCCGGCGGAAGGCGAGAAAGGACGGGCTGTCCAGAGGCTCTTCTTCCGTTTCGATCGTGTAATTGCCCGCAGGCCATTCGTCTTCGAGACTGTCGAGATAGAACGGGCTTCGGAACGTTACCAGCTGTTTTGAAATGCGATTCGTCATTGTGGTTCCTTTGCGGTCTCCATCTCTCACCCCTCATGGACGCAGGGTTGATGCGGGAAAGCCGCATCCGGAGGATTGATCCGGACGCGGCTCCCAAGGGGCGGTCAGGCGTAGGGGGGTGCCCGGCCGCTTTCGGGAACAGCTATTTCTTCGGAGGGACTTCTTTGTCCTGCTTGCCTTGCTGGCGGGCTTGTTCTGCCCGTCTTTCCTCAAGCGACATCGGCTGCGAGGGCTTTCCAGGTCTGTCCTGTTTGTTTTTGTTGTTCTGGGAGGACATCGGATTGGCTTTCATCTGCACGGAAAAAATATTCCGTATCCCATACATGGGGATGCGAGCCTGCGATTACATCGGGCGTGCAGAATTAAAGGCGATTGCGCCGCCGGGTCAGAGGCTGCCCTTGGTGCTCGCGGGCTGGCCGCCGAGGCGCGGGTCGACCGTGACGGCGGCACGCAGGGCGCGAGCCGTCGCCTTGAAGCAGCTTTCGGCGATGTGGTGGCAGTTCTCGCCATAGAGATTCTCCACGTGCAGGCACATGCCGCCATTGCCGGCGAGGGCGTGGAAGAACTCCTTGAAGAGCTCGGTGTCCATTTCGCCGATCTTGTCGCGCGTGAACTGTACTTTCCACACCAGATAAGGCCGCTTGCAGAGGTCGAGGCTCGCGCGGCTCAGCGTTTCGTCCATCGGGATATAGGCCGTGCCGAAACGGGTGATGCCGGCAAAATCGCCCAGCGCCTTCAGGATGGCCTGTCCAATGACGATGCCGGTGTCCTCGACACTGTGGTGCATGTCGATGTGCAGGTCGCCGTCGCAGCGCACGGTCAGGTCGATGGCGGAATGCTTGGAGAAACTTTCCAGCATATGGTCGAAAAATCCGATCCCAGTCTGGATGTCGGATTTTCCTGTGCCGTCGAGGTCGAGGGTCACGGAAATATCCGTTTCCTTGGTCTTGCGGCTGACGGTTGCGGTGCGGTTCTGGGTCATGGGTGCCGATATAGTGTGTAGATCGCGCTACAGCTAGCGCATCTTGTTCACTGATTTCTAAACATATTGGGGGAATGTGCGCTCGGGAAAGCACGCCCTGCGGCGTGCCGAGGCGAGGTAATTTTGCGCAAACTGTCGCAGATACGCCGGTTTTTCGGCTCGATGACGCTGCCGGCTTTCGCCGCGTTTGCCGGCGCAATTGCGGCTGTTCTGGTCTTTTCCGCCGTTGTGATGCTGGAACAGTCCTACCGCGTGCTCGTCGAGGGCAAGGCCTGGACCGAACTTGCTTCGCCTCCGGAGGTCATGATTGGCCTGATGCTGATGTCGCTTGTCGTTTCGTCGGGCGCATCATTCCTCCTGGCCCGCTCGTTCCAGCGCGTCCTGCAGAGATTCCTGGCCTATCTCGACGATACGACGTCCATGCGCCCGCGCGGTGTGGAATCGGTGATGTTCAAGGAATTGCGCCGTCTGCGTGTTGCGGTGACGCGCCGGGTCAGCCATCTGCGCCGCGAGAATGAACGCCTCGAACGGATCGCCTATGTCGACCAGCAGACAGGCCTGCCCAATACGATCGCGCTTGAGGCCTATATCGAACGCAAGTTGCCCTTCGCCTCGTTTGATGCGCCGGCCGCCTTCTTCCTGCTCGACCTTGACCAGTTCGGCCGTGCTGCCGAACGTCTCGGCAGCCTTGCCACCAACACACTGCTGAATTCGGTCGGGGAGCGCCTGACCGGCTGCCTGGCCCATCTCGACGCCCCGGTCGCGGCGAGCCTTGAAGGGTCCATGGTTGCGGCCCTGCACAATGATCAGTTCGCGATCTTCCTGCCGAATGCCATCACGCGGGAAAGCGTATCGAATATTGCGCGGTCCATCCGTGTGGCCTTCGCCCAGCCGTTCGAGATCAACGGACAGTCGATCAGTGTCGGCATGTCCGGCGGCATCGTCATGGCGCCGGAAGATGCCGACACGGCGCAGAAACTGTTCCGCCATGCCGATCTGGCGCTCCAGCAGGTGCGTCAGGAATCGGCCTCGGGCTTCCGTTATTTCTCGCCACGCCTCAACCGCGTGGCCCGGGGCAAGTACATGCTGGAGGCTGAGCTGCGCGAGGCTGTGGCTGCGCGCGAATTCAAGGCTGTATTCCAGCCGAAGGTCGATTTCGCCACCGGAAAGATCGTCGGTTGCGAAGCGCTTGCCCGCTGGCAGCGTGCGAATGGCAAGATCATTTCCCCGGCGGCCTTTATTCCGCTGGCGGAGGAAACTGGTCTGGTCAACCAGATCGGCGAACAGATTCTCGAATCAGCCTGCGAATGTGCCGTGGTCTGGATGAAGGAAGGCTTTGACGTCTCCGTCGCCGTCAACGTGTCTCCGCGTCAGTTCATGACGGTCGACCTGACCAATCTGGTTCTCGAAGTCCTGAAGCGGACGGGTCTGCCGCCCGGCCGCCTGGAACTGGAAATCACGGAAAGCATGGCTGTGTCCGATCCGACCAAGGTGGACCGGGTCATGCGTCCTCTGCGGGCACTCGGCGTAAAGCTCGCTCTCGACGATTTCGGCACCGGGCATTCGAATCTGTCCATGCTGACGCAGCTGCCATTCGACGTGTTCAAGATCGACCGGCAGTTTGTCTCTGCTCTGGATGCGGACCGTCAGGCACCCGCGATTGTCGAGATGATCCTCGCGATGGCGGAGACGCTGGGCCTGAAGACCGTTGCCGAAGGTGTCGAGACTGACCGTCAGGCAGAGTTCCTGTCGCGGCGCGGCTGTTCCATGGCGCAGGGCTTCCTCTACTCCCCGGGCCTTCCGCAGGAAGGGTTCCTGGAACTTCTGCGCGGCTGGGAAACCCGCTCGGCGACCTCCCGCAAGGCGAGCTAGGGGAGTCGGTGATAGACCGTGACCGGATGGTCGCGCAGCGCCGACATCGTCCACAGCATATAGCCTGCCTTTTCCGCAACCCGGCGTGAGGCGGTATTCGCTTCATCGATAATGCAGACGCTTTTGCCAGGATGGGTCTCATCCAGCCAGGCATGCATCCGTTTCACGACCTCACTGCCGATGCCGCGGCCCCAGGAGGCGCGCCCGAAGGCCCAGCCGGCTTCAGGCCATTCCGACAGGTCCGGCGTCATGCCCCGTTTAAAATCGGAGAAACCGGCTTCGCCCAGCCAGGTGCCGGTCTCGCGATCGATCACCGTCCAGTAGCCGAAGCCTTTCACGTCCCACATGCCGCGTCCGCGCACGGAGGCGAACCAGACATCCTGCGGGCTGCGCGTCACGCCGCCAATGTAGCGGACGACATCGGCATCGCCCCACATGGCGACAGCATGCGGATAATCGGCTTCTTCAAACGGACGCAGAATCAGACGGTCTGTCGTCAATGTCGGAGGGATCACGCGCCGGCCTTCATCTTCGCCAGCATGGCGCCCATGGCGGCGTGAACCGTCTGGATAGCCTTCAGGGGGCGGACCATGACTTTGAAATCGGAGATCTGACCGTCGACGTTCCATTCGATCATGTCGACGCCATTCACCTGAATGCCGTCCATGACGCATTCGAACTCCAGCACCGCCTTGTCCCCGCAATCGAAGACGCGGACATAGCGGAACGTGTCGCCGCCCAGCGTCTCACCCGCGGCTGTGAGATAGGCCATGGTGACCGGCTTGCCTTCTTGCGGCGTGTGCACGACCGGGCTGCGGAAGACGACATCGTCCGCCAGCTGGCCGGACAGGCCTTCCGGCGAATGGTCGCTCTCCATCCAGTCGAACCAGCGCTGCAGATTCGGCGCATAGCCGGTCATTGGCACAAGATGCTGCCTAGTCATTGATGCAAAACTCCATTGGCATGATCACGCCCGACACGGGCAGGGCCTTGCCGTTCAGTGTGTAGGGCTCAAATCGATATTCGGCGAGCGCCGCCAGGGCGTGCGCTTCGAAGGCCGGGTCAGAACAGCGGGCTTCGGGCTGTCTGGGGGTGCCGGTCTCGTCGATGTCGAAAACGAGATCGCAGACCGCGCTCTGTTTCAGGGCGGCGAGGCTGTCTGGCAGGCGCACCCGGCCTGTGGCGGCAATTGGCGGATGCGCAGGGCCGCCAAGTTTGGCGACGTCGCTTTCATCCACCCGTGCCTGCATGCTTTCCGGCAGGGGCGTCTTGTCCAGTTCCGCCCGTAGCGCCTTGCAGCCTCTGGCATAGGTGTTCGGGCCGGAGCGCGCGGCGTCTGTCATCGCCTTTTCCCGGTCCTCGAAAGAGGTGGGCGTTGCGGGCGTGTCGGGATCAGTCGCCATGGCGGGGTCTCCTGCCGTTCCGGATGCCTCCGGAGCAGGGGCCGTACATCCAGCCGCCAGCAGCAGCGCTGCCGCGATCAGGGCCTGTCTTGCACGCATGGGTCTTGCTCCGGTTGTCGTTGGAACAACCTAGCACGCAGCGCTGGCAGGGAAAGAGCCGATCAGGGCGCCGCGGCCTTGTCTTCCTCGGTCCGGCAGAAATTGACCGGGACGAGTACATTGTCGATGGCGGGGCTGTCCTGGCCTTCGGCCGGTTCGAATTCTAAGGGCGCGAACACGTTCGCGGCGGCCTCGTCGAATCCGGGCAGGCTGCAGCTTGTCTGGATGTTCTGCGTCTTGCCGCCCGCCGTGATGTCGAACATCGCCTCGCACGCACCTTCCACACCCAACAGCTGGTAGACGGCCGGATATTCGAGTGTCAGGCCTGTGGTCGGTACAGGCAGCGCCTGATCCCCGCCCGCGGCGTGGGCTGTCTCGAGCCGGTCCTGCCAGCCTTCCGGCGGGTTCATTGTAACGGCCTGTGTGCCGCCGCATGGCTCGATCTCTGTTGAATGACTCAGCACTTCCAGAGTGGTCTCGCTCAAAGGCGTTTCCAGCTTCTCATTCAGAGCGTCGACCGTTTCCGGCTTGAATCCATGGTAATTTTTTTCAGCGTGTGCCGCGCCTGCTAGCGGAATGGCGCAGACGGCGGCGGCGAGCAGATGGCTAAATTTCAAAGCGTTTCTCCTTGGTTGCCCCAGGAACCCCGCTCCCCACACTAATCGCCAGAATAGGCTTTTGCCAAATCCGGGTCCTTGCTCGCGACAAGATCGGCGAGGTCGGAGATCACCTTGGCCTGTTTCCAGGTGGCGTCATCCTGCATCTTGCCGTCGATCATCGCGACGCCCGTGCCGTCCGGCATGGCGGCCAGGATCTTGCGGGCGAATTTCACTTCGTCCGGATCCGGGCTGAAGACTTTCTTGGCGATGGCGATCTGGTTCGGGTGCAGGCTCCAGGTGCCGGAACAGCCGAGCAGGAAGGCGTTGCGGAACTGCTGTTCGCAGGCGTCGAGGTCGGCAATGTCACCGAACGGGCCGTAGAAGGCATTGATCCCGGCCATGCGGCAGGCATCGACCATGCGGGCGATCGTGTAGTGCCACGGGTCCTGCTGGGCGCTGGCGCGGGCGCTGCCGTCTTCCTTCGGATCCTCAATCACGCGGTAGAAGGGGTGACCGCCGCCGACGCGGGTCGTTTTCATCTTGCGGTCTGCCGCCAGGTCTGCCGGGCCGAGGCTGATGCCCTGCATGCGCGGGGAGGCGAGGGCAATGTCTTCGACCAGTGCCATGCCCTGCGCCGTTTCGAGAATGGCGTGGAACAGGATCGGGCGGGTCAGGCCGGCCTTGGCTTCCAGCTGGGCGACATACTGGTCAGCGAAGTGGATGTCCCACGGGCCTTCGACCTTGGGCAGCATGATGACGTCCAGCTGGTGGCCGGCTTTCAGTACCAGTTCCGACACGTCTTCCTGGAACCAGGGGGAGTTCAGCGGGTTCACGCGGCTCCAGAAACCGGTGCCGTTGCCCTGCCAGTCATACATGTTGGCCATCTCGATGGCGCCTGCGCGCGCCGCATCCTTGGCATCTGCCGGGATGGCATCTTCGAGGTTGGCCAGGATCACGTCGACGCCCGGGGCCATGGACGGCACTTTCGCGCGCACTTTGTCCAGGTGCGGCGGCACGAAATGGATCATCCGCTCCAGCTTGACGGGGAGGTCTCGCATGGGCTCGGGCGCCCCAATGGCGAGCGGCTTGAAGAAATTGCGCGGTGTTTTCTGTGACATGTTCTCTGCCCCTGACTTTTGCCGATACGCCTAGGGCGAATGTTGCACCGCGTCAAATCCTCAGATTGCCGCGACACCAACAGAGGGAACGACCCTTGCGGTCAGGCGTTATTCGGGGGTGAACAGCTGATGAGAAAGGTCAAAACATGTCTATTCTGATGATCCTGCTGACCATCCTGTTCCCGCCAGTGCCTGTGGCACTCAAGGAAGGGATTGGTACGCAGCTCCTGCTCAACGTGCTTTTGACGTTGATTGGCTGGCTCCCGGGCGTCATCCACGCCTTCTGGGTCCAGACACGCGGGTCGGGCGCAATCGAAATATAATGAATTGGCGGCTTTAACCGCCTACGCGTCGGCCGTTGTTTCGCCTGCTGCCATGCGCTTTTCGGAGCGGATGGCGCGGCGGAAGACGGCAACACCGATTGCAATGACGCCAATGGCCGTCACTGCTTCGCCGCCGAGAATGACCGACTTGCCGAAATGCATTTCTGCCAGGATCGACCAGGTGGCCGTGAAGAACACAATGGCTGCAATTTCGGTCAGCAGCGCGGCCGGGATAATCGCTTTAATCAACGGGCCCATGGGCTCTCTCCACATCTTAAGCCGGCAATATCGGCCCATGACCGCCTGATCGCAAGCGCGTTTAGCTGTTTTGAGGCTCAGCGGCTGGCCAGCGGGTGGGCGGTTTCCAGCAGTTCGGCGAGTTCATCTGTCAGGACGTGGGTGTAGATCTGCGTCGTGGCGATGTCGGCATGACCGAGCAGGGTCTGCACGCTGCGCAGGTCAGCGCCGCCCATCAGAAGGTGGGTAGCATAGGCATGGCGCAGGGCGTGCGGATGCACCCGGTCCGGACGAATCCCCGCCATGATCGCCAGCTCTTCCAGCAACTGGCCGAGGCGGCGGCGCGTCAGATGGCCTTCCTTGCCGCGAGACGGGAAGACGAATTTCTCGGCGCGCGTGCGGGCGAGGCTGTTCCTGGGCAGTGTCTCTTCGCGCACGGCCAGCCAGTCCGACAGCGCTGCCAGTGCCGGGCCGCCCAGCGGGCAGAGCCGTTCCTTGCCGCCCTTACCGCGAATGATGACATCGCGCGTCACCCAGCGCTCGCCCTTGCGGCGGGGGAGGGAGCCGAGCGTCAGCGACACAAGTTCCGAGACACGCAGGCCTGCGCCGTAGAGCAATTCGACCAGCGCCTTCAGGCGCAGGTCTTCCCCGCAGGCATCAATCAGCCGGGCCATTTCCTCGCGTGACAGCACATCCGGCACATCGCGGGAAGGTTTCGGTCCGTCCAGCTTTGCCGTCGGATCGTCCTTGCGGTCGCCCTCTTCGAACAGGAAGCGGAAGAAGCGCCGGACGGCAGAAAGTTTCCGGGCCTGAGACGACGGCGCCATGCCGCGTGCAGCGAGGTCTGCCAGCCAACCGGCCAGGTCCCGCGCCCCTGCGGTCTCCAGCTTTCCGCCGCAATATTCAGACGCGTCCAGCAGGTCGCGCCCATAGGCGTCGAGCGTATTGGGCGAAGCGCCCCGCTCGGCGGACATCATTTCCAGGAAGGCTTCGATACGCGCGCGATCAGACATGCCTCCAGCCTGGCAGGCATACATTGAAAGGGCGTGAACAAGATGCCGGCCGAAGCCCGGGCGTTTCAGCCCAGGCTTCGGCCAGAGTGATTAACCTTCCGGATTATACCAGACGGGGCTCGTCCAGGCGCGTTCCTGGATGGTCGAGGGCATATCCGGATTGGGCGGCGTGCCATTGCGGGCGGCATCCCAGCTGGACCAGCGGCAGGACGGGTTTTCCAGCACACGGACGTAGTAGGCTGACCGCCGTGCCGGGTCGAAGTCCGGGTCGGTCCAGATGGCTTTCATCTCGCCGACGCCTGTGCCGTCATTCGTGGAGCAGTCGGTCAGGTCAACGCTGGCCCCATTGTCCGGACACCGATGGGTTTGCGGATCGGGCAGGGCGCCGCCGGAACAGGCCGCATCATAGACGGCCTCATGGGCTGTGCCGTCGGCATCGGTCCAGACTTTCACCACCTGCACGCGCTGCAGGGGATAGGAGTCCGGATCGCGCATCGCCCAGGCCAGGATCTGCGGCGCTGCACCAGTGCCGGTCAGGTTCCCGCCCTGCGGGACGCCTGACTCATAGGCGTTGGCGACAAGGTCCGGATCGGAGAGGATGCCATCCTCAAAGTTGAAGCTTGCGAACATGCGGGCCTTCAGGCGCGGGCCTGATGTGCCGAATGTCTCCTTGCGGCGGATCGCATCGAAGATGGCTTCGCGCGTATTTTCGTCCGCCCACACACCGGCAAGGCCCGAGGCGCTGTACTGGCTGGCAGCCAGCAGGCGCCGCATGTTCGGAACCATCACACCATCGGCGGGAATGGACGCCTCGGTTTCCGTGGCGTCCCAGGTCATTGCGCCATTCGGCGGAATGGAATGGCGCGCCGCGGGATCGGCGCCGTCTGCCGGGAACTTGCCCCAGAATTTTTCCTCGATGAAGGGTCCGGCGCCGATATGCGTGTCGCTGGAACCGATGAAGCCGAACTTGAACGGGTTGAAGCCTTTCGTGTCTGCCAGGCCAAGGCCGCGGGCAAGCGCGTTGCGGGCATAGTCTCCAACATGTGGAGAGGATTTGGCTGCGCTGCCGATGAAGGTCTCGTAGAGTTCGAAATTGGCCCATTCGTCATTCGGCGAAAGGGAGGGGTGAACTTCCGACGTGCCCTTGATCTGGGTAATCTCAATGACAGGCTCGTTCCGCATACGGGTCACGGCATAGTCTGCCGTCAGCTCTCCGCCCTCATAGGTTTCGGACGCGAACATCTCGCCATTGGAGGCGTTCGAATTGTGCGGGATGGACATGACGTCCCGGCCGTCTGCACGCTGGGCGTCCATCCAGTCCCAAAGGTCTTCCGGGTTCGGAGAATCGAGTGTGGAGAAGAGACGCGCAGGCGCTTCACCGCGGAAGATCACATTCCGGTGCAGGTTTGCCGCCGCCGGGATTTCCGATTCCAGTACTGGCGTCATGGCTGTGAATTCATAGCCCGCGAATGTGGTGAACTTGCCGGGCTCATAATGGCGTTCAGCGGCGTCGATGGCGCGCTGCCAGGCCGAGTCGATCACATCGCGGTCATAGATCTCCTCGATCTCGTCCCCGGACACGATGGTGAGGCCGACATTCTGGAAAGACTGGGCCGGGTTCTCGGCATCCGGTCCGAACACGGTCTTGGCAAAGGCGGTCTGGGAGAGGGCCGAACCGGGCGTCGCCATCACCGGCATGATGCCCATATATTCGCCATGGTCGGTCACGGCCAGGAAATCGAGCGGGCCGTTCAGCTGGACGTCGTATCCGCCATCGGTGGTGATCTTCTCCCCCTTGGCAAAGCGGTAGGCATCGTCCGGCGTGGCGCGAACTGAAGAGATGAAGGCGTCAAAGGACTGGCCGGTGTGAACATGCAGGTCACCGAACAGGGCGACCCGGTTTGCCGGGGCAGGGGGCAATGTTTCTGCTGGTGCCGTTTCGGCCAGCGCCTCCGGCGTCGCTGCGGCTGTTTCCGGTGGTGCGGTCGTTTCCTGCTGAGCGGTGCAGCCCGCCGCAAGCAGCAAGACGGCGAGGCTCGCCTGTCCCAGATATTTCATGCTTTCCTCCCTCGGGCCTCTCGTCCGGGCCATCTCAGTGAGGGCAGCATCTGCCTTTTGCGGCAGAGATCAAGTCAGATGCGAGGTTAAGGCGCTTCTTTCCAGTATCCCGTCGCTTCCAGCGCCAGGAGGCGGGCGGCATCCTCCGCGCCGACATCCTGCAGCGCCGCCAGGATGAGCGTGATGTCCGCAAGGCCAAGTTCCGACGCATCCCCATTGGTCAGCGAGACGGTGCGCAGCACGACTTCCGCAGCCGTGCCGGAGCGCGCGGCAGCCCAGACCGCGATGGCGTCACCCGGAGCAGACGAGGCATCGGACACGGGACTTTCGAGCGAGAGGAAGGTCCGCGCCTCGGAAGGCGGGGCTGTGCCGGCTGCCGTCCACAGGGCAAAGATACGGGCAGCGGCTTCGGTCTTTCCCTCCATTTCCGCAGCCGCAATCAGGTCGTCTGCGGCTTTGCGTATGGCGCTCTTGCTGGCATCCGGATCCGAAAGGATCACGAGCGCGCCGATCCAGGCGGCGTTGAAGGATGGCGGGTCCGGAACGGGTTCCGGCTCAGGCTCCGGGTCTGGTGAGAGCGCGTCTTCGTCAGTACCGGGGTCTTGTTCGCGCCCCGCTTCTGCAAGACTGGAATCGTCGTCAGGTCCGGCACTGTCAGCGGCATCGGGCACAGGGTCGTCTTCGGGCGCCGGGCCAATGTCTTCCAGAAGGGCCGTGGGCATGGCCGGAGCGAGGCTGATGGGTTCAGGCTCCGGCTCTGGTTCAGGCGGGGTCACCCAGCGCAGGGCTTCTTCCAGTTCACCTGCAGCAATATTGGCCCGGGCAAAGAGAAGCGCCTTGTCCTCGGTGTCCGGACCAAGCGGCAGCCGCGCCATGCCATCGCGCAGAAGGCTGGCGGTCGCGGCAAAGCGGGCGGGGTTCGCCTGTGCCTCTTCCAGCGCGGCAGCGATTGCCTCGGCGGTTTCGGCATCGGAGCGCGCGCCATCGGCATCGGCGAATTTCGCCTCGCTGAGCAAAGTACGCGGATTGAAACCGTCCGCGGCGAGGGCGGAATTGTAGGCAATGCGGAATTCTTCCCGGTCGATCAGGCCGGCCTCGGCCGCGATCTGGGCAGCTTTCACGCGTACATCCGGCGGGGTCAGCTTGCGCCGGGCCATAGCTGCGGCAATGTCGGCGCGGTCCTCGGGCACAGCGTCCGGCGTCACTTCCAGAAAGGCGCGGTTTGACATGACGAAGCCGATGCCGTTGTCGAACTTCGCTTTTGGCGGCTTCGGTGCAACGCCCGACATGGCGAAGATCGCAGCGGACAGCCAGCTGTCTTCCACGCCCTGGGCCTGCGCCATTTCCATGGCGAGTTCGGCGCCGGACGTGTTGCCTGCAAGCGCGGCGCAGACGGCGCGTAGTTTCGGCCAGTAATCGCCTTCAAGGCCCGGCGTGGTGAGGGCTTCGCAGGCGGTGGCTTCATTGCCCAGAACGAGGTTCAGGTCTGCTGCCATGGCGGCGGCATCCGGCGATCCCAGCTCAGCGAACTGGCCGGCGGCAGCGGCGGCTTCGCCCAGTTCAAAGGCGATGCGGGCGCGTTCGGCCAGAAGCGCGTCGCTGTCTTCGCCTTCCGGGGCCTGTCCCGCTGACAGGGCGAGGCGGCGCATCAGCATCTGCTCTGCGGGGCTGAGGCCCTTCGTCCGGGCCTCTTGCATCAGGGCAAGCAGGTCTTCGCCGCGCGCGCCCCGCCACATGCGGGTGCGAAGGGCTGGTTCGTCCTCTTCGAGGTAGCTGATTCCCCACGGGTCGACCTGTTCCAGCCAGCTGTCCTCGATCTGCGCATGGGCAGGACAACTCAGGAGTGTGGCCAGGGCCGCGCCGGCAAGGAGGCGCCTAGACCACATCTTCAACCTCGATCCGGATCTCGCCCGGGGCAGGCTTGCCCTGTTCGGCCTTGGTTCCCAGCCACCACAGGCCTGCCAGCCCAATCACCGCCAAAACGCCAAGCAGGATCAGGAATTTGCGCATGAGATCACACCTCTGGGTTGTATTCAGACTTTTGCGGTCCACCTTCACCAATTGCGAAGGCCTCACCGTCTCTATAGGAAATGAACCGAACCGGCCATGAAAGTCCAGAATGCCTTCTGACAGCGACAGTCCAGCGCAACAAAAACCGGCGGCTCTGCCTTATGAGTCGCGCACGATTGCGCTTGTCGGCCTGATGGGGGCGGGCAAGTCGACGGTCGGGCGGCGGCTGGCGGAGAAGCTGGGCCGGCCTTTCTATGACAGCGACTCAGAGATCGAGAAGGCCGCCGGCCTGTCGATCTCCGACATCTTCGCCCTGCATGGCGAAGCAGACTTCCGGCGCGGCGAACAACAGGTTCTCAAACGCCTGCTGGCGATGCCGCCGCATGTGCTGGCGACCGGGGGCGGGGCCTACCTCAATGAAGAGACGCGGGCCCTGATGCGCGAACATGCGATCACGGTCTGGCTGAATGCCGATCTCGAAACCCTGTGGAAGCGCGTCCAGAAGCGCGACACCCGCCCGCTGCTGCAGCGCGACGATGCCAAGAGCGTGCTGACAAACCTGCTGGCCGAACGTGAGCCGATCTATTCGCAGGCCGACCTCGTCGTGCGATCCAAGGACGGTCCGCACACGAACACGGTGAATGCCATCCTGAAGGCCCTGAAGACCTGGAAACCCCAATGAGTGTAACGGCCCCCGAACTGGAAACCGTGTCTGTCGATCTCGGCGCCCGGTCTTACGATATTCTTGTCGGGCATGGCGCCTTGGCGGAGCTGGGCCCGCGCCTGTTGCCGATGCTGAAGCAGAAGCGCGTCTTCGTGCTGACCGACGAACATGTCGAAGCTGCCCACCGGGCGCGCGTTGAGGCGGTGCTGGAGGCGTCCGGTATCCGATCCAGCTGGCTGGCGCTGACGCCCGGTGAGAAGACCAAGAGCTTCACCAATCTCGAAGCCATTCTCGACTGGCTGCTCGAAGGCGGGGCAGACCGGGCCGACATTCTGGTGGCGCTCGGCGGCGGGGTGATCGGCGACATTGCCGGTCTCTCGGCCAGCCTGATGAAGCGCGGCATGGGCTTCGTGCAGGTGCCGACAACGCTGCTGGCACAGGTCGATTCTTCCGTTGGCGGAAAGACGGCGGTGAACAGCGCGCGCGGCAAGAATCTGATCGGGGCGTTTTACCAGCCCCGGCTGGTGATCGCCGACACGGAATTGCTCGCCACGCTGCCGGCGCGGGAGCTGCGGGCTGGCTATGCCGAAATTGTCAAATACGGCCTGATCAATGATCCGGCCTTCTTCGACTGGCTGGAAGCGAACGGCGCGCGCGTGCTGGCGCTTAAGGCCGATGCGATCACCTATGCCGTCGCTGTCAGCTGCCGGGCAAAGGCGGCGATCGTGGCCGAAGACGAGACCGAAAAGGGCGTACGCGCGCTGCTGAACCTTGGCCACACATTCGGCCACGCGCTGGAAGCGGCAAACAATTACCGGCCGGATCTCCTGCACGGTGAAGCCGTCGCCATCGGCATGGCGCTCGCCTTCCGCTATGGCGCCGCCGAAGGCATCACACCGGCGGAAGATGCTGCGAGGGTGAAGCGCATGCTGGAATCCTCCGGATTGCAGGCGGCTATTCCCGGCCGGCAGGGTGGAGCATATACGGCAGCGGAACTGGTCCGGCTGATGCAGCAGGACAAAAAGGCCAGCGGCGGGAAGGTGCCGCTGATCCTCGCCCGCGGAATCGGACAGGCCTACATTCATCCCGATGCAGACCTTGCCGCCGTGGAGAAATTCCTGCGCAGTGAAACTCTAGAGGGATAACAGGGGCAGACGGGCTGACATGATCGCCGGTTACATCATCGCCATTTTCGTATTGCTGGCGCTTTCAGGCTTTTTCTCGGGCTCCGAGACGGCCCTGACGGCGGCCTCGCGGGCGCGCATGCATGCGCTGGAGAAGGAAGGCGACAAGCGCGCTGCTGCCGTTAACCGGCTGATCTCCAATCGGGAAGGGCTGATCGGCTCCATCCTGCTCGGCAACAATGTCGTGAACATTCTGGCCTCGGTCCTGGCAACGTCGCTGTTCACGCAGCTTTTCGGTCAGGGCGGTGTGGCCATGGCCATGGCTACCGGCGTGATGACGATCCTCGTGCTCGTCTTTGCCGAAGTGATGCCGAAGACCTATGCCATCGGTCGTCCGGATGCGATGGCCATGAGCGTGGCGGGCATCATCTCCGTTCTCGTGGCGCTCGCTTCATGGATCGTGACGGCGATCCAGGCGATCGTCTCGGTGACGCTGAAGCTTCTGGGCCTTGGTGCACCGGCCGAAGCGATCACGGCGGATGAGGAAATCCGCGGCGCAATCGACCTGCATGCCTCCGAAGGCGGGGTGGGCGATGCCGACCGCCAGCGTCTCGTCGGCGCGCTCGACCTCAAGGAACTGACCGTCGAAGACGTCATGATCCACCGCAAGAACATCAAGATGCTGAGCGCCGATCTCGATCCGCGCCAGATGGTGATGAAGGCACTGGCGAGCCCGCACACACGGATCCCGCTTTATCGCGGCGAGAAGGAAGAGATCGTCGGTATTCTGCATGCCAAGGATCTCCTGCGGGCCATCATTCCGCTGGGCGGGAACCTCGCCAGCCTCGATCTCGATGCGATCATGCGCAAACCCTGGTTCGTGCCGGAAACGACGCCGGTGCAGGACCAGCTCGATGCCTTCCTGAAAGAACGTAGCCACTTTGCCCTCGTCATCGACGAGTATGGCGAATTACAGGGCCTGATTACGCTGGAAGACATTCTGGAAGAGATTGTCGGCTCTATCCATGACGAACACGACATCGCCGTGCAGGGCGTGCGCCCGCAGGAGGATGGCTCCGTCAATGTCGATGGCTGGGTGCCGATCCGCGATGTGAACCGGGCGATGAACTGGAACCTGCCGGACGATGAAGCCGTCACGGTGGCCGGCCTCGTCATTCACGAAGCGCAGACCATTCCGGAAGCCGGGCAGAGTTTCGTGTTCCATGGATACCGTTTCAACGTGCTGCGCCGCCAGCGCAACCAGGTGACCGGGCTGAATATCTCAGTAATCGAGCCCGCCTGAAGCCGGCGTCACGGTCGATACATTCATTGCCGCCTGCTGGCGCGAGGCCGGGCTGTTGCAGCCGTGGCGGATCAGCCATTTGCGCTGGTCCGGGGTCACGACATGGGCGCTGATCACATCGAGATCATCCGCCGGCACGAGGGCGTAGGTTGTTTCCCGGGAGGGAAGGTCATTGGAGACGGGGATGAACAGCACCTGGTCGCTGGCTACGCAGACAGTGTCCCGGATCTCCTGCAACTGCCATTGGTCGGCGCGCGGCTCCGTGTCTTCTGCGGAGGCTGCGCACACGCAGCCGCCTGCGGCCAGAGCCGCCATGATCATCCTGATTACCATCACCCGTTCTCCTCGACGGTGTTGAGGAGAATACGTTCAGGTAGGCAAAGGGGTTCCGAAGATTCTTGAGAATCAGGCCTTCGGTGCGCTGGCTTTGAGGGCCAGCGCATGCAGGCCGGTGTCGAATTCCTGTTGCAGGGCCAGCATGACGGTACGCTGGATCTGCACGCGTGACAGGCCCTCAAAGGCGGGGGAGACGATTTTCACGCTGTAATGCGTCTCACCCTCAGGCCTGGCGCCTGCATGGCCGGCATGTTTGGCACTGTCATCGCTGATTTCCAGCTCAACAGGCTCAAAAGCTTCCGTCAGGAGGTCATGAATCCGCGACAGTCTGTCAGTCAGTTGTGGCATCTTTAACGCGCACTCCCTATTATCCCGGGTCATGTCCGATGGCGATCCATTCCCCTACCGAGTCAAGTTCACCGATATAAGGGTGAACCCGCCGCCCGACGAGGTGTCGCGTGCGCGTGCCCGCAAGACACGCGTCTGCGATCACAAGGGCTGCGACCTGGAAGGCAGCCACCCGGCGCCCAAGCGGGGCGGGAAGGGGCGCCACCATTTCTGCGCCAAGCATATTGCCGAATACAATCGCAGCTTCAATTTCTTCGAAGGCATGTCGCAGGCTGAGGCGGCCGCGTTCGCCCGGGCCGAGCGATTCGGCCACAAGCGGACCTGGCGTTTCGGTACCGGCCCGATGGCGGGCAAGAAAAGCGCAGACCAGTTCGACCCGCGCCGCTGGGCCGGGCGCCGCTTCTTCGACATGGATGATGTCGCCGAAGCGACCGGCAATGCCACATCCGGCCGCCGGTCCAGCCTGCAGGTGCGGGCGCTGCGGGAACTGGATCTGGAGGCCGATGCGTCGCCGAACGAGATCCGCGTGCGCTACGCCGAATATGTGCGGCGCTTCCACCCGGATTCGAACCAGGGCGATCGTTCTTCTGAAGACAAGCTGCAGCGGGTGCTGCGTGCCGGCAAATTCCTGAAGGCCGCCGGCCTGATGAAAGGGTAGGGCGCCTGGTGCACGACCTGCTTGTCATCGGCGGGGGTATCAATGGCACGGGCATTGCCCGCGATGCCGCCGGGCGTGGCCTCGACGTGGTGCTCGTGGAAAAGGATGACCTGGCCCAGCATACAAGTTCTGCCAGCACGAAACTGATTCATGGCGGGCTGCGCTATCTGGAAATGTATGATTTCGCGCTTGTCCGAAAAGCGCTGATCGAGCGGGAAATCCTGCTGCGCGCTGCGCCGCACATTATCTGGCCGATGCGGTTCGTCCTGCCGCATGACAAGGACCAGCGCCCCGCCTGGCTGATCCGGCTCGGCTTGTTCCTGTATGACCATCTGGGCGGCCGGAAGATGTTGCCGCCAACAAAGATGCTGCGCCGGGGGAAGACGGACAAGCTTTCTCCGCTCAAGGAGGAATTCAGGCTCGCCTTCGAATATTCCGATTGCTGGGTGGAGGATTCCCGTCTCGTCGTCCTGAATGCGGTCGATGCGAAAGAACGCGGCGCGGAGGTGCGCACGCGTACTGCCTGCACAAAGCTCGTGCGCCACAAGGGTCACTGGGACGCCGAATTTACTTCCGCGCAGGGGACGGAAACGCGCCAGTTCCGCGCCGTCGTGAATGCCGCAGGCGGCTGGGTGGACGAGATCATTGATCTTGCCGACCCGAAGGATACAGCCACGCATCTGCGTCTGGTCAAAGGCAGTCACATCATCGTGCCCAAATGGCATGAGGGCGAGCACGCCTTTTTCTTCCAGAATGCCGACGGCCGCATCATGTTCGCCATCCCGTATGAGCGGGGCGAATATACGCTGATCGGGACGACCGATATTCCGTACACCGCTGACAAGGACAAGGTGGAGATCAGCCCGGAAGAGATCGAATATCTCTGCGCAGGGGCCAGCGAATACTACCAGCGGACCATCACCCCGGCGGATGTGGTTGCCACCTATTCGGGAGTCCGCCCCCTCTATGACGACCATGCGGCATCGGCCTCAAAGGTCACACGGGATTTCGTGCTGCACTACGAGACCGATGGCGGCGCGCCGATCCTCTCCGTCTTTGGGGGCAAGATCACGACTTACCGGGAGCTTGCCGAAGAGGCCGTCGCCGAACTTGCGCCCCTGTTCGAGGGCCTGCCGAAATCCTGGACGAAGAAAGCCAGCCTGCCGGGTGGCGACATTCCGGCGGCAAATTTCGATGCCTATCTTTCCGGTCTCGTGCTGAGCCATCCGCACCTGCCGGTCGAGTTGCTGACACGTCTCGCCCGCGCCTATGGCACGCGGACGCGCGCCCTGCTGGGAAAGGCGGAGACGCTTGCGGACCTCGGCCGGGACTTTGGCGGCGGGCTCACCGAGCGGGAGGTCGGCTGGCTGGTCGAACAGGAATTCGCCCGCAGCGCCGACGACATCCTCCACCGCCGCTCGAAGCTCTATCTGCACATGACGGGAGAGGAGCAGGCAGCCTTCACGGACTGGTTCAACACCAGCCATCCCGTACCAGCCTGAATTCCGGACAATAAAAAACCCTGCCGAAGCAGGGTTTGGTGCCCAGAAGAGGACTCGAACCTCCACGCCTTGCGGCACACGGACCTGAACCGTGCGCGTCTACCAATTCCGCCATCTGGGCCGATGGGTCTCCGCTCCGGGGAGCGGCGAAGGCGCGTCATAGAGCCAAGGGCGCGGCACTGTCAATCCGCCAGATGCGTGAAGCGGCATCTGCTGGCATTATGTGCAGGTGCCCGTGCGCTGCTGCGCCCCACACAGCGGCCATAGACACGCCCCCCGGCGTGTGGTGAAAGGCGTGAAATCAACCGTTCAGGCAGGGTTTGACCACAATGACCAAGGGCTTGGTGACCATTTTCGGCGGATCGGGCTTTATCGGGCGCTATGCGGCCCGTGAGCTGGTGAAAAAAGGCTGGCGTGTGCGCGTGGCCTGCCGGCGGGTGAATCTGGCGGGCGATGTGCGCCTCGCAGGGGCACCGGGCTGGGTCGACATCTCTCAGGCCAATATCCGTGACCGCGCCTCGATCGAGCGGGCGCTGGACGGCGCCGATGCCGTGGTGAACCTGGTTGGCGTCCTAGTCGAGAAGGGCAAGCAGACCTTCGAATCGACGCAGGCTGAAGGCGCGGCGCTTCTGGCCGAAGTGGCGGCAGAGAAGGGGATTACCCGCTTCGTGCAGGTGTCCGCCATCGGCGCGGATGCCGAATCCAAATCGGACTATGCCAAGACAAAGGCCGCGGCCGAAGAAGCCGTGCGCGGCGCTGTGCCGACCGCGACGATCCTGCGCCCCTCCGTCGTGTTCGGCCCGGAAGACGAGTTCTTCAACAAGTTCGCCCAGATGGCGCGCGTTGCGCCGCTGATGCCCGCCATCGGTGGCGGCAAGACGAAGATGCAGCCCGTGTATGCCGGCGATGTGGCCGAGGCGATTGCCGTGGCCGTCGATGACGCATCGACCGAAGGCAAGACCTATGAGCTGGGCGGCCCGCGCGTCTATACGATGAACGAGATCTACGACTTCATCTGCGCCACCATCGATCGTCCACGCTTCAAGGTCACGCTGCCCTTCTTTGCGGCCAAGCCGCTGGGCTATCTGTCGGGCGCGGTCTGGCGTTATGTCCCGCCATTCTCCTGGGGCTTTCTGGGCCAGCCGCCGGTCACCGGCGACCAGGTCGAGATGCTGAAGACAGACAATGTGGTGGCCGACGACGCCCTGACGCTGGCGGACCTTGGCGTGACCACGCTGGAATCGGTCGAAGCCATCGTGCCGACCTATCTCTGGCGCTTCCGCGATTATGGCGAGTTCCACAAGGCATCCGAGGCCTGAGGCACTTTTCTCGTTTTCCGTAAAAAAGCCGGCAGCCCACCCGGGTTGCCGGCTTTTTTGTGTCTGGATTTGTGGTGGCGGCCTAGAAGAACCCGACCAGCGGTGAGCCGAGGATCAGCAGGGCGCCCAGCAGGAAGCGGTACAGCACGAAAGGCAGGAAGCTCATCCGGCGGAGCAGAGCCATCAGGCCCCAGATCGAGGCAAGGCCTGTGATGAAGGCGATGCCAGCCACCACGAGGCCGTCCTGCAGGGTCAGGACACCCGTGCCGTCCGGGTCTGCCGTGAAGAGGCCGTAGGCGCCATAAAGGCCTGCAGCGGCGAGGATCGGCGCGCCGATCAGCATGGAGATGCGGGCGGCTTCTGTACGCTCATAGCCGAGCGCGCGGGCGGCGGTCATGGTAATGCCGGACCGGCTGGTGCCGGGGATGATCGCGGCGATGGCCTGCGTTGCCCCGATCAGGGCCGCATGGGCGAGGGTCATGTCCTCTTCCTTCCGGGTGCGCGGGCCGGCGACATCCGCCCACCAGAGCAGGGCGCCGAAGAAGATTGTCGCCCCGGCCACGGTGTAGACGCTGCGCATCATGTCCTGCAGGTTTTGCGGCAGCACGGCCTCGTATAGCAGGGCGGCGATCAGCGCGATGGGCGTCGCCACGATCACGCAGGCCGCGAGGCGTCCGCCCTGCGACAGGGGCTTCTTCGAAACGGGCGCTGCCAGCAGCTCAAACCCGCCGAGAATGGCGAGACCCACATCTTTGCGGAAATAGATCAGCATCGCCGCCAGCGTGCCGAGATTGGAGACGGCATTGATGAGGAGCTCATCGCGTCCCGTGACGCCAAACGTGTCGGAGGCGAGGAGAACATGCGCGGAGGAAGAGATGGGCAGCCATTCCGTGATCCCCTGCAGGGTCGCGATGATGGCAAGCTGTAGCAGTGACAACGGGCTGGCCTTTCAGAGCTTTCCCCGCAGGTCTAATTTGGTTTGAGCCGGGAGGCACGCGCTTTTCTCAATATCGTTATGATATGTAATGGCTGTTTTCTAACGGCAGGAAGGGTCTGTAGAGAGGTGATTTTCAGTATCCAATATCATAATGATACTTAGTGTTGCAGATTCATCTTGCCCGTCGGCCGCGCTGGTTCTATGCCCTGATCAGAGTTTCGGGAGGCCCGTATGCCAGAGAAAATGCTGCAGTTCACACATGTTCCGCGCACCATGCCTGACAAGCGGGGTGCGGATAAGCGCGCAGCGGATTTCGATGAGATCTATGATGCCTTCAGCGCGGACGCGGCGGCGGCACAGGCCTCGCGCTGTTCGCAATGCGGCGTGCCTTTCTGCCAGCAGGGCTGCCCGTTGCAGAACAATATCCCGGACTGGCTGCGTCTTGCCGCCGAGGGCCGTCTGGAAGAAGCCTGGCGCGTTTCTTCGGCAACCAACAACATGCCGGAGATCTGCGGACGTATCTGTCCGCAGGACCGGCTTTGCGAAGGCATCTGCACGATCGAACAATCCGGCCATGGTACGGTGACGATCGGATCGATCGAGAAATACATCACGGACAATGCGTGGGCGGAAGGCTGGGTGGAGCCGATCAAGCCGATGCGCGAGCGCAAGCAATCGGCCGGGATCATCGGGGCAGGGCCGGCAGGCCTCGCTGCAGCCGAACAGCTGCGCCGCAAGGGCTATCAGGTGACGATCTATGATGCCTATGACCGGGGCGGCGGCCTGCTGACCTATGGCATTCCGGGTTTCAAGCTGGAGAAGGATGTCGTCGAGCGCCGGATCAAGCGGCTGGAAGACTCCGGCATCAAGTTCAAGTTCAACACGCGCGTCGGGCAGAAAGTAACGCTGCAGAAGCTGCGGGATACGCATGACACGGTGCTGATCGCAACCGGCGTCTATGCGGCCAAGGATCTGAAATGCCCCGGCTCCGGCGCTGACGGCGTGCATGCGGCGCTGGACTATCTCACCGCATCGAACCGCAAGGGCTTCGGCGACGCTGTGGCGGAATTCGACGTCGGCACGCTGGATGCGAAGGACAAGCGCGTTGTCGTCATCGGCGGCGGCGACACGGCCATGGACTGTGTCCGCACCGCCATTCGCCAGGGCGCCAAGGAAGTGACCTGTCTCTATCGCCGCGACCGGGCCAACATGCCGGGTAGCCAGCGTGAAGTGCAGAATGCCGAGGAAGAGGGGGTCAAATTTGAATGGCTCGCCAGCCCCGAGGCCATTCTTGACACCAAGGGCAAGGCGAAAGGCGTGCGCGCCGCACGGATGAAACTGGGCGAGCCGGATGCGTCTGGCCGCCAGAGCCCGGTGAAAACCGGCGAGACCTTCAATGTGAAAGCGGACATGGTGATCAAGGCCTTGGGCTTCGACCCGGAAGACCTGCCGGCCCTCTTCGACGAACCGGCCCTTTCGGTCAATCGCTGGGGCGCGGTGAAGGTCGACTATTCGACGATGGAAACCAGCCTGCCGGGTGTTTACGCCGCCGGCGATATTGTGCGCGGCGCGTCTCTGGTCGTCTGGGGCATCAAGGATGGCCGGGACGCAGCAGAAGCCATGCACCAGGCAATGAGACAGGACGCACGCGCGTCGAAAGTGGCGGCGGAGTAATCAGATGTCAGACTATGTGAAACAGTACGAAGAAAACCGCCAGCGCCTGATCGAGGCGCATGCCTATGATCCCATGGACGAGCATGATGCCTGCGGTGTCGGCCTCGTGGCCTCGCTGGACGGCAAGCCGCGCCGCGAGATTGTCGAGATGGGCATCAAGGCGCTGAAGAATGTCTGGCACCGCGGCGCGGTCGATGCCGATGGCAAGACGGGCGATGGCGCGGGGATCCGTGTGGAGGTGCCGCAGGAATTCTTCCGCGAACATGTCACCCGCACCGGCCATAAGCCGACGGATGCCCCGATCTGCGTTGGCCAGATCTTCCTGCCGCGTACCGATTTTGCGGCACAGGAAGCGGCCCGCACGCTGGTCGAGACCGAAGTCCTTCACTTCGGCTTCTATATCTATGGCTGGCGCCAGCCGCCGATCGACGTGTCGGTCATCGGCCAGAAGGCGAAAGATACGCGCCCGGCGATCGAACAGATCATGTTCCGCGATGCGATGGGCCGTTCCAGCGAAGAACTCGAACGTGCGCTTTACATCTGCCGCCGCCGCATTGAGCGTCGCGCCCGCGAAGCGGCCATCCCCAGCTTCTATATCTGCTCCCTGAGCAATGCGTCGCTGATCTACAAGGGCATGTTCCTCGCGCAGGACATCGACAGGTTTTACCTCGATCTGCAGAGCGAGCAGTTCAGCTCCTCCTTCGCGATCTACCACCAGCGCTATTCCACCAACACGTTCCCGCAATGGGCGCTGGCCCAGCCTTTCCGCATGATTGCCCATAATGGTGAGATCAACACGGTACGCGGCAACAAGAACTGGATGAAGAGCCATGAGATCCGCATGGTGTCCGAGACCTATGGCGAACACGTCGAAGACGTGAAGCCGGTGATCCCGGATGGCACGTCAGACTCCGGCGCGCTCGATTCCGTGTGGGAACTGCTCTGCAAGTCCGGCCGATCTGCCCCGATGGCGAAGGCCATGCTGATTCCGGAAGCCTGGTCGAAGCGTGACTCTGTCATGCCGCTCGCTCACCGCGCGCTCTATGATTACTGCAACTCGGTCATGGAGCCCTGGGACGGCCCGGCCGGTATCGCGGCTTATGATGGCCGCTGGGCCATCGCAGGGCTTGACCGCAATGGCTTGCGTCCGCTGCGCTATGCGCTGACGACGGATGGCATTCTCGCAGTCGGTTCAGAAACCGGCATGTGCCCGCTCGGCGATCACGAAGTTGCCAAGCGCGGCTCGATCCCCGCCGGGGGCATGATCGCGGCGGACCTGAAAACCGGCAAGTTCTACGACCACAAGGAAATCGTCGACTATCTGGCCGCGCAGGCGCCCTATGAGGAATGGCTGTCGGCGGTGACGGAACTGGAGCCGGAAATCGGCCCCGGCGACGAACCGCCCATGTTCGCCAAGGAAGAGTTGCTGCGCCGCCAGACGGCCGCAGGCTACACGCTGGAGACGCTGGAACTCATCCTGTCGCCCATGGTGGAATCCGGCAAGGAAGCCATCGGCTCGATGGGGGATGACACGGCCCCGGCCGTGCTGTCGTTCAATTACCGCCCGATGAGCCACTTCTTCCGCCAGAATTTCAGCCAGGTGACCAACCCGCCGGTTGACCCCCTGCGTGAAGAACGCGTGATGAGCCTCAAGACGCGGTTCAAGAATCTCGGCAACGTACTGGATACGGACAAGTCGCAGCAGGAAGTCTTCGTTCTGGAAAGCCCGGTGCTGACCAATGGCATGTATGAGCGCCTGCTGACGAAGCTCGGTGTGTCCTATACCGAGATCGACTGCACCTTCCCGGCAGAAGACGTCACCAATGATGGCAGCGCCCTGAAAGAAGCGCTCTCGCGCATCCGTCAGGAAGCTGAAGACGCCGTGCGCGAAGGCCGCGAACATATCGTGCTGACGGACCAGTACCAGTCCGCCAGCCGCACGGCCATCCCGATGATCCTGGCGACTGGAGCGGTGCACTCGCATCTTGTCGCGCAGGGTCTCAGGACATTCTGCTCCATTACGGTGCGCTCGTCCGAATGTCTGGATACCCATTACTTCGCCGTGCTCGTCGGCGTTGGCGCGACTTGCGTGAACGCCTATCTCGCGCAGGATGCGATTACGGACCGGCATGCCCGCGGCCTTTATGGCGACATGTCGCTCGGTGAGTGTGTGCAGAACTACAAGGCTGCGGTTGAAGCAGGTCTGCTGAAGATCATGTCCAAGATGGGCATCTCGGTCATTTCCTCCTATCGCGGCGGCTATAATTTTGAGGCGCTGGGCCTCTCCCGCGCGCTGGTGGCCGACTATTTCCCCGGCATGAGCAGCCGGATATCCGGCCTTGGTCTTGCGGGTCTTGAAGAGAATGCGCTCGTTCGGCACGAAATGGCGTTTGACGAGGATGTCATCTCGCTGCCCGTCGGGGGCTTCTATCGCCTGCGCGCCAAGGATGAACCGCACGCCCTCGACGGCACGCTGATCCATACGCTGCAGACCGCCTGTAACACGGGTGACTATTCTGTGTACCGCAAATTCGCGGACGCGCTGGAAGACCGTGCGCCGATCCAGCTGCGTGACCTGCTGGACTTCAAGCACACGCTGCCGGCTGTGCCGCTGACGCAGGTCCAGTCGATCAATGAAATCCGCAAGCGGTTCGTGACGCCCGGCATGTCGCTCGGCGCGCTGAGCCCGGAGGCGCACGGCACGCTGAACATCGCCATGAACCGGATCGGGGCGAAGTCGGTTTCGGGGGAGGGCGGCGAAGACCGGGCCCGCTACCGCCCGCTGCCGAACGGCGACAATATGAATTCGTCGGTGAAACAGATCGCGTCCGGCCGCTTCGGTGTGACGGCGGAATATCTGAATCAGTGCCGCGAGATCGAGATCAAGGTCGCCCAGGGCGCCAAGCCCGGCGAAGGCGGCCAGCTGCCCGGCTTCAAGGTGACCGAGTTCATCGCCCGCCTGCGCCATGCGACGCCAGGTGTGACGCTGATCTCGCCGCCGCCGCACCATGACATCTATTCCATCGAAGACCTGGCCCAGCTGATCTACGACCTGAAGCAGATCAACCCGGAGGCCCGCGTCTGCGTGAAGCTGGTTGCCCAGTCGGGCGTCGGCACGGTGGCCGCCGGTGTGGCGAAAGCCAAGGCGGACATTATCCTCATCGCCGGCGGCGTCGGCGGCACGGGCGCCAGCCCCCAGACGTCGGTCAAGTTCGCGGGTCTGCCCTGGGAAATGGGCCTTGCCGAAGCGCACCAGATCCTGTCGCTCAACAATCTGCGCGACAAGGTCACCCTGCGGACCGATGGCGGCCTGCGTACGGGCCGTGACATTGTCATCGCGGCCATGCTGGGCGCCGAAGAATATGGTATCGGCACGGCGTCGCTCGTCGCCATGGGCTGTATCATGGTGCGCCAGTGCCACTCCAATACCTGCCCGGTCGGCGTCTGCGTCCAGGACGAGGCCCTGCGTGCGCACTTCACCGGCACGCCGGAGAAGGTCGTCAACCTGATGAGCTTCATCGCGGAAGACGTACGCGAGATCCTCGCCTCGCTGGGCCTGAAATCTCTCGACGAAGCGATCGGCCGTACCGATCTGCTGGCCCAGGTCAGCCGCGGCGCGACGCATCTCGACGACCTCGACCTCAACCCGCTTCTGGTTCAGGTCGATACCGACAAGCCGATCGTCTACCAGCCGGCCCACCGCGAGGAAGTGCCGGACACGCTGGACGCCCAGATCCTGCGTGATGCCGAGCCCTTCTTCGAACGCAGTGAGAAGATGCAGCTCGAATACGACGTGCAGAACACGATGCGTGCCATCGGCACACGGTCGAGCTCTGCCATCACGCGCAAGTTCGGCATGCACGCCCTGCCGGAAGGCCGCCTGCATATCCGGCTCGAAGGTTCGGCCGGCCAGTCGCTCGGCGCCTTCTCTGTGCAGGGCCTGCTGCTGGAAGTCATCGGCGATGCCAATGACTATGTCGGCAAGGGCCTGTCGGGGGCGACCATTGTTGTGGCCCCGCGTCCGAAAGACAGGCGCTCAGCCTCTGGCGATGCGATCATTGGCAACACCTGTCTTTATGGTGCGACCAGCGGCAAGCTGTTCGCCTCCGGTACGGCGGGCGTGCGTTTCGCGGTCCGCAACTCCGGCGCCAAGACTGTGGTCGAAGGCTGCGGCGCGAATGGCTGTGAGTACATGACCAATGGCCGCGCTGTGATCCTCGGCCCCATCGGCGACAATTTCGGTGCCGGCATGACGGGCGGGGCGGCCTTCATCTGGGATCCGACCAACCGGTTCGAACGGGTTGCCAATCCCGACTCGATCGACTGGCACCCGCTGCCGGAAATGCCGGCCGAACATATCGGCGAGGCAAAGGCCCTGATCGAGGAACATGTCCGCCGCACGGGCTCTGTCCGTGGCAAGGAAATCCTCGATGACTGGGACCGGTCCGTCCACGACATGCTCATGGTCGTGCCTAAGGAAATCGCGCACCTGCTGCTCGGTCGCACCAAGCCGAAGAAAAAGGCCAAGGCGAAAGCCTGACCTTCTTCCAAACAGAAAAAGCCCCGCGGTATCGCTCCGCGGGGCTTTGTTTTGCGAGGAAGCAGGATCAGCTCTTCTTGCGGCGGATGCGCGGCCAGATCAGCTTCAGCCAGATCCAGACGAACACGCCGATCAGGATCAGCCAGGGCAGGCCGACGGCGAAGGCGGTGATCACGGCGGCGAGCGCGCTGGAGAGATTATAGAAGAAGTCCCCGAAGGCACGGGCCAGCGGCTCCAGCGCCCCCTGCGATACCGGATTGCGCTTGGTCTCATAGTTGACCGACAGCTGGCTCATGCTGACGCGCAGGCGAAGCGCGGCGAGCGTGGATTTCAGCGAGTCGATCTCGCCATTCACACGGGCAAGCTCGCGCTCGGTTTCCAGCAATTCGCCCAGCTTGCCGGGCCGGTCGGCCAGCAGCTGTTCCAGCCGGGCCTGCAGCGTTTGCTGCGCTTTCAGCCGGGCGTCGGTGTCGATGATGGAAACGGTCAGGTCTTCGGCGGTTGTCTGCCGGTTCGTGATTTCGCCTTTGGCGGCTTCTGCCTCGGCATCGACCCCGTTCAGGAACTGCTCGATCCAGTCGGGCGTCGCGCGCAGGTTCAGCGAGGCGGATGCCGAATCCTCCGAATAGGCGTTCATCCAGGAATTCGTCACCATGCAGACAGCCGGACCAGCCTTGTTGCAGGCGTCGATATGGCCTTGCAGGGTCGGCTCGATCGCGGCGACGGGCAGGCGCATGCCGAGGGAATGGGAGTAGGCGATATATTGCTGGGCGACGGATTCCCCTCCCGGGCTGCCGCCACCAGCATCCATCTCCTCCATATAGATGCCGTCTTCGGCGACAATATTGCCCGCCATCGACTTCTCGGTTGCGGGCATTATCGGGTTCAACGGCCGGGCCGATTCGGCATAGTCCGACCGGCCGGGCCCGCCACAGGCGGCCAGTGCAAGTGTCGAGATGGTCAGCGCCGACAAGGCGATACGCAGTGATTGGGTATTCATCGGGGTCCCTCCAGTGGACACATCTCCCACATGAAACGCGGAAAAAGGCAATATTCCGCTCGGAAAGGGAAGAATTCGGGCGGTGCCGCCGGATTCTGCGCTCACCGGACATGCGTGGCGGGGGCAGGGAAGGGGCAGCGCCTGCGACGCGGGCGATTCTGGTCAGCGAGAATGCAATCGCGGATCGATTCCCCGGCCGGGCGACCTTTGTGTTGCCCCGGCTGGAGGCTGGGCGGAACGTGCCCGCATACCCGGCGCGACGGAGGGTGCGCCGGTCCTCCAGCCTCGGTGAGAGACCCTCCGGACCATTCTAAGGACCCAAGGTCATGATCAGAAACACAAGCGCTCCGTTCTTTTCGCCTTCCCGCCGCAGTCTGATGAAGCTGGCGGGTGCCGGCGCTGTTGGCGCCGCGACGGCCCTGTCGGCATGTTCGGAAACCGCCACCGCGGCCACCCCGGCCAATGATGCCATCGACCCGGATGCCCTCGCCATCCTGTCGTCAAACGAAAACCCGTATGGTCCGTCGCCGAAAGCGGTTGAGGCGATCAAGGCTGAAGCGGCGAACCTTTATCGCTACACCTATCCGACCGTGTCGAAATTTGCCGAGATGGTTGCCGAGCGCGAAGGCGTTGCACCGGAGCAGGTTCTGGTCACCAACGGCTCGACGCCGATCCTGGCTGCCTTCTCTGACTGGGTGAACGTGAAGGGCGGCAAGATCATCACCTCCGCCATCACCTATGAAGGTGTGCCGCGCGTGGCTGAACAGGCTGGCACCGAAGTCGTCTACATGCCGCTGACCCAGGACATGGGGTACGACATGGAAGCCATCGCCGCCCGCGTTGGCCCGGATACCGGGGCTGTCTATCTCTGCAACCCGAACAACCCGACCGGCAAGACGATCCCGACGGCACAGTTGAAAGCCTTCGTCGAAGACGTCAGCAACAAGGTGCCGGTCTTCGTCGACGAAGCCTATCTCGACATGTCAGACGACTATCCGGGCAATGTGATGTCCGAATTCGTTGCTGCCGGTAAACCGGTTGTCGTGGCACGGACCTTCTCGAAAATTTACGGCATGGCCGGTCAGCGTCTCGGCTATGGACTGATGCCGGCCGACATGGCGATGGACATGCGCAAGACGGGGCGCCTGTCGAACGTCAACTATCTGGGTCTCGTCGGCGGTATGGCCAGCCTTGAAGACACGGAACATTTCGAAAAGATGCGCGCCACGATGATCCGTGGCCGACAGAAGCTGATCGCCATGGCCGCAGACCTGGGCCGTCCGATCGCGCCGGATCCGCAGGGCAGCTTCATCTATATGGATGTCGGCATGCCTGCGAAGGATTTCGCGGCCAAGATGCTGGACCGCAATGTCCGCGTCGTCGGCGAGCGCTGGAGCGACCTGCCGAACTGGACGCGTATCTGCGTTGGCCTCGATCACGAGATCGATAAATGCCACGCGGCCGCGAAAGAAATCCTGACCTCAATCTAAGGGGGGTGGGGCCCCGGTCCTGACTCCGGTCAGGGCCGGTATCCGACCTTGCGCTCACCCGGTTCCAGAACGCGCCAGGCATGGTGGATGAAGTCCACCAGCAGGGGACGGGTGTCGCGCGGGTCGATGATTTCCTCCGCCAGGAAACTTTCCGCCGTGCGGAAGGGAGAGCGGATCGCCTCGAATTTCCGGTAGAGCTGTTCCTTCAGGGCGTCCGGGTCTTCGGCCTCGGCCAGCTCCTTGCGGAACGCGGCTTCGATGCCGCCGGCCATGGGCAGGCTGCCCCAGTCGCCGCTCGGCCAGCAATAGCGCCACTTCGTCTTTGACTGGTTCATCATCGCCGACCCGGCGAGGCCATAGGCCTTGCGGATGACCACGGAGCAGACCGGCACATCCGCCTGGTAGACGGCCGTCATCGCCCGCACGCCTGCGCGGGTGACACCGGCGGTCTCGGCTTTCACGCCCACGGCAAAGCCCGGGCAGTCGACAAAGTGGATGACCGGCAGGTGGAACATGGAGCAGAGGTCCATGTGGCGGGTGACCTTGTCGCACACATCCGCCGTCCACGCGCCATCCAGGAAGAAGGGGTCGCCCGCCAGGATGCCGACCGGGTAGCCGTCGATCCGGGCAAGGCCGGTGACGATGCCACGGCCCCATTCCTTGCCGATCTCGAAGAAGCTGCCATGGTCGACCGTGGCGTCGATGATCTTGCGCGGCTTGTAAGGCGTCTTGCCGTCCGTCGGCACGATGGAGAGCAGGCTCTCTTCCTTCCGGTCCGGATGGTCGGCCGGCGCGACGCGCTCCGGCAGGTCGTGTACGGACGGGGGCAGGTAGGACAGGAAGCGCCGCGCTGCGATGAAGGCGTCGGCTTCGGTGTCGACCACATTGTCCACTGTGCCGTTCTGCGCCTGGATCTTCCAGCCGCCGAGTTCTTCCTTGGTCACGTTCTCGCCAAGCGCGATGGCCACAGGGGGGCCTGCCACGAAGACCTGGGAGAGCTCTTTCACCATGACGGAGAAATGGCTGGCCGCCACGCGGCCTGCGCCCATGCCCGCGCAGGGGCCGAGGGCCAGCGAGACGAACGGCACCTGCGTCATGCCGTGAACGATCTCGTTCCAGCCGGGTGTTTCGGGGATGTAGGTGCGCGGGTCCTTCTCCAGCGACTTGACCGAGCCGCCGCCGCCCGTGCCGTCGATCATCTGCACCAGCGGCATGCGATACTCCGCCGCCATTTTGATCATCTGGACCATCTTCTGCCAGATCGAGGCATCCGAGGCGCCGCCGCGCACGGTGAAGTCGTCGGCGAGGATCACTGTCGGGCGTCCATCCAGCGTCGCGCGCCCGGTGACGGAGCTGGCCGGCAGGAAGCTTTCCATCTCGTCGTCGGAGGTATATGTCGCGCGCCCGGCAATCTTGCCGATCTCATGGAAGCTGCCCGGGTCCGCCAGAAAGGCGACACGCTCGCGCACCGTCAGCTTGCCGCGGCCGCGCTGGCGTTCGACCGGCTCGTCGCCGCCCATCTTCTCGGCCAGCCTTTCGCGGCGGCGGAGCTCTTCAATCGATTTTTCCCAACTCATGGGCTGAGCTTCCATGCTTCCCCAGCGCTAGGTCAAGCGGATGTGAGACCAGTCCGGCAAGAATTCTGCTCGCCCGGCTCACGAAACAGGAGGCCCTCATTACGGTACGGTATGTCACACAGCTTTTCCTTGATTTTCATACCGCGGGTCTGCTTTATCGCTTCAAATCCATTCCAAGGAGGAATCTCATGGATCTCGCAGAACTCACATCCAAGGCCAATGAAGCTGTTTCCGCTGGCGGCGACTTCAAGAAAAAGGTGAAGTTTGACTTCGGCGACGCCGGCAAACTCTTCATCGACGGCATGAACGGTGTGGCCAACAATTCCGACGACGCTGCGGATGCCACCATCAAGGTTGACTGGGAAGACTTCAAGAAGATCGCTTCGGGCGGTCTCGACGCGACGATGGCCTTCATGCAGGGCAAACTTAAAGTTGAAGGCGACATGTCGGTTGCCATGCAGCTGCAGAGCCTGATGAAGGCGCTTTCCTAAGGAGAGCCGCCCTTCGGGTTTGACAGGTCAGGCCGCCCCGGGACACCCTGCGGGCGGCCTTTTCCTTTTGGGATCACACGCACATGGACACGACCTCTTCGCCGGATACCGAATTCGTGCTGGTGCCCGGCAATCCGCCGCCACAGGGCGCGGAGATCGTCTGGTTCAAGGGCACAGGCGGACGGGCGCTCCGGGCCTGTGTCGCCCCGGCGCTGGCCCCGGACAAGCCGCGCGGCACGGCCATTGTCTGCCCGGGCCGGACAGAGTTCATCGAGAAATATTTCGAGGTCGGCCACGAGCTTCAGGCCATGGGCTTTGCCGTCGTTATCCTCGACTGGCCGGGGCAGGGCCTGTCGGACCGCCTGCTGGAAGACTCGAAAAAGGGCCATATCGACCGGTTCGAAACCTTCATGGGCGCGCTCGCCAATGGGCTGGAAGCGCTGGATGACCGGCTGCCGCGCCCTTACGTCTCGCTCGCCCATTCGATGGGCGGGGCGATTGCGCTGGCGGCGATTGCCGACGAGCTGGTGAAGGTGGACGCGGCGGCCTTCTGTGCCCCGATGTGGGGGATCAAGTCGAAATTCTTCGGCATGCGCTATCTCGTCTGGGCGATGCGCGCGACGGGCCGGTCCGGCGATTATGCCATCCAGCCCGGCCCGCCGGAGACGTTCGAGACCAATATCGTCACCCATGACAAGAAACGCTGGCAAATGCAGCGCGCGCTGGTCGACGCCCGGCCGGAGCTGGACCTTGGTCCGGTGACCTGGGG
The DNA here is from genome assembly GCF_000685215.1 of Hyphomonas jannaschiana VP2. Classification (GTDB taxonomy): domain Bacteria; phylum Pseudomonadota; class Alphaproteobacteria; order Caulobacterales; family Hyphomonadaceae; genus Hyphomonas; species Hyphomonas jannaschiana. The sequence continues at coordinate 247,050 of NZ_ARYJ01000005.1, forward strand.
CTGGCTCGGCGCCTCGCTCGACATTCTGGCGCGGTTCACAAAAGCGAAGACGCTGAAGACAGTGACCATCCCGGTTTTCGTCGCCTCGGCAGCCGAAGAACAACTGGTCGACAATTCGACCCATACGGCGATCTGCAAACGCCTGCCGGATTGCGAACACGTCACGGTCGAGGGCGCGATGCACGAGATCCTGATGGAAACCGACGACAAGCGCGCGGAGTTCTGGGAGGGCTTCCAACGCCTCCTGAAACGTGCGGATATATAGAAACAAGAACAGTCTCTGGGGAGGAGGAAATCCGTGGCGATCATCACGCTTTCGCGCATTCTGGCATTCTGGGCGGGCAAACAGCCAGACCGGGCGGCCATTGACCATGAAGGAGTCCAGATCAGCTGGGCCGAACTGGACAAGCGGACGAACCGCCTGGCGCGCGCCTATGAAAAGCTGGGCGTGAAGCAGGACGATTTCGTCACCATCGCGCTGCCCAACGGAATCGAATTCTTCGAAGCCTGCCTCGCCACCTGGAAGGCCGGGGCGACGCCGCAGCCGATTTCTGCGCGCCTGCCCAAGCATGAGCGGGATCAGATCGTGGAGCTCGGCAAGCCGTCGCTCGTTATTGGCGTCCCGGAAGGCGAGTATGGCGACACGCCGTCCGTGCCGGAGAATTTCGTGCCGGATGCGAGCCTTCCGGATACGGAGCTGCCAGAGCGCATGGCGGCCTCGATCAAGGCGATGACCAGCGGCGGCTCCACCGGCCGGCCAAAACTGATCGTCTCCAAGATCCCGGCTGCCTGGGATCCGGAGCTGCCTTATCTTGAAATCCCGGTCCAGGGCGCGATCCTTATTCCCGGCCCGCTCTATCACAATGGCCCGTTCATGTGGGCGATGATTGCGCTCTTCAAAGGCTGCACCGTGGGCATCACGACGCGCTTCGACGCGGAGAAGACGCTGGCCACGATCGAGCGGCTGAAAGTGGATGTCGTCTACACCGTGCCCACCATGATGCGCCGCATCTGGGCGCTGCCGGAAGAGGTGCGGAACAAGTACGACCTGTCCAGCCTGAAGGCACTCTGGCATCTCGCTGCGCCATGCCCGGCCTGGCTGAAAGAGTGTTTCATCGAATGGCTCGGCGGCGACGTGATCTGGGAACTCTATGCCGGCACCGAAGGCCAGGGCACGACAATCATTCAGGGAACGGAATGGCTGGAGCATCGCGGCTCTGTCGGCAAGCCGGTCGAGGCCTGCGAGATGATTGTCGTTGACGAGGACGGCAACCGCCTGCCGCCCGGCGAAGTCGGCGAGATCTTCATGCGCCCGCTGGAGGGGCCGGGCACGACCTATCGCTATATCGGCGCCGAAGCCAAATCACTGGAAGGCGGCTGGGAAAGTCTCGGCGACATGGGCTATATGGACGCGGACGGCTATCTCTACCTGACGGACCGCCTGTCGGACATGATCCTGTCAGGCGGGGCGAACATCTATCCGGCCGAAGTGGAGGCTGCGATCGATGCCTATCCGGGCGTTCAGTCCTCGGCCGTGATCGGCCTGCCGGATGAAGACATGGGCGCGCGTCTGCATGCCATCATCTGCCGCCCCGAAGGCGCCGTGGACGAGGCTGACATGCTGGCCCATCTGTCGGACATGCTGGTGCGCTACAAGATTCCGAAGAGCTTCGAATATGTCAGCGAAGCCGTGCGCGACGATGCCGGAAAAGTGCGCCGCAAGACGCTTCGCGAGGAGCGCATCGCCGCCATGGCGCAGGACGCCTGAACGGGTTCCGGTTCCGCTTGACTTACCTTAGGGCGGGGCCCGTCCCCTCCTGAAAAGTCAGGAGGAGACCCAAATGAAAGTTGCTGCCGTCAAGAAGCCGGGCGGGCCCGGAAATCTCGTCATCGAAGAACGTCCGGACCCCGTTGCGGGCCCGGGCGAGGTGCTTGTGCGCGTGCGTGCGTCCAGCCTCAATTATCACGACTTTGTCGTCGTCATGGGTGGCATCCCGACACCGGACGGACGCATCCCGATGTCCGATGGTGCCTGCGAAGTCGTCGCCGTCGGCGAGGGCGTGACGAAATGGAAAGTGGGCGACAAGGTCCTCTCGCTCTTCTTCCCGGGCTGGCAGTCCGGCCAGATCGAGGCGGCAGGGTTCAACTCCGTTCCCGGAGATGGGGCAGACGGGTTCGGCGCCGAACTGGTGGCCGCGCCGGAAACCGCCTTCACGCGGATGCCGGAAGGCTGGACCTTTGAGGAAGCCGCGACCCTTCCGTGTGCGGCGCTCACCGCCTGGCGCGGGATCGTTGCCGAAGGCAAGATCAAGCCGGGCGACTGGGTGCTGACGCAAGGCACGGGCGGCGTCTCGATCTTCGCGCTGCAACTGGCGAAGGCGGCCGGCTGCCGGGTCATCTCCACCTCGTCTTCGCCGGAGAAGCTGGAGAAGCTGAAAGCCCTCGGCGCCGATCATGTGATCAATTACAAGGAAAATCCGGAATGGGGCGCCGAAGCGTTCAAGCTGGCCGGCGGGCGCGGCGTGGATGAAGTCGTCGAGATCGGCGGGCCGGGCACCATGGCGCAGTCCATCGCGGCCTGCCGTCCGGGCGGGCACATCTCGCTGATCGGCGTTCTGACCGGCGTATCGGGCGAAGTGCCGACAGCGGCGCTTTTCTCGCGTAACATCACCCTGTCGGGCATCACCGTCGGCTCGCGCCGGATGCAGGAAGACATGATCGACGCCATCGAGGCGAACGGCATCAAGCCGGTGATCGACTCGACCTTCCCGCTCGAAAAGATCGCCGACGCATTCGCGCATCAGGCGAGTCAGAAGCATTTTGGCAAGATCGTCCTGACGGTCTGATCCGTTATGGTCATTTATAGTCCGGCATAGTCATGAGACGTCATGCCGGAGCACGCCCTGGTCCGGTATGATCATGCCATGATCATGGGCTGACATGAAAAAACGCCCTCCCGGCAGGGGAGGGCGTTTCTTTGTTTCAGGATGAAACAGCTTAGCCGGCGATATACTGCGCGCCGTTCACCGTCATCGTCGCGCCGGTGATGAACGCACCGTCGTCGCTGGCGAGATAAGCGCACATCGAGGCGATTTCTTCCGGCTTGCCGAGACGGCCGACCGGGATCGTCGCGATGATGCCCTCGAGCACTTTCTCAGGCACAGCGCGCACCATCTCGGTGTCGATATAGCCCGGGCAGACCGTGTTCACGGTGATGCCCTTCTTGGCGCCTTCCTGGGCGAGCGCCTTGGTGAAGCCGATCAGGCCGGCCTTGGCGGCGGAGTAGTTCGCCTGGCCGAACTGGCCCTTCTGGCCGTTGATGGAGGAGATGTTGATGACGCGGCCCCAGCTGCGCTCGCGCATGCCGTCCCAAACCTGGCGGGTGACGTTGAAGGCGGAGGTCAGATCGATGTCGATCACCTGCTGCCATTGGTCTTTCGTCATTTTGTGGAAGGGCGCATCGCGCGTCACACCGGCATTGTTGATGACAATGTCGATCGGGCCGAGATCCTTCTCGATGGCTGCGATGCCTTCACCGACAGCGTCATAATCGGCGACGTCGAACTTGTAGACATGGATGCCGAGCTCATCGGCGGTCGCCTTTGCCGCTTCCTCGTTGCCGGCATAGTTTGCCGCCACTTTGTAGCCGGCTTTCGCCATGGCTGCGCTGATGGCGTGGCCGATACCGCGTGTACCGCCTGTAACCAGAACTGTTTTGGACATGGGTGCTCCTCCCTGGATTTTTTGCACTGCAACATGCTTAGCGTTACTGTTGCAGAAACTTCAATAGCGCATTGGTCGCATGCAGATTTTATGCGAGATTGTGCCGCATAGCACAAAAATTGCTTTTCCCGTGGGGAAAGCTGAGGGATGAAAATGGCCAAAGGGACGGGCTCTGCAGAGCCGATCATCATCAAGAAATACGCAAACCGGCGCCTCTACGACACGTCGACATCGTCCTATGTGACGCTCGACCACCTGTCTGAACTGGTCCGCGAGGGCCGGGACTTCGAGGTTCGCGATGCCAAGACGGGCGAGGATCTGACGCGTCAGGTTCTGACGCAGATCATCTTTGAGCAGGAAACCAAGGGCGAGGGCGCCCTGCCGCTGAACTTCCTGCGCCAGCTGATCGGCTTCTATGGCGGCGGCGCGCAGACCTTCCTGCCGGCCTTCCTCGACATGTCGATGAACTCTTTCGCCGAAGCCCAGAAGGAATGGCAGAAAGCTGCCAATCCGATGACCATGTTCGAAAAACAGGCCCGCCGGAACATGGCGATGTTCGAACAGGCCATGAAGATGTTCATGCCGACGCTTTACAATTCGGCAAAGCCTGAAAAGCCTGCCTCGTCTTCTGCGTCCGCCTCTGCGGCCGGGTCGATGATGGAAATGCAGGCTGAGGCACTTGCGAATATGCAGGCGCAAATGTCTGCCATTCAGGACCAGCTGGCAGAGCTTTACCGCAAGGACTGACGCCATCGCGGCATCCGGATACGAAAAAGCCCGCTCGGCTGAGCGGGCTTTTCTGATTTGAGGGCCGGGTTCGGATCAGCCGTGATCGACACCGAAGTCACGCCGGGCAGAGACGATGGTCACCACAACGCCCGCCAGGACATCCAGCAATGTCATCGACATCAGGATGAAGAAGGTGGAGGTCGCGAAGTTCGGCGCCAGCAGGAATTCGATCAGGCAGAGAATGAACAGCATCATCGAAATGGCGTGATTGATGATGGTTGAGGTGCCGGTGCTGGTCGATTTCAGGATTTCCAGAAACAGGAACACGATCGACAGGAGCAGGATGGCGTCGCCCTGCGTCAGCACCCATTTGACGCCGGAAATCATCGGCAGGGAGAAGAAGGTCTCGTTCAGCACGGCCTGGAGCGGGGCGGTGTCGCTGGCGATCACCTGTCCCAGCTCATTGGTCGTGGTCGCCGGGCCGCCAGCCATGACGGCGAGGAGATTGTACAAGGCCACCGGAACGACCAGTAGCGGAAAGATTCCGAAGATTGCACGCATCAAATACCCCTTCTCGGTGCTGCTGCGGGACCCGGCATTTTGCCGTCTGTTCCGGGCGATAAACCCGCCAATGACGGCCGCCTGTGTGTCCTTTTTCATGTTCACTAACCCGTCGCTCAGCGCGTGTTAACACGAGGTGTACCGGATAGTTTCCGGAGAGGCGAGGAAAAATCCCCCGCCGCCTTAACCACCAGTATTCCCGCAAATCGGGCGATTTGCGGGCGGGGTGTCCATGAATTGAAAGCGGATCAGATTTCGTCCGCGCCGCCCGGATTGCGCCGGCGGCGGATCAGCCAGGTAACGCCGCGCAGATCCGAGAAGGCGTCATTCAGGCGGCCGAAATTGGTGTAGTTGGACCGGCCCGCTCCGCGTTCGCGATGGTTCACATCGCGGTATTCCACGCCAAAGCCTTCGGCCCGCATCAGGGCCGGCATGTAGCGGTGCATGTGATCGAAATAGGGCAGCTGAATATAGGCCGCGCGCTGCATCACCTTGATGCCGCAGCCGCTGTCGTCGCAATCATCCTTCAGCATGCGCTTACGGATATTGTTGGCAAAGCGCGAGCCGAAGCGTTTCCAGGCCGTATCCTTGCGCTTGGCGCGGCGGCCCATCACCATTTTCAGGCCTTCCGGCGCATCCCGGCGGGTCAGCTGGCGGTAGAGGTCCGGCAGGTCGGCCGGATCATTCTGGCCGTCGCCGTCCAGCGTGCCGATGACCGGGGCCTTGGCGGCGAGGATACCGGAGCGGATGGCCCGGCTCTGTCCGGCATTCTTCCGGTGACCCAGCACACGCAGCATCGGGTATTGGGTCTTAAGCTCCACCAGCTGGGCGCGGGTGTCGTCGGTCGAGGCATCGTCCACGAACACCATTTCAAAGGCGCGCCCGTCGAGGGCCTTGGCAATCTCGCCGATCAGGGTGGCGACGTTTCCGGCTTCATTGTGCACCGGAACGACGACGGAAAACTCGAGAGCCTGGTCCAATTCCAGATCCCTTCTGCTGGTGCGCCCCCAAGCCGGCGCGCGAAAAGTCTTCGCGTCATACAGAGCGTTCCGCCTGATGGCGAGCCCTCTGGTTCACTTGCCACTGACACAGGCGCAGCGCCCAAAAGCGCAAGACGAAGCGGGCCGAAGCAGTTAGAGGAGGGGACATGACAATGCTCGACCGCCTTTCGACCGGCTGGAAAGCCTGGGTCGCTCTTTTCCTGATCACTTTCAGCGCTGCTGCGCCCGGTGTCTTCATGCTGCCCGCGCTGGACCGCGATGAAAGCCGGTTCGCGCAGGCCTCCAAGCAGATGCTGGAGGATCATGACTATATCCGCATCCAGTATCAGGACGAGCTTCGGAACAAGAAGCCAGCCGGCATTCACTGGCTGCAGGCGGCGTCCACGGCTGTCTTCACCGGCCCGGAAGCCAAGCAGATCTGGACCTATCGCTTCCCCAGCTGGATCGGGGCGAGCCTTGCGGCACTGACCTGTTTCTGGTGCGGCATCCCGCTGATCGGGCGGCGTGCGGCCTTTCTGGGCGCGGCCCTGTTCGGCTCCACCCTGTTGCTGACGTCGGAAGCGCATATTTCCAAGACCGATGCAGTACTGGTCTGTCTGACGACGTTCGGCATCGGTGCCCTGGGGCGGCTTTACATGCGCGAAGGGTCTCCGAAGCGGATGGCGCTCCTGTTCTGGCTCGCCATGGGGCTCGGTTTCCTGATCAAGGGGCCGGTGACGCCAATGGTGGCGGCCTATGCCGGGGCCGGCGTCTGGGTCTGGGGCCGGGCGGAGAACGGCAAGGGGGGCGACTGGTGGCGTCCGCTGCTCTGGTGGCCGGGGCCGCTCCTGTTCTTAGCGCTGGTGTTGCCCTGGTTTACCTGGGTCCAGATCGCGACCAGCGGAGAATTCCTGCAGGGCGCAGTCGGTAAAGACCTGAAAGACAAATTCACCGGCGCCTCTGAAGGTCATGGCGGCTGGCCACTCTATCACCTGACCCACCTTCCAATCTGGTTCTTCCCGGCGATCCTGCTGATCGTGCCGGGGCTCGTAGCGGGGTGGAAAGATGTCCGTCAGGCAACGGCTGCGAGGACAGGCTGGCCCGGTCTGATGATCGGGGGCGCCTTGCTGGCGGCGAGCCTGTTGCTGGCGCTGGTCCTGCCAGCCTCTGCGGCAAACGGCGTGAAGGTTGCCTATCCGGCCGTCCTGCTTCTGGTGTTCTGGTATTTGTCGACGCAGGACGCATGGCGCCGCCGTGCGCCGGTGTCACCTGACGCCCCGGACAGGGTGAAGGGACTGAGGCTGCTCCTGTGCTGGACGCTGCTGACCTGGATTTTCTTCGAACTGATGCCGACCCTGCTCAGCCATTACATCCTTCCAGCCTATCCGGGCATGGCGCTGCTTTGCGGCCATGCTGCGGTGCGGCTGATGGAAGGGGAGAAGATGCCGGTTTCGCGCTGGCTGTCGCTTGCCCTGTTCGGGCTTGGTGCCGGACTCCTGCTGGCGGTGTCCTATCCCGGCGTGACTCACTATTTCATGGCGGAAGCGGCCGGGGATTTCACCACCGCATCCAGTTCTGAGGTATTGGCGACATGGCAGGGGTACCGTGTGTTTCCTGTCTGGCTCTGGTGGGCCGCATTTGCGCTGTGCGGGGTGGCCGCCATTGAGTTCAGCCGTGCCCGGACGGTCATGTCCATCGCGGCGGGTATTGCTGGCGCTTTCGTCATCGGATGGCATATCCGCATCTTCATGTTGCCCAGCCAGATCTGGGTGCAGCCGACCGAGACGGCGCGACTGGCGCTGGAAGATGTGTGCGGCGTGCCCGGAGAAGCCTGCAAGATGACGCCGCCGCAGCGGATCCTTTCGCTCGGTTATGCGGAACCGTCCTACATTCTCACCATGGGCACGCAGAACCTCCACCCGCCGGAAACCCCGCTGGACCTGCCCACGGATATGACGGCGTACCCGGTTGTCTATCTCGTGAACTATGAAGACCGCAAAGCCGAGCCGCCGGTGGCCAAGGAAGTCGAGCATCTGCGTGCACAGGCAAACGGTATGGGACTCTGCATCACAGAGTCCGAGCCGTACTACGCGCTCAACTATTCGAATGGCGATCCGGTGACCTTTGTCGCCATGCGGTTCGGTCGGGAAGGCTGCCCCTAGAAAGTATAGCCGATGCGTACGCCATAAGTGCGCGGATCCGACCGGAATGTGTCATAGCCGATGAAGCCATAGCCGGAGAGCGCATAGTCTTCATCGGTCAGGTTTCGGGCCCACAAGGTGACGTCTATTCCGGGGTTCGCAAAACGGAGGCCCGCTTCTGCCTGAAGCGTCGTGAACCCTTTTTGCATGCGGGACGCCAGGCCCTCCGGATCCAGGTAGTAGCGGCTGCGATACTTTGCGTGCAGTGAGACGTGGCCTTCCGCATTGGAGGGCAGGATGAAGTCATACCGCCCGCCCAGCGTGGCGGAGACGTCTGGTGCGAAGGGCAGGGGGTTGCCGTCGAACTTTCCGGCATTTCCGCCAATGTCGGAGGTCTGGTCGATTTGCGTGTCGAGCAGGGTGAGCCCGCCTTGCAGGGACAGGGCGTCTGTCGCCTGCCAGCGCATATCGGCATCGAGACCATAGACGGTGGCGGCGTCGAGGTTGGACAGGGAATTTGACGTGATGCTGGAACCGTCCGGAAGCGGAAAGTTCACGAAGATGCGTGCCTGGGGGGCGTCATAGTCCTGCCAGAACAGGGCCGCGTTCCAGATGAAGCGGCTGGAGGGCTCTGATTTGAAGCCGGTCTCATAGGCTGTGACCGTTTCCGCATCGAACAGGCCTTCGTCGGAAAAATGGGTGGCATTGTTCTGCACTTCCCCATTGAACCCGCCGGATTTGTAGCTGTTTGCGACAGACACATAGGCCGTGCCTGCACCCGTCTCATAGGCCAGCGCAACATTGCCGGTGAGCTTGGTGTCTTCGATGTCGTTTGCACCGGCGGCGAGGCCAAGCCCACCGACATTGTTGTATCCGACTGTGCCGTCATCGAAGATGTGCCGTCCTGCGCCGGCGCCTTCGATCGTCTCCTGCGTGATCCGGGCACCGAGCGTGGCGGTAAGCCGGTCAGTCAGCGACACCTCATTATAGGTGAAGGCCGCAAGGACAGATCGTTCCTGCCGGATGTCGGTGATCAGCGTCATTGCGGTTCCATCCGAAACAGGGGCAGGCCCTGCGCGGCTGGCGGCACCCACATAAGGGCAGGTGCCGAGAAGTGTGTCGGGATCCAGTTCTCCGCACCAGATCGTATAGGTCTGGCTGAAGTCCTCTGCTGCGGCATAGATCCCGAACAGGGTGGAGCCGCGAGTGCGCTCTGTCTTCAGGCGGATTTCCTGAGAGTACTGTCTGAAATTCCGATCATAGGAGAGGTTTGCATTGAAGAGCGGGTTGCCGAAGAGAGCCACGCCGCCGTCAAAGTCAAATCCGTAAGACTGGTTGAAGCCCTCAAACGCGGTGAGAGAGGTCAGCGTCCATTCGCCGATGTCGCGGACATATTCTGCGGACGTGCCATAGAATTCATTGTCGGTATCCTGAATACCATCGCTTCCAACGGAAATATCATGATCCGACAGGCCAAGCGTGTCGTTTCGCGGCGCGGCATTGACGCCATTGTCTTCCTCATAGTGGGTGCGGATCAGCAGGGAGCCGCCAAGCGTGTCTTCCGAGCTGAGCCCAAGCCGCAGGCCGAACTCGTCGCGTATGCCACCAGCTGCATCCGGTCCGCCGGTGTTGTCGAGCGCCGCATCGCGGGAGAGGTAGCGGCCGGCGAGGCGGTAGCTGAAACCGCCAGAGGTCTGTCCGTACGCGCCTTCCACATCAGTGCGCTTCAGATTGCCAAATCCGGCCCGCAGATAGCGGGACTGGCCATCTTCCGGGCGGGCGGTCAGGAAGCTGATTGCGCCAGAGGATGCATTACGCCCGAACAATGTGCCTTGCGGGCCTTTCAGCACCTCGATGCCGGAAAGGTCGTAGAGCATCAGTCCGGTCTGCACATTTGTTGCCAGCAGGACGCCGTCGGAATAGACCGCCGCGGCGCCGGGGGTTAGCGCCTGATGATCCACAGCGCCGATTCCGCGGATCTGGAAGGCCACCTGGGTGCCGTTGGCCACAGCGGCTTCCACGCCGGTCAGCAGGTCCGTCACATCCTCGGCGCCGAGATAGGCGGAGGCGAGCCCGAGCTCCTCCCCGCCGATGACGCTGACCGACATCGGGATTTCGCTGAGCGGAGTCTGGCCGGCTGTTGCGGTTGTCACGACGGGGTCGAGCCTTGCCGGAGCATCCTCCGGTTCGGCGATGAAGGTTGATGCGGCGAGAATAAGCGCAAGAGACATTTGGCGGGGCCCTTCTTTGGGAAGAGGGCGCTTATCAGGCTTGGCGAAAGCGTATCAACAGGTTCGCTGCGGCAAGTCTGCTAAAGTGACTTTGCACTTTACTTGCTGCAGGTTCGCCTTGGCCCGAAAGGTCGGTGATTTACACCGCAGGGCATGGCGCATAGCCTGCGGCCAACAGCGGGAGACATCACATGAACTGGAAGCTTCGGGCGTGCGCCGCCTCATTGATCGCACTTGGAACGGCAGGTCTGGCCGCAGCCGACAGCGATCTCCGCGCGGCGATCGACAAGGATTATCAGGAGAATCTCGGACCGCTGTTCCAGTATTTCCACCAGCACCCGGAGCTCTCCTTCCTGGAGACTGAAACCGCCCAGCGGCTTGCCTCCGAACTGCGCGCCCTTGGCTATGATGTCACCGAAGGCGTTGGTGGCACCGGCGTGGTGGCGGTGATGAAAAACGGCGATGGCCCGACAGTCCTGATGCGCGCCGATATGGATGGCCTGCCGCTGAAAGAAGACAGCGGTGTCGCTTATCCCTCGACGGTCACGCAGGTGGACATTGATGGCGTTGAGAAGCCGGTAATGCATGCCTGCGGGCACGATGTGCACATCACATCGCTGGTTGGTGCTGCCCGCCAGATGGCCGCACGCAAGGACGCGTGGTCCGGCACGCTGGTGCTGGTCGGCCAGCCCGCCGAGGAGCGGATCGGCGGCGCCCGCGCGATGATCCAGGACGGGCTCTATGAGCGTTTCCCGAAGCCGGACTATGCGATTGCCTTCCATGTTGCGGCGGAACTTGAGGCTGGAAAGATCCAGGTGCCGCTGGAACAGGTCGCATCCAGTTCCGACAGTGTCGACATCATCGTCCACGGTGTCGGTGCACACGGGGCATATCCGCATATGGGCATCGACCCGGTCCTGGTGGCATCGCAGATCGTGGTCTCCCTCCAGTCGATCGTCTCGCGGTCGATTGCGCCGCTGGAGCCGGGCGTGATCACGGTGGGAGCCATTCACGGTGGCTTCAAGCACAACATCATCGGCGACAAGGTCGAGATGCAGATCACAGTCCGCTCCGACGATCCGGAAGTGCGTGAAGAATTGTTGGACGGCATCGACCGGGTGGCGCGCGGTGTCGCGATCTCGATGAATGTGCCTGAAGATCTGATGCCGGAAGTCATCCGCTCTGAAACGGAAACCACACCGCCAACCATCAATGACCCGGCGACCGCCCAGCGCCTTCGCGATGCATTTGCCACCCGTATTTCAGACAGTGTGCTGGTCGATCCGCCGCGCGACGGCATGGGGGCAGAGGATTTTGCCTATTTCGTCACGCCCGATACCGGCGTGAAAGGCGTCTATTTCAATGTTGGCGGTACACCGGCCGATAAGCTGGAAAATGCCGCGTCCCACCATTCTCCGTTCTTCAGGATCTGGCCGGAGCCGTCAGTGGAACTGGGCACGGAAGCCATGGTCATCGGGGCGATGACTCTGATGCCGGCGAAGGACTGACGGGAAGGATCAGCGCGGCGCGCGCTTGGCGAGAATCCGCTGCAGCGTGCGCCGGTGCATGTTCAGGCGCCGGGCCGTTTCCGAGACATTGTGATTGCACAGCTCATACACGCGCTGGATGTGTTCCCAGCGCACCCGGTCGGCCGACATCGGGTTTTCCGGCGGCGCCGGTTTTTCGTCTGTGGTGGCCGTTAGGGCGCGGATGATGTCTTCCACATCTGCAGGCTTTGAAAGGTAGTCGACAGCGCCCGCTTTCACGGCAGCGACGGCGGTGGCGATGGCGCCATAGCCGGTCAGGATCACGGCCCGGGCTTCAGGGCGGCTTTTCTGCAGAACTTCCACCACATCAAGGCCGCTGCCATCTTCCAGGCGCAGGTCCAGAACGGCGAAAGCCGGCGGGTTCAGACGGGCAATATCCTTGCCTTCTGCAACATTGGTAACAGCAGAGACGATGAATCCGCGCTGGGCGAGGGCCCGGGCAAGTCGTTGCACGAACGGGCCGTCATCATCCATCACGAGACAGGAGCGGTCTTCGACCCCTTCGAGACTCTCATGAAGATTGATATTTACTGGCCGTTCCATGCTCAGCTTCCCTCGCTACCTGATTCTTCTATAGGGGTTCCAAATCAATTAATCCAACGCGGATGCTTCAAGAGCTGCACGTGGCCAGAGGGCCTGAACGATGGCGCCAGTCCGGGGGGGCGTGCGGTTTCTTGTGGCGATCCTGCCGCCGGTGCGTTCGATCAGGGTTTTTGCAATAAAGAAGCCAAGTCCCATGTCTCCGCCGCCGAGATGTGCTTCACTCCGCTCCGAGACATAGGGTTCGCCGAGCTTCGGCAGAACTTCCTGCGCAAAGCCAGGCCCGTCATCGCTGATTGAGATCATGATCTGGTCCGCCGTCCAGCTGGCCTGCGCGGTGACCTTTGAATCGGCGAAACTGACGGCGTTTTCAACGAAAGCGCTGATGGCATGTAGGATTTCGGGGCTGCGGTTCAGGATAGGCGGACGGTCGTCGGCCTCGTCTTCGCCGGGCCGGACGACCACTTCCACGGCAACGCCGAGACCTTTGAAGGGGGCCGCCGCTTCAGCGACCAGCGCATCAAGGGTCACGCGGGCGTGGACGATGTCGGTCGCTTCGCGAGCCTCACGGATCGTGGCGAGAATGGTCCGGCAGCGGTCTGCCTGTTCGGCCAGCAGGGTCAGGTCTTCATATTTCGGATCGTCCGGCGGTGTTTCCGCCATCAATTCCTTGGCGACGAGGTGAATGGTCGCCAGCGGGGTGCCGAGTTCATGCGTCGTCATGGCGGACATCGCGCCAATAGCGGAGAGTTTCTGCTCCCGGGCCATGACAATGCTGGCCGCATCGAGGGCGCGGACAAGCTTGGCCTCGTCCTGGCTGACGCGTCCGGCCGACACGGCGAAGAAGACGACGCCAACAGCAAGGGCGGCGAACTGGCCGAGGTGGAACAGGGGCGGCAATTCCACCAGCGCGCCATTGATCCAGGGCAGGGGCAGGGAAATCAGCGGCATGAAGGCGGCCAGCGTCAGCGCCAGCAGTGCGATCAGCACAGCCCGCATAGGCGACAGGCTGAGCGCCGCCACGGTCACCGGCGCGACCAGTAACAACAGGAAGGGGTTCGACAGACCGCCTGTCACGGCCACCAGGGCCGCAAGCTGGACCGTGTCGAAAGCGAGTTGGAGAGAAGCCTCCCAGCCGCGTGTCAGGCGCTGGCTCTGAAAGGCAAATGACAGGAAGACGTTCAGCCACGCCGACGCGGCTATGATCGCAAGACACGCAGCGAGTGGCAGGTCGAAGCCCAGGACAAAGAACACGAACAGCACAGCGGCTGTCTGTCCGCCCACCGCCAGCCAACGCAAGGCGATGAAGGTACGCAATCGCGTGCGTCCAAGCGCCGACTGGGCAGACCCCAGCCCTTCCGGGGCAAGGGTGAAGATGGCATCATCGAAACCGAGCCTGTCGGCGCGGTTCATATCCTGGCGGGACGGATCACTCATTTGTGTCTTATGCGGCAGCGTGACGCCCTCGCCAAGCGGCGGTAGGCCGTCCTAGAGGATGATCATGACCAGACTTCGTATGACTTCCGCCATGCTCGGTGTGCTGCTTGTGGCCGCCTGCGGCCCCGCAAAACCTGCTGAACCTTCTGCCGGCGGCTCAGCTGGCGGCTGCATGTCGCGGGCCTACCCGAACATCGGTGGGCCGATCTCGTTGGTGAACCAGGCCGGGGAAGCGGTTACGGAAGAGACCTATAAAGGCCACCCGACGCTGATCTATTTTGGCTTCACCTATTGTCCGGATGTCTGTCCGATGACGCTGGTGACCGTGAAGCGCGCTTATGACCGCCTCCCGGAGGATGTCACACCGCCTCAGACATTGCTCATTTCCATCGATCCGGAGCGGGATACGCCGGAACAGCTGGCGCAATATGTGTCGACCAAAGCGTTCCCGGCCAATCTGCAGGGCCTGACAGGGACACCGGAACAGGTCCGGTCGGCGGCAGATGCCTTCCTGGCGGATTATTCGCGGATCGAGCAGCCCGACAGCGCCAGTGAGTACTCCATGGATCACACCTCGCTGCTCTACCTGATGGATGAAGACTGGAAGCTGAAAACCTTCTTCACCCATGAGGACACGGACGAAACCATCGCCACCTGCCTGACAGAATTGCTGGAAGAATAGTCGCCTGGCTGCCGGGCCTAGTGGGCCGTCCAGCCGCCATCGATCGGCAGCAGGGCGCCATTGATCTGGTCGGCCGCCGGAGAGCAGAGGAAGGCAGCCATTTCGCCGATCTGCTCAACGGTCACGAATTCCTTAGTCGGCTGGGCTTCGAGCAGCACGTCCTTGACCACTTCGTCTTCGGTGATCCCGCGGGCCTTGGCCGTGTCGGCGATCTGGGCATCGACCAGCGGCGTGTGGACATAGCCGGGGCAGATCGCGTTGCAGCGAATGCCGTGGGTCGCTCCTTCGAGTGCCACAGTCTTGGTCAGGCCGGCAATGCCGTGCTTGGCGGCTACATAAGCGGCCTTGTAGGGCGATGCGACCAGCGCATGCGCTGAGGCCGTCTGGATAATCCTGCCCCAGCCTTTTTCCTTCATGCCCGGCATGGCGAGACGGATCGTGTGGAAGGCGGCTGACAGGTTCAGCGCAATGATGAGGTTCCACTTGTCGACCGGAAAATCCTCGATCGGGGACACATGCTGCATGCCGGCATTGTTGACCAGGATGTCGGCGCCGCCGAATTCGTCCTGGACATAGGTCATCATGTTCTCGATTGCCGGAATCCGAGTGAGATCGGCGCTGGAATAACCCACCATCACGGAGTGATCTGCAGCAATCTTGCGTTTCAGCGTGTCGATTTCACCGGCATCGCCAAACCCGTTGAGCACGATGTTGCACCCCTCCGCCGCCAGCCGGACAGCGATGGCTTTGCCAATGCCGCTCGTGGAGCCGGTGATAAGGGCTGTTTTACCTTTCAGCATGATGGTCTCCTTGAGCGGCGGGAACGCCATGTTAGAAATAGGGCCGGGCTCCCGCCGGGTCACCACTATAATCACACAGGATTATCAGGAATTATGGGCGGAGAAATCGGTGCTTTTGTCGAGGCGTTTCCTCGTTTCCTGATCTGGACAGCCAGCGCTGGTGTCATGCTGGTCATCGCCAGCACGATTTATGTCCTGCTGACACCCTGGAAGGAATTTGCTGAAGTCCGCCGAGGAAATACGGCGGCTGGCCTGGCACTTGGTGGCGCGATTACCGGCCTGGCCTTGCCGATGTCTTCTGCGCTGGCGTCCAGCGTCACATTGATCGATTTCGCAATCTGGGGCGTGGTTGCGCTGCTGTTGCAGTTGATTGTCTATCGGCTGGTTGACCTTCTTCTGGGCGGCTTGCCGAGGCGGATCGAGGAAGATGAGGCCGGTGCCGCGGTCGTTCTGGTCGCTGCGAAACTCGCATCTGCCCTCATTCTTGCCGCAGGCTTGTGGGATCCTGCGCTTCAACGGTTCTGATTAGGAGCGCGAAAGCCCCGTGCGGAAGTTCGACTGGCTGCTTTATGTCTCGGTGCTCGGGCTGATTGTCTTTGTCCTGTTCGCGCAGGGCGATCATGTGGACGCGCCCGAGGCGCCGCCGACCGTGCTGGAAGCGGACGGGCCGACCCTGCCGCCGCCTTCACCGCTGGACGAGCAGATCCTGATCCAGGTGGATGCTCCCAAGGACGGCATCGGCACCGCCTTCGCGGTAAACCGCAAGGGCCAGTGGATTACCGCCAGGCATGTGGTTGATGGGTGCGATTCCGTTGGCCTGCTCGTGGCACCTGGCCAGTATGTGCCGGTGGAGTCCGTCACGCTGGACCCGGATTTTGATCTTGCCCTGATTTCGACGGGCCGCAGCCCGAACCCGGTTCAGCTGGATCTCGCCTCACCCCTCCGTATTGGCAGCGAAGGCTATCATGTCGGTTATCCGCAAGGCCGTCCCGGGGAAGTGGCGACGCGGCTGATGTCCCGGTCGAAGCTGATAACGCGCGGGCGGCGGGAGAATTCCGAACCGATCCTCGCCTGGGCAGAGTTCGGCCGGACACGCGGTCTCGATGGCACGTTGGGCGGCATCTCAGGCGGCCCGGTCTTCGACGCCGGAGGACGTGTGCGCGGCGTGATCGTCGCCGAAAGCCCGCGCCGGGGACGTATTTATACAACTGCGCCATCCTCGGTCGAAGCCTTCCTGACGCGCCTCAATGTCGATCCGGAAGATGGGCCTGCCGAGGCCTTTGATGAACAGACGTATGGACCACGTTCCGACAATGCCCGGCGTCTGTTGCAAGTGGTGAAGGTTGCCTGCAAGGTATCGCCATGACCCGTTTTGCAGACCGCCTCATCGATGCTGCGCGCCAGCATGGGCCGCTTTGTGCCGGCATCGATCCGCATGCCGGGCGTATCCCGGCGCTGTTCGGCGGGGATACGCCGGACGGGCTTGAAGCCTGGGGGCTTGCCCTTGTCCGGGCCTTTGAGGGCCGCGTCGCCTGTGTGAAGCCACAAGTGGCCCTGTTCGAGCGCCACGGGCCGGAAGGTATGAAGGCCCTGCAGACGGTGTCGCGCGCTGCAAAGGAAGCAGGGCTGATTGTCCTGATGGATGCCAAGCGCGGCGACATCGGCTCGACCGCCGAAGGCTATGCGGCGGCCTATCTCGGAAAGCATGCGCCTTTCCATGCGGATGCGCTGACGGTGAACCCATATATGGGCCTCGATACGCTGGAGCCGTACGTCCGCGAGGGTGAGGCGAACGGGAAGGGGGTTATCGTGCTGGTGCGCACATCGAATCCCGGCTCGGCAGATTTCCAGTCGAAAAACCTTGAAGGCGCGCCGCTTTATGCCCGCGTCGGCGAGGCACTTGCGCCGCTGGCCGAGCGCCTGATGGGCCAGTCCGGCTGGTCCGGTCTGATGATGGTGACCGGAGCGACCGGCCCGGCGGAAGCCCGGGCAATCCGGACGCTGGCACCGAAATCCCTGTTCCTCGTCCCGGGCTATGGCGCTCAAGGCGCCCCGGCTGCAGACGCGATGGCCGGTTTCGTGCCCGGCCCGGCAGGGCTTGAAGGCGGCGTGGTCAGTGCGTCGCGTTCCGTGAACTTCCCGGCCGGAACGGAAACGGCGCCGGATGTGGAAACCTGGACCGGAATGGTGCGCGATGCGGTCGCAGCCGCTCAGGCCGATCTGAAAGGGGTGATGACCCCGGCCTGACGCACGTCTTCTGCCCTAGGGTCACACCTCGACAAACCGCCCCGAAAGACTAGCATTGCGACAACCAAGGCGGCGCCAAGACCGCTTTTGCACAATGTCGAGGGGAGGAACACCGACATGGCCGCTTTGAGCCGAATTTTTCTGGCAGGATCTGCGCTGGCATTGCTGGCGGCATGTGGTCCCAAGGAAACCGCACCTGCGCCCGCACCGGAAGCCAAAGCCTTTGCCGCTGTCGACACCGCAAGGATCGAAACGGCCTCGGCCGGCGCGGAATGGCTGACTTATGGCGGCACATATGACGAGCAGCGCCACTCGTCTCTGGATGCGGTGAACAAGGACAATGTCGATCAGCTGGGTGTCGCCTGGACGTTCGACCTTGCAACCAACCGTGGCGTCGAAGTCACGCCGGTCGTCGTCGATGGCGTGATGTTCGTGACGTCCGCCTGGTCGGTCGTTTATGCGCTCGACGCCAAGACAGGCGAAATGCTCTGGGAACATGATCCGGACGTTGACCGCGCCGTTGGCGTGAATGCCTGTTGCGATGTCGTGAATCGCGGTGTCGCTGTCTATGACGGCAAGATCTATGTCGGCATCATTGATGGCCGCCTTCAGGCACTGGACGCCAAGACGGGCGATCTTGTCTGGGAAACAGTGACGGTTGACCAGTCCAAGCCTTACACGATCACCGGCGCGCCGCGTGTCGTGAATGGCAAGGTCCTGATCGGCAATGGCGGTGCGGAACTCGGCGTGCGCGGTTACCTGTCTGCTTATGATGCGGAGACCGGTGACAGGGTCTGGCGCTTCTACACCGTGCCCAACCCGCAGAAACAGCCGGATGGTGAAGTGTCTGACACGGCCTTCGAACAGATCGGCAATGCGACGTGGGGTGATGAAGGTGCCTGGGTCACCGATGGCGGTGGCGGCACTGTCTGGGATTCCATTGTCTATGACGAAGTGAATGACCAGATCATCTTCGGGGTCGGTAACGGGTCTCCGTGGAATCGGACGTTCCGCGATCCGTCGGCCGGGGACAATCTGTTCCTGTCTTCCATCGTCGCCGTCGATGCGAATACCGGCGAGTACAAGTGGCACTTCCAGACGACGCCCGGAGACAACTGGGATTATACCGCGACGCAGACGATCATCCTGGCGGACCTGCCGCTCGGAGAGGGCGGGGCGCCGCGCCGGGTCGCTATGCAGGCACCCAAGAATGGTTTCTTCTACGTGATCGATGCGGCCACCGGCGAGTTCATTTCCGGCGATGCGTTCGTGCCCCTCAACTGGGCCACTGGTCTGGATGAAAACGGCAGGCCCATCGAAGTGCCCGAGGCACGCTATGGCAAGGTGCCGTACAATCAGCTTCCCGGTCCGCTCGGGGCGCACAACTGGCACCCGATGGCCTTCAACCCGGATCTGAACCTTGCCTATATCCCGGCGCAGGAAATCCCGCAGGCTTATGCTGAAGACCCGCGCTTCTTCACCAAGGAAATCAAGTGGAATACAGGCGCAGACTTCTCCGCCGGTGTCCCGACCGTGGCCACGCCGGAAGTGGCGAAATTCCTGCGTTCCACCCTCAAGGGGCGCCTGATTGCCTGGGACCCGGTGGCACGTGAACCGCGCTGGACCGTGGAACACGGCAATGCCTGGAATGGCGGTGTGCTGTCCACCGCGGGGGGGCTTGTCTTCCAGGGCAAGCTCAACGGTGACTTCGTTGCCTATGACGCCGCCACAGGGGACAAGCTCTGGAGCCGGAACGTCAAGTCAGGCGCCGGCGCCGGCCCAGGCACCTATATGATCGATGGCGAACAGTATGTGACCATCGCGACCGGCTGGGGCAGCGCTTTCGCCCTTTCGGCCGGATTTGCCTATGACGAAAAAGTGCCATCCACCGTCGGCAAGATTGTGACGTTCAAATTGGGTGGCACCGGTGAAATTCCGGATGCGGACCTGCCGGCTATTGACCGGACACCGAAGGCCGAACCCTTCGGCACCGAGGCACAGCTTGCCGAAGGCGTCGTCGATTACGCTCGTAACTGCGCCGTGTGCCATGGCCCGCTGGCGGTGAGCTCGGGCGTGCTGCCGGACCTGCGCTGGTCGGCGATTTCGGCAAATCCGGACTCCTGGAAAGGCGTGGTTCTTGAAGGGCACTATTCCGCCAATGGCATGGTGTCGTTCGCAGACTATCTCAGCGAGGACGATGTCGAAGCGATCCGCGCCTATGTTCTGGCACAGGCCCATGCGGCTGCCGCAGCGGACGACAGCGGCGAATAGCGCTGATTTCCCACTTGCTGCCCCGCTGGCTACCGGTCTAGGTTGCCAGCGGGGTCAACTGGGGGGCGCAAATGTTCCGGATTATTTTTATGGCAGCGGCGATGGCGTCGATGCCTTTTGCATATGCACAGGAAGCGGCTGATCCCGTTGCGGATCTAACACCGGAAGAGCGTGCAGCAGCCTATGCCGCGTATGCGGAAGACCTGCTGAAAGACGTATCGGTCGAGCACGGGCAGATTGCGCTCAAGGGCGCGCCGGTCACACTCAATGTGCCGGATTCTATAGATTATTACGACAGTCAGGAAAGCCAGCTCGTTCTTGAAGACCTGTGGGGCAATCCGCCCGACGATACGGTTCTTGGTATGCTGTTCCCCGCAGGCGCTTCACCGGCCGAAGCAGAATGGGGCGCGGTCATCACTTATGAAGGCAGCGGTTATGTCAGCGATGATGATGCAGCTCATACCGATTACACCGCTCTGCTGAAGGACATGCAGGCTGCGACACGCCGCAACAACTCCCTGCTGGAGCGGGAAGGTTATGCGACGGCTGAACTGGTCGGCTGGGCGGTGGAACCGAGTTATGACGCAGCAAGCCACCGGATCGGCTGGGCCAAGGATCTCGTCTTCTCGACCTCGGGAGGTGAGCACACGTTGAACTATGACATGCGGGTTCTTGGCAGGGGCGGGGTCCTCTCTGTCAATTTCGTTGCCTCTATGACTGCTCTGGAATCTGTCCGGGCTGCGGCGCCGGAAGTGTTGGCTATTCCAGACTTCAATGAAGGCAATCGGTATGAGGATTACCGGCAGGGAGACAAGACTGCCGGTTACGGCGTAGCGGCCCTGATCGCGGGTGGCGTTGGTGTGGCCGCTGCCAAGAAGGTCGGCCTGCTGGGGGTGGGGCTGCTCTTCCTCAAAAAGGGCTGGGTAATCCTGATCGCGATTTTCGGTGGCATCATGGGTTGGCTGCGCCGTACGTTTGGTGGTGGCACGGAAAGCTGAGGCGGGTTATCCTCACACCATGCATATTCTGCTGTTCATCCTGAGCATTCTTGTGGCGATTGGCGTCTGGTCCTGGCGGATCCGGATGGCGCGGGATGGCCTGCATGAGGCCGGCAAGGTGGCCAGGACGGCGATCAACATGCCGCGCAAGCTGGCCTTCCAGTACAAGGCAGGGAAAGGCGGGCTGACGCTGATCGAGGACCCGCGTGAGGCTGCGGCCATCATGATGATGGAGGTGGCACGCGCCAGAGGCGGCCCGCTAACTGACAATCAGACCGCTGTCATGGACCGCGAAATCATGCATCATTTCGAGTTCAGCCAGGAGGATGCTGACGCCCTGACGGCACATGCCGCCTGGGTGACGAATTCGGCCCCGCCGCCAGCGGAGACAATGCGCAGGCTGAGCCGGTTGATTGTGACCTCATCCGTGCTCGGCCCAAAGGAAATCGTCGACCTGGATGCGATGCTGGTGGCCGTGTCCGAAGCGGAAGGCCTGCCGACCCGCGACCAGATGGCGTTACTGCAGGTTTACCGTGACAAGGCAGGCCTGAAGACCTGAGTTGCGCCATCGGTCATCTGGCCCTAGGGCCGGTTCATGACTGCAACGACCCTGCCTTCTGCCTACCGGACCAAGGTGCTCAATGAGACTTGGACCAATTTCTCTGTCCTGCGCCATGGTGCATTTGATGGTGTGCTGGTTACGTCCAAGAATTCCGGTACGCACTGGCTGAAATACATGCTCGCGGTCGCTCTGGCTGAGACGCACGGGATCGAACGGCCCAGGTATTTTTCCGAGAATGCCGTCCGGCCCTATATTGGCTGGCCGAAAGATGCGCCTGTCTTCCCGGAGCTTCCCCGGCTTGCTTTCAGCCACACGATTCCGCATCGGCTTGCGGATTGGGGATGGGCCCGCGGCCTGGCAAAGTTGCCGCCCTATGTGCTGGCCGTTCGGCACCCGATGTCGATTCTCGCCAGCCATCACGCGAAATGGGAATACGACATCAAGGTCGACTGGCTGACCTATCTGGAAGGGGACCCCGGTGGAACGAAGTACCGGTGCGATCTCTACTGGCTGGCCCGCTTCTGGAACCGCTGGGGCGAAGTGCTTGCCCGGCATGGCGAGTCCATTCTTGTGGTCCATTATGAGGACACTCTGAAAGATCCGCGCAAAGTGCTTGAGGCTGTGGACCGGCACTGGGGGCTGAACCTGACCGCTGGTTCTATCGAGGCAGCGCTGGCGGCCGGGACCAAGGATGCCATGGCTGAAAAGGTCGATCCGGAAGCTGAGCCAAATGTTCTGCAGAACCGGAAGACCAGTTTGTCCGATCTGTTCTCAGGCGATGCGCTTGAGATTTATCAGCGCAAGATCGGTGAACTTTTCCGCCACGATCTCGGTTACGACCTGCTCAGTCTTCCGTCTTGAGATAGCCGCTGGAGCGGCCGTCCGGTCCGTATTTGATCCACCACGGCTCTGCCTTGGCCTGTTCTTCCAGTTTCAGGAAGTCCGGATCTGACAGGACGGCTGCGGCGTAGTCGGCCGCTGCGCCGCTGAGCGGCAGGCCATAGGTGCGGAAACGGGTGACGACCGGAAGATAGAAGGCGTCTGCCGCGCTCCACTTTCCGAACAGGAACGGACCATTCCGGCCAAACTCGGCCCGCAGCCCGCTCCACAATTCCTGGATCCGATCGATGTCTGCGGCGAGTTTGACGGTCATTTCCGGCGGCAGTTCCCGGCCTCTTATGTCCATCGGGCATTTGCCGCGCAGTTCAGGAAAGCCTGCATGCATTTCGCTGGCGGCGGCGCGGGCCACGGCCCGGGCGGCTGCATCTTCCGGCCAGACTTCTCCCGGCGGGGCCCATTCCGCAATCCACTCGGTAATGGCGAGGCTTTCCCAGATGGTCTGGTCATCCCAGATCAGCAGCGGTACTTTTGCAGTCGGGCTGATTTCCTTCAGTCGGGCGGTGGTTTCCGGAAAATCCAGCGGGACGATGACTTCTTCCACTGGCAGACCGGTCTTGCGGGCCACCATCAGCGGGCGGATCGACCAGCTGGAATAGTTCAAATTCCCGAGAACGAGACGCCTCATTCCGGCTTGCCCTCGCCGATGGCCCAGCGGGTCTCATTGATGTGGACATGCCCGAAGACACCTTCGGTCACGTACGGATCCTGCGCGTGGATCGCCTTGGCGGCTGCGAGATCCCCGGCTTCGATCAGGAAAACGGAGCCAACCATGTTCCCGCCCTCATCAAGAAGCGGACCGGCCATGCGGACACATGGACCAAGATTTGCCGCCCAGGCCAGATGAGCGGGCCGCGCTTTGGCGCGGGCTTCGGCGCCCCCGTCGGTCTTGTCCAGGCAGTGCAGGCAGAAAAGGGGCATTGGGCGTCTCCATCCGATTTGCCCGGCAGGCTATCGCACAGTCGGCCTCACCTGCCTATGGGTGCCGCGACAGATTCCCTGCCGCCTGAATGAATCATTGATCCTTCAGCATTTCCCGGTATGGTCCGGCTCCATGAACGACACCACAGATACCCGCCAGCAGATCCTGGATGCCGCCATGGAGCGCATCCTGCATTATGGTTACGCCAAGACGACGATGTCCGAGATTGCCAAGGATTGCGGCATGTCTGCAGGCAACATCTATCGCTTCTTCGCGTCCAAGCTGGATATCGCCGAGGCCATGGCCCGCAAATTCAGTGCGGAGATGTACCAGGCTTATGCCTCCATCGCACGTGAGAAGCGGCCTGCACCGGAGCGGCTGCGTGAGTTCTTCGACTACGGTATGGTCAGCACCTATCAGGCCATCGAGGCCAAGGCCAAGATTCTGGAAGTGGCAGAAGTTTTAGGAGATGAGCGGCCGCTCTACATGAATGAGCAGATGGCGCAGGAACGCGTCTATCTGGTGCAGATCCTTGAAGATGGCATCCGCGACGGCGTGTTCCGCCCGCTGGACCGCCTCGATGAAACCGCGGAGTTCATACAGGCCGCGCTGATGAAGTTCCGGTTTCCGCAGCTGTTCTCCCACCTCACCCTGCCAAAACTCAAGCGCGAACTGACAGGGGTTATGGACCTGATCCTGGCTGGCTTGTCGAGGGACGCGAAGGTCCCGTGACGACAGCAAATACTGAACTCTGAATAATTTTAAAATCGTTCATTGATTTTTGTTCACAGCTTCTCTATATGAAGCTCGTGGACGGCACTGATGGCCGTTCCCGCATAAGGAACAGAGACAATGACCCTTTCAAAAACGGAATCCCGCCAGTCGTTTGTTGCCCTGATGGCAGCCCTGCCATTCACGATCGGCCTGCTCGCCACCATGGTGTCGTTCGCTGAATTCGTGGTCTGAGGCCTTGCGCCCCGACAGACTGACCTATCAGGCCTTGGCGCCCCGGCGTCCCGTCGTATAGGCCGGATCGGACTTCGCCGCCGCTTCATCCAGCGGCCAGCGAGGTCTTGCCCCGGCGCCAAGGTCACCTTCCGGATGCTCAAGACCGCCGGCCAGACGCTCGGCCCCGGCAAGCGCAATCATCGCAGCATTATCCGTGCAGTGGCGCATCGGCGGAGCAATCAAGACCGCCCCGTTCTCTTCCGCCACTTTCTCAAGGCCGGCCCGGATCGCCTTGTTTGAGGCAACGCCGCCGGCAACGACAAAACGCTTACCGTTGCCGCCTACCGGATTGAATGCTTCCAGCGCCCGCCGCGCTTTTTCCGACAA
This sequence comes from Hyphomonas jannaschiana VP2, assembly GCF_000685215.1. Classification (GTDB taxonomy): domain Bacteria; phylum Pseudomonadota; class Alphaproteobacteria; order Caulobacterales; family Hyphomonadaceae; genus Hyphomonas; species Hyphomonas jannaschiana. Next base: position 271,653 of record NZ_ARYJ01000005.1, read on the forward strand.
CACATCGACGATAGCCGCCTGAAAGCTGGCGCAGATGTCGGCCATTCGGGAAGCGGTTAGGTCTTCGGCCTCTGCGGCGCGGGCGACAGCGGTTTTCAGGCCGGCAAAGCTCATGTCGAGGCCGGGCCTATTGAGGAGTGGTCGGGGAAAGTCGATGGCTTTCGGATCGCCGGCTGCGCCGATGCGTTCCACCGCCGGCCCTCCCGGAAACCCAAGTCCCAGCAACTTCGCGGTCTTGTCGAAAGCTTCACCTGCGGCATCATCGATTGTCGACCCCAGCCTGCGATAATCGCCCAGGCCGCGTACTTCCAGAAACTGGCAATGCCCGCCGGAGACAAGCAGCAAGAGGTAGGGGAAGGGGCAGTCATGGGTCAGCCTCGGGCTGAGCGCATGGCCCTCCAGATGGTTGACTGCCAGAAACGGTTTGCCTGCCGCCTGCGCGATGGCCTTGCCCGTCATCATGCCGACCAAGACGCCGCCGATCAGGCCCGGGCCGGATGTTGCGGCGATGGCATCAAGGTCCGAATAAGAAATGCTGGCATCCTTCATCGCAGCGGCGATTGTCTGGTCGGCCAGTTCCGCATGTGCGCGGGCAGCGATCTCCGGCACGACGCCCAGATAGGGGGCGTGTTCTTCCAGCTGGGTATGGACCTTTTCCGACAGGATCTCGACCGTCCCTTCGGGCGCAAGTCGAATGACTGCCGCAGCCGTTTCGTCACAGCTGGTCTCGATGCCGAGAAGGGTGAGTGGGCGTGTCATGCCGGGCATATAGCGCCGGAATCCGGACGGCCCAAGCGGCGATAGCGGCAGGAAAGGGCGCTTTTCTGAACTGGGTCTGTAAGAAACCCCTCCGGGCTGGCACTAAACAGGCATGACACAACACGCAGATCAGGATGCGCTCTATCAGAAGGCGGCCAGTCAATTCGGTCCGGCCCTGCAGCGTCTCGCCCGTGCCAGCGAGGCCAATCCCGAGAGGCGCCGCGACCTTCTGCAGGACATGCATGTCGCACTCTGGAAGAGTTTCGGCCTGTTCGATGGGCGCTGCCAGTTGAGCACCTGGGTTTACCGGGTGGTACACAATACCGCCGCTCGCCATGTCGACCGGGAAAGGCGCCACAACACAGGCCAGATCGCGCTCGATGAGGTTCCCGACTTGCCGGATGGCCGGAACATCGCGGCGGCGTTCGAGAAGGGCGATGCGATTGAGCGGCTGAATGCCTGGATCCGCCGCCTGAAAATACCAGACCGGCAGATCCTGACTCTCTATCTGGAAGACCTGCCCGCCACGGAGATCGCTGAGATTACCGGCCTGTCTTCCGGTGCAGTGGCAACTCGCATTTCCCGCCTCAAGGCACAGCTCGCCAAAGATTTCGAGGAGCCGAAACATGCCTGATCGTGATCCCCTCCAAACCCTATGGACCCAACAGACACAGGAGACGTTCTCAATGTCACTTGCAGATATTCATGCTCATTCCCGGCGCTTCCAGTCGCGTATCCGTACGCGGAACCTGACGGAGTATGCCGCAGCGGCGCTGGTGATTGCAGTGTTTGGCTGGATGGCGTTTCTCATTCCCGACCTTGTCGTCAAAGCCGGCTGCATCCTGACGGCTCTTGCGGCAGCCTATGTCGCATACGCCCTTCACACGAAGGCGAGTGCGCCGGGCAGTCAGCCAGATGGCGGCGAGCCCTTGCTCGATTTTCATCGCGCCGAACTCTTTCGCCAACGGCAGGCACTGGCGACGGTGCCGCGCTGGTATCTGGCACCTTTCGTGCCGGGCATGCTTCTCTTTGTCGGCGGCGTGTCCTTTGCACCCGATAGTGGTTTGCCCTTGATGGCGCGCTTCTTTCAGTTCGGCATCGCGACCGCGATTGTTACGGCTGTGTTTGCAGGAGTCGCCTGGCTGAACGCGCGCGCCGTCAAGCAGCTCGATGCCCGGATCGCGGCGTTGGATGACGCCCGTGACCAGACCTGACCGTTTATCGGGCACATGACCAGCCCGGCGCAGGCGCCCCCTTTCACCTGCCCGGGAACCCGATAAGACTGCCCTGCGAGACACCGGCTGGCAGAGAATTGGAAGAGGGCGCAGATGGACATTGACCGCAGAGCATTCCTGGGCAGTGCCGCGCTGGCGACCAGTTTTCTGGCAGCTTGCCAGAAGCAGGCCGGGTCGGCGTCACCGGATGTCGAAGACACGGGTTCAGCAGACACTGTTCCGACGGCCCCGGATGACCAGGTCACCGGCCCGCTGCGAGACTATATCGAGCAGCACCGTGCAGCCTGGGGCCTTCCAGGGATGACCGTCGCCCTCGTCACCCGTGATGGATATGAAGCAGTGGTGACGGCAGGGTTTGCGGATATTGAACAGAATATCCCCGTCCGTCCCGATCATCTCTTTCAGATCGGATCAATCTCCAAAATGTTCACGGCGCTCGCGGCCTGGTCACTGATCGACGAGGGCCGCCTGTCTCCGGATGTAAAGCTTCTGGATAGCCTGAAAGGACTGAAGGTCCGGGGCGGGGGACAGATCCGGCTGCAGCACCTGCTGAACCATACAGCCGGCCTGCCGGGGGACTCGGCACTCTTTCCGGAAGGCGGGCTATGGTCCGGCTTTGAGCCGGGTTCGAACTGGTCCTATTCGAATTGCGGCTACCAGCTTGCAGGAAACATGATCGCTGCGGCGGATGGGCGTCTGTTCCCTGATGTTATCCGCGACCGGGTACTCGACCGGATTGGCATGGAGGAGAGTGTGGCAGCTCTTCATGTGGCAGACCGTCCCCGTTATGCTCAGGGGTATGAACCCGCGCTGACGGATCGATTGAACCCTATCCCGGCAAAGATGACGCCCACCGCATGGGTCGACAGCGACAACGCAGCCGGCAGCATTGCGGCAACGCCCGGTGATATGATCAAGTTTCTCCGTTTCCTGATGAATGTTGCGGATGGAAAAGGCGCGCCGGTATTTTCGGATGAGACGGCGAAGCGCTTCCTTTCCGACCCGGCCGATGGATGGGGGGAGGGGGCGAAATACGGGAACGGGATAGCCCATGTCGAAATCGATGGACGGCCTTACCTGCACCATACTGGCGGCATGGTGTCCTTCTGTTCGTCGCTTCATGTGGATGTTGAGGCGGGCGTGGCGGCGTTTGCGTCGTCCAATGTCCATTATGCGCTGAACTATCGCCCCAAGAATATCACGATCCACGCCTGCAATCTGATGCGTGCCATGCAGGAAGGCGCGCCCGTGGCTGACCCGGCCCCGCCGCATGAGGCGCTGGCCTCTCCGGAAATGTTCGCCGGGCGGTTCACGGCAGCCGATGGCGACCAGTTCGATGTGGTGGTCTCCGGGGGCGATCTGCGTCTTCGCAAGAGTGACCGGGATAGTGCCCTTTATCCCGTTGCGAGCGGCCTTTTCGCAACGGATGATCCGGATCATGCGCTCTCCGGTGTGGTCGTCGAGGCAGAGAACGGCGGGGCGGTCAGGGCCTGGTGCGGGGACGTGGAATATCTGGTGGATCCGTCCACGGCGTATAAGCCACCACCAGCGAAGTCCCTGCGTGCTCTCGCCGGCCGGTATGACAATGACGACCGGTGGGCCGGGCCGCTCTATGTCTATGTCCGTGACGACAGGGTGTTCCTCGGCAACATCGTGGAACTCGTCCCTGCAGAGGACGGCGGCTGGCGCACGACAGATGCCTCTTCACCGGAACGCATTCACTTCGATGGCGTGATCAATGGCGTGCCGCAGAGACTGCTCTTCTCCGGCATCCCCTACATCCGGCGGTTCAGTTAAGGGATCAGTCCCCGTCCATCCTGAGGGCGGCGACGAAGGCTTCCTGCGGGATTTCGACTTTGCCGAACTGGCGCATGCGTTTCTTGCCGGCGGCCTGCTTGTCGAGCAGTTTGCGCTTCCGGCTGGCATCGCCGCCATAGCATTTTGCCGTCACGTCTTTTCTCAGGGCGCTGAGGGTTTCACGTGCGATCACCTTGCCGCCGATGGCTGCCTGGATCGGGATCTTGAACATCTGACGCGGTATCAGGTCTTTCAGGCGTTCGCACATCTGGCGCCCGCGGCTTTCGGCCCGGTCGCGGTGCACCAGCATGGCGAGCGCATCGACTGGTTCGTCATTGACGAGGATCTGCAGCTTCACGAGGTTCTCGGCGCGGTGGCCGATAATCTCATAGTCGAAGCTGGCATAGCCGCGGCTGATGGATTTCAGGCGGTCGTAGAAGTCGAACACCACTTCGTTCAGCGGCAACTCGTATTTCACAAGCGCGCGTCCGCCGACATAGGAGAGTTCGGTCTGAATCCCGCGGCGGTCCTGGCAGAGTTTCAGGATGGCGCCGAGATATTCATCCGGCGTGTAGATCGTCGCGTTGATCCACGGCTCGCGGATTTCCTTGATCTTGGTCACTTCCGGCATGTCGGCCGGGTTGTGCAGCTCGATCTCCGTGCCGTCGGTCATCGTCATCTGGTAGACCACGGACGGGGCGGTGGCGATCAGGTCGAGATCGAATTCACGGCTGAGGCGTTCCTGGATGATTTCGAGATGCAGGAGCCCGAGGAAGCCACAGCGGAAACCCATACCGAGGGCGGCACTGGTTTCCATCTCCCAGGTGAAGGAGGCGTCGTTCAGGCGTAGCTTGCCCATGGCTGCGCGCAGATCGTCAAAGTCGCCCGCATCCATGGGGAACAGGCCGCAGAAAACGACCGGCTGAACTTCCTTATAGCCGGGCAGGGCCTTTTCGGCCGGGCGGCGCTCTTCGGTGATTGTGTCACCGATGGCCGTATCGCCGACTTCCTTGATCGAGGCCACAAAATAGCCGACCTCGCCGGGGCCCAGCGCCTCAACCTCGGTCAGTTTCGGATTGAACGTGCCGACCTTGTCGATTTCGTAGGTTCCGCCGGTCCGCATCATGCGGATCTTCTGCTTGGCCTTCAGCACGCCGTCATGCACGCGCACGATCACCACGACGCCGAGATAGGGGTCGTAATAAGCATCGACCAGCGCGGCCTTGAGCGGGGCGGCCGCGTCGCCGGATTCCGGCGGCGGCAGGCGGGTGACGATCGCTTCCAGCACATCGGTAATGCCGAGCCCGGTTTTGGCGGAGGTTTCGATCGCGTCGGAAGCATCAAGGCCGATAATGTCCTCGATTTGATCCTTTACGCGCTGCACGTCTGCGGCCGGCAGGTCCACCTTGTTGAGGACCGGTACGATTTCGAGGTCCTGGTCGATGGCCTGATAGACGTTCGCCAGGGTCTGGGCTTCGACGCCCTGTGAGGCGTCGACCACGAGCAGAGCGCCTTCACAGGCTGCGAGGCAGCGGGAGACCTCATAGGAGAAGTCGACGTGTCCGGGCGTGTCCATCAGGTTGAGGACGTATTCTTCACCGTCATTCGCCTTGTATGTCAGGCGCACGGTCTGGGCCTTGATGGTGATGCCGCGCTCTTTCTCGATGTCCATCGAGTCGAGCACCTGCTCCCTCATCTCCCGGTCGGTCAGGCCGCCGCAGGTCTGGATCAGGCGGTCCGCCAGCGTCGACTTGCCGTGGTCGATATGGGCGATGATGGAAAAATTCCGGATTTTGTCGCGAGGTGTCATTCGCGCGATATAGCCGCGCCTGTGCGGGGCGGAAAGAGGTCTTTGGCTGGGCACAGCAATGAACCGGGCCTCCGGACACGCCAGCCGCCGCTCGCGATGCGGGATTTCGGGCGGAGTGTTTTTAGAATCCCGTTTCTACAGGCAAGCTGATTGAGTGAGTGTTTGCTTGCAAATGCCGCCCCGATATGCAAATGAGCGTTCACTAACAACTCTGAAAACCCGATAGCAAGTCAGGAGACAATCATGGTGGGTTCGACGATTACAGCAGCAGGCGCCTTCCTGCTCAAAGTGCTGGGCGGGCTCTGGTTTGCGGACTTTATCTCCGGCGTGGTCCACTGGCTGGAGGACCGGTATGGCAATCCGGAATGGCCGGTTATCGGGCACACGATACGGGAAAACCAGCAGCACCACTTCACGCCGCGGAGCTTCCTGAAAGGCACGCTGTGGACGCGCAACCGGGAAGTCCTGGCGATTGGCGCAGCCTTTCTGGCAGCCTTCTGGGCCTTCGATGTGCTGAATGCGTTCACCGTCTCCGCGGTCATTTTCGGCGTCATGTCGAACGAGGCGCATGCCAGTGCCCACCGGAGTCCGCCAGAAAATGGCCGCATTATCACGGCGTTGCAGAAAACCGGCCTGCTGCAATCCCACCGCCATCACGCGGCGCATCACCGTAAAGGCAAGGACACGCATTTCTGCGTTCTGACCAATCATGTGAACCCGGTTCTGGAGCGGATCCGCTTTTTCCAGACACTGGAGGCCATCGTGACCCGCGTCACCGGTGTGCGCCCGCGGCCGGACCTGTCGGTCAATCCGCGCTACCGGCCAGCGATTTAAGCCTGATTACGCCATGACTATAGCGGACTATCTACGTGCCTCACCGGGTTTCCGCTGACCTGTAGCCGGTGTAAGGGGAACTATGGCTGACACACAGCACCCCGCACCGGCAAAGACCGGCATCACCGAGGACGGCTTCCTGACGGATTGCTGGTATCTCGCCGCCCCGTCGGCTGAGCTGAAGGCTGGCAAGCAGCACCGCATCCTGGTCCTCGGTGAGCCGGTTGTCGTGGGCCGCACCCCGGCCGGCGAGCCGTTCGCCCTGCGGGACATCTGCCCGCACCGGCTGGTGCCGCTGTCGGCGGGCCAGCAGCTGGAGACCGATGGCGAGTGGGCGCTGCAATGCCCCTATCATGGCTGGCGGTTCGGGGCAGGGGACGGCGTCTGCAAGCTGATGCCGAGCCTGACCGAGGACAGCCCCTACGATCCGTCCAAAGTGAAAGTGCGCCGCTATCCGGTGCATGAGGCCAACGGGGCGGTCTATCTCTATGTTGCGCACAATCCGCGCTTCGAAGGCGAGCCTGCCGTGCCGCCGCCGGATTTCGGACCGCTGCCCGCGAAGCCGAAATTCATCATCCATGACGTGTTCAATGCGCATATGGATGACGCCGTGGTCGGCCTGATGGACCCGGCGCATGTGCCCTTCGTGCATAATCAGTGGTGGTGGCGACCGCCCTCGGCGGGGCTGAAGCTGAAAGAGAAGCCCTTCGTGCCGACGGAGCGCGGCTGGGCCATCGACCGGCATGCGCCAAGTTCGAACTCGAAGCTCTACCGCTGGATCTTCGGCGGCGATGTGCAGACCGAGATCCGCTTCCAGCTGCCGGGCTATCGCTGGGAGATCGTCTCCAATGATACCGCGCGCCTGCTGACGCTGACCTGTCTGACGCCTGAGGCGCCAAAGAAGACGCGCATCACCCAGTTCACCTGGTGGACGGGCGCGCCGCTCCTGAACCTCGCCATTCCGATTGCCAAACCGGCAGGCCGTAAATTCCTCGATCAGGACGGCACGATGGTGAACCTCCAGAACGAGGGCATGGCGCACCAGAAAGCGATGCTCTGGATCGATGACATCGACGTGCAGGCCAAATGGTACCAGCGCCTGAAGCGCGAATGGACCGAGGCCCGCACCGAAGAACGCGACTTCAACAATCCGATCGAACCGCGCACACTCCGCTGGATGAGCTGAGGCGCCCTTCGGGGGCAGGGGGGACAATTTGAAAATTCTTGTCCTTGGCGGATACGGCCTGATCGGGCTTTCCATCACGAAGGCATTGCTGGCCGCCGGGCATGAGGTGACGGGGCTTGGCCGGTCGGTACGCAAGGGCGAGGCGGCTGTGCCGGATGTGACCTGGATCGGGCGGGACCTCTCCCACATGACAGAGGCAGAGGACTGGACCCATGTTCTGGCCGGCATGGACGTGGTCGTGAATGCGGCCGGCGTGCTGCAGGACGGGATGAATGACCATGTCATGGCCGTGCAGCGGGATGCTGTGCGGGCCCTGACCGCCGCGTGCGAACCGGCTGGCGTCCGCCAGATCATCCAGATTTCCGCGCCCGGCGTGTCGGAAAGTTCGGACACGGTGTTTTACCGCTCCAAGGCCGAGGGTGACGCCGCCGTGAAGGCGAGCGGACTGGACTGGGTGATCTTCCGCCCCGGCCTTGTGTTGTCCCCGCAAGCCTATGGCGGCACCAGCCTGCTGCGCCAGCTGGCCGCTGTGCCACTGGTCCAGCCCGTCATGCTGGCAGATGCAGACATCCGTACCGTGCACGTAAAGGATGTGGCCAAGGCTGTTGTGCGGGCGGTGGAAGATCGCCTCACCGGCGTGGATGCAGACCTCCTGTCATCCGAGCCCACGCGCCTTGAAGACCTGATCCTCGCCATCCGGGCCTGGCTTGGCTTTGCGCCGCCGAAGGCGGTGATCCGTGCGCCGCTGTTTCTCGGGGCGCTCACCGCACGACTGGGGGATCTTGCCGGTTGGCTCGGCTGGCGCCCGGCCTTGCGGACAACGTCCCTGAAAGTGCTGGGGAAGGGGGTGACAGGAAATGCGCAGCAATGGCCGGTGCGAAACCTCGCGGACACGCTGTCGGCACTTCCGTCCACCGTGCAGGAGCGGACTTATGCGCGCACGGCGCTGCTCTATCCTTTCCTTCTGCTGATCCTGTCGGCTTTCTGGATTGTCTCCGGCCTGATCGGTTGGGGACAGCAATCTGCGGCCATGGCCGTCTTCGGACCGGAGATGCCCGCCGCAACCGGCAAGGCGCTGGTCCTTGGCGGCTCCGTCGCCGATATTGTCATCGGGGCGGCCCTGCTCGTCCGGCCGTTCACGCGTCCGGCGGCGCTTGCGGCTGTGCTGGTCAGCCTCGCTTACCTCGCCGGCAGCGCGATCCTCGCGCCGCATCTCTGGGCCGATCCGCTGGGGCCGATGGTGAAAGTCTTTCCGGCCATCGCCCTGTCGCTGACCGTCTGGACCCTGACGGAGGCGCGCTGATGGAGTGGATGCATTTCCTGCGCTGGGCGCACATTATCGGGGCGACCGTCCTGCTCGGTACAGGTGCAGGCATCGCCTTCTTCATGGTGATGGCCCACCGGACGCGGGATGCGCGTCTGATCGCGCACACAGCCTCCATCGTGGTGATTGCGGACTGGCTGTTCACGGCGACGGCCGTGGTTGCGCAGCCCATCACGGGCACGCTGCTCGCCATGGAAATGGGTTGGCCGCTGACGCAGGGCTGGATCGTGGCGGCGCTGGCGCTTTATGTCTTCACCGGCCTCTTCTGGCTGCCGGTCGTCTGGATACAGCACAAATTGCGCGATCTCGCGCGCGAAGCGGTGGAGACGGGCGCGCCCCTGCCGGAGCGCTATTTCCGTCTCTACCGGATCTGGTTTGCCTGCGGGTTTCCGGCCTTCTTCGCCGTCCTGGCGATCCTCTGGCTGATGGTCGCCCGCCCGGTCTTCTAGCGCTTAGTCGCCAACCGTCAGGAAGACTTCCGAAGCCGCCACGGTGAGGGCCGAGACGTCCGCATCCAGCGTGTCAGGGCGGGCGGCGGTCGGGTAGGCCTCGCCCAGCAGGCTGAGCGCACCGCGAATGGCCTCTGCCGCATCTGGATTTTCCACCGCGATAGCCTCTTCTTCGGAGTCGAACTGGTCTTTCGCCGCGGTGTAGAAGCCGTAGCCGTCGAGATAAGGCTCGTAGAAGTCCGACTCGGTGGAAAGGCGATACATCTTGGTCGAGCGGTCGATCATGTCGGCCACCACGCCGGTGGTGATTGCTGCCGGGCTGGAGCCGTCGTCGGGTGCCTTTTCCGATGCCTTGCGCAGGGTGGCGACGATTTTCGCGGTGCGTGCATTGATCTCCTCAACACTCTCACCGGCGAACACGGCGGCGGAGGCGTCCAGGAACTGGTCTGTGAAGTCCGCCACGCCGCGTGCTTCGAATACCGGCTCCATGTCGAACAGGACTTCGGACACCGGGTGCGCGAACATTTCACCGGCGGCCTGTGTTTCACCATCACGATACGCGTCGCGCGCGGCCAGGACGTGGGCTTCGGCCACGGTGAGAGCAATATTGTAGACGACCGGATCGGTCAGCGCGGCTTCGATGGCCACGCCGCCTTCGCCTTCGCCGGAGGCAGCGGCCGGTGCGTTCACCGCGTCCAGCTTCGCTTCGACTTCGGCCTCGGTGGCGGCCGCGTCCGGGGTGGCCGTATCTGCGGCGGGCTGTTCGGCGGGCGGGGTGTCCTTGGCAGCGGGCTCGCCACATCCGGCCAGTGCCGTCGTCGTCATGAGGGCGGCGCCGAGGCCGAGATGCGTCCAGCGTTTCTTCTTGATGTCCATGGCCTTGCAGGGCTCCTTCCGGTCGGGGAAATGCGTCTGCGCCTGTCCTGCCCGAAATGAGAAGCATTCGCAACTGATATTCCGCCGCGTCTGCAGTCTTTCCGGGGGCAGGGGTGTGAACAAATCGGGAAAATGCAAGGTGTCATTAACCGGCACGCCTGATAGGTTAGAGGGATGACCACCACGATTCGAATCCTCGGTATCGACCCGGGCCTGCGCCATACCGGCTGGGGTGTGATCGAGCTTAGCGGCATGCGGCTGACGCATATTGCGCATGGCGTGATTTCGGTTGATCCGAAGCAGGATATGGCCGAGCGCCTTGGCGGCATCTTTGAGGCTGTGGGGGAACTTGCCCGCTATCACCAGCCGACGGCCGCTGGCGTGGAGGAGACGCTGGTGAACGCCAACCCACGCTCAGCGCTGAAGCTCGGCCAGGCGCGCGGCGCCGCGATGGCGGCGCTGGCCATGGGCGGTGTGCCGGTCGCGGAGTTTGCACCCCGCAAGATCAAGCTCGCCGTTGTCGGTACCGGCACGGCGGACAAGGACCAGGTCATGTTCATGGTCAAACGCCTACTGCCCAAGGCGGCGGACCTCAAGTCTGACTCCGCCGATGCGCTGGCCTGCGCCATCTGTGCGGCCCACCATCTGCCGGCTGACATGAAGCGGGGGGCGGCATGATTATCGGACGTCTTGTGGGCGAGGTCGCGGGCCTCGGCACGGATCATCTGCTCGTGGACGTGAACGGCGTCGGCTATGTCTGCATGGCCGGTACACGGCTCCTCTCGCGCACACATGCGGGGGAGAAGATCACCGTTCATGTCGAAACGCGGGTGACGGAGAATTCCATCACCCTGTTCGGCTTCGGCACGGATGAAGAGCGCGCCTGGTTCGTCCGCCTGCAGGATGTGCATGGCGTGGCGGGGAAGGCCGCGATGGCAATCCTCGATGCGATCAGCCCGGCCGAGCTGATGGATGCGATCGCACTTGGCGATGCCAAAGTGCTGGAGCGCGCCAAGGGTGTCGGCAAGAAACTGGCCGAGCGGATTGTGCATGACCTCTCCGGCAAGCCGCCGCCGATGGGCCGTTTCGGCAAGTTCGAAGCGGCCAGCGCCGCCGGTATGGCGAGCGCGCCTGTGGCCGCGGCAACCGGCGCCCGGGGCGAGGCGATCTCTGCGCTCGTCAATCTCGGCTACTCCCAGTCCGATGCCGCGCGCGCTGTGGCACGCGTGGCGAAGGATGCGGCTGACGATGTCGGCGTGCTCGTGAAAGCGGCCCTGAAGGAACTGGCGAAATGAGCCGCGAAGGGTCCCTCTCCGATCCGAACGCACAGGGCGGGGATGCGCTGGACCGGGCGCTCCGTCCTCAGACGTTTGAGGACTATGTTGGCCAGCGCAAGGCGAAGGCGAACCTCAAAGTCTATGTCGAGGCCGCGCGGGGCCGAGCTGAGGCGCTGGACCATGTGCTGCTGTTCGGCCCGCCCGGCCTCGGCAAGACGACGCTGGCGCAAATCCTCGCCCGTGAAATGGGCGTCGGCTTCCGCGCGACCTCCGGCCCGGTGATCGCCAAGGCGGGCGACCTGGCCGCGATCCTCACCAATCTTGAGCCGAACGATGTCCTGTTCATCGACGAAATTCACCGCCTGCCGCCGGTTGTGGAGGAAATCCTCTATCCGGCGATGGAAGACTATGCCCTCGACATCGTGATCGGGGAGGGGCCGTCGGCCCGGTCCGTGCGGCTGGATCTTGCGCCCTTCACGCTGGTCGGTGCCACGACGCGAGCCGGGCTGCTGGCAACGCCGCTGCGCGACCGGTTCGGCATTCCTGTGCGGCTGGAATTCTATGAGCCCGAAGAGCTTGGCCGTATCGTCATGGCCGCGGCGCGCAAGCTGAATGCGCAGATCACGGAGGAAGGCGCCGTCGAGATTGCGAGCCGTGCGCGGGGCACGCCGCGGATTGCGCTGCGCCTCCTCCGCCGGGTGCGTGACTTTGCCGAGGCCGCAGGCGATGCGATCAACCGCGAGAGCGCAGCGAGTGCCCTCAAGCGGCTGGAGATCGACAGCGACGGCCTCGACGCGCTGGACCGGCGCTACCTGCATGCGCTGGTGAAGACCTATGCCGGCGGGCCTGTCGGCGTGGAGACGCTGGCCGCCGCCCTGTCTGAAGCGCGTGATGCGGTGGAAGACGTGATCGAGCCTTACCTGATGCAGCGCGGCTATGTCGCCCGCACGCCGCGCGGGCGCGTTGCGGCGCCGCTCGCCTATGAACGCCTCGGCCTGCCAAATCCGGGCGGACAAGAAATAGGCCAACAGACAGGATTGTTCGGGGAAAAATAAGCCGCACAGGGAGACAAGCCGATGATGCGTTCCGATGCCGATTTCATGAAAGAGGCCTATGCCGAGGCGCAGAAGGGGCTGGAGGAGGGCGGCCTGCCCATCGGTGCCATCCTTGTGCGCGATGGCGAGATCATCGGCCGCGGGCATAATCAGCGCGTCCAGAAGGCCGACCCGATCCTGCATGGCGAAATGGCCTGCATGCAGAATGCCGGCCGGCAGGCGAGCTACAAGGGTACGGTCATGTATACGACCCTGTCGCCCTGCATGATGTGCACCGGTACGATCATCCAGTTCGGCGTGCCCCGCGTGGTGGTCGGCGAAAGCGTGAATTTCAAGGGCTACCAGGATGTGCTGGCGCTGGCAGGCATTGAGGTGAAAGACCTGCACGATCCAGCCTGTATCGACATGATGGGCGATTTCATCCGCCATCATCCCGGCCTCTGGAACGAAGACATCGGCAAATAGGCCGATAGGCCCGCCTGACACAATTTGAACACTATTGGCGCGCGATGGTGAGGATTGCGGCTTTTTGCTGCGTGATCCGAAAGGGATTTCCCCATGCTTCGCCAGACCTTTACCGCCCGGACGCCGCTCCGGTCGGGAACCTTTGCATTGCTGTGCGCAGTATTGGTGGCTTTCCTTCCTGCAGGCGCCGCCACAGCGGAAAACACCGTGCCGGACAACGCAACCGCCAATTCCTACAACACAGGCTGGAAGTGCGATGACGGCTTTCAGGAGCAGGATGGCGCCTGCGCCGACATTCAGTTGCCTGACAATGCCTATCTGAACAACCGCTCGTTTGGGCGGGGCTGGGTCTGCATGTTCGGCTTCGAACGTGTCGAGGAAGCCTGCGTGCCGGTGGACGTGCCCGATCATGCCTATCTGGAGCCGTCCGGCGTCCGGTGGAGCTGCGAGCGGGGCTATGAGGCGAAAGACGGCAAATGCGTCCCGGTCAATGTGCCGGAAAACGGCTATCTCAGTGGCCTCAGCTATAATGATGGCTGGGCGTGCGAGCGCGGCTACAAGGCGGAACGCGACCGCTGTGTTGAAATCCCTGTGCCGGAACATGGCTATCTGAGTTCCGCGCGGTCAGGCCCCGGCTGGAAATGCGAGCGCGGCTATATCGCATCAGGCGACAAGTGTGTTGTCCTGAACGTGCCCGAGAACGCCCACCTTGGCTACACGGAAGAAAACTGGGAATGCAACAAGCCATATATTCAGCGTGGGGACGTGTGCGAACTGCCATGAGGGCCAGGTGATCCCGGCTTTCATGGCAGTGACGACCCTGCGCTCAGCCCTTCAGGCCGGCCCAGCACTTTAACCCGGTATGGCCTTGGGGCCATCCGGTTACAGAACGTTCTGGCCCCAGTGAGGCCATGGCGCGGCAGGCGCCGTGGCGCTCCGCCTGGTGTTGAAAAAGGCTACGGAGTGGAGCGTTACCGCCCGCCGCGCCGACTGGAGATTTCGATATCCGCGGGCACGTCCGCCGTTTCATGACAGGATGCACCTGCCATGCCCGGTCGGCCCAGCAACACCCCGAGGGATGGAACCGGATCCGCCATAGCAGTCCAGGCCTTGGTAGGTCGTATTTCCCGTTACCCCCACCCGACCGGAATCTCTAGACTCGCCCCCGGCCGTTACCCCGGGTGCAAACCAATCTCTCCAACCCTCCCCAAGGCAAACCGAACGGTACCGGCCCGGCCCCCGCCTCAAGAAGACGTGCAGGATGGCCGGGCGGGGATATGGTGTGGATAGAGAGCCCTTTCCAAGTGTCATCCCGGAAAGCCCGCAGGGCTTATCCGGGACCCAGAAAATCAAGCGCCGCTACAGGACTGGGTCCCGGATATTTGCTGCGCAAATTCCGGGATGACAGGGGGAGGGTGTGGGAGAGGGGCAGGCCTATCCTACACGCGTCTTCCCCGACGGCGCAAGTTGGAAGTGAAGCGCAATCCGTAGGGTGGGTTGAGGCGAAGCCGATACCCACCAAACCAATTGTGCCGGGAGTCCGAACGGTGGGTATCGCTCCGCTCAACCCACCCTACGCCGCCTCAGGGCAGCATCACCGCGCCGCCTTTCCAGAAGATCGCGATCAGGATGGAGGCCGCCGACACGATCAGCGACAGCGCCGCCATGCGGGTGGAGACGCGGAAGCGGGATTTGTCTTCCTGCAGATCGGCCAGCACGCTGGCCAGCAGGGGGAAGTTCACGCAGTGGCGGTCGCCCCCGATGCGCAGGCTGAACATGTTCACGCTGTCGCCATCGCCGGTGTGCGAGCCGTATTTGGCGTTCATGTGATAATAGAGCCGGCCGAAGATGAGGTCCGGGTCACAGCGGAAGCGCCGCGCCAGCGCGTCTATGTCGATCGGCACCCAGATCTTTGTGGAGCGGGTCTTGGTCTCGTCGGAGAAGTCGCCAAAGGCGCGCTCATAGCGCTTGTAGATCTCCGCCAGCAGGCGCTCATCCGTCGGGATCTTCGCCATCCGAGTGCCCTTTGGTTGCCCCACAAGTGGGATTGGATCGACGCTTAAAAAGTGTTGGCAAACCGTATTCCAGAATAGACCAAACCTATAACCGTGGGGATCATGGAGACAAGGTCAGCAAGAAGACCAGAGGAATAGAATATTGTCCAGCGACGGCGATTGTTGCTATTGATTTTTGCTCGAGCGTTCGTGGCAGATTGAATCTGAGCGGATAGCTGATCTCGGTCCGCTTCAAGCTTCTCAATTGATTGATTTACCTTGGTTAGCCCACCGTTGGCAGACCATAATTCTGCAGCTAGCCTTGATCTAACGCGCGCAATTCTGTCCGTTTCAAGCGCAGGGTCCGACAATGCATTTGTCCCCCTTCGAAAATCGTCTGCAAGCCTATTTATCTGTAAGGCTTCGATAGCATCTGTCACCTCAAGAGCGTTCTTTGCAGCCAACGCATTTCTGGCGCGTTGTGATGATATTTCCGAGCTTCTTTCTTTCGCAGTAGGAAACTTTGCGTCTAGCTCTTTAAGCGCAGTTTCATATTCTTCAATTCGCGATTCCCAAATGCGAATAGAGTCTCTTTCGGCTTGAATTTCGATGGTACGACCCGAAACCTGCGCCTTCAAAGACTCGATCGATTCAGAGTACACATCTTGCTCTTCAATCTGAAGCTGATCAAATTTATCGCGTTTGGTAACGGTGTACTTGGTGAGATAGCCGTACACAGAGAAAGCCATATAGAAGCCAAAAAGTATCGCCGCCCCGCTAAGCGATCTTATGGCGTAGATTGCATTCCTGTCGATATCTAGAACGACAGCGCCGAAGGAACCCGTGAATGACAGGTAGTTATGATGTATCAAAAATACCGAAGTCGCAAATAGGATAACCCATTTGCGTTGAGCCAAAAACCTGCGCGAGAATTCCGGATCAGAGCCTGATCCGCTATCATTAAAAACACTTTCAAAAGAGACCTTCATGACCCTGTTACGTAGGCATGATTCCCATTGAAGGTGGAGTCTCTAATTCTTCCCGAACTTCCGGTCACGCCCCGCCAGCAACCGCAACCGCAGGGCGTTCAGGCGGATGAAGCCCTCCGCATCCTTCTGGTCGTAGGCGCCGTGGTCGTCTTCGAAGGTGACGATCTTCTCAGAGTACAGAGAATAGGGGCTGGAGCGGCCGATCAGGTAGGCCTGGCCCTTGTAGAGCTTGAGCGTCACTTCGCCGGAGACGTAGCGCTGAGAATGGTCGATGGCGGCCTGCAGCATTTCGCGCTCCGGGCTCCACCAGAAGCCGTTATAGATGAGCTCTGCATATTTCGGCATCAGCTCGTCTTTCAGGTGCGCGGCGCCGCGGTCGAGCGTCGCCTGTTCGATGCCGCGGTGGGCGACCAGCAGGATCGTGCCGCCGGGCGTCTCATAGATGCCGCGGGACTTCATGCCGACGAAGCGGTTTTCCAGGAGGTCGAGCCGGCCGATGCCGTGCTTCTTGCCATAGGCGTTGAGGGCGGTCAGCAGCGTCGCCGGGGACATTTCCTCGCCATTGATCGAACAGGCATCGCCTTTCTCGAAACCGATGGTGATGATCTCCGGTTCGTCCGGGGCGTCTTCCGGGGAAATCGTGCGCATATGGACGAATTCCGGCGCGGGCTGGGACGGGTCTTCCAGCACTTTTCCCTCGGAGGAGGAGTGCAGCAGGTTGGCGTCGACCGAGAAGGGGGCCTCGCCGCGCTTGTCCTTGGCGATCTCGATGCCGTGGGATTCGGCGAATTTCAGCAGGTCCGTCCGGGACTTGAAATCCCAGTCGCGCCACGGGGCGATGACCTTGATGTCCGGGTTCAGGCCGTAATAGCCGAGCTCGAAGCGGACCTGGTCGTTGCCCTTGCCGGTGGCGCCGTGGCAGACGGCGTCGGCGCCGACCATGTCGGCAATCTCGATCTGGCGCTTGGCGATCAGCGGGCGGGCGATGGAGGTGCCGAGCAGGTAGACGCCCTCATAGACGGCATTGGCGCGGAACATCGGGAAGACGTAATCGCGCACGAAATCCTCGCGTACATCCTCGATGAAGATGTTTTCCGGCTTCACCCCGGCGGCGAGCGCCTTTTCGCGGGCGGGGCCGAGTTCCTCGCCCTGGCCAAGATCGGCCGTAAAAGTCACAACTTCTGCGCCAAACTCGGTTTGCAGCCATTTCAGGATGATCGAGGTGTCGAGACCCCCGGAATAGGCAAGAACGACCTTTTTCGGGGCGGATTTCGGCGTGGACATGGAGAATTTTTCCCTGAGCGCTGCAGCTTGAGGCTGTTGCATTAAGGCGACGGCCCGTCGCTGACAAGCGGGGAGCCGCTTTCGATGGGCCATGGTTTTCGTTACATTAATCGTTTACCGTAACTAAGAGGGCAGGTTAATCGTCTGCAGCGTGGGGTTAAGGTCATGATCGACAGCCAGAACGACAGCAGAAAGGCCAGCGGAAACGCTGCTGAGCCGGGCTCTTTCCGGGCGCGTCTGATGGCGCGCCAGGCCGCACGGCCGCAATCCACCCTCGCCATCGATTCCGGCATCTTCTACCGGCCGGGCGCCTCCAGCACGCCGGAGAGCCGCCGCGCCGCCGATGCCGTGCGCGACGAGGCCCGCCGCCGCCGGGCGAACGCCGAGGCTGCCGCAAAGGCTGAAGCAGTCGCGAAGGCTGAAGCCGAGCGCATCCGCGCCGCAACCGCCGTCGAAGTGCCTGCGCCTGCCGTCCAGGCCCCGCCGAGCGACGAAGAACTGGTCTCGGTGATCGAGGACATCGCCGCCCGCAAGGAAGAAGAACGCCGCGCGCCTGCACCAGCGATTGTCTCATCCGCCGCCGCCGCAACGGCGCGCCCCGAAGTGCGCCCGCAGGTCGCCGAACGGGAAGAGCACGAAGACGTGTCGACCCGTCTTGGCGATGTCTCTCAGCTCGCCTTTGCCGGCCTTGCCGTGCTGGGCCTTGCCGGCCTTTCCGTCCTGGCTGCGCAGAATGCCCTGAAAAGCAAGGACAAGGCGGTTGAACCTGCTACCGGCACCAGCGAAACCGGCGCGCTCGCCCCGGCGCTGAAACCGGGCGGAGCCTCCGCCGTCGCGCTCGCCAGCGCGGCAGAGCCCGAAGCGCCGAAAGCCTGGTTCAACTATCAGGGCGTCGCCGACATGCTGGCCGATCGCAAGGCCGAGATGGAAACCGAGGCGAAGCTCGCGCAGGAAGCCGCCGAAAAGGAAGCCCGTCTGCGCGCCGCCAAGGCCATCGCTGATGCCGAAGCCGTCCGCGTAGCCGAGGCAGAGGCCGCCGCTGCGGCTGCCGCTGAACAGGCCCGCCTCGCTGAGGAAGCCGAGCGCCAGCGCCTTGCTGAGGCCGAAGCGGCCCGCGTGGCGCAGGTGGAAGCCGACCGGCTCGCCCGCCTGGAAGCGCAGCGTCAGGCCGCCGCCGAGGCCGAAGCGCAGCGCCTCGCTGACCTCGAAGCGAAACGCGTGGCCGAAGCCGAGGCCGAGACCCAGCGCCTTGCCAATCTCGACGCCCAGCGCCTTGCCAAGCTGCGCGCCGACCGCGAAGCCGCCGAGGCTGCCGCCCGTCAGGAAGCGTTCGAGCTCGCCAAGTCACAGGAGGCCGAGCGCCTTCGCCTCGCGGCCCTCAAGGCGCAGGCAGAGGCCGATGCGGCCGAAGCGCGCCGCTTGGAACAGATCGCCGCGAAGGCTGCCGCAGACCGGCTGGCCGCTGAGAAACTTCTGGCCGAACAGCAGGCCCGCCAGGCAAACCTCCAGACGATTTCTGCGCCTGCCATTGCCCCGGCGCCCGCACCGGCCTCACCAAAGCCGGCCGTTGCCGAGGCCCCGGCGCCGCAGCCGATCGTGTTCACCGCCTATGAAGGCCCGGTGCCCGTCCCGGCGTCTCACAAGCCGGCAAAACCAGCCCAGCTGATCCGTGCGTCCTACACACCGGATGAAGGCAAGACCGTCACGCGCAAGGCGCCCGCCGCGATGAGCGCCGGCAAGGCCGATGTGCGCGACTTTGCCGAGACCTCAGGGCTGCAAACGCCGGAAGCCTTCCTTGCGGGCCGTGTCGAGCGCACCTCGGCTGAGCCTGTCCTGACCGAAGACATGGATCTCGTCCGACAGGCCTTCCGCTCCATTCTGGACAATGGCGCCGACGGGTCGAAACAGGCCATCATCACGCCGGATGGCCGCACGCTGACCATTGTGCTGGAACGCACCGTGTCCCGTGAAATGGGCCAGTCGACTGTGCGCACCGTCACCTTCACGCCGGGCGTCAGCAAGGTGACCCGTGTGGTGACGGAACAGGCACCGGTCACGGTCAGCGTGATGTGCCGCGATGTGGCCTATGCCTTTGCCGGGCAGGAGCGTGGCCGCTTCGCCGCCTGCCAGGCGCCGGAAGGCGGCTGGACGCTGGCCCGCGCCACCGATGTGGTGAAAGTGACGACCGCCAGCCTGCCTAATTCCGCGTCCTGACCGGGGCAGCCTTGCCTGAAGCTGCATGGGCCTCGGCCCTGCGGACAAGGTGTTTTTCCACGATGCGGTAATTCTTCCGGTTCGACCGGTAGAAGATGTCGAACACATCTCCGGCGACCGGCAGCGACCCCAGCGCCGTGTCGACGACGAGGTTCCAGACAATCCCGATGGAGGCCGAGGCAGGCAGCTTCAGCCGCCACGCTGTGGCGAGGGCGTGCAGGCCAATGGCGCCGGTCGCCGCGTCGCCGACCACGGGGACCAGTCCCAGCACGGAATCGAGGCCGAATTTGATGCCGAACAGGCCGAACCGGGAGTCCAGCAGGCGGGAGAAGGCGTCAAGCGCGGCTAGTTCCTCGCCGATGGTGCGCCCATGCGGCAGCATCATGGCGCGGATTTCCTCGTCTGTCCGTTTCCTGGCCATTTGTCTCTCCCGGCAATGCCTGACGAGCTTGCCGCAATTGCCAGCGCCCGCAAAGCCTGCTGAATACCGGGCATGACCGAGACCGGCGAAACCCATGTCTATAAATTGCTGACCGGTGACGACTGGCAGGCTGCGTCCGCTGCTGGCGTAACCAGTGTGGCGATCGACCAGCAGGACGGCTATGTCCACCTGTCGACGCGGGCGCAGGTGGAAGAAACGGCGCGGCTCCACTTCGCCAGCGCCAAGGGCATCCGTCTGCTGCGGTTCGCCGTGGCGGAGCTGCCGCCGCTGACCTGGGAGCCGAGCCGGGGCGGGCAGATGTTTCCGCATCTCTATGCGCCGCTGGAAGTGTCCCGCGCCGATGCCGTCTGGCAGTTGCGGCGCGGCGAAGATGGCGCCCTGCATTTTCCGGAGGATTATTGATGAGCCTGACCGATTTCGGTGCCAGCCTCGTGAAATTGCTGCCACCGGAAGCGGCGCATACGGCCACGATCAAGGCGCTGAAACTTCGCCTTGGCGTGCCGCTGAACCCGCCGCTGGCCGATCCCGCGCTGGAAACCGTTCTGCCGAAATCCGGGCTGAAGCTGCCGTCACCTGTCGGGCTGGCGGCCGGGTTCGACAAGAATTGCGATGTGCCGGACGCGATGGCGAAATTTGGGTTCGGCTTTGTCGAATGCGGCACGGTGACCCCGCGCCCGCAGCCCGGCAATCCGAAGCCGCGCCTGTTCCGGCTGGATGAAGACCGGGCGGTCATCAACCGGATGGGCTTCAACAATGCCGGGCTCGACAATTTTGTCCGTAATCTGAAAACCTATCGCGGCGAGGTGCCGATCGGCGCGAATGTCGGCGCCAACAAGGACAGTGACGACCGGGTTACGGATTATGTCACCGGCATCCGGGCTGTCGCCCCGCATGCAGACTATGTGACGATCAATATTTCCTCACCGAATACGCCGGGCCTGCGCGGCCTGCAGGACCGGGCGTCCCTCGAAGCCCTGCTGACGGCGTGTGGAGGAACGGACCGGTCGGGCAAGCCTGTCTTCCTGAAGGTCGCCCCGGACCTTGATGAGAAAGCGATTGCCGACATTGTCGAAGTCGTGCGCGGGCCGGGGGCGTGGTTGTCCGGCCTGATCGTGTCCAACACGACTCTGGCGCGTCCCGAGACGCTGAAAAGCCCCGACAAGGGCGAAACGGGCGGCCTCTCCGGTGCGCCGCTGATGGGTCCGTCAACGGAGGTTATGGCCGCATTCGCACGCGCGCTGAAGGGCGAGTTTGACCTGATAGGGGCAGGGGGGATTGCCAGTGCGGCGGATACCTATGCCAAGATCCGTGCCGGCGCGAATGCGGTCCAGCTGTATTCCGCCATGGTCTATGAAGGGCCGGGCCTTGCGCAGGAAATCAACAAGGGGCTGCCCGCGCTGCTGAAGGCGGATGGGTTTGCGACGCTGGCGGAAGCTGTGGGAACGGGGCTCTAGGCGGTCTGAAGCCGCCGGAACAGGCCCGGCACATAGACGCCAAGCGCCGCGGCGCGATAGAGATACATCAGCAGGAAAGCGATCCAGACGCCGGTATTGCCGTAGAGCGGGCGCAGGATCATGTCCGTACTGATATAAAGCACAGCGACGGCCACGCCTGCATTGCGCAGGGCCCGGCCCTGTGTGGTGCCCAGGAAGAGGCCATCCAGCTGCCACGGCGCAATGCCGATCAGCGGCACCAGCGCGCAATAGGGCAGGTAGGCAAGCGCCGCATCGCGCGCTTCGACATCGCGAACAAAGGTCGTGATGACCCAGCCGCCGCCCAGGAAATAGAGCAGGGCAAAGCCGAGCCCGGCGATCAGGGCGAATTCACTGGTCAGCCGCATGGCCCGAGCAAGGCGCGGCGCGCTGTTGGCGCCATAGGCTTCGCCGGCTTCCTTCTCCGCGACAAAGGCAAAGCCATCCAGCACGAAGGCGGCCACCGTAATGAACTGCAGCAGGACTTCATTGCCCGCAGTCACGGCGGTGGAGATCATCGTGCCGGAGCGGACGAACCAGCCAAAGCAGAGCACCAGCGCCAGTGTACGGATCATGATGTCCCGGTTGGCGCCGAACAGGGCGGCGAGGCGTGCACGGTCGAACAATGGGGCAGCGCCCCGGAAAGCCGGGAAGACCAGCGCGAGGCCAAAGAGCAGCGCCGTCCATTCCGCGATCGCCGTGCCTGCGCCGATACCGGCCGGGCCGAGACCGAGCCTTGCGACGAACCATGTATCCAGCCCGGCATTCACGGCGTTCATCATGATCTGGAAGGCGAGCATCTGCCCGGTCCGTCCGGTGCCCAGCATCCAGCCGGTGACGGCGAGGCCCATCAGATAGGCGGGCGCCCCCCAGATGCGGGAGTCGAAATAGGCGCCCGCCAGCGTCTCTACCTGATCGGTGCTGGCGAAAGCGGTGAAGGCGAGGGGTTTCAGGATCGGCGAGAGGATCAGCAGCGCCAGCCCGATGGCGCCGCCGAGGGAGAGCGCGCGCAAGAGGACTGCCCGCTTCTCCGCTTCATCACCCCGCCCGGCCGCCTGCGCGGAGAGCCCGGTGGTCGACATGCGCAGGAAGCCGAAGCCCCAATAGATGAAGCTGTACGCCACCGCAGCGATAGCGACCGCTGCGAGGTCTGCCTTGTCGCCGAACTGGCCCATGACGGCAGTATCGACAATGCCGGTCGTGGCCGTCGCGGCCTGTGCGGCAATGATCGGCAGGGCAAGCTGCAGGGTCTTCTGGCGGGTCAGCATGGGAGGCGGGGTGTAGACCGCTTTGCCCCTCAGGGCGAGGGCGGAGACTCCGCCGGCGTGCCCGGGCGCTGGTGCAGTTCGATGGCGCGGTACAGCGCCTCGGAATCCGGCAGCGAGAGCATCAGATAGATCGGAAAGGCCGCCGCGATCACGAACAGGGCAATCGGAATGCCGCGTGAGAATTTCGGTGGCTCCGGATGCTTGGCCACGGCGATGGCCAGCATGACCAGGAACAGGAAGGCCAGCGCATACCCGGCCAGCACGTCGCTAAACCAGTGCGCGCCAAGATACATGCGCGAGGCCCCGATCATCACGATGAGGAGCAGGAAGGACCCGGTCAGCCCCCAGCGCATCCAGCCGCGGAAAGTGACGAAGGTCAGCCCGGCAATCGCGCCATAGATCAGGGCCGAATGGGCGACGTGGCTGGACGGAAAGCTGAACAGATCCACGCCGGTATAGGGAATGTCGGTCGGGCGGGCGCGCGCGATCCAGAGCTTGATTGTGTGCACCACGACCGGCATCGAGCCGAAGCAGGGCGCATAGCACATCGCCCGCCAGCGCGCGCCTGTGAACAGGAAGGAGGCGACCGTCACCACAGCCGCAAGTGTGAGGAACAGGCCGTCTCCCAGCGCCGTGACGACCAGCATCAGATCATAGAGCGGGCCGCCCCGTGCCCCTTCGACGAGGCTGTCGACCAGCCGGTCAATCGGGGCGAGGGGCCAGAAACCGGCCGCCCCGGCAGCCAGAATGGCGAACACGATGATCGCCACGCCCGCCGTCCAGCCAAGCTGGCGCGCGCCAAAGGTCGGAACGGTGCGCGGGCGCCGTCTCACGCGGACGCGCGCTTTCCTGTCAATGTCATACGCAACACGGGTTTTGCCTCATCGCCCGAATTCAACCCCTACAGCCCATGAGCATAGGCGCATGGACTGCAGCAGGGAAGGTTAAACCGGATCGCGGGCGATGTAGACGTCGTAGTCGAACTCGTTTTCCCATTTTGCAACGGCGGTCGCCACGGTCGCATCCCCGGTCACATTTGTGAGGGTCCGCATCATGTCGAGCAGCCGGTCAAAGGGCAGGATGAAGCCGATGACGAGATAGGCCGTTTCCTGCGGAATGCCGACCTGTTGCAGCGCCATGCCGGAGAGGAGCAGGCCTGCGCTGGGAATACCTGCCGCGCCGATCGAAACCAGCGTGGCCATCAGGGCGACCAGCACATACTGGCCGAGCGTCACATCCACGCCGAGCGCCTGCGCGCCGAACAGGGCGACCATGCCGATATAGATGGCGGTGCCATCCATATTGATGGTCGCGCCCAGCGGCAGGACAGAGCCGGCAATTGATTTGTCGACACCAAGGTTTTCCTCGGCACAGGCGATGGTGACCGGCAGGGTCGCGCTGGAGGAAGAGGTGGAATAGGCAACGGCCTGCGCATCGGTGACGCCGCGGAAGAAGGGCATCAGTGGCAGGCGCAGCACGAATTTGATGATCCCGCCATAGGTGATGATGATGTGCAGGAAGCAAGCGAGGTAGAGCGCGATGGCGAGCACGCCGAGGCTCTGCAGGATGCCGAGGCCTTGCGTGGCCAGCACCCATGTCATCAGGGCGAACACGCCGAACGGGGCGGTTTCCATGACGAACTCGGTGACTTTCATCATCACTTCGGCCGCACCATCGAAGAAGGCGGCCACCGGCTTGCCCATGTCTCCGGCCAGCATGATGCCGACGCCGAACAGGATGGCGAAGAAGATCACCTGCAGGATGTCGCCTTTGGCGAGGGCTTCGAATGGATTGGTTGGCACGATGGCGAGGAAGCGTTCGACGAAGCCACCCGCCGCATCCGCCCGGGCGGCGGCATCCGCCATGGCGCTGCCATCGACGCCCTCGAACATTTCCGGCGACAGGCTGGCGCCCGGCTGGAAGAGGGTGGCCATGATCAGGCCCAGTGTCACGGCGATGGCGGTGGTACCAAAATAAAGCCCGATGGTCCGCAGGCCCAGGCTGCCAAGGCGTTTCGGGTCGCCCATGGCAATCATGCCCGACACGAGCGTGAAGAAGACGAGCGGGACGACCAGCATCCGGATCAGGCGCAGGAACAGGTCTCCCAGCCATTTGACCCAGTCGGTGGCGAAGACCGCAGCCGCATCGGGGCCCATGCCTGCGCGCAGCGCTATGCCTGCGATTGTGCCGAGCACGAGCGCGGCAATCACGCGCTTCCACAGGTCGATTTCAAACCACCACTTCATCCACAGCTCCCTCAGAATTTGGCCAGACCCTAGGGAGGAGATCATGCGAAGGCAATTGGGGCTTTGTCTGCCACTGCAATCGGACCACCAGTGCTTGCCAGAGGGGCAGGGGCGGCCTTATTGCGGCAGACCATGGCAAATTTTCGCGCGTCCCTGCCGATTGACGAGGTGCTGGGAGATATTTCTGCCCGCCTTGGCGCGGCGCCCCGGCTTGTGCTGGCTGCCCCTCCGGGGGCCGGCAAGACGACGCGTGTGCCGCTGTCCCTGGCGGGGTTCCTGGATCTTCCGGCGGTCGTAGAGGGGCGTATCCTCCTGCTTGAGCCGCGCCGCATCGCGGCGCGCATGGCCGCGCAGCAAATGGCGAAAAGCCTCGGTGAGCCGCTTGGCAAGCGCATCGGCCTGACGACCCGCGTCGACCGGAAGGTCTCGGCCGACACGGTGGTGGAGGTGATCACGGATGGCCTGTTCACCCGGCGGATCCTGAATGACCCGGAACTGGCGGGCGTGGGCGCCATCCTGTTCGACGAATTCCATGAGCGCAGGCTGAATTCGGATCTTGGACTCGCCCTGGCGCTGGAAAGCCAGGCGGCATTCCGGGAAGACCTGAAACTGCTCATCATGTCCGCGACGCTCGACACGGCCCGCGTCTCGGCCGTGTTCGATGCGCCTGTCGTGGAGAGCGAAGGCAGGATGTTCCCGGTGGAGACGCGTTATCTCGGCCGGTCGCAGGACCGGACCGAGGACCGGATGGCCTCAGCGATCCGGCGGGCGCTGAGAGAAGAGACGGGCTCCATCCTCGCTTTCCTGCCGGGGGCAGGGGAGATCCAGCGCACGGCAGAGCGGCTGGACGGTCTCGGGCCGGATGTGATCGTGGCGCCATTGTTCGGTGCCCTCAGCCCGGCGGAACAGGATGCGGCGGTTCAGCCCGCGCCGGAGGGCAAGCGCAAAATCGTTCTGGCGACGGACATTGCCGAAAGCGCGTTGACCATTGAGGGCGTCCGGATCGTGATCGATTCCGGCCTGTCGCGCGTGGCGGAGGACAATATTGGCGGGCTTGGGTCCCGCCTCAGCACGGTGCGCGCATCGCGCGCGTCGGTCGACCAGCGCCGTGGCCGGGCCGGGCGACTTGAGCCGGGCGTCTGTTATCGTCTTTGGGATGAAGAGGCGACGCGTGGCCTGATGCCTGCGCCGGTGCCGGAAATCCTGTCGAGCGATCTGTCCGGCCTTGTCCTGACGCTGGCCGAATGGGGGGAGCGGGACGCAGGCAACCTCACCTGGATGGACGCGCCGCCCGCAGGCCGCCTGAAGGCGGCTACGGACTTGTTGCTGACCTTGCGCGCGGTGGATGAAGACGGCCGGCTCACGCCGCTGGGCTCCGAGATGTCCCGCCTGCCATTATCGCCGCGGCTGGCTGCGCTGGTCGCCGGGGCGGAAGGCGGCGAACGGGCGCTTGCGGCAGAAGTGGCCGCCCTCGCAGGCGAACGCGGCGTAGGCGGAACATCCATCGATCTGCGCGAGCGGCTCACCCGGTTCCGGCAGGAGCGCTCGCCCCGCGCCCGGGTGCTGCAACAGCAGGCGAAGAACTGGGGCAAGGGCGCGGCACCATCCGGCGATCTTCCAAAGCTGCTGGCCCGCGCCTGGCCGGACGAAGTGGCCCGCAAGCGCCCCGGCAGCACGGGGACTTTCCTGCTCGCCTCCGGTCGTGCCGCGACGCTGCCGGACAATGACCCGCTCGCGAAATCGGACTGGCTGGTGGTCGCCGACCTTGGCGGGGCGTCGAAAGAAGCGCGTATTTCGCTGGCTGTCCCGATCAGTGAGGCAGATGCGCTGGCGAGCGGAACAGTTGTCAGCGAAGACCGGGCCGAGTTTGATCCGAGAACGGCGCGTTTTACGGCGCGGCGCGTAAAAGCACTGGGCGCCATCGTGTTGTCGGAAACGCCGCTGCCGAAACCGTCTGCGGAGGTCGCCGCAAAGGCGATGTTGAACGCGGTGCAGGAACAGGGCTTTGCCGCCATTGGCGCAGAAGACGTGGTGGAGGAGACACTGTCGCGGCTCACCCTGCTGGAACAGTCGGGCCTGATTGACGCGCAAGGTCTCAGCGCCGATGGCTTGATGTTGACGGCGGGGGGCTGGCTCCTGCCCTGCCTGAAGAAAGCCGGGGCGCAGGTGCCCGCCGACCATAAAGTGCGCGAGGCGCTGATTGCGTCGCTCGACTGGCAGGTGCAGGAAGCGCTGCGCTCAGGCGCGCCCCTGTCGCTGGAACTGCCCTCGGGCCAGTCTGCGTGGGTGGATTATCTCGACCCGCGTGCACCGCTCGTGTCTGCAAGGGCGCAGGCCTTCTGGGGGTGTGCAGAGCATTTGCGGATTGCGGGCGGACGTGTGCCGGTGACGGTCGAGATGCTGTCACCCGGCATGAAGCCCGTTGCGACAACGCAGGACCTGCCCGCCTTCTGGCAAGGCGGTTACAAGGACATGGCGAAGGATATGCGCGGACGTTATCCCAAGCATGACTGGCCGGACGACCCGGCAAGTGCCCGCGCGCATGAAGGCCGGACGAAGAAACGATTGTCATGACCAAAGCATTCCATATCCGCAGTGACTGGCGTGAGGGCGATGTGGAGCGCATCGTCGACCTGCACCGGCGTGGCTATGAGCAGGAGGGTGGGCATCACTATGGCGCTGACTTCCTGGATCATGTGCGGCACACGGTCGAAGAGGCCGATATTCCGTCCCATCCGGCAAGCCGTGTCTGGTTCGCCGAGATGGACGGCGAAACGGTCGGCTGCGCGGCGGTGGTGGACCGGGGCGATGCGGGCCAGCTCCGCTGGGTCGTGCTGACGCCGGAGACACGCGGCCTGGGCATTGGCGGCAAGCTGCTGGATGCGGCGATGAAACATGCCGAGGCGCAGGACTGGCAATCCATCTATCTGGAAACAACCGATGGGCTGGAGGCGTCGATGGCGCTCTATAAGCGGCTCGGTTTTGAAATCGAGGTCGCGGAGGACCGCCCGCTCTGGCATGGTGGCGGCCGCTTCCTCCAGATGCGCCGGCCGCTATAGGTTCAGAACGGGCAGGGCGAGGTGAGGGTCAGCCGGACACCGGTGACCGGGTGCTCGAAGATGAGTTCGCTCGCATGCAGGTGCAGGCGTGGTGCGGCGGCCAGAGCGGCCGCGTGCGCGTAAAGCCTGTCGCCGAGAATCGGATGGCCGATTTCGGCAAGGTGCACCCGCAGCTGGTGCGACCGGCCGGTAAGCGGCGTGAGGCGAAGTCGGGCGTGATCGGCGTGGTGTTCCATCACTTCATATAGGGTGCGACTGGGCTTTCCGGTTTCGTGATCCACTTTCTGCCGCGGACGGTTTGGCCAGTCGGTGATCAGCGGCAGGTCAATCTCTCCCTCCGGCGGATCGGGCTTGCCCCAGACATCGGCGGTATAAGCCTTCTCCACCGTGCCCCGCTCAAACAGGCCGGACATGGCAGACTGCATCTCTTTCGACCTGGCCAAGATCAACAGGCCGCTGGTTGCCATGTCCAGCCGGTGAACCGTCAGCGCCCCGGGATGATCGGCATTGACGCGGGCGACGGCACAATCGGCTTTCTCCGGTCCTCGTCCGGGAACGGACAATAGGCCGGATGGCTTGTCGATCACGATCAGGTGGTCGTCGACATGCACATAGCGGACGGGGTTCTGTGGCGGCGTGTAGGGGGTCACACCACAAGGTCCGGCAGGATCAGGCGGAAGACCGTGCCTTTCGGTCCGGTAGAGGCGAGCACGAGGTCTCCGCCCATGCCGACGGCCAGTTCCCGGGCGATGACGAGGCCGAGGCCGGTGCCGGTTTTCCGGGATGAAGCAGCGAAGGGTTTGAACAGATTGTCCCGCGCATTGGGCGGCAGGCCGGGACCGGTATCGGTGAACTCCATACCCTCGCGGGTGAGGGTCACGGTGATGCGCTTGGGCAGGCTTGCGGCCGCGACCATGGCCTCGGCAGCGTTGCGGATCAGGTTCGTGGCCAGGCGGTGCAGGTGTTCCGGGTCGGCATGGATGATCCGTGCGCTGGGCAAGTCATCGATGAACTCGACTTCCGGCCAGGCGGCGAGCGCTTCGGCCGCGGCCTCCTCGACGCAGCCGCGCAGGGAGACCGGCTGCATGTCGGCCGGCTGGGGCGCGGCCTTGCCATAGTCCAGCGTTTCGGAGGCGAGGTTGATCGCGCGGGTCAGCGCCCGTTCGAGACGCGGGGCCGCCTTTTGCACGCGCGGGTCTTCCGACCGGGCCAGCGTATCGGAGACGAGCTGCGCCGAGGCGAGCGAGTTGCGAAGATCGTGATTGATCTTGGCGACGGCGGTGCCGAGTTCTGCCAGGTGGGCACGCTGGCGGAAGGCATCGGCCACGGCTTCTTCCATATCCGACAAGGCATTCTGGGCACGGCCGATTTCGTCACGCCTTGAGGTCGGCTGCAGCCGCCGGGTCCAGCCGCCGGGATCCATGCGGAACTGTTCGACACTGGCGGTGACGCGCACCATCGGCCGGACCACGACGAAATGGAGCAGCACATAGATCACGGTTGCGGCGATCAGGGCGATCAGGAAGGACAGGCCGAGGATACGCTGGCCATAGGCATAGAGGTCCTTGCGGAGCGGGGCCTGCGGCACGACCACTTCGATGATGCGATCCGGTGTCGACCCGATGGCCGTGATCACGAGGATACGGTCCTTTGGCGCCGCGAAGGCGCCCATCACCTGCATCACCCGGCGGACCGGTGTCGTTTCGCGTAGGTCGAGCTGATAATAGCTGCCCTCGATGTCCATATCGGAATCGAGCAGCTGGATATGCATGTCGTCCTCAACCTCGGCCACGGAGAGAACTTCGGCATTTTCCAGCAATTGCTGGGCAAGCTCCTCCGACACCATGCGGGAGGGGGAGGCGTCGAGGGCGAGAGCGGCGATGCGGGCTGCCTGCAGCCTTTCGTTCAGCCAGGCTGTGCGGAAACCTGACGCGCTGGGGATGAAAATCAGCCCCTCGACAAACAGGATTGCGGCCAGGGTAAAACCGAACAGGCGGAACGATAGCCCATGGTACCAGCGAGCGGACGCAGGCTGGCGGACGGGGGCCGGAAGGGGGGCGCTTGCGTTGCCGTTCACATGGGCTGAACTAGCCTACGGGATGCGCTGGAGCAAGCCGACGAGACGCCGCGAATTGGTTCCGAACACGACCGGCGTGAAGTGGGCAGAGGCGGCCCGTTTCACAACTTCGGCGCGAGTCGGGTAAGGCGAGATGAAATTGGTCAGCGCGGTCAGTTTCAGCCCGTTCGACATGGCGACCGACACAAGCTGGAGAATGTCGCCCGCACCTTCGCCGACAATGGACGCGCCAACCAGTTTGCCTTTGTGCAGCACCAGTTTGCACTCGCCGAGCGTCTTGCCCTCGGCAATGGCGCGGTCGTTTTCGTGGAAGGGGAAGGCGGACGTGGTCACCTTGCCGCCATGCTTCGCAATCGCCTCAGCTTCGGTCAGGCCGAGCTGGGCGACTTCCGGGCTGGTGTAGGTAACCGCCGGGACGGGCAGGCTGGAGGCCTTGGTGCCTTGTTTGAAGAAAGCCCTGCGGGTGAAGACTGAGGCGTGCCATCCGGCAATATGGGTGAATTGCTCCTTGCCGGCGGCATCGCCCAGCGCCCAGACGCGGGGATTGGATCGGCAGCGCAGCGTGTTGCCCACAACGATGCCCTTGTGGTCGGCTTCGACACCGCCTTTTTCAAGGTCCAGACCGTCCAGAACGGCGCGGCGGCCCGTGGCGACCAGAAGGTGGCTGCCTTCGATCACCGGCGTGCCTGCGCCGTTTTCGGTGTGTACGCGGATCCGCCCGCTTTCCTGGCTGACCCGCCCGGCCTTGTGCTGTTCGAGGATGGTCACGCCCTCATCCCGCAAGGCCTTGATCGCAATGGCAGCGTGTTCGGCATCTGCCCGGGGCATCGCCCGGCCCATCTCGATCACGGTGACGTCTGACCCCAGGCGCCGGAAGGCCTGCGCCATTTCGAGGCCAATCGGGCCGCCGCCGAGAATGATCAGGTGGCGGGGCAGTTCCGGCAGCGTGAAGATGGTTTCATTGGTCAGGAAGGGTACGTCCTTCAGCCCGTCAATCGGCGGGATGAGTGCGCGCGAGCCTGTGGCGATGACGATGCGGCGGGCCTGGGTCCGGGTCGTTTCCGAGACGATGGTCTTCTTGTCAGCAAACCGGGCGGCTTCCCGGATGACCGTGACGCCAAGGCCTTCGAACCGTTCCTGGCTGTCGACCGGGGCAATCGTTTCGATGGCGCCCGCAACATGGGATTTGACAGTCTCCCAGTCTGTTTTTGGGTCCTCAGTCTGGATTCCGTACTTTCTGGCTTCACGAACACCGGCCGCTGCCTTCGCGGCGCTGAGCAGCGCCTTGGAGGGGACGCAGCCATAATTCAGGCAGTCACCGCCCATTTCGTGCTTCTCATAGAGCACCACTTTCAGGCCGAGCTGGGCGGCACCGGCGGCTGCGGACAGGCCACCGGATCCGGCCCCGATCACGCAGAGGTCGGCTTTCAGGTCTTGAACAGGGTCGGTCATGCGGGTGGGCTTTCGATCTTGGGAACTTTGCGGCCAAGGAATTTCTTCCAGATGACCGGCATCAGAGAGACGACGGCAAGCGCCGCGAAGGCGGGCACAAGGTTCCCGGCAACCGCGCCGATGTCCGGGTTTTCCCCGGCTTCGAAGGTCGCGCCGAGGCCGGCACCGATCCAGGTATAGGCGACAACACCCGGGATGATGCCGATGGCCGTGGTCAGAGCATAGTCCGGGTAGCGCGCGCCCAGCAGCGCCGGGGCGATATTGGCAACAGGGAAGGGCACGATCGGCAGGAAGCGCAGGGCGAACATGTAGGAGCGCGGGTTCTCATGGAAGCCCGCCTCCATCCGGCGAAGGAAGGGGCCGGCCCGTTCGCGCAACATGCCGCCAAAGGCTGTGCGGGCGGCCAGGAACAGGAGGCTCGCGCCCAGCGTGGCGCCGACGACGGTCGCGGCGGATCCGCCTGCGAGGCCGAAGAGGAACCCGCCTGCGATCGTGATCCAGAGCGCGCCCGGCACCATGAACAGGGTGGAGAGGGCATAAATGATCACATAAGCGGCGACGGCGATCAGCAGATTGCCTTCGACGAAGCTGCGCAGGGCTTCATGCTGTTCGCGCAGGGTTTGCAGCGACAGGTAATCGAACAGGCCGAGCCGCCAGCCTGCCAGCAGGCCACCGGCGATCAGATAGACCGGCCAGAGGCGCTGCCAGAGCGGCGCGCGGGATTTCACGCTGGTGTCAGTCATTCGGTTTCGGCCTTCTTCGTGTCGTTGAGGGACCAGTCATAGTCATACGCGCGAATGCGCGGGTTGGAGCGGATGTCTTCGGCGAGGACCGGCTCTGCATAGGCCAGAAGGTGTTCGATAACAGCTTGTTTCGATCCGCCGAAGTCGGATTCGAACCAGTCATAGATGGAGGAGACGGTCAGGCCCCGGCTTGTCACGGTCACGCCGCGCGGATCGTTGACATAGGCGCGCGCGGCTGCGGCGAGCTTTTCGTCCAGTGTATCGGCCTGCCAGGCTTCCGGCTGCAGGTTGGGGCAGGAGACGGCGGCGCAGTTGATGGCGTAGTGCACGAGCGGATTGCCGAAACGCGGGCGCAGGATGCCGTGCTCGATCTCGTCGAGGGAGACGGTCTCGCCGCCTGCCGCCACTTTGATCTTCTTCCACGGTCCGCCGAAGAGGTAGCCGTCGCGGATCGATCCGGTGGGGTATTGTTCCAGAATGTAGCGGACGGTGACGGCATTATAGAGATTGGCCCAGGCGGCGAAGGTGGCCGCATCGGTGCCGGACAGGTCCATGTCCGCAAAGCTTTCGATATATGTATCGAGCGTGGCCCGGTCCTTTGCGTTGGCCTGGAAGGCTGCATAGTCGACGCGGTTCACGCCGTCCGGTCCGGGTTTCACATATTTCTTCAGGAGGCAGGTCCATGCCGCATGCACCGGTTTCTCGGCTGGCAATTGCTGGACCATGCCGGAGACCGGAACGGCCGGTTGCGCCAGCGCGCTGAGCGGCGTCAGGGCAAGGGCGACAGGCAGGGCAAGGCGGCAGGCAGCGGCGGGCATGAGGCGGATCGGCTCCGGATCGGGTGAATTGAGCCCCTCACATAGCGCACCCGGCCGGACTTCGCCCGTCACGCCTTTTCAGCTGCCGATCAAAGGCCCGTGATCGGCGCCTCAGCCGCCTGTGGCCGGCGTGTCGATTTCCATCCAGTCC
The DNA here is from genome assembly GCF_000685215.1 of Hyphomonas jannaschiana VP2. Lineage (GTDB taxonomy): Bacteria > Pseudomonadota > Alphaproteobacteria > Caulobacterales > Hyphomonadaceae > Hyphomonas > Hyphomonas jannaschiana. The sequence goes on from NZ_ARYJ01000005.1 coordinate 304,929, forward strand.
TGTGGCGGCAGGCTGTAGAGCATGTCCATGACCTCGAACCCGATGCCATTGGGGCGTCGGGAGCTGGAATTCCAGAGGATGACGACGCCGGTGTCCTGCTCCGGATCGAACAGGATATAGGACCTGTAGCCTTCCACAGCGCCGCGGTGGCCGATCACGCGGTCACCATTGACGCCATATTTGTAGATCCGCCAGCCAAGCCCGTAGCGGGCGTCGCGCACCGTGCCCCGGTACCGGCTGGACATGCGTCTTTGCTCGCCACTTGTGTAGACACGCGGGGTCTGGAGCATTTCCAGCGCTTTCTCGCTGAGGACGTCCGGCATCAGCCCCATCTGGGCGCGGGCATAATTGGCAAGGTCGAGGATCGACCCGTTTACGCCGCCGGCGGCCGGAACCCTGTAATAGTCTTCATTGACCCGGCGCTTCAGCTGCGTGTCATCTGCTCTGGACCGCCTTGAATAGGGCCGGGCCCAGGAGGGCGCCGTCTGCAGGCCGTTCCGGCCAATGCTGGCCGATACCATGCCCAGCGGCTTGAAGACCGATTCTTCCACCGCCTCGGCATAGGAAGAATGGGTCACGTCTTCGACGACTTCCGAAATCGTGTCGTAGGCGACGTTCTGATAGGTGTGGCAATCGCCGACCGGGCAGAGCGGCTTGAGAGACCGAAGGCTGTGGCGGATGTCTGCAGCCTCCCAGCCATCCTCCAGCCGCGTGTCATAGGCATTCGGGACAATACCCAGCCTGTGGGAGAGAACATCTTCGAGCGTTGCACGGTGTTCGCCGCCGCCCGGCAGCCGCAGCGAAGTGCGGAACTTCGAGACCGTATCGGTCAGGTTGAGTTCGTGCCGGTCGGCAAGGATGGCGACTTCGGTAGCTGCGACGCCCTTTGACAGCGATGCCCAGCGGAAGACCGTTTCGTCCGTCACCGGCGTGCCGCCGCGCTCAGTGACGCCATAACCGTTGGCGAAGGCGATATGGCCATGGTCGATCACCGCGACCGCCAGACCGACGATGTCTTCCTGCGCGGCCAGCCGGCTGATCCGGTCATCCAGGCGCGCGTAATCTATGGTCTGGGCGAAGGCGGCGGGCAGGGGAAGGGTTGCGGCCAGGCAAATGGCCAATGTGCGCAGGAGACGCATAATCTGATCCCGTGTTCATGGCCCGCCCGGCACCAGTCACACCAAGACTCTCTGCAGATGTAAAGATCGCTGGATGCCAGGGGGCGCGATCTGTAAGCCCGTCTGGCAGACAGCGTGCCCGGCTGACCGCTTTTCATGCTGATTGCATGACTTGACCCGGCGCGTCCGGCCCTGTATTGGCCCCCTTTTCCGAGACACTTAGCTTCCAGAGCAGACTGATGAAACGCACTTTCCAGCCGAGCAATCTCCGCCGCAAGCGCACGCACGGCTTCCGTGAGCGCATGTCCACCAAGAACGGCCGCAAGGTCCTGGCTCGCCGCCGCGCGAAGGGCCGCAAGTCCCTCTCCGCCTAAGAACGGCGCCAGTCCGCCTCTCCGAAGGGGTAGGCCGTGACGGCAGATACCGGCAAGATTTCGATTGAGGTCGTACGCCTGCGCGTGCGGCCTCAATTCATTTTCGTGCGGGGTGGCCGGGCAGAGCGGCGCAAATCCCTCGTTGTCCAGGCCCGCAAGCGGGCCGGGGAGGCGCCGGGCGATCATGCCGGGGCCGGCTTCACCGCCACAAAGAAGATCGGCAATGCCGTCATCCGCAATCGGGCCAAACGGCGTCTTCGCGAGGCCGCACGCCAGTTGCTGCCGCGCCATGGCCGCCCCGGTTGGGACTATGTGTTCATTGCGCGTCAGGATACCGCTGATATTGGCTGGCCGCGTTTGCTTGACGATATGGAAAGCGCACTGATAAGCCTCGCCGCTGATTAAACCCCGCCGCCCGTCCGGGCGATCCTGCTTCAAGATTCCGGGACCCCGAGATGGAAAAAGAAGACCAGCGCAATTTTCTGCTCGCAATGGTGCTGATGATCGCGCTCGTGCTGGGCTATCAGAAATTCTTCGTTGAGCCGGCGCAGAAGAAATATGAAGCGCAGCAAGCCGCAGTTGAGGCCGAATCCCAGGCCAAGACGGCCGATACCGGCGTTGTCGCCATCGACCAGCTGAAACCGGTCGAAGAGGCGCTGGCAGACAATGCGCGCATCGATTTCCAGGGGGAAGGCGTCGACGGCTCGATTCGCCTCGCGGGCGCGCGCATCGATGATGTCAGCCTGCACGATTACTATCTGACGGTCGAGAAGAAGCAGGAAGTGCGCCTGTTCCGTCCGGAGAACAGCGAATACGGCTATTTCGCCACTTATTACTGGGCTTCGGGCGGCACGCTGGTGGCGGGCCGCAATTCGCCCTGGACCGTCGTCTCGGGTGACAAGCTGACCCCGGACTCGCCGGTTGTCCTGAAACTGGAAGGCGACGGCGTCACTATTGAGCGGACCATTTCGCTCGATGAGAACTACATGTTCACCTTCACCGACAAGGTGACCAACACGTCCGACACGCCGCGCAGCTTCCGCGCGGTCGGTTCGCTTGAACGCTTTGGCGACTTCAAAGGCTTCCTTGAGGCGACCGACCCCGGCTCGTCCGTCTCGACGGCTGCGCATATGGGCCTGATGGGCCATACCGACGGCTCGCTGCGCATGAAGAAGTTCAAGGGCCTCTATGATATGAAAAGTATCAAGGGCGAGTCGGCTGATGGAACGTTCCCGGCGCCGAATGGCGGCTGGTGGGGCCTGTCCGACAAATACTGGCTGGGCGCCCTGATCCCGCAGCAGGACATGTTCTTCGCGGGCATGATCGACAAGCGCAAGCTCGCCACGGGCAAGGATCTGGAGCTTCGCACCGAGTCCGCCACACTGGACCTCGCCCCGGGCGCCAGCGCCACGATGGAGAACCGGATCTTTGCCGGCGCCAAGCGCTATGAGGTGCTGAAGGATTATGAGAAAAATCTCGGCATTCCGAAGTTCGAGGATGCCATCGACTGGGGCATGCTGTTCTTCCTGACCAAGCCGTTCTTCTATGCGCTTGAATGGCTGTCCGGCATTGTCGGCTCGTTCGGCTGGGCGATCCTGGCCTTTACCGTGCTGGTCAAGCTGCCGCTCGTGCCGCTCTACAATCAGAGCTACAAGTCCATGGCGAAGATGAAGAAGCTGCAGGAGCCGACGCAGGAAATCCGTGAACGCTTCAAGGCCGATCCGCAGCGCCAGCAGCAGGAAATCATGAAGCTCTACAAGGAAGAGGGCGCGAACCCGCTGGGCGGCTGCCTGCCCATCCTTGTGACCATCCCGATCTTCTTCGCCCTGTTCAAGACGCTCTACGCCACGATCGAGATGCGCCATGCCTCCTTCATGTTCCTGAAGGATCTCTCGGCGCCGGATCCAACCGCCATCGGCAATCTCTTCGGCCTGATCCCGTGGTGGTCTGCGGCGGACCTGAAATCCATTCCGTTCCTCGGCATGGTGATCGGCGTCGGTATCCTGCCGATCCTGTACGGCGCGACCATGGCGGCCCTGCAGACGCTGTCACCGCCGCCGCCAGACCCGATGCAGCGCCGCATGATCCAGTTCATGCCGTTGATCTTCCTGTTCGTGTTCGGAGGATTCCCGGCTGGTCTCGTCATGTACTATGTCTGGTCGAACACGCTGTCCTTCATTCAGCAATACTTCATCATGCGCCGGAACGGGGTGGACACCGAGATCGGCAAATTCGTGAAGAAGCTGTTCTCGGGCGGCAAGGAGCCTGCCAGCTGATCCGATGACGGAAGAGACATCCCCCGGCGAACCTGGCTTCAGCGAAGAAGCGCTGGAAGCGGGCCGTCTCCTGTTCGCGGGGGACGCCACCTTCGTCATGGGCGTGGTGAACCTCAAACAGTTGCCGCCGGCCGACCGGACGGAAGTCTGCTTCGCCGGCCGGTCGAATGTCGGCAAGTCCAGCCTGATCAATGCGCTGACCAACCGGGCGAAACTGGCCCGCTCCTCGGCAGAACCCGGCCGGACGCGAGAACTCAACTATTTCGACATCGGTGAAGGTCAGCTCTACCTCGTGGACCTTCCGGGCTTCGGTTATGCCAAAGTGTCCCGCTCGCAGACCGAAGCGTGGACACGCCTGACCAAGTCTTACCTGCGCGGGCGTCCGTCGCTGCGCCGGGTGTTCCTTCTGGTCGATGCCCGCCGTGGCCTGATGGATACGGACGAAGAAGTCATGGACATAATGGACAAGTCCGCCGTGACCTATCAGATCGTCCTGACCAAGGTCGACAAGGTGGCCAAAGGCGAGGTCGACAAGCTCGCCTCGAAGATTGCCGACAAGCTGAAGAAGCGCGGGGCGGCGCATCCGGTGGTACGGATGACATCGTCCGAAAAGGGCTGGGGCATTCCCGAACTGCGCGCCGAGATCGCCGGACTGATCTAGTCAGCGCTCTGGCCGGGGTGATAACGCCGTGTGGCGCTCTCCGCGATTTCCAGCCAGTCGAGGTGCGCCCGGCGCCAATTTTCCATAGCGAACAGCTCTGCCTGGTCGGCATAGTGCGATGAGTTCGGGTCGAGCGTCGCCGATCCGAAGGGGTGAATGACCCGGGCCGTCTGGTTGCCGTCGGCGTCCCATTCCACAAGTGCGATCCATGTGTCTCCGGCATTCATGTGAAGCGTGCCGTCATCGCGGATCTCTGCCGGATAGACTGCGCGCAACGTGTCCGGCCCGCCGCTGATCGGCCAGGTCTGGTCCCCGCGCGCCAGCTTGTTCACTTCGCCCCATTCCGGATCGATCCGGCCGTGATGCTCCATCAGCCAGCTGACGGCCTCCCGGAATGCCGTCTCAGGGGAAGGAGGCGGAATATGGGTGTAACGCGCCGTGATTTCCCGCAGCGTTGTCAGCCCGCCGAGCGCTGCATGGCGGGAAGACATGTCCATGTCGAAATCCCATTCTGCGAGAAAGGCTGCGGCCTCGGCCATGTCCGGCTCATCACTCCAGTCCTGCGCCAGCACCGTCTCGATCACCTGCCGTGCTTCGGAGCCTTCAGCATAGGCTGTGTCGAACTTGATGGAGAGCAGGCGCGCCCGGTCCATGGGGCCGGTGCCGTCGGTCAGTTCCATGATACGCAGGGCGCGGTTTGTCTGGTTCGTCTGAAGGCCCATGCTTTGCGGGAAGTCTTCCGGCGCCAGATTGTCCGGTCCGTCGGTTGCGCTGTAGGGGGTGTTGTTGGCATTGAAGACGAAGCCGGAGACAGGGTTGGTCAGTTTCGGCACCGCTGCCCAGTCGCGATAGCCGTCCCAGATCAGGTCCGACCGGTCGCCCGGCAGGTCGCCGCTCCAGTCCCAGGCATCGTCACGGGCCGGATACTGGGCGTTGTGGATGAAGCCGATATTCCCGTCCTTGTCCGCGAACACATAATTGATCGAGGGCAGGGCGTTCAGCGACATGGCGTCGAGGAAACTGTCGAGCCCCGTGGACCTGTTCAGCCGGTAATACTGTTCCAGCTGGCGGATCTCACCCATGCCGGCATAGCGGATGGCGTAAGTGCCGGTTGGCGCTTCGATTACCGGTCCGTGGGCGGAGCGCAGGACGGGGCGTTTCACTTTCAGCGCAAATGGGCCCCACAGTTTCACATGCAGTATGGCGGTCGACGTCTCGAAATCCTGCCAGTCGCCATCAAGCAGGTACTGGTTCCTGTTATCCGGGTTCCTTGTGAGGACGTAGGTATCCGACAAGTCCTGCGCGCTGACCGTGTTGGCCCAGCCGATGTCATGGTTGAAACCGTGCAGGATCACCGGCGTGCCGGGGAAGATGCCGCCGGTTATGTCGAGGCCTTCGTCGGAAGCAATATGCGCCTCGTACCAGGCGACCGGCCCGGTCAGCGGCTGGTGGGAATTGATGATCAGCCGGGTGACGCCGTCCCCGCTGCGGGCAGGGGAGACAGCAAACGCATTCGATCCGCGCTCGGACAGCGTTTTCGGCGCCATCAGGAAGGCTTTCCTGTCGCCTTGCGGGTCCAGCGCGATGGATTGGGTATAATCGTCCGAGAAGAGGCCGGTCAGCGTCTCGTCGAGGCCATAGAAGAACGGTGTCTTGAACAGGAAGCCGGCGACGATGTCCTGCGGGGTGAACGGGGCGAGGCCTGTCCAGGTCTCATCGGGGTGCTGCGAAGCATAGAGGTTCAGCCCGGCGGCATAGGCTTCGGCGATGGCTTTCACGTCATCGGGAATGTCGGTCTCGTAGCGCGCATCGATCGTGTCCCAGACGCCGAGAAGCGAGACGAGATAATCCGCCGGAGCCGCGTCTTTTCCCCGGTAACGGGCCAGCTTGCCGCGCGTCACCGCGACGACTTCCTGGATGGTCTCGAAATCATCCTCGGCATGGGCATAGGCGAGGCCGAAAGAGGCATCCCGGTCCCGCTTGCCGCGGATGTGGGGTACGCCATACTCGTCGCGCAGGATTTCCGCGTCATAGGCGTCTGCGGACGCGGCCAGCACGGCCGGAGGCGGATTGGCGGGCAGGGGATCCCAGAGCACAACGCCAGCGCCTGCAAGGACGACCATGGCGAGTCCCGCCAGACCGGACAGAATTCGTATCATCTGTAGTGCTTCCTGAACCCCATTCAGCCCTGGACCTTAAAAGGCTTTTCCCGTCCGGCAAGCCGCTTATCGGTATGGGGGAAATTCCGGATGCTGGCTGCGCACAGCGATTGCCGCGGCGAATAGGCGTTTCACCCGGCCGCAAAGCGCGTTAAAGGGGCGGCCATGACTGACGAGTTCTCTGCCGCCCAATTCACTGCGAAAACCCTGTCCGAGGCGCTGCCCTATATCCAGCGCTATGCCGGACAGATCATTGTCGTGAAATATGGCGGCCACGCCATGGTGGACGAAACCCTGTCCGCCATGTTCGCCCGCGATGTGGTCCTCCTGAAGACGCTGGGCATTCATCCGGTCATCGTGCATGGCGGCGGCCCGCAGATCGGCAAGCTGCTGGACCGGCTGGGCATCGTCTCCGAATTCAAGGGCGGCCTGCGCGTCACCGATGAAGCGACCATGGAAGTGGTCGAAATGGTGCTCTCCGGCCCGATCAACAAATCCATCGTTCGGGCGATCAATCAGGCCGGTGGCCTGGCTGTGGGCCTGTCGGGCTCTGACGGCCAGCTGCTGCAGGCGACCAAGGCCACCAAGACCGAACGCGACCCGGACAGCCATATCGAACAGGTGCTCGACCTTGGCTTTGTCGGTGAGCCCACCGGCGTGGACACGAGCGTCATCGAAGCCCTTCTGAAGGCCGATTCGCAGCTGATCCCGGTCGTTGCACCGGTGGCCATGGGGCCGGACGGGCACCGGTTCAACGTGAATGCCGACACGGCTGCGGGCGCACTTGCCGAGGCGCTGGGTGCCAGCCGCCTCCTGCTTCTGACGGATGTCGCCGGCGTGCTCGACAAGGACAAGAACCTGATGCGCGACATCAAGGTGGCCGACATCCCGCGCCTGATCGAAGACGGCACAGCTGTTGGTGGCATGATACCGAAGCTTGAAACCGCGGCCCATTCCGTAAATCATGGTGTCGGGGCGGCGGTTATTCTGGATGGACGTGCGCCGCACGCCCTCCTCATGGAGCTGTTTACCGAACATGGCGCTGGAACGCTCATTTCGTAACGTCCTGGTGGTCCTTGCGGCTGCTGTCTGTTTCCCTGTCCTGACCGCGACCGCGCAAGCGTCCGGCGCGAAGGATGGCTGGAAGCTGTGCAACAAGACGTCCTACATCATTGATGCCGCCATCGGCGTGCCTGAGGAAAAAGACGTCACCGTCGAGGGCTGGCTGAAGCTGCGTCCCGGTGAGTGCAAGGTGGCGGTCGAGACGCCGCTGGAGCCGAAATATCATTTCCTGTATGCGCGCACCTCGCCGGCCCATCGTGGTGGCCCGCGCGAATGGGGCGGCCGTACCGAGCTGTGTGTGGACCCCACCGGCAGCTTCACGCTGGAAAACCCGCCCGAATGCGCCCCGATGGGACTGGAAGCACGTGGTTTCCGGGCGGTGGAGATCTCCAGCAAGGTGCGCTGGACGACAGACCTGACCGAGATCGAGAATTACAGCCTGGACAAGGCCCGCGCAGCCGGCCTGCAGCGCCTCCTCGAGGAAGCCGGCATTACCAGCGGCGCCATCGACGGCAATATCGGCCGGCGCACCCGGCTCGCCATCGGGGAGTTCCTCAAGCAGAACAATCTGCCCGCCACGACGTCGGATGATGACCTGATCGATTTCCTTGAACAGGTGGCCAAGGACCGGGGCCGCAATGTCGGCTTCAACCTCTGTAACCGCACCAAGAAGCGTATCTGGAGCGCCATTGCCCGGCGCGGAGCCGAAGGCTGGGAAAGCCGGGGCTGGTGGCTGCTGGAAGCAGGCGGCTGTGCCCGCGTGATCGACCGGCCGCTGCGCGGCACCGAATACTATGTCTATGGCGAGATGGAGGACGGCTCCAAGATCCGCACCCTGTCCAAGGCGTCGGATGCGTTCTGCGTCGGCCATGCGAAATTCGCGATTGCCGGGCGGGACCAGTGCGAAGCCTCTGCCTATCGCACGGCGCTGTTCGCTGCGACGCCCCCGCCAACCGAGCGCAAGCTGGTGTTCGAATTCTTCGAACGGGACTTTGCCAAGGCAGGCGGCAATGACCGCTAAGGCCGCTGGCGTCCACATCGCCCCGTTCGGGAAGTTCGACCATGTCACCGACTGGGTCTTCGATCTCGACAACACGCTGTATCCGGCCGAGTGCGATCTCTTCGCCGAGATCGACACGCGGATGACGGCCTTCGTGTCCCGCGCGCTGGCCCTGCCGCCGGATGAAGCACGGAAGGTGCAGAAAGACTATTACAAGACCTACGGCACCACGCTGTCGGGTCTGATGCAGGTCAACCGGATCGAGCCGGCCGATTTCCTGCACTATGTGCACGACATCGACCTGTCTCCCTTGCCGGACCTGCCGGGCCTGCGCGCCGCGATTGAGGCGCTGCCGGGCCGGAAGTTCGTCTACACCAATGGCTCGCGCCGCCATGCAGAGCGTGTGACGGAGAAGATGGGCCTTTCGCACCTCTTCCATGACAGTTTCGGCATCGAGGACGCGGCCTACACGCCCAAGCCGAAACAGGACTCTTATGACCGCTTCTGCGGGCTGCATGGCGTGGATCCGAAACAGGCGATCTTTTTCGAGGATCTTGCCCGCAACCTGCTGCCGGCCAAGGATATGGGCTTCACCACGGTGCTGGTTCATTCCGAAAAGGACTGGAGCCACGAGCCCATCGAGGCCCGGCCTGCGACGCTTGAGGACATTTTGAAGGATGACGGGCCGGACCACATCGACTATGTCACCGGCGACCTCGCAGCCTTCCTCGAAGCCGCGCGGGACACGCTGAAATAAGAACCAGAGCCTAAAAACAAAAAACTGGGGGACAACCCATGACCGAAGCCCTTGCCCGCGTAATCGATTCTGCCTGGGAGGCGCGCGACACGCTCTCCACCGAAACGAAAGGCGAAGTGCGCGATGTCGTGGATGCCGCCATCGACCTGATCGACAAGGGCGAGGCGCGCGTCGCCGAGAAGGGCGCTGACGGGGAATGGGTCGTGCACCAGTGGCTGAAGAAGGCCGTGCTCCTGTCCTTCCGCCTCAACGCCAATGGCATGATCGGCGGTGTGCCGGGCGGCGGCAACTGGTGGGACAAGGTGCCTTCCAAATTTGAAGGCTGGGGCGAGACCGAGTTCAAAGAGGCAGGCTTCCGCGCCGTGCCGCCTTGCGCCGTGCGCCGCGGGGCGTTTGTCGCGCCGAATGCCGTGCTGATGCCGTCTTATGTGAATATCGGCGCCTATGTCGGCGAAGGCACGATGATCGACACCTGGGCCTCTGTCGGCTCCTGTGCGCAGGTCGGCGCGAACTGCCACATCTCCGCCGGCACCGGCATCGGCGGCGTGCTGGAGCCGCTGCAGGCGAACCCGACCATCATCGAGGACAATTGCTTCATCGGCGCGCGCTCCGAAGTCGTCGAAGGCGTGATCGTGGGGGAGGGATCTGTCATCGCCATGGGCGTGTTCATCACCCAGTCCACCAAGATCGTGAACCGCGCGACGGGTGAGATCAGCTATGGCAAAATCCCGCCTTACTCCGTCGTCGTGCCCGGCACGCTGCCGGACAAGAACGGCGGCCCGAGCCTCGCCTGCGCTGTCATCGTGAAAACGGTCGACGCCCAGACGCGCTCCAAGACCGGCGTGAACGAGCTGCTGCGGGACTAGCCGGCGCCCTCGGGTTGCGTTGGCCTGATTGACGCGCTACCTTTGCGAGCAAGGGGGCGCCATGCGAAAAACGTCGATTTTATCCGGGTTCGCCCTTGCGGTGGCAGCGTGCACGAGCACATCTCCCACGCCCCTTCCTGTTCCGGAAGCGGCGTCTGTAAAGCTGCCGGAGAACGCAGAAGCCGCGGCCATGACCGAGAGGTTTGCCAGCCTGATGGAGCGGAAGCTTCCCATGCTGGATCGGCTCGCCGTGATCACGGCACGGGACCAATATGTGCGGAAAGTCCTCATCCCGATGTTTTCGGACGAGGCGCTGGATTCGGAGGTGCGGACTGCTTTTCAGTCTGGTGCCGGTGGATACATCTATCAGGTGGACACCCTCAATACGGCCGAACTCAAGCTCATCCTGCAGGAATATTCCTGGGCGGACATCATCGAAGGCGAGCCGCAATTGTTCACACAGGTCTTCCATGTCGTACAGCATTCGCCGGATGAAGCCTTCCGCGCCGAAGTGCTTGCGGAAATCGGTCCCTATGCAGAGCGCGGGGAGATAGACGGGCAGGAATATGCCCTGATGTACGACCGTGTCGAACTCGCCGCCGGGCGGCAACAGCTTTACGGGTCGCAATTGGAGTGCCTGAACGGGCAGTTTGATGTCCATGACCTGAAGGATCCGGAAGGTGTCGATGCGCGCCGCGCCAGTATGGGCATGCAGCCCTTGCAGGACTATCTGGAGCAGGGGCGCGCTTTGTATGGCCCCTGCTGAATGGGGTTTCGGCACGTAACGAGCTGCTGCGGGACCAGGTGTTTTGCGCCCCTGCTCAGCAGGTGCCGTCTTCAATACAGGCGACCAGCTGTTTCAGTGAGGTGAGGTGGCTGCCGACGAGATCGTGCGTGCCGAACAGCGGCAGGTCGATGTCCGGTGAAATGCCCTTGCCCTCGAACACGTTGCCGTCTGCATCGGCGAAGATCTCGTTCGAGAGTTCAAGGTACCAGCCATTTGGCAGGGGTTTTGCCAGCGGTGTCGAGAAGGCGCCCCGGCTCGTCTGTCCGGCCGTCCTGATCTGGGGAAGCTGCCGCAGCATCATGGCCGTGATCTCACCCCCGGAAACGGTGACGTCGCTGATGATGACATAGACGGGCTTTGTATAGCGCGGCCCATCCTGATACGGATTGATTGTATAGACGGCCTGCGGCGCGCCATCCCATTCGGTTCTGACAGTGTAAGCCGTGAAGGGTGAATCGGTGAACCGGCTGGCAATGGCACGGGTGATGGCGTCATAGCCGCCGCGATTGTTCGACAGGTCGAGGATCAGCGCATCCGTGCCGTCAAATCCGGCAAGCGCCTCATCGAACAGGGCGTGCAGGGCCGCGACCTCCGCTTCCGCCCATTCCGGCGTGCCGGGCTCGTGCCCGGTCGTGAAACCGCCCATGGTGAAGATCTGGATGTACCCGATATGGTCATTGATCGTGCCACGGATGAATCGCTCATTGCCTGTATGGACCGCGCCCTCATCCAGATAGGGCATGAGATTATCGAGAAGTCCGATCAGCCAGGGGCCTTCGCCAATCTCGTCGCGTGCGCGGGGCAGGGTCGTGCCGAGACCAGACTGGATCCGTCTGGTCTCCCCCTCAAGGCTGGCAACCAGCTTGGTGTGGGAGTCCTGAAGCGGTTCCAGAAGACTTGCCAGCAGGTCGAGCAGGTCTGCCTCGCTCATCTCCGGCGACAGGCTGGTGCGTGCGGTTGCGACGTTCTTCTCCCAATCGACGCCGCGCTGGTCGAAGAAGGCATAGTGGCGGCGGAAGACGGATGTGAAGACATCGAAGACGGCTTCGGGGCCGGTGTCGGTCTCTTCACGGCAAGTCTCCGGCAGGGCGCTGATCCGGGTAAAGACGGCATGTCCGTCCGCGGGCAGGTATTCAAACCGGGCCGTGCCATCTGCCTGCGGGGTGAAGTAGCGGTATTCTATCTGCCCCATCATGGTCGGCCCGTCCTGGCGTGTCGGATAGCAGGCGGCGGGCGTTTCCTGCCAGCGGATGATGTCATCGGGCGTGATCTGGAGCAGCCAGCCGGATTCTTCAGACCGCCAGACGCCCTGCGCTTCGGCCAGCATGCCGTTTCCCGTGTCGAGCATCTGCCGGCTGGCGGGTTCGGGCGGCGCATATGTGCCTGCGCAACCAGCTAGACCCAGAAGAAGAATAAGCGTGCGAAACATGTCAGAAGCCTAAAAGTGACCGTGGTCACCTTTTAGGTTTGCCGCTGCCGGAAGGCAACAGGTTTCCTGTTGCGAGCTGTTCGATTGCGCGGAACCTGATTTCCAGATCTTTCAGGATGTTCTGACTCTGCCCGGTCACCACGCATTGCCTCACCGTGCCGGTAAACAGGGTGAGCATCAGGTCGGCAATGGCGGCGCTTCCGGTCCCGGCGGGTAATTCGCCCCGGGCGATGGCGCGCCGGACCTGTGCCTCGAAAGCTTCGTGTGCGATGGCATCATTCTGCGTCTCGACCGCCTGGATGGCCGGCGTTGTCGGCGACAGCAGGGTCTTGGCCTGCCAGAGTTCCGGCGACGCCTCGCAGAGGCTGATGGTCCGCCGGCAGGTTTCCAGTGCGGCATCGGTCAATGTGCCGGCGGTATTCTCCCCCCCGGTGGTTTCGAACGCAGTCGCGATGAGCCGCCTGTACCATTCGGCCAGGATGTCCGCCTTGGACGGAAAGTGATTGAAGAAGGTTCCCTTGGCCACACCTGCGGCCCGGGTGATTTCGGCAACCGTTACGGTGTCGTATCCCTTCTCCTCGAACAGGGCGACCGCTGTCGCATAGAGGGCTTCGAAGACTTCGCGTTTCTTGGTGTCGCGTTTTCCGGCCATGATCCAATCCCTTCTGGCGCGCCAGAAGGGACCGGTTCTACAGCCTAGTCAAACACCACAACCTGCCGGGCCACAGTGCCCTTGTTGTCCTTCAGGTTCTGCAGGGCGCCCGTGATGCCGTCGAGGCCGATGCGGTCTGAGATCATGTCGTCGAGGTGGAGCTTGCCCTGCCGGTAGAGTTCCACCAGGCGCGGGAAGTCGATCCGGAACTGGTTAGAGCCCATGATCGCGCCCTGCAGGCGTTTCTCGGTGACCAGCATTTCGATGCCCGGAATCTCGATGTTCACGCCGGGCGTAATCATGCCGATCAGCGTGGCGACGCCGCGCGGGCGCATCATGTGATAGGCCTGTTCGGCGGTCTGCTTCAGGCCGACGCATTCGAACGCATAGTGCACGCCGCCCTTGGTCAGCTCTTTGACCGCTTCAACGGCATTGACCTTGGACGGATTGACGACGTCGGTCGCCCCGAACCGGACAGCCATCTGCAGCTTCTCGTCCGACAGGTCGACCGCGATGATCCGGCTGGCACCGGCAATCGCCGCGCCATTGATGGCCGACAGGCCGACGCCCCCACAGCCGACCACGGCCACGGTCGATCCGGGCTCCACCTTGGCGGCATGGAACACCGAGCCGACGCCGGTGATCACGCCGCAGCCGATCAGGCAGGCGCGGTCGAGAGGCATGTCCTTGTCGATGGCGCAGAGGGCGTTCTCATGCACCAGGATCTGTTCGGCAAAGGAGGAGAGATTCAGGAACTGCCCGACCTTTTCGCCCTTGATGGAGAGACGCGGCGCCTCGCTCATCTGGCGCTGGAACTGTTCGCGGTTGATCGTGTGGCAGACCGACATGTGGCCGGAGAGGCAGTATTCACACGTGCCGCAGAAAGGGGAGAGGATGGAGATCACATGGTCGCCCGGCTTCACGGCCGAGACCATGGAGCCGACTGCTTCCACGACGCCGGCGCTTTCATGGCCGAGGATGACCGGCGTCTCGACCGGGAAATTGGCATCCCAGAAATGCACGTCGGAATGGCAGACCCCGACGGCTTTCAGCCGGACGAGGACTTCCCGCGGACCGGGCTTGTCGATCGTGACCTCTTCAATCGACAGCGGCTTGTTCGGCTCCCGCATCACAGCAGCTTTCATGGCGTTTCCTCCTGATCTTTATGTTTTGCCCGAGGATGACCCTGAAAACCGGTCTTGGCGAGACCTGCCGCTAGGGGAGGTTGATCAGGAAAGGGAAGACCGGGTCAGGGCATGCCAGGGCGCGGTGAGCGTCCTGCGGCCCGCTTCCGGCAAAAGATCCGGCGCACCAAGCGCCATGGCCGCTTCGAGCAGGCAGAGCGAGGCCGTGTACCAGGGTTCGGCCAGGTGCATGTCGGGATCGTCTTCGTCCGGTCCATCCGTCGTGTACCAGGCCATGTCGCCAAATAGCCGGATGGCATTGTCGCAGACACTGTTGAAGATCGCTGCCAGCCCCCGGCCGATCGGGGAGACGGGCGTGCCGCCGGCCCCGATGATGCCTTCCCAGTCCTCGAACACGCGCTTGTCGTCCGGCAGGTCTTTCCAGTTCAGCCATGCGCGGGAATAGAGCTGTCCGGCTTCCGGGGCGCGATGCTCAGACAGGGTCTGGGCGTCTTCACGGCTCAGCCGGGCAGCGCGATCGAGGATCCAGACGACGGCCTCGCCATGAGGCCCGAAACATTCGGCTGGCGGCACCTGTCTCAGGATGCGGACGGCAACGGCCCGTGTGTAGTCGCCAGTATGGTTCTGCGGAGAGATGGCATCCACCACCTCGGCTTCCCAGAAGGTTCCCGGCCAGCTCGTGATCAGCACGCCGGCCAGCGAATGCTCCACCACGATCCAGGGTGCATCGCGGGTTTCGTTGCGGATCACATCCCCCTTCACGGCCCCGGCGAAACGCAGGTCCCGGCGTTCATCAGCCACATAGATGAAGCCGGTCTGCCTTTTCCGCCCAAGGCCGCGGAGCGGGTTTGAGACCATGGAAGGCCTATTCGGGCTCCGGCCCGGCAACCAGCCCGCTGGCCCGGCCCATGACCTGGAAGATCTCGTTCTGCTCCATGACGCCGGAGATGAGTTCCGATCCGGGGCCCGAGGCGAAGATGGCCACATCGTCGCCGCCATGGGTCTCAGACCACATCGGGTAAAGCGATTGCTGGAGGAAGTCCTTGTCGGTCGTGTCGACGCCGGTCAGGTCCTTGCGGATGCAGTCGAAGCCGTCTTCGGTCGGCGTGCAGGCGCCGGGGCCGTTCATATAACCGAGCGTCGTATAGGGCTTGCCGTCGAGGGCCTTGGACGGCTTGCCGTCGATCGACATGGAAGACAGGCCGAGGATCGGGTTGCCGCGCCGGGCATAGCCCGAAATGGTCAGCGTGTGGGAATGGTCTGCGGTGACGATGATCAGCGTATCGTCCGAATTGGTCATCTCCAGCGCAGCCTTGATCGCCTGGTCGAACTGGTCGGCCTCTTCCAGCGCGCGGGCGGCATTGCCGGCATGATGGGCGTGGTCGATGCGGCCGCCTTCGACGAGCAGCACAAAGCCATCCGGATCCTGCGACAGGCGGGTGATCGCCGCGCGGGTCATTTCCACAATGGAGGGTTCGCCGGCCGGGTCTTCGGCGCGGTCGAGCTCATAGTCCATGTGGGAAGGCTCGAAGAGCGCGAGCACCTTGTCTTCGCTGGTAAAGTCCTGCGCGTCGAAGCCTTCGCGGTCGATGATGTATGTGTGGTCCGGGCGCGCGGTCCAGTCTGCGATCAGGTCGCGCTGGTCTTTCCGGTCGCTGGTCTTGCCCGGATATTCCGGGTCTTCCGCACCGCCTTTCAGGAAGGCAGAGCGGCCGCCGCCCATGGCGACTTCAAACCCGTCCCCGGCAGGCCAGTCGATGAACTGGGTGGCGATGTCCGGGCAGGAGTCTGCTCCCGGACCGCCGGAACCGACATAGGCTTCCCAGTCGCGGTTCGGTGTCTTCGAATAGGTGGCGCCGGGGGTGGCGTGGGTCAGGCGGGCCGTGGTGATGACGCCTGTTGCAAGCCCGGCCGCTTCCGCGATCTCGAAAATCGTGTCGGTCGTGTTGCCCTCGACGCTGGCGCAATTGTCGTAGGACGCATCGCCCGTGATGCCGAGCGTCCGGGAATTCGTTTTCACGCCGCTCATCATGGCCGTGGCGGTGGAGGCGGAGTCCGCGATCTGGGCGTCATGGCTATAGGTTTTGGACAGGGCGGAATAGGGCAGCTGGTCCATGGTCAGCTTGTAGGACTCACCGTCCACACCGCGTTTCTGCCCGGCATAGATACGGGTTGCCGTGACCGTTGGAATGCTCATGCCGTCGCCGACAAAGAGGATGACATTCTTGGCCGGGCGCAGGCCGCGCGCCGCGATCCTGGCATCGATCGCTGCCTGCGCGTTGAGATAATAGTCGTTATCCGCCTGACGGGGCACGGCAGGCTCACGGTCCAGCGTGGCAATCGGGGAGGCAACCGGTTCTGCCACGGCCGCGTCGGCGGGTTCGGTCGCTGCCGGTGTTGCCGCACACCCCGCAAGGACGAGAGCGATCAGGGGCAGGGCGGTGAGAGTCTTGCGCATAGGGGCCTCCGGTAGATTCGACTTGTCTGCGTCGTAAGGTGTTTGTGTGACGGTTTTCCTCGTCAGTCGACTGCAACGCGCGGTTTCCGGCCGCGTTGGGCCAGCCAGACGGCAAACAGGATGACCACGCCGCCCATTGCCTGAAGGACGGTCAGGGATTCTCCAAACAGGCGCCAGGAAACAGCGGCGGCCACTACGGGCTGGACCAGGACCAGAAGGCCCGCAACCGCTGCAGACGTCCGGCCGAGCCCGGTGACGATCAGGGCCTGTCCGGCGATCTGGGACACCAGCGCCAGGAAGATCGGCACCTGAAAGCCGGCCGCGGTTTTCGGCACAAAGGTTTCGCCCGTCGCCAGCACGATGCCGGCGGCAACGATCACTTCCACAAAGGTCAGCCAGAAAATGGCTTCGATGCCGCCAATCGTCCGGCGGGCAATGTTGGAGCAGAGCATGTAGCCGCTGACGAGAAAGGCGGCGGCCACCGCGAACAGGTCACCATGAATATTGCCTTTGCCGCTTTCTCCGCCGCCGAGCGACAGGGCGGCTGCGCCAAGAATGGCGAGGGCGGCGGCAACGAACCAGAAGGCATGCGGGCGCTGTTTGAGGAAAAACCAGGCGCCGAACCCGACCAGCACATTGCCAAGGTTCACGATAAAGGTCGCATTGGACACGGTCGTCAGCGTCAGGGCGTGGTGCCAGAGGGCGATGTCGAGCGTGAAGAATGTCCCGGCCATCAGGATGAAACGGTTCGGCAGGCGGGGCGCGCGACGCTCGATCAGGAAGACCAGGGCCAGCAGCAGCGGCAGGGCGAAGACATAGCGCCAGAAGGCAATGGCCTGCGGGCCAAGCTCGTCCAGGCCGAAGCGAAGGCCGATCGGGGCGAAGCCGATGCCGACGCCGCCTGCCAGAACCATCAGCGGCCCCGTCCAGGAACGCGGCGTGGGCGGGGAGGCGGGTATGGCTGTCATGAGAGGCCTGTCATCCGGCGAAGGTCGTCCGGCGTCTTGCCTTCATCACGCCAGGCGCGCAATCCCCTGTCGCCAGCCCGCTTGGACAGTTTCTTTCCATCAGGCCCCAGTATGAGCGGATGGAACCGGTAGACAGGCTGCGGCCAGTCCATCAGCGCCTGCAGCAGCGCATGAACGGAGGTCATCTCGCGTATGTCCTCACCGCGGATGACATGCGTCACACCCTGAAGCGCATCGTCATGGCAGCAGGCGAGATGATAGGAGGCCGGGGTTTCCTTGCGCCCCAGCACCACGTCGCCGAAGGGGGCCGGGTCTGCCGCCACCCGGCGCGGCGTCCCGTCACTCTCGTCGATATAGCCAAGCTGCTCATAGCGGGGGCCCAGTGCATCGCGAGCGGCGGCCAGCGACAGGCGCCAGGCAAAGGCCTCGCCCCGGGCAAGGCGCTTTTCCTCCTCGCTCGCCGGCAGGGGGCGCCCCGTAAAGCCCCATTCGTCCGGCCTGGCACCCGCTGGCATGGCGGCAGCGATCTCACGGCGTGTGCGAAAGCATCGGTAGACAAGCCCGCGCATCCGCAAGTCCGTTATAGTCGCCTCATAGTCATCGAAATGATCGGACTGGCGCCTGACAGGTCCGTCCCAGTCCAGGCCCAGCCAGCGCAAGTCCTCAAGGATTGCCGCTTCATATTCCGGCCGGCAGCGCGTCTGGTCGATGTCCTCTATCCGCAACAGGACCCGGCCGTTCGCGGCCCGGGCAGCATCCCAGACATGGAATGCCGAACAGGCATGGCCAAGGTGCAGATAACCGGTGGGCGAGGGCGCAAACCGGGTGACGAATTCCGACATGCCGCCCGTTAGCCTCCCGCCAATCCCGCTGTGCCACCCCGCCATGCTGTCCGATGGGGCTTGCCTGCGTCAACAGCGTTTCCCTGTTGCAAGCGCGGCTCAGGAACCGTATCGCCAAAGGGCTTGAGAGGTCCAATTTTATGCCTGTGACGGACTGGCTGACATCGGCAGAAGCCTGGGCGGGTGCCCATGTGCGGGAAACCCAGTATCTCGCAGCGCTCGGTGTTGTCCTCGGGCTCCTTTTTGGCGGCTTTCTGATTGTCCTGGCGGCCCGTTTCTGCGTGCGCATCGTTCGCCGGCTCGGCGACGTGATGGCGGCCCGCGCGCTGCGTACGGACAAGACACCAGGCTACAGGATCGTGCTGGCAAAGCCTGTGGGGCGCAAGCGCGGTGCAACGCTGAAATGGCTGCAGGCTGCACTGACAGACCATCTTTCCGCATTCAATTTCGGTGCGCCCTTCCGGATCATGCGCATGAGTCCGTTGCTCGGCGGGCTCGCGCCCCGGACGGTCGAACGCGCGCGCCGGCGCATGGCTGCGTCCGATGCGGACCTTTTTGTCTGGGGTGAACGCCGGGGCCGGAAAGAGGATGGCCTTGTGCTTCACGGTCTGACCCGTGGCGGTGGCCTGACAGCTGCCGAAGCGCGGCTGTTCACCCTGCGCTTGCCGGCCCGCGAAACGTCGATGGAAGGGGCAATGCCGAAGATCGCCGCCTTCCTGCTGGCCAAGAAGCTGCAGCCGGGACTCGGCAATCCGCAATCCTTCCGTCCGGAGAAAATCAGCCTGCTGGCCGAAGCCCTGTCAGCCATGCTGGACCATGAAGGCCCCATGCCGGTGGCGGTCCGTAATGAAGTGGAAGGCGATTTCTGCGCCTCGGCTGTGCACGTGGCGGAGGAGGCAGGGGATCTGGCAGGTCTCGACCGGGTGATCGCCCTGCGGCGTGAACATCTGACAGAAGGTGCAGTTCAGGCCGATCCGGAGCGCGCCATACAGGCCCGGATGGACATTGGCCGGGCGCTGCTGGCGCGGGCGGCGAAGAAATACGAGCCGGAGCTTGTCCGCGAAGCGATCGGTTACCTGTCCCAGGTGGTCGAAGCCCTGCGGGCCGATCCGTCGATCATGCGCGCGCAAGCCGCCTCCGACGCCATGTTCAAGGCGCAGAGCCTGATGGAGACCCGCAAACGCTTCGCGGTGAATTTCGGGACCTAGACGGGCCGAGCCTCAGACGGACAGGCCGACCGGGCAGGACACGCCCGTGCCGCCAATGCCGCAATAACCGGCCGGATTCTTGGCGAGATATTGCTGGTGATAATCCTCAGCAAAATAGATCTCGCCGAGCGGGGCCACCTCAGTCGTGATTTTTCCGGCATGACCGGCCTCGGCGAGGGAGGTCTCATAGGCCGCAATCATCCGCCGGGCGGCGTCTGCCTGCGCGTCGCTGGTTGTGTAGACTGCGGAGCGGTATTGCGTGCCGACATCATTGCCCTGGCGCATGCCCTGGGTCGGGTCGTGATTTTCCAGGAAAACCTTCATCAGACCCTCGAATGAGATGACTGCCGGGTCAAAGATCACGTCGACGACTTCGGTATGCCCTGTCTGGCCGGTGCAGACTTCCTCATAAGTCGGGTTGGGCGTGTATCCGCCCGCATAACCGACCCGGGTCAGCCAGACGCCATCCTGCTCCCAGAATTTGCGCTCCGCGCCCCAGAAACAGCCGAGTCCGAACACAGCGCGCTCAAACCCGGCCGGTGTTTCGGCCAGAAGGCCGCGTCCGTTTACAAAATGGGTATCGGCAGTCGGAATCGGATGCGGCCGGCCCTTCAGCGCGGTTTCCGGCGTCGGCATCGCAGCAGGTTTACGGGTGAACAGCATGGCGGCCTCCTTCAGCTGTTCTTTCATATGGGACGTTGCTGTTGCAACGGCAATCACAGTCTTGCGAGGTTCGTCTCCATAAGTTAGAGCGTCCGCTGCTGGATTGGTGAGGTGGCCGAGTGGTCGAAGGCGCACGCCTGGAAAGTGTGTAGGCTAGCAATAGTCTCCAGGGTTCGAATCCCTGTCTCACCGCCAGCCAGCAGTTTTCCTTTCCGCCTTATTCCTCGCTCCAGGTGCCGAGTGCCTTGTAGAGCGCGATACTGTTCAGATTGTTGTCCAGGCTCGCTAGAATCCACTGCTGCTGGGCGTTGTAATATTCCCGCTGCGCATCAAGGACGGTCAGATAGCCATCGAGGCCGGATTTGAACCGTTCGCCGGAGAGTTCGAACGTTACCTGGGTGTCTTCGGTCAGTTGCGCCAGCGCACTGAGGCGGCGGTCAATCGTATCGGAGATGGCGGCGGCATCGGCCACTTCGCGGAAAGCCTGCTGGATTGTGCCCTGATAGGCTGCCAGCGCTGCATCCGCCTCCGCTTTCGCCGCATCCAGATTCCCGCGGCGGCGGTCAAAATCGAAAATGGGCAGGTCGATGGCAGGCGCGAAGGTCCAGCCGCTGGTGCCATTCCCATTGAAGAGGTCATCCAGCGATCCACTGGCCACGCCGACCCCGCCGCTCAGCGAGATGCTGGGGAAGTAAGCGGCCCGTGCGGCGCCGATATTTGCATTCGACGCGCGCAGCCGCGCTTCAGCGGCCCGCACATCCGGCCGGTCCAGCAGGACGAGAGACGACTGGCCGACCGGCAGGTTGAGCTCCACCGGGGCAGGGAAGAGGCTTGCCTGCTCCAGCAGTCCGGCTGGCACGGGGGCGCCCACGAGCAATTGGAGGGCGTTCTTGTCCCGCCGGACGGCCGCTTCGAATTCGGCCGCCTGGGCCTGCGCCTGCGCGACAGAGGCGGATGCCCGGCGGACATCCAGTTCGCTGGCCGTTCCGGCGGCGAACAATTCCCGTGTCAGGTCGAGGCTTTCCGTCTGGCTTTCCGCTGTCCGGTTCGCGAGCTTAAGAAGCTCGTAATCGGCGGCGAGCTGCATCCAGGTTTCAGCCACGGTGCCGGCAAGGGAGATCTTTGCGGCGCGCTGGCCTTCCTCGGTGGCGAGATAGGTCTGCAGCGCCGCATCGTTCAGATTGCGGATACGGCCAAAGAAATCGAGTTCCCAGGCCGACACGCCGATCTGGGCGTAGGTGCTGTCCGCGAAACGGGCCGCGCTGGCGCTGCCCTCGTCGAAGGTTCCGCCGTCCTGAATTGTCGCGCTGGCGCCGAGTGCGGGCCAGAGCGCCGACCGGGAGACGCGCAAGTTTGCCCGCGCCGCCCTGACGTTCGCCGCGGTGACACGCAGGTCGCGGTTTTCTTCCAGGGCCATGCCGATCACCTGTTTCAGGGCGGGGGAGGTGACCACGTCGTCCCAGAGGAGGGGCTGGACGGTTTCCGTTTCCGCCTGGCTGACCGGGAGGTCTGCCGGAACGGGCAGCGCGCCGGGCTGATAGTCCGGGGCGAGATTTACGCATCCGGCCAGCATCAGTGTGCCGAATGCGCTTGCGAAAAGGGCTTTGGAGTTCATGCGGATGCCTCTGCATGTTTGTCTGGGCCGGAGAAGCGATTGGTCAGCTTCCGGATGATGACATAAAAGATGGGGGCGAAAAGCAGGCTGAACGTCATGGCCGCGATCACGCCGCCGAGAACGATGATGCCGATTGCATTCCGTCCGGCTGCACCTGCGCCCGTGCTGAGGGCCAATGGCAGGACGCCAAAGCCGAAGGCGAAGGACGTCATCAGGACCGGACGGATCCTCATGCGGACGGCTTCAATCGCCGCAGCGACCAGTTCCTTGCCCTGGTCTTCCAGACCCCTGGCGAACTCGATGATGAGGATGGCGTTTTTCGAGGCCAGACCGACCGTGGTCAGCAGGCCAACCTGGAAGAATACGTCATTCGACAATCCGGCAAGATTTGCGCCGGCGACGGCACCGGCAACACCGAGCGGCGCGACGAGCAGGACCGAGATTGGAACCGTCCAGCTTTCATAAAGGGCTGCAAGACAGAGGAAGACGAACAGGATCGAGATGCCATAGAGCGCCATGGCCTGATTTCCGGATTCGCGTTCCTGACGGCTGAGGCCGCTCCACGAATAGCCGATACCATCGGGCAGTTTCGAGATCAGCTCCTCCATGGCGAGCATGGCGACGCCGGAGCTCTGGCCGGGGGCGGCGGAGCCTTGAATGTTGAAGGCCGGTACACCGTCGAAGCGCTGCAGCTGGGGCGGGCCATAGGTCCAGTTCGTGCTGGCGATTTCATCCAGCGGCGCCATCTGGCCGGTGTTCGTCCGAACGAACCAGTCGCCGACATCGTCGGGCTGCATCCTGTCTTCGGCTGCGCCCTGAACGTAGACGCGTTTGATCCGGCCACGGTCGATGAAGTCATTTACATAGGTTCCGCCGAACGCGACGGACAGGAGGCTGGTGGCGTCGCCTACGGATACGCCCAGCGCCTGCGCTTTCTGATAGTCGAGGTCGATATTGAACTGCGGACCGTCTTCCAGCCCGTTCGGGCGGACACCGGCCAGACGCGGATCCTGGCCCGCCATTCCCAGCAGCTGGTTGCGGATGTTCATGAACTCTTCGTGCGTGTAGTTGCCGTCATTCTGCAAAAACAGGTCGAAGCCGCTCGAATTGCCGAGTTCGCGGATGGCCGGTGGTGAAATTGCGAAAACGCGGGCTTCGTCGATCTGGGAGAGGGCCCCCATAGCGCGGCCGACAATGGCCTGAACCGAATTTTCCTTGCCGGGACGTTCGGACCAGTCCTTCAGGGAGGCAAAGGCGATGCCGTTGTTCTGACCCTGACCGGCGAAGCTGAAGCCGGCCAGCGAAAAGATGCCTTTGACGTTGGACCCTTCACTTGTCTGGTAATAGTCAACGACGCCGTCCATGACTTCTGCCGTGCGTTCGAGACTCGCATTCGCAGGCAGCTGCGCCAGTGTGAAGTAGTTGCCCTGGTCTTCGTCTGGCAGGAATGATGCCGGCATCCGGGTGAAGGCGAACCCCGTCAGTGTCAGGATCAGTACGAAACCTGCCATCATGATGCCCTTGCGGCGCAGCGCGCGCGACACCACGGCTTCATAGCCTGCCGTGAGCTTCCCGAATCCGTTGTTGAAAATCCTCGCGGGTGCCCCGAGCAGCGGGTGGGCCGTGCCATGGCTGGGCTTGAGCAGCGTCGCGCACAGGGCAGGGGAGAGGATGATGGCGACAATCACGGACAGCGTCATTGCCGAGACAATCGTGACCGAGAACTGGCGGTAGATGACACCGGCGGAGCCGGGGAAGAAGGCCATCGGAATGAAGACGGCCGACAGAACCACGGCAATCCCGACCAGTGCGCCGATGATTTGTTCCATGGACCGGATCGTGGCCTCGCGCGGGGGGAGCTTCTCTTCCGACATCACACGTTCAACGTTCTCGACGACAACGATGGCGTCATCGACGAGCAGGCCGATGGCGAGCACCATGGCGAACATGGTCAGCGTGTTGATCGACATGCCCATGATCAACAGGACAGCAAATGTCCCCAGCAGGACGACCGGCACAGCGATCAGAGGGATGAAAGAGGCACGGAAGCTCTGCAGGAAAATAAAGATGACGATGAAGACCAGGCCGATGGCTTCGAACAGGGTCTTCTGCACTTCGTGGATAGAGGTTTCGATGAACGGCGTGGAATCGACCGGAAAGGCATAGGTCATGTCTTCGGGGAAATTGTGCGACATTTCCTCAACCGCGACTTTCACCCGCTCTGCTGTGTCCAGCGCATTGGCGCCGGTGGCCAGGGACACGGCAAAGCCGGTTGCCGGATAGCCGTTGAATTTCGAGACGAAGGCATAGTTTTCGGCACCGAGTTCAACCGTCGCGACGTCGCCGAGGCGGACAGAGCCGCCCTCGGTCGTTGTGCGAAGCAGGAGGTTCCGGAACTGCTCAGGCGTGGAGAGAAGCGACTGCAGGGTAATGGTGACGTTGATTTCCTGCCCTTCGACGGAGGGTGCCCCGCCGAGCGCGCCGGACGAAATCTGCGCGTTCTGCTCCCGGATCGCCTGAACGATGTCACTCGGCATGAGGTTGTACTCGACGAGCTTTTCCGGCTTCAGCCACACCCGTATGGCATAAGGGGAGCCGAAAGCCGTGACGCTGCCGACGCCATCAAGACGGCTGATCGTGTCATACATGTTTGAGCGGACATAGTCGCCGAGGTCGGTCTGGTCATATGTTCCGTTCGGGGAATAAAGGGAGGTGATCAGAAGGAAACCGGTGCTGGCCTTGCTGACGGTCACGCCCTGACGCTGAACCTGTTCAGGCAGGAAGGGCGTCGCGAGGGACAGTTTGTTCTGAACCTGGACCTGAGCGATGTCCGGATCGGTTCCCGGCCGGAAGGCCAGCGTGATGGAGGCGGACCCGTTGGAACTGGATGTGGAGTTGACGTAATCGAGCCCGTCCAGTCCGGTCATCTGTTGCTCGATAATCTGCGTCACGGAGTTTTCAACAGCCTGCGCAGATGCGCCGGGATAATTGGCCGTGACACTGATCGTTGTGGGTGCAACGTCCGGGTATTGCGCGACCGGCAGGGTACGCAGGGCGAGGACGCCTGCGAGCATGATAAGGATCGCAATCACCCAGGCGAAGACCGGGCGGTCGATAAAGAACTTTGCCATCAGACTAACCTGCGTGTGCTTATTTCGATCCGCCGCGCGTATCCTGCGCTGCCGATGTCTGTTCGTTGGCGGGTTGAGGCTGAACCGTCATGCCGTCGCGGATTGACTGCAGGTTGGCCGTTGCGACCTGCTCGCCGCCTTTCAGTCCGTTCAGGACGGTCCAGGTATTGTCGGCGTTTTGCTCGACAGTGATGATGCGCTGCCGGACAATGCCATCCTCTCCCACCACCATGACGGAGGCCTCTCCCGTCGGGGTCCGCGAGACCACAGATTGGGGCAGGGTCGCGACATTCTCGTAGTAACCGGCGACAAATTTCGCCCGGACGAACATGCCGGGCAGGATCAGGTCGTCGGGATTCGGAACAACCACACGAACGGCAACAGTGCCGGCGCTTTCCTCGACATTCACTTCGCTGAATTCCAGGTCACCCGCCAGCGGATAAGGGGTGCCGTCGGCCAGAATAATGTCGACCGGGATCGTGTTCTGCTCAGTTGTCGCAATCTCGCCCTCGGCGATTTGCTGACGCCAGCTCAGGATCCGGGCGCTGGAAACGGTCAGGTCGACATAGATCGGGTCTGTCTGCAATACGCGTGCAAGCGGCGCGGTCTGGTTCTGCGTCACCAGTGCGCCCTGCGTCACGGAGGAGCGGCCAATCCGGCCTTCGATCGGGGAGGAGATCTTTGTGCGGGCAAGGTCGATCCTGGCCCGGTCAAGCGCCGCCTTCTGGATGCCGATGTCGGCTTCTGCCTGTCTGGCGGAGGCGACGGCCTGGTCATACTCCTGCTGGCTGACGGCATTGATGCCGGCGAGGCGCTCAAAGCGGGCAGCCGTTTCCTTTGCCACAGACGCGGTTGCTTCCGCGCGGGCGAGGGCCGCTTCGGCGCTGCGAACCGCCGCGGCATACTCTGCTGCGTCGATCTGATAGAGCGCCTGACCCTTCCTGACGGTGTCACCCTCCTTGAACAGGCGCTCGCTGATGATGCCGGTAACCTGCGGACGGATCTCCGCTTCGGCATAGGCGCGGGCACGTCCTGACAATTCGATGACATTGGGAACGTCCGTCAGGCGGACAGTCATGGTCTGCACGACAGGGGCGGGCGGGGCGGCAGGTTGCTGGCTGGCCGTCTCGGCACCGCATGCTGCGAGCAGCAGGGTCGAGGCGAGCAGAAATGCGGGCAGGCTCTTCTTCGCGGTCTGCATGAAACGGTCCTTGACGGCAGATTGGGAGGAGGGCTATCAAAATAGAATGAATGCTCTATCTAATGACGCACTGCACAAAGTCAAGATTGAGATGTTTAACGAGGGGGAAGGAAAAGCAGATGGGTGAACTGCCCGTGTCGAAAACGGTTGCCAAACGCGAAGCGAGGATCGCAGAAATCCTGGCCTGCGCAGAAAAACACTTTTCTATCAAAGGCTTCCACGGCGCCGGAATATCCGGAATCGCTGCGGATTGCGGGATCAGCGTGGGGCATCTCTACCATTATTTCGGCAGTAAAGATGAACTGATCCAGGCTGTCGTGAAACTGGAAATGCGCCGTCAGGACGAGAGTATTGCCGCCTTTGAAAACCTGTCGCCCGAAAATCTGAGAATAGAAATGGCGGAACTGACCAATGCCATCTTCTCGACTGACGAGGAGCCCTTCCGGACAGTCCTGAACTTTGAAATCCTGGCGGAGGCCCAGAGGAACCCCGATGTTGCCGAGATCCTCCAGCAACAGGACAAGCAGATGCGCCTGCGCTTTGTCTCCATTCTCCGCCGGGCGGGAATTGACGATCCCGAAACCCGCACAGAACTGATCTTCACCATTTTCTCCGGCCTGTCGGCGCGTGCCCTGCGCCACCCGCAGCAGGAACGGGCAGCTCTGCTTGAGGTGATCAAGGACGTCATCCTGAAAATACTGGGAGACAAGCCGGTGACGTCCGGCGCAGCATGCGCCTGAGCGAGGGCGAGAGCGTCGGACAGGCAGGCTAGCGGAGGGTAAAATGGAAAAGACAATGGAAACGGCGCAGGGGCCGCTCGCGGGGCTTCGCGTGCTGGAACTCGGCCAGCTGATTGCGGGGCCATTCTGCGCGCAGCTCTTCGGCGACATGGGCGCCGATGTCATCAAGGTCGAGGCGCCGGGGCAGGGCGATCCGATGCGCACCTGGGGGCGGACAGGCTATCCGCTGCTCTGGTCTGTCTGCGCGCGCAACAAGCGCTGCATCACGGCAAACCTGCGCGAGAAGGAAGGCCAGGACATCGTCCGGCAATTGGTCCGTCAGGCAGATTTCGTCGTCGAGAATTTCCGCCCGGGCACGATGGAAAAGTGGGGGCTCGGCTACGAGGATCTCAAAAAGGAAAACCCCGCGATCATCATGATCCGTATTTCCGGATACGGGCAAACGGGGCCCTATTCGAAGCGCCCCGGTTACGCGTCTGTCGGAGAAGCCATGGGCGGCGTGCGCTACCTGATGGGTGAACCGGACCGGAAGCCGTCACGCGCCGGCATTTCCCTCGGTGACACGCTGGCCGGCACGTTTGCAACCATGGGCGCACTGGCGGCGCTGCATCACCGGGAGAAGACCGGGGAAGGCCAGGTGGTCGATGCCGCGATCTATGAATCCATTCTGGCGATCACCGAATCCCTGGTGCCTGAGTACACGGTCGAGAATTACACGCGCGAACGGTCCGGCTCTTACCTTCCGGCCATTGCGCCGTCGAACATCTATGACTGTTCAGACGGCATGGTCATTCTCGCGGCCAATCAGAACACGGTCTTTACGCGGCTGTGCGAGGCGATGGGGCGGCCCGGGCTGAAAGACGATCCGCGCTATGCAACCCATGTTGCGCGGGGCGAGAACCAGGCCGAGCTGGACAATCTGATCAATGACTGGACCCGAACCCGCACCATCGACGAGGTCGAGGCGGTCATGATCGAGCATGCCGTCCCGGTCGGGAAGGTCTATCGCGCCCGGGACATGCTGGATGATCCGCATTATGTCGCGCGCGAAGCTCTGGTCGATCTGCCAAGTGAGCGCTGGGGCACGATCAAGATGCAGAACGCTTTCCCGAAGCTTTCGGCCACGCCGGGATCCGTGCGCTGGAGCGGGCCGGAGAGGCTCGGTGAGCATACCGAACAGGTCCTGACGGACCTTCTCGATCTGACACCGGAGCAGATCGGGAAATTGCGCAGCAGCGGCATTGTCTAGGCGCTGGCCCGGTGGGCGGCCTTAGTCGCCCACTTGCCCGCGCACCTCTACGGCCGTCGCCGGGAAGTCAGCCCAGATCCCGTCCACGCCGGCGTCAAACAGGGCTTTCAGCTCTGCGTGGCTGTCGGTGAAAGGCGCGTCCGGGCGGTCGTCCCGCACCGTATAGACGTGGACCAGTAGCCCGGCCTTGTGCGCGCGGTCGACGAAGTCCGTCGGCTGACCGTCTTCGTCGAGCACATAGGAGACATCCGCGCCGACGCCGTCGGTCGGCATGGTCTCCAGATCATAGCTCAGTCCCATCATGGCGGCATAGGGCGCGCCGACCATGTTCTGGATCAGCGGCAGGTCGCTCTTCTCTGCAATCTCGGCCAGGAAGGGCGGCTCGAAGCACTGGATATAGACCGGGATGCCGGCTTCTTTCAGGCCCTTGGCTTTCATCGCATCCAGAATCGGATCGGCGAGGCCCTTGCCGATGGATGTGTAATGGCTCGGCCACTTGGCTTCGACATGCAGGCCGACAATGTTGCCTTTTTCCGCTTCGGCGAGGACGAGGTCCATGATTTCGTCGAAGGTCACGATGTCCAGCGTGTCATTGTACTGCATCGGGCGGCCGTCGAATTGCTGGCGTGCCTTCAGGGTCTGGATCTCGGCGAAGGTGAAGTCGTCGGCCCACCAGTCTTCGTGTTCGCCCAGGGGCGTCTGGCGTTTCACCTTGCGGTCGGCGAATTCCGGATGGTCGGCAATGTCGGTGGTCGCGGACAGGTAGAGGTCATGCCGGGCAATCAGGACGCCGTCGGAAGTCATGACAAGGTCCGGTTCGATAAAGTCGGCGCCCTGTTCGATGGCCGTCTTGTAGGCCATGATCGTGTGTTCGGGGTAGAGGCCGCTGGCGCCCCGGTGAGCGATCACGATTGGCTGCTCGCCCGTCAGCGTGTTCCATGCGGTGGCGGCGGGTTCTGTGGCGGCGGAAGTCTCCACCGGGCCTGATTGGGGCGCGGGCGCGCTGGTACAGGCGGCAGCCAGGACGAGAGCGGAAGCGGCGATCAGTCGTTTCATATCAGGCACTTTCAGAAGAAGAGGGGCGGCCTGCCGGAGGAGGGGCTCCCCGCCGGCAGGCCGATGGATCAGAATTTGACGTAGACGCCGGCTTTCACCATTTGCGGCTTGCCACGGATGATCGTGTGCAGGCCGAAGGCGCCGCCGGTGTTGCCGACATCGATCAGGTATTCCTCATCGAAGAGGTTCTCGCCGAGGACATAGGCGCCCCAGCGCTCGCTGGCAGCGTCATAGCCAACGCGCAGGTTCGCAACGCCATAGGCCTTCTGATACTCCTGCACCACGGTGCCGTCCGGATACATTTCCGGCGTACGGACAAAGCCGCCATTGCCGTCTGCGGCATAGTCGAAGCCATTGTCATCTTCGAAGAAGTGCTTGCTCTTCCAGATATAGCTCGGGACGATCGAGATGTCGCCATGCTCGCCCATCGGCACGGTGATGTCCGCGGCCAGCGAGAAGCTGTGCGTCGGGCTGAGGCGGAACTTGTTGCCGGCAAACTGCAGCGGGTTTCCGTTGTCATCCTTGTCGTCATATTCGGAGTGCGTGAAGGCATAGGTCGCCAGCAGGCGGACATTGTCGCTGACCAGTGCCTGACCGTCGAATTCGAGGCCGTACTGCGTGGCGTTGCCGGAGTTCTCGGTGATGAACACGCCGTTGATCGGGTCGAACCGGGTCGTCTGGAAGTCCTTGTACTGTCCATAATAGACAGAGCTGGTCATCTGCAGCCGGTCGTCGAAGAAGCGGCCGAAGACACCGGCTTCCACATTGTCCAGCGTTTCTGCATCGATCAGGCTGTAGTCCGCGCCGGAGGCCGACAGGACTTCCGGACGCCGGCCGCGGCCATAGGCAACCCAGGTGTTCACATTGTCGGACACGCGATAGGCGGCGTTGAAGCGCCAGGTGAAGGCGCCGTCGGTGCCTTCAGAAGCCGAGGCCAGCTGATCGAGCGTATCGGCGCTGAGGAGGAGTGTCGGCGCGAGGGTCACGCCGTTCAGCCCGCCGAGCCCGGCAAGATAGGGGTTCGTCTTCAGGGCGTGGCCGATGGTGCTGGCCGACAGGTCTTCCTTCGTATAGCGCAGGCCCGCCGTCAGTTTCAGCTTGTCGCTGACCGCATAGGTCACGTCGCCGAACAGGTCATAGGAGTCGCGGTCTTCGGTCGACAGGGACTGTTCGAGATGCTCCCCGTAGAGCGGCACCAGCTGGCCCATCAGCAGGGCGGCGAGCGCGGAATACTGAAGCGGCGTATCGAAGCTGCCGAAGTTCTCGGCGCCCGGAACACCGGCAAGGGCGAGGTAGGCCTGCGCCTGGGCAACCGTCAGGCCAGCCGCTCCGGCAAGGGTCGGGGCAAACAGCGACTGGGCATAGGCTTCGTCGGTCGAGAAGCGCAGCTCCGCCTTGCTGTCGATGGTGAAATAATTGCCGCCGAAGAAGGCCGTCAGCTTGCCGCCGGCATCATAGTTCAGGCGCAGTTCCTGGCTGAACGTGTTGGCTTTACGGGCCTGATAGAACTGGAGCAGGTTGAAGGCCGCGCCGTCGGAGTCCCAGGCTTCTTTCGAGATCAGGTTGCGATAGTCGGTCAGCGAGGTCAGCGACCAGGCATCGTTGATGTCGTATTCGATGTTCGACGTGATGTAGAACAGGTCGCGGTCGTTGCCGAGCTTGCTGCGCACCTGGTCGTCATTGATGTTCATGGCTGTGGCGCCGTACGGGTCCACCTTGCCATTCACTTCGAAGAAGCCGGAGGTGAACTGCGTGCCGGTGGAATCGTCTTCCTGATAGTTCACGAACACATCGGCAGTCAGTTTATCCGTCGGGGCCCAGCGCAGGGCGGTGCGGAAGGCGGTCGTGTCCTGACCCATCAGATCCGGCGAATTGGCCGTATTCGGAACATAACCGTCCATGTTCTTGATCTGGCCGGACACGCGCAGGGCAAGCGTGTCATTGATGGCCCAGTTATAGTGGCCCTCGGCGCGGCGCGAGTTGTAGTCGCCGCCTTCCAGCATCAGCGATCCGGAATTGCCGCTCAGCGAGGCGCGGTTCTGGATGAAGTTGATGCCGCCGACCAGGGCGCCCTGGCCGAACAGGGTGGCCTGCGGGCCTTTGACGACCTCGACACGCTCCATGTCATAAATGGCGAGATTGGTCGCGAAGGACGGGTTGCCGATGGCCACGCCGTTCTGGAACATGGCGACGCGCGGCGTGCCGCTGTCGGAGACGACCCCGCGCAGCGAGTAGCTCGGTGCGTTGAGGCTCTGCGCCTGCACTTGCAGGCCGGGGACGAAATTGCCGAGGTCTTCCAGATCATCTGCGGCCAGCTTGTCGATCAGGTCCTGATCCGTCACCGACACGTTGATCGGAACATCGATCAGCGACTGTTCCTGCTTCTGCGTCGTCACGGTGACCGTTTCGAGGCGGCGGTCGCTTTCAGCGGCGTCGGGATCGGCAAAGGCGACGAACTGGCTGGTGAAGGTGAGAGCTGCAAGCGCGGTTGCAGAGCGAAGATGACGTTTCATGAGAAGCCCATTCCTTGTTGCGACGCACAATCGGCCGCTTGGCGGGCTGGCTATTTTTTTTCGAACGGCGCTTCAAATCAAAGTTTTACGACCATGGTTCTGTATCAATTCCGTATACGAAACAGGAGGGTTTTGGCGATTTTCACGACTGGACTGCTCCGAAATGCGCAGGGCGCGCCCACGGCTTTGTAACAAAGCCGAAGGAATAGAAACTGATCCGTGTAGGGCAAATGTAGGGCGTGTGACACATTCTTGTGGTGTTCGTCTTCTGTGGTAGAAATAATAGCGAAGACTATCCGGAAGGTTGAGCCGCGATTTTGGGTTTCCGCTGCACATTGCGGTGACACACGTGCGACCGGATTGCGCACTTTTCCCATCAGCCGCCTTGCCGGGACACTACAGAAACATGGAAGGCGCGCGCAGGCGTCCTGCAATTTCCCTTCAACCTGTTGCGGCGGCAACACGGTGCGGCCGTTCCGAAGTCACAAGAAACTGTCACGGGATCCCATTAAAGGCTGCCGGGAGATTGCCGGATGCCTGCGTGGGTGACCGGCCGGAAACATCAGGAGACAGACAAATGCCTCTTTCAGATCCGACCCGGCGGCCTCGCGTCGCGCCTGTTCTGGTTGCTCTGGCCGGACTGGCTGCCGCGTGTACATATTCTGCGCCGGTTCCGGCCCCGGTTCAGGCAGAGGTCCCGGTGGCAGACACCGCGTTCACCATTGCCGTCCTGCCGGATACGCAGAACTATCTCGATTATACACACCAGACGGCGGAGGGCTTCCCCTTCGATGCGAACGAGATGTTCCTGGAGCAAATGCAGTTCGTCGCCGACAATCTGGAATCCGAAGGCGGTGAGATCGCCTTTGTCTCCTCGCTGGGCGATGTCTGGCAGCACCAGACGCTGGCCATGGATGAGGAACATGAAGCGCGCGGCTTCGAACGCGTGCCCAATCCGGTCATGGACGCACACTTCGCCCCGACCGAAAAAGTGAAAACGGTGGAGATGCCGAAAGCCCATGAGGGCTTTTCCCTGATCGCTGGCAAGACGCCGTTCTCGGTCGTGCCGGGCAATCATGATTACGACTCGATGTGGACGTCGGCGAAATTCCCGCCGCAGGCTACGAGCCCGGCAGAAGTCGATCCGCATGACCTGAAAAAATCACTCGGCGTCGTGCATCCGGGCGGGCTCGACAATTTCCGGTCCGTGTTCGGCGCCGACACCGGCTTCTTCAAGGACCAGCCCTGGTATGTCGCCTCGCATGAGGGCGGGGCCGACAGCGCGCAGGTGTTCGAAGCCGGTGGCTACCGCTTCCTCCATATCGGCCTCCAGTTCGATCCGCCGGATGCCTCGCTGGAATGGGCCGCCTCGGTGATCGCGCAATATCCCGGCTTGCCGACGATTGTCTCCACACATGACTACATGACCAAGGAAGGGGAGCGGCTGCCGAACCCGATCGTCGATGGGCATGCCGTCGATCCGATCAACAACAGCCCGGAAATGGTCTGGGAAAAACTGATCCGCCAGCAGGACCAGATCTTCCTCGTCCTCTGCGGTCATGAACATGGCCAGGCCTGGCGGGTCGATGACAATGCGTTCGGTAACTCTGTCTGGCAGGTGTTGGCCGATTATCAGGACCGCGGTCAGACGGCGAAGGATGCCGGCGTGCAGTCGGTCTGGCCGGTCGGCATCGGCGATGGCTGGATGCGCCTGATGAGCTTCGACTTCGGCAAGGACGTGCCGGAGCTGACGGTGGAGACCTACTCCACCTATTACCGGAAACAGAGCCGCGACATGGCCGAGTATGCCGGCTGGTACAAGGCGGGCGAGAAGCCGGAGCTTTCCGACGCGGCTTTCCATGACGAGGACGATTATGTGCTCGTGCTGGACGATTTCCGGTCACGGTTCGGCACGCCATAGTCCATTATAGTCATGCCATGATCCGGGCAGGTCCGTGCTGATCCGTCCTGGTCCGGCATAGTCGTGCCATGGTCTGTGGCTGCATGACACAGTTGTCATTCTGAGGGGGCTGTGGCCTTCCTCCGGCCAGTATGTGGTACCGATCCAGCCGCTCCCGGATGATGTCATTGCTCAGCGCCGTCGCGCTGATGGCAATGATCGTGCGCGGTCTGGTGCCATCGGGCTATATGCTGGCCGCTGCTGACACGCCGGGCGATTTCGTCAGCATCGTCATCTGCCATGGCGACGGCACCGACGGCACACAGGCCCTGATGGACCTGAAAAACGGCAAGATCGTCGATCCGGAAGAAATCCCGGGCCAAACCGACGACGGCAAGAACCAGGCCTGTCCGTATGCCATGTCGGCGCATTTCACGCCGCCCGTGGTGAGCGGAAAGCTGGAAAAGCCCGTTCAGGAACCGGCGGTTTTCCTGTCTGCCTTTGACTATCTCGTCCCGGGACGCGGCCTTGCCGCTCCGCCGCCGCCGGCCCGTGGGCCGCCCCTGACCATCTGATTTCGTCTCGCGCGCACCCGTCTCCGGACGTGTGCGTTTGGTGCGCTGGCATGAGGCCGGTGCGTCCGGAATCGGATAAAATTCAATGCACAACAATCTGGTTGCAGCCCCTGACAGGCTGCAGGTCCCTCAGATCGGGGACCGTGAAATACACCGGCCGGGTGCCGGTGAAGACGATGGGCGGGTCTGGCTGGACGCTGTCATCACGCCGAACGTTTCCCTGAACAACCGGGTGGCGCTGACCCTTGCAGCATCCCTGATCCTGCCTGGCAGCCTGATTTGCCTGGCGACGGCCTGGATGGGCGCCTGGCTGGTGACCCCGCTGGTGTTCCTGTCGGAAGTCGGGCTCGGCGTCATGATCCTCTGGCACGCCCGGTCCCTCGGCCAGTACAGGCAGCGCGTCTGCCTCACCGATACGTTCCTCCTGGTCGAAACCCGTACCCGGGCCGGACAGCCCGTCGAACGGGCGGAGCTGCCGCCGCACTGGCTGCGTGTAGACCGCGTCAACGACACGGGCAGGGGGTGCGATGCCCTCGTCCTGCGTGCCGGGACCCAGCACGCCGACATCGGCTCCGTCCTCTCTCCGCCTGAACGCAGCTCGCTGGCGGATGCCATCGAAACCGCTCTCCGCAATCGCCGCCGTGGCCAGTCACTGGCGGCCTGACTTCTCTGCCTCACGAAAGAAAATGAATATGAAACACACACTCCTTGGCGGCACCGCCGCAACCCTTCTCGCCTCAGCCGGCATTGTGCTGCCTGCCACGGCGCAAACGCCGACGGAACTTCCGCCGATTGAAGCGCAGGACAGCGGTGCTGCGCAGGACGGCGCTGTCGCCGTCGGCAGCACCGAAGTGACAGGGGCAGGCCTCGAGGCCGGCCTTGCCACCTCCTCGGACTCGCTGCGGCTGATTTCCCGGGCACCGGGCGTTGCGGTCCAGTCGAATGGCGGCCTCGCCTCGCTGCCGATCCTGCGGGGCCTGGCGGATGACCGGGTCGGCGTGCTGATCGACGGCCAGCAATCCACCAATTACTGCCCCAACCATATGAACCCGGTGACGTCCTATATCGACGCCTCACGCGTCGAGCGGGTGGTCGTCACACCAACCCTGTCGCCCGTCAGCATGGGCGGGGACAATATTGCCGGCATCATCTCGATCGAGAGCCGGGCGCCTGAATTTTCAAACGGCGGTGTTGATGTTTTCGGTGAAGCCGGTGCGACGTACCGGAGTGTCTCGAACGGCGTCGGCGCGTCGCTTCAGGCGAATGCCGCAGGCGAGAAAGTCAGCGCCCGTTATGAGGCCAGCTGGAACAAGGCGGACAATTACAAGTCCGGCGCAGGCGACGAAGTCCGCTCCACGCTCTATGAGAACTATGACCAGTCGCTGCTGCTTGCCGCCCGTCCGGCGGAGGATGTCCTGCTCTGGGCCCGCATCAGCCAGCAGGGTGTGCCTTATGAAGGCTTTGCCAATCAGCGCATGGACCTCACCGACAATACGAGCACCAGCGTGCAGTTGCACGGCGAAGGCCCGCTCGGGGCAGGGATCCTGACAGCGGAAGCCTCCTGGCGCAGCGTCGATCATGAAATGAACTTCCTCTCCGACAAGGGCGGCGCGGCGACCGGCGGTATGCCGATGATCACCGAAGGCGAGGATGTTTCGGCCAAGGTTTCCTATGACACGCCGGTCGAGGGCATTGGCCAGGTCCGTGTCGGTGCAGAACTCTTCCGCGCGTCCATGGATGATTACTGGCCTGCGGTTCCGGGCAGCATGATGATGTCGCCGCTCGACTATGTGAACATCAATGACGGCGAACGGAACCGCACGGGCGTGTGGGCGGAATGGGAAGCCAGCCCGTCACCGGAATGGTCGACCCTTCTCGGCATGCGCTACGAGCGCGTGGAAATGGATACCGGCGAGGTTCAACCTTATTCCTGGACCAGCATGATGAGCATGCCCGACGCCATGGCCGCCATGGCGTTCAATGCGGCTGACCGGGCACGGGAAGACGACAATATCGATGTCACCGCGAAGGCGACCTGGCGCCCGAGCGACTCTGTTGCAGTGGAGTTTGGTGCTGCGCAGAAAACCCGGTCCCCGAACCTTTATGAGCGCTACGCCTGGGGCCGGGGCTCCATGTCCAGCTCGATGACCAACATGACCGGCGATGGCGCGGGCTATGTCGGCGACATCGATCTGGAGCCGGAAGTCGCGCGGAGCCTTGCCGCAACGCTCGACTGGACGGATGGAGCAAGGAGCGGCCGGATCCTGCGGCTTTCCGCCTGGGCCAGCGATGTGGAAGATTATATCGATGCAGACCGGATCGGCAGCCTGAAAGACGGCCTGCCGATGCTCCAGTTCGCAAACCACGAAGCGGAGCTCTACGGCCTTGAAGCCACCGGTGCGATGCCGCTCTGGCAGACCGGCTATGGCGATACGCGGTTCACTGGAACGGTCAGCTGGGCGAAGGGCGAGAACAAGGACACAGGCGACAATCTTTACAACATCGCCCCGCTTCAGGGCCTGTTCGCGTTTGAGAACACGAAAGGGGTCTGGATGCAGGCGCTCGAACTGGAACTGGTCGATGAGAAGGATGACATCAGCGCTGTGCGTCAGGAACTGCAGACGCCCGGCTATGTGCTGATCCATCTGCGGGCAGGGGGCGAGATCGGCCGTGTGCGGTTTGCCGCAGCGATCGAGAACCTGCTGGATCAGGATTATGACCTGCCGCTCGGCGGGATTGCCTTCGGCGACTACAAATATGGTGGCCGGGTCGGCCCGTTCCATCAGGTCGCTGGCCCCGGCCGGTCGTTCAATCTCAGTCTGAACGTCGCCTTCTGACGTGCTGCGGAGGGTTCTCACCTCCAGCTATATGGCGGGCGTGGCTCTGGCTGCGCTCGCCCATGGCGGTTTGCTGGCAGGAATTGCCCTGCTGGCACCTGCCGGTTCGACGGGTCTTGGCCCGAGGGATGACATGTTTCTCGTGACTCTCGTCGAGGAACCGATGACGTTACCCGCGCAGGTGCCCGAACCAGACCCGCCGCAAACGAAGCGGCCACCCGCTCCCCCTGAGAAAGTGGAAGATCCGCAGGCTCCGGCGGCTGAAGTCGCAACCGCGCCGGCACCGGCCCCTGAGCCGGTAAAGCCGGTTGAAGACGTGCTGCCAGTTCCCGAGCCCGCACCGGCTGCGGATACAGCACCCGGTGGGCCGGAGTCCGGCCCGGCATTTGTGACCCTTGCCGCTGACGCCCCTGCGCAAGCGGTGGCACCGCCCTCTGCTGTAGAGCAGGCCGGGTCAAAAGGCGCGGCATCGCTCAGCGGCGACGGCAAGGCGATACGGGATGCCTATCTGCGGGATGTGCGCCTGCAACTCGCCCACCATGCGCCGCGAGGCGTGCGGGGGGCTGGGAATTGTGAAGTCGAGTTTCGTCTGTCATATGCAGGCGAAGTTGTGTTCGTTGGAATACGGACCAGCAGTGGAAGCCGGCTCTATGACCGCAGGTGCCTGAAGTCGGTCACGGCGGCCGTTCCTTTCCCGGTGGCGCCAGAGGGCGCTGCTGCTGAGGATCTGAGCTTCACGATTGTCATCGAACAGAAGCGCTGACCTGCCGCTCGACTGCGTCTGACGCAGATTTTGCTGCAAAATATTGATGCAAGGCCATCCGTTGCCGGACAAATGAGCAGGTATGGCCCATATTCTGCCCAAGTGCTGGGATTGGTAAAGGAAAGCCTTAATCAGGCATGTCTTTTAATTAATCTTAACGCTTGTGATGGATGGTCACAATCGTTAGCCAAAACGTGTCCCGTATTAACCATGATGTTCAAGGTTCTTCCGACGTCCTTCTCCTTCCTCGCGGCCTGCGCTGTTGCTGTCATGCCTGCGCAAGCGGATGTGCTGCTGTCTTCGGCCTCGGTCGAACGGGTGGTCCTGATGGAATACGAGGATGGATCGACGGAAACGGAATACGTGCCGGCAGACGCCGTCGAGCCCGGACAGGAACTCGCCTATGTGGTGAGCTTCCGGAACGAAGGGGCCGAAGAGGAAGACAGCGTCGTCATGACCATCCCGGTGCCGGAAGACATGATCTATGTCGATGACTCGGTGATCGCCGACAATGCGGCTGTCGACTTCTCCGTCGATGGCGGCAAGTCCTTCGCGCCGCGCGATGATCTGGTGATCGAGGATGGAGACAATGTCCGCATGGCCTCCGCCGACGAGATCACGCATGTTCGCTGGACCTTCGCGCGCGTGACCCCGGGCGAGGAAGGCATGCTGGCCTTCCATGCGATCTTGAACTGAAACCACCCGTCAGCTGCCCTGCATTGACCCATATACCCGCCCTGGCGTAACGCCGGTGCCATGACTCGTGTGAAGATTTGCGGCCTCAAGGATCCGGACTTCGTGCGCCTCTGCGCAGCGGAGGGAGCAGACTGGATTGGCTTTGTCTTTGTCGAGGCCAGCCCGCGCTACGTCACACCGGAAGCGGCCGAGACCCTGCTGCTCGGCGTTGGCCGCGCCGTGCCGGTGGCCTTGCTGGCGGATGCCGATGAAGCGCTGATCGACCGGGTGACCGCGACGGGGATTCGTGTGCTCCAGCTCCATGGACAGGAAACCCCGGACCGCGTGGCCGAAATCGCTGCGCGCACCGGATGCGAGGTCTGGAAGGCGTGCGGTGTGGAAACGGAAGACGACCTAGCCGGGGCAGGGGCCTTCACCGCTGCAGACCGGCTGCTGATCGATGCTAAACCACCAAAGGATGCCGATCGTACAGGAGGGCATGGGCAGGCGTTCGACTGGTCGATCCTGAAAGGCTGGACGGCAACGAAACCGTGGATACTGGCAGGCGGACTGACGCCAGAGAATGTGGCCGAAGCCATCGCTGCGACAGGTGCACCGGCGGTTGACGTCTCCTCTGGCGTGGAGCGGCTGCGGGGGCTAAAGGACAAGGAGCTGGTGCGGGCGTTTCTCCGCGCCGCCAAAGAGGTCTGAAAATGATGGACGTTAGAAATACCTGGGACCAGTGGCCGGACATGAACGGCCGGTTCGGTGAGTTCGGCGGACGCTATGTCGCCGAAACGCTGATGCCGCTGATCCTGGAACTCGAAGCTGAGTACCGCCGGGCGCAGAAAGACCCGGCATTCAAGGCCGAGATGGACGACCTCTGGACCCATTATGTCGGCCGCCCGTCGCCGCTGTATTTCGCTGAGCGCCTGACCGAGCATTTCGGCGGGGCGAAGATCTACTTCAAGCGCGACGAGCTGAACCATACTGGCGCGCACAAGATCAATAACTGCCTGGGCCAGGTGCTGCTCGCCCGGCGCATGGGCAAGACGCGGATCATCGCGGAAACGGGCGCGGGTCAACACGGCGTGGCGACGGCGACGATCTGCGCGCGCTTCGGCCTCGAATGCGTCGTCTTCATGGGCGAGACCGATGTCGAGCGCCAGAAGCCGAACGTGTTCCGCATGCGCCTGCTGGGCGCCAAGATCGTGCCGGTCTCGTCCGGCACCGGCACGCTGAAGGATGCGATGAACGAGGCCCTGCGCGACTGGGTTACCAATGTCGACAATACGTTCTACTGTATCGGCACGGTGGCCGGGCCTCATCCGTACCCGGAACTGGTGCGCGACTTCCAGTCGATCATCGGCAAGGAAGCCCGCGAGCAGATTCTTGAACGGGAAGGGCGCCTGCCGGACGTCATCATGGCCTGCATCGGCGGTGGCTCGAATGCCATCGGTCTGTTCCATCCCTTCCTGGAAGATGAAAGCGTCCGCATGATTGGCGTCGAAGCTGCGGGCCATGGCATCGAAACGGGAGAACATGCGGCGGCTCTCAATGGCGGACGCCCTGGCATCCTGCACGGCAACCGCACTTATCTGCTGCAGACAGATGACGGCCAGATACTCGATGCGCATTCCATCTCTGCCGGGCTCGACTATCCGGGCATCGGTCCGGAACATGCTTTCCTCCGTGACACGGGCCGGGCCGAATATCTGTCGACAACAGACAAGGAAGCCCTTGAGGCGTTCCAGCTCTGCACGAAGCTCGAAGGTATCATCCCGGCACTTGAGCCGTCCCACGCGCTCGCACGTGTTGGTGAAGTGGCACAGGAACTGGGCAAAGATGGCCTGATCATCCTCAACATGTGCGGCCGCGGCGACAAGGACGTCTTTTCTGTCGCCAAGCATCTCGGAGTGGACATGTGAGGCAGGTTCTTCCCGTCATCCTTCTTGTTTCGCTGGGCGCCTGCGTGCCGACGACCAAGTATAGATATGTCCCGCTGACGCAGCAGAATTTCGAGGCGGCGCAGAATGGCGAGAAGATTCCGCTCGTGGCGCACGATACAGTGCTCTGTTTCGCCGATGGGCGGACGGCACCCATCCGGGATGCGGAATGGACCGATAATGGCATCTGCGGGCAGGCACATCCCCCGATTGGCGGTGATGATGGCAAC
The DNA here is from genome assembly GCF_000685215.1 of Hyphomonas jannaschiana VP2. Classification (GTDB taxonomy): domain Bacteria; phylum Pseudomonadota; class Alphaproteobacteria; order Caulobacterales; family Hyphomonadaceae; genus Hyphomonas; species Hyphomonas jannaschiana. The sequence continues at coordinate 345,785 of NZ_ARYJ01000005.1, forward strand.
CGATGCTATGACTGGGACCAGATCGCCGGCATCGGCATTCCATACGAAGGACGCTCCCTGTCGGTTATACCCATGGCCGCCGTTCAGATAGGAAAATGTGACCAGGAGGCGTTTGCAGAATGACCGACCTTCTCCTTATCCGCATCACTTGCCCCTCGCAGCGGGTGGCCGAAGACATTGGCGATGCCGCTGTCGAGCACAAGCTGGCGGCCTGCGCGAATCTGGAAGGCCCGGTCTCGTCCACCTATCGCTGGAAAGGCGTGGTGGAGCAGGCGTTTGAATACATTCTCTGGCTCAAGGCGCCGAAGGCGAACTGGGACCGGATCGAGGCGCTCGTCCTCACCCATCACCCTTATGATGTCCCGGCCATGGTGGCGCTGCCGTGCCTTGAGGCGCACGCGCCTTATGCCGCCTGGGTCCACGAAAACACGGAAAGCTGATGCCAACGGAACGTATTACCGCTGCCTTCGACCGCGCGAAGGCGGAAAAGCGCGCAGTCCTGGTCTCCTATCTCATGGCGGGCGACCCCGACCTTGAGACGAGCTATCAGGCGCTCTGCGCCCTGCGCGACAATGGCGCCGACATCATCGAGCTGGGCGCGCCCTTTACCGACCCGATGGCCGATGGCCCGGCAATCCAGCGGGCAGGCCTGCGCGCACTGGCGGCGAAGACAAAGCTGACGGATGTGCTGGCACTCGCGGCCCGGTTCCGTGAAACCGACCAGACCACGCCGCTGATCATCATGGGCTATGCCAACCCGGTCCATTCCATGGGCTATGGGGCCTTTGCAGAGGCGGCGCATGGGGCCGGTGTCGACGGCACGATCATTGTCGACCTGCCGCCGGAAGAAGATGAACCGCTGCGGGATGAGTACGCCAAATACGGCCTCTCCGTGATCCGTCTGGCGACGCCGACCACGCATGAGGCCCGGATGAAGAAGGTGGCCGAAGGCGCTTCCGGCTTTCTGTATTTCGTCTCCGTGACCGGTGTGACGGGCGCTGGAAGCGCCGATCCTACCGTCATTGCAGGGAACATTGAGATGGCCCGGCGCGTTTCAGGACTGCCAGTTTGTGTTGGCTTTGGTGTAAAAACCGGTGCACAGGCTGCGGAAATGGCTAAAATAGCCGATGGGGTTGTCGTAGGCAGTGCTTTCGTGGAGCATGCAGAGGCGGCTCACGAATCAGGGGATCTGGCCCGCGCACCCCAGGGCATGGGGGCTCTGGCCAAGGAACTGAGCAAGGCGATCGCAGGGGTCGCCAAACCGTAGTGGCTGTTACAGCCGTGGAGGTTGTCGGATGAACTGGATCAACAAGGTCACCCCGCCTGGCCTGAAGACCATGCTGACCAAGCGTGACACGCCGGATGACCTGTGGGTCAAATGCCCGCTGTCCGGTGAGCTGGTCTACAAGACCGACCTGGAAGAGAACTGGCATGTGACGCCAGCCGGCGCACACCTGCGGATTTCGCCACGCACGCGCTTCCGCCTCCTGTTCGATGATGAACGCTGGGAACCGATCGAGCTGCCGGGCGTCGCCATGGACCCGCTGAAATTCAAGGACGACAAGCCCTATCCGGCCCGCCTGAAGGCGGCCAAGGCCAAGATCGCGGCCCGCGAAAAGAAAGAAACCGAAGGCGGCGGCGCGCCGCTGCTGCAGGATGACTGCATGGTGGCCGCCTATGGCAAGATCGGCGGTGTGCCTGCGGTCGTGCTGGTCCAGGATTTTGCCTTCATGGGCGGTTCGCTTGGCATGGCAGCCGGGGAGGGGTTCATCACCGCGGCCCATATGGCGCTGGCCCGCAAGGCCGCTTTTGTCGTCTGCACCGCATCCGGCGGCGCGCGCATGCAGGAAGGCACGCTCAGCCTGATGCAGATGCCCCGCACGACGCTCGCCATCAATGAACTGGGCGAAGCGAAACTGCCTTATGTCGTCGTGCTGACCGACCCGACCTCCGGCGGTGTCTCGGCGTCCTACGCCATGCTGGGTGATGTCCACATTGCCGAGCCCGGCGCGATGATCGCCTTTTCCGGCCCGCGCGTGATCGAACAGACGATCCGCGAGAGCCTGCCCAAAGGCTTCCAGCGGTCTGAATTCCTGCGTGAAAAAGGCCAGGTCGACATTGTGGTCGACCGCCGCAAGATGAAGGACACGCTCTCGCGCGTCCTGTCCATGCTGATGCCGAAATCGCGCCGCGCCAGCGACAGCATGCCGGCCTCGCTCAATCCGCCCAAAACGCACGTTGCCAAGGGCAAGACTGATTGAGCGGAGACAGTGCGGCCCTTGCCGCAGCGCTGAAGCGTTTCGAAGGGCTCTATCCTGAAACCATTCACCTGTCGCTGGGACGGGTCGAGGCTGCGCTTGAGGCACTCGGCCGGCCGCAGGATCGCCTGCCGCCGGTCATTCACGTCGCTGGAACCAACGGGAAGGGCTCGACGACCGCCTTCATGCGCGCCATGGCCGAAGCAGCAGGCCTGAAAGTCCATGTCTTCACCAGTCCGCACCTTGTCCGCTTCAATGAACGGATCCGGCTGGCAGGCGAAATCGTCGATGATGCCCGCCTGATCGACTGGCTGGAGCGGACTTATGAGGCCATCAAGGGCCAGGAGATCACGCATTTCGAGGCGACGACGGCGACGGCGCTGCTGGCTTTTTCCGAAGTGCCTGCGGACCTGCTGATCCTCGAAGTCGGCCTTGGCGGGCGGTATGACGCTACGAATGTGATCGAGCAGCCTGCGCTGTGTGTGATCACGCCGGTGGACTTCGATCACAAGGCGTTTCTCGGCTCCGACATCCGCAAGATTGCGGGCGAGAAAGCGGGCATCATCCGGCCCGGCCGTCCGGTGCTGAGCGCCATTCAGCGCAAGGTCTGTGACGACGTCATCACGGCCGAAGCGGCGAAACAAGGGGCGCCGCTCTACAAGCTCAAGGCGCACTATATCGATGCCATGCCGGATCATATCGGACTTATAGGTGAGCATCAGCGGGCCAATGCGGCACTTGCCGCGATGGCGATGCAGCTGTTCGGTAATTCCACCCGCATCCCGCAAGAAGCGATCTTCGAAGGCGCGCGCACCGCGACCTGGCCGGCCCGGATGCAGCGTCTGCAGGATGGCCCGCTGACGGCACTCGTTCCGGGCAGGGAAGTCTGGCTGGACGGCGGTCACAATCCGCACGCCGCCCGGGCAATTGCCCGGCATCTGGCAAAGCAGGAAGGAAAGACCGTCCTTGTCTCGGCCATGCTGGCGTCCAAGGATGCGACAGGGTTCTTCCTGCCGTTCCGGTCCCTGCGCCCGCCGGTGTTCACCGTGCCGAATGCGCCGGGCCACCGGGCCGCGGAACCGCAGGAACTGGCGGAAGCCGCCAACACCGCAGGACTTGAGGCAGTGGCGTGCGAGAGTCTGGAAGCGGGTCTCAAGGCGGCTGCTGAAACCGGCGCAGACCGGATCCTGATCTGCGGGTCGCTTTATCTTGCGGGGGAAGTCCTGTCGAAGAATGGCGAAGAGCCGGTCTGACACCACCCAAAAATTTTGACCAGACACGAAAAAAGGGCGGCCAATCAGGCCGCCCTTTCCACTCTACGCGTACTCTACTGTCCGGGAGTATGGTTCTTGAACCTTAACAGAACCCGAACACGGTGACCGCAGGGCCTAGCTGGACTGTTTGGCCAGCAGGTTGCGGATTTCTTCCAGAAGCACTTCCTGGCGCGGCGGAGCCGGCGGCGGGGCAGCTTCTTCCTTCTTCTTCAGATTGTTCATGCCCTTGATGATCAGGAACATCACGAAGGCAACGATGATGAAGGAGATGATGGCGGAGATGAAATTGCCGAGCTCGACAATCGCGGCAGGTTTCACCACTTCGCCGGCCTCGTTGACGACTTCCGGTGTGATCGTGAAGGAGATCGACGACAGGTCGATCCCGCCCATGACCGGGGCGAGAAGGGGCAGGAACACGCCCTGAATGAAGGCGGTGACGACGGTGGCAAAGGCGCCGCCCATCACAAAGCCGACGGCCATGTCGATCAGATTGCCCTTCAGGGCGAATTCCTTGAATTCCTTGAGCATTTGAGTTTCCCCTCCTGAGGCTCCGAGCCTAGATACCTACCGGTTTGATCCTATTATTTGGCAAACCGGTCAAGGCAGATCGTATTTCGGGGGCGCTTGAGAGGCCTATCTCGCCTCAGGGTCTTCGCCGCCATTGACGCGGGCGCGCAATTCCTTGCCGGCCTTGAAGAAGGGGACAGACTTGGCCGGAACCTCCACCGGTTCCCCGGTCCGCGGGTTACGCCCCTTGCGGGAATCTCGCTGGCGGACAGAGAACGCGCCGAAGCCGCGCAGCTCAACACGGTCACCGCGGGCGAGCGCGGCGGCGATCTCGTCCAGGATCACATTCACGACCTTTTCCAGATCTTCCTGGCGGAGGTGAGCGTATTCCGTCGCGAGTTTTGCGATAAGTTCTGACTTCAGCATCCCTTTGATATAAAACGCATTTGCGGCGGGAGCGCTAGGCCCCCGCCGCAAACATTTCATCAAATTTAGAATGCAGGTGCTGCCGGCCCCAGCGGGCCGGCCTTACCCGGCTCAGCCCTTAAGGGCTTCTGCCTCAGCTTTCCAGTCAGCACCCTTGCCGGATGTGCCGACTTCTTCTTCCAGAGCTGCCAGCTGATCGTCCGTCATGGAAGCGATCTGCCAGAAGTGGAAGACGCCTGCATCGTTCAGCTTCTTCTCGAAGGCCGGGCCAACGCCTTTGATCTGTTTCAGATCGTCTGCGTCGCCTTGCGGAGCGGCCAGGCGGCCGTTCGCATCGGCATCGCCGGAAGCAGCAGCTGCCGGGGCAGCGTCTTCCTTGCCGGCGCCCGAAGAGGCCAGGGCCGCGCCGAGAATGTCGCCCAGCGACGCACCGGCATCAGCCGATCCGTATTGTGCGACGGCTTCGGCTTCCTCGGCAATTTCCAAGGCCTTGATCGAGAGCGACACGCGGCGCGAGCCACGATCGACCTGAATCACCTTGGCGTCGACCTTGTCGCCGACAGCGAAGCGTTCCGGACGCTGATCTGCGCGGTCACGCGACAGATCGGAGCGGCGGATGAACGACTTCATGGCCGGCTCGCCGAATTCGACTTCGATACCGCCCGAGGTGATCTCGGTGACGGTGCAGGTCACGGTCGCGCCACGCTTCACGCCGCCGGTGTTGAGCGATTCCATCGGATCGCCTGCCAGCTGCTTGATACCCAGCGAGATACGCTCTTTGTCGACGTCGACGTCGAGCACTTTCGCCTTGACCACGTCGCCCTTGTTGTAGGCTTCGATAGCCTGGTCACCCGACTGATCCCAGGAGATGTCGTTGATGTGAACCATGCCGTCCAGGTCCGGGCCGAGGCCGATGAACAGGCCGAACTCGGTGATACCGCGGACTTCGCCTTCGATCTCGGTGCCGATCGGATGCTCTGCCAGGAAGGCCGACCACGGATTGTCCATGGTTTGCTTCAGGCCGAGCGAGATGCGGCGCTTCTCGGAATCGACGTCCAGCACTTCCACATCGACTTCCTGAGAGGTCGACAGGATCTTGCCGGGGTGCACGTTTTTCTTGGTCCAGCTCATTTCGGAGACGTGGATCAGGCCCTCGACACCGTCTTCCAGCTCCACGAAGGCGCCGTAGTCGGTGATGTTGGTGACGACGCCCTTGAGGCGGGCACCAACCGGGTAACGCACATCGATGCCATCCCACGGATCGGCGCCGAGTTGCTTCATGCCGAGCGAGATACGCTGGGTTTCCGGGTTGATCTTGATGATCTGGACTTCGACTTCCTGGCCGACTTCAACCACCTGCGACGGGTGATTGATGCGCTTGTAGGACATGTCGGTGACGTGCAGCAGGCCATCGATGCCGCCAAGGTCGACGAACGCACCATAGTCGGTGATGTTCTTGACGATACCCTTGCGGACGTCGCCTTCGGCCATGTCGGACACGATTTCCGCACGCTGTTCGGCGCGGCTCTCTTCCAGGATGGCACGGCGCGAAACAACGATGTTGCCGCGCGAACGGTCGAGCTTGAGAACAGCGAAGGGCTGAACTTCGCCCATGAGCGGGCCGACATCGCGGACCGGGCGGATGTCCACCTGGGAGCCCGGAAGGAAGGCGTTGACGCCGCCGAGGTCGACGGTGAAGCCGCCTTTGACGCGGCCGGAGATTGCGCCCTTGACCGGTTCGTTGGCGTTGAAGCTCTTTTCGAGCTTGATCCAGCGCTCTTCGCGGCGGGCCTTGTCGCGGGACAGGACAGCGTCGCCAAGGGCGTTTTCAATACGGTCGAGATAGACGTCGACGATGTCGCCGGATTTCGGCTGGTCGTCTTCCATCGAGAATTCGCGAAGCGGAATACGGCCTTCGGTTTTCAGGCCGATGTCGACGAGCACGGCATCGTTTTCAATGCGGATGACGGTAGCCGGAACGACTTGGCCTTCCTGCATTGCCGACGCCGCAGCCGACGATTCGAACATGGAGGCGAAATCGTCGGTGGAGGGGTTCATTGAGTCAGTCATGTAAGGTTCCTGAGGCGGGGCGAACGGTTCAAGGCAGGCGCGCACCATTGCGGCCTGCTGGATCGACCCGAGAGCGTGGTCTCTTTAATCTTCAGTGGTGCAGCCTGTTTGGATTTGAGGCCCCCTGTATTTACAGGAGAAAGCCCCTTCAGGTGCGGGTTCCACGGGCGAGGACGGCCTCAACGGCTGCCAGCGCCTTTTCCACTGCGGCCTCTATAGTGAGGTCGGTGGTATCGATCAAGACGGCATCTGCCGCCATTGTGGCCGGGGCATCCTTGCGGTTCTGGTCACGCTGGTCGCGTTCGCGCAGCTGCTGGATCACCTGTTCGAGGGAAACGTCCTCGCCGAAGCCGAGCAGTTCGCGCCAGCGCCGGTAGCCGCGCTGTTCGACATCGGCATCAACCCACAGCTTCACATCGGCGTCCGGAGCGATCACCGTGCCGATGTCGCGGCCATCGAGGAGGGCGCCGCCGTCCTGCAGGGCGAAGGCGCGTTGCAGCTCGTACAAAGCCTGGCGGACCTTTGGGAGTGCGCTGACTTTCGAGGCGGCCTTACCGGCCTCGGCGGTGCGCAATTCGGCCTCATCGAAATCATCGAGGTCGAGCGATGCGGCGACTTTTTCGAGCCGGTCCTCATCGTCCAGCGCCACGCCTTTCTTCAGGGCGGCGACGGCGGTTGCGCGGTAGAGGCGCCCGGTGTCCATGTGTGGCAGGCCATACCAGGCGGCGAGCCGCTTGGAGATGGTGCCTTTCCCGGAGGCCGTCGTGCCGTCAATCGCGATGATCATGGGCGCGGGGATTGGGTGAAGGTGCGCGGGAAGTCAAGCTGGAGGAGTATTGGAGAAGCACTTCACGAGCGAAGCGAAGGCGCAGCGGCCCCGGGCCAGAGGCCCGGGAACCGCCGCGAGCAATCGATCAACGCGGCGCCATGCGGATCGCGCCGTCGAGGCGGATGCACTGGCCGTTGAAATAGGTGTTGCGGGCGAGCTCCATGGCCAGCGACGCATATTCTTCCGGTTTGCCGAGGCGTTTGGGGAAGGGGACGGACGCGGCGAGGCTGTTCAGCACCTTGTCCGGCGCGCGCAGCATCAGCGGTGTCGCGAAAATGCCCGGCATGATCGAGTTCACGCGGATGCCGATGTCCATCAGGTCACGCGCCATGGGCAGGACGAGGCCGTTCACGCCAGCCTTGCACGAGCCATAGACCACCTGGCCGATCTGGCCGTCCTGCGCCGCGACCGACGCCGTCAGCGTGATGCAGCCGCGTTCGCCGTCTTCCAGTTCCGGCAGGGACGACATGCCGAGCGCGGAGAGCGAGGCGATGCGGTAGGAGGCGACCAGCACGCCCTGCGCGCCGAAGGCGTAGTCTTCGGTCGGCAGGCGCTTGTAGCGGGCGTTTTCCTTGTCCCAGGACAGCGTCTTGCCGCCCTTGGCCGCCATGGCGCAGTGGACGGTGATGCGTTCCTGTCCGTTGGCGGCGCGGGCCTTTTCGAAGCCGGCGACGCAGGAATCCTCGTCCATGATGTTCACATTGCAGAAGACGCCGCCGATTTCCTTGGCGGTAGCTTCGCCGGCTTCTTCATTGATGTCGAAAATGGCGACCTTGGCCCCGGCCTTGGCGAGGGCGCGGGCGGTGGCCTGGCCGAGGCCCGAGGCGCCGCCGGTGACGACAGCTGCGGTGTCATTGGTGATCTGCATGGTGTTTCCTCCTGATTATATCTGACTATGCCGGATCATAGGGTGATCAGGCGGTCTCTTCGACGAAGCCTTTCCATGACTTCATGTAGCTGACGAACGCATCGCCCAGCCCTTCGGCGCGAAGATGCGCTTCGGGCACGGGCAGGGCGATGGGGGTGAAGTCCGGATCGGCCAGCACCTTCTCCGGGAAGTCATGATGCAGGATCGCGCCGCGCCCGACGACGACAAAGTCGAGCCCGGCCTCCATCGCGTCCCGGCAGGCCTTGCCGGTGGTCAGCTTGCCCGCCGCGCCAAGGCGGCAGTCACCGCGCGGCAGGTCCGTGAACCAGTCGACCAGACGCTTTCCCTTGAAGGCTTCGTCCTGCGGTTCCTTGAATGTGTCCCACAGAGACATGTCGAGATAGTCGACCTTGCCGCCGGTCATGATCTCTCCCGCCAGGCGGCGGATCTCGCCAAGGTCCATGCCGAAGCGTTCCGGCGACAGGCGTACACCGAGGGAGAAGTCCTTGCCGCACTCGCTCCGCACCGCATCGATCATCTCCATCAGGAACTTCACGCGGTTCTCGTAGGACCCGCCCCATTCATCCTCGCGCAGGTTCACCTCGCCGCTGAGGAACTGGCAGATCAGGTAGCCATGGGCGCCGTGCAGTTCCACGCCGTGGAACCCGGCTTTCTCGGCCCGTTTCGCGGCGGTGACGAAATCGTCGAAGGCCTGTTTCACTTCATCGCCCGTCATGGCGCGGGCACCGAATTCCTCATTGGCAGACGGGCAGACCGGCGCTTCGCCGATCAGGTCTGCAGGGGAGCGCATGCCCGCATGGTGCAGCTGGACGACCGAATGCGTACCGGTCCTGTTCAGCGCCTCGGCAAGGCGCGTCAGGCCCGGCAGATGCTTGTCGTCGAAAATGCCGAGCTGGCCGGGGAAGCCCTGGCCGATGGCCTGCACATGCGCCGCGCAGGTCATGGTGAGGCCGAAGCCGCCCTCTGCGCGATAGGTGAGCCAGCGGAACTCGTCATCGCTGAGCGTGCCGTCGGCGTTGCTCTGAAGGTTGGTCAGCGGCGCCAGCATGAAGCGGTTCTTCATGGCCGGGCCATGGGCGAGAGTCAGGGGAGAAGAAAGATCAGTCATGCCCGCACTTTGGCGCAGGGCACGGAGACGTCAATTCTGCCGCTGGGGCAGGGGACTAGCGGACGGCGTTCAGCGCGGCAGCGATTGCGGCCCGGTTTTGCGGGTCGATCACGGCAAAGACGATGTCGGCGTCGCGGGCGGCCGGGTGGCGGGCGCAGATGGTGACGGCGATGTGGGCGGCCTGCGCGGGCGGGTAGCCATAGGCGCCGGTCGAGATGGCGGGGAAGACGATGCGGCGAAGGCCGCGGTTCGAAAGCTCGGTGAGGCAATTGCGGTAGCAGTTCGCCAGAATGTCCGCCTCGCCATTCTGCCCACCATGCCAGATGGGGCCGACCGTGTGGAAGATGAGGCGCGGGGCAAGGCCGAAGCCTTCGGTGACGCGCAGTTCCCCCGGCGGGCAGGGGGCGAGCGGACGGCAGGCTTCCTTCAGCGCAGGCCCGGCGGCATATTGGATCGCACCATCCACCCCGCCGCCGCCCATCAGGCTGGAATTGGCGGCATTGACGATCACCTCCGTCTCAATGTCGAGCAGGCTGCCGGGATAAAGAACGAGACGGGGCATCAGAGGTCACTTCGTTTCGCTGTCTGGTTCAGGCGAATGGAAGAGACGTATCAGCGTGGGGCTGTTCTTCATAGGCAGGGCATGGGTCTGCTGCCGAAGTGGGCTCACGAACGGCGACTATTAGTCCATTTCTGCCTCGAGCTTTTTGCCCGCCATATGTCCGCTTTGTACCCGATTTCGGCTATTGCGCTTTGGCGGCGGCGCTTCTGAGAAGCGGGCAAATTCTGAAGCGCGGCGATCAAGACTCGCCTTGGAGAGCAGGTATTGGGGAAGGGTAAGCTACCCCACGATTTCTCGAAATGGCTTGACCACCCGGGCGGGCCTACGATTGAACCGAGGAGTTTGTTGCAAGAGCAGTGACAAGCGATGACAAATCGTGAGTCCGAGGCGTGAGAAATGGCGGCTGAGGCAGACCTTGAAGAAATCGCGAAACAGCTAGAGGCGATCCTAGAGCGTTTCACGCATGATCGAAGCGGAATTCACATCGCCAGCGATGACGAGCGCTTGTTCAAACGCCTCACGCACGAAGCCAAAGACATCATGGATCAAATGTTCGGGCCTCTGAATTCCTTCTCTCATGCGCTCGCAATGGCGGCCAACGGCTCCGTACAAAATTATCTCGGCTCACCATCCTACGCTGGGGTAAGCGATACGTTGGCCTCCGTCGAGGCGGCCGTAAACAGCATTCGTCGGAGAACGGCGACGCCAAAAAAGGATGGTGCAATCTTGCCTGCGTATGTGGATGGCACACGTCTCGCGCAGATTCGATCCGCTTCCAGATCGCATTTTGATTCAACACGACTTGCTCAACTCTGCCACGAATTGAATGTCGCACACGCCAATGATTGCTTCCTGACGGTCGCGATGTTGGTGCGGACGATTGCCAATCACGTTCCGCCCGCCTTTGGCTGCAAGAATTTCGCCGAGGTTGCCAATAATCTCGCCGCGGACAAGTCTCTCAAAAAGTCTCTGGTAAATTTGGAATCATCTCTCAAGAACATTGCAGACTACAATTTGCATCAGCAAATTCGGCAAATCGAAAGCTTGCCAACTGCAACACAGGTAGATTTTAAACAGGACCTTGATCGGCTGCTAGAAGAAGTCGTTCGGCGCTTGAACGCTCCTTAGGTACGTCGCACGGCGTGCGCTGAACTTCTGCTTAGTGGCGAGCTGACGGAATGTCGCTTCGTGGGATCAATCTGAAGCGCCGGTATTGATTTGCAATGTCTGGAGTGAGACTTAATCGGGCCACTACTTGCGCAATGCTTGATGGCCGAGTCCGGCGATCGCCAGCCTTCTCACCCCTCCGAAATATCCGCCCCCAGCGTGGCCATGTGGGCCAGGAAGTCCGGATACGATGTATCGATCATGGAGATGTCGTCGACGCGCACCGGGTTCTGCGTGGCGGTGCCCATGACGAGGGCGCTCATGGCGATGCGGTGGTCGTGATGGGTCTGGACGAGGCCGCCGCCCGGCACCTTGCCGGCGCAGCCCTGCACGATGAAGCCGTCCGGCGTCCCTTCCGCCTCGACGCCATTGGCGCGCAGCATGGCGACGGTGGCGTCGATGCGGTCTGATTCCTTCACGCGCAGTTCCTCGGCGCCGGTGACGACCGTCTCGCCCTCGGCAAAGGCGGCGAGCACGGCGAGGATCGGGAATTCGTCGATCATGGCGGCGACATAGCGCTCCGGCACGTGGATGCCTTTGAGCTGCGCATAGCCGGACGCGATATTGATCTGGCGCTCGCCGGCGGCTTCGCCAGCCTCTTCGGCGCCCAGATGCGCGCCCATCAGGTTTGCGACATCATAGAAGCCGGACCGGGTCGGGTTCGACATGACGCCGTCGACCTGAACGTCGCTGGCCGGGGAGAGAATGCCCGCCGCAACCAGGAAGGCGGCAGAAGAGGGGTCGCCCGGAATGGCGGCTTCGATGGCGCGCAGCGTCTGGCCGCCTTTGATTGAGATACGCGTCGGCTCGCCCGGCTTGCGCTCCACGCCAACATCCACGCCGAAACCACGCAGCATGCGTTCTGTATGGTCGCGGGTGGGTTTGGCTTCTTCCACTATGGTCGTGCCGTTGGCCGAGAGGCCCGCCAGCAGGACGGCGGACTTCACCTGCGCAGAGGCCTGCGGCGGCGCGTAGGTGATCGCCTGCAGGTTTTTTGAGCCGGTCAGGGAGAAGGGCAGGCGCCCGTCCGGGCCGGCGGTATCCTTCAGGCCCATCTGGCGCAGCGGGGTCAGGATGCGGTTCATCGGGCGGGAGCAGAGGCTCTTGTCGCCGGTCAGCTCTGCCGTGAGAGCGTGGCCTGCCATTACGCCCATCATCAGGCGCGAGCCCGTGCCGGAATTTCCGAAGTCCAGAACGCCTGCAGGCGAGGAGAGGCCTTTGGTGCCGACGCCGGTCACTTCCCAGGCCCCGCCGCCAAGGCGTTTCACGTCCGCGCCGAGGGCCGACATGGCCGCGCCGGTGCGCAGGACATCGTCGCCTTCCAGCATGCCGGTGAAGTGGCTGGTGCCCTCTGCGAGCCCCCCGAAAATCAGGGCGCGGTGGCTGCAGGATTTGTCCCCGGGGGCCCGGACGGCGCCTTTAAGGGATTTGACGGGACGGCTGGTCCAGACCATGAAGAATTCCGAGCTGAATTTTTGCGTGAATTGGGGCTTTGACAGCGCGCGACGTTCATGGCAAGCGCCGCCCAGATCAAAATCCAGAAATCCAACGAGGAGGCGTGTCGCCCGTGTCGAAAGACAAGCTTGGAACCAAACAGGTTTGCCCGTCCTGCGAAGCCCGTTTTTACGACCTCAACAAACGCCCGGCCGTGTGCCCGAAGTGCGGTGAGGAATTCGATCCTGAAGACGAGGTCATCCGCACCACCATCACCAAGGTGAAAGCCAAGGCCGCCCGCGCCGCGGTCAAGGCCGAGGACGATGATGAGGATGACGACGAGGAGGACGAGAAGGCGACGGCCGCCCGCGACGACGACGATTCCGACGATGAGGATGAAGGCGACGACGAGGAAGAAGCCAAGGAACTCGGCGAAGACGACGACGAAGTGATCCTCGAAGGCGGCGACGACGAGGAAGACGACGAATCCGGCGCGAAAGTGCCGAGCGGCTTCAACGAAGACGGCGTCGACGATGACGATGATGACGACATCATCCTGCCCGACGATGACGACGATGATTTCGAAATCGACGACGACGGCGATGATGATGACGATCTTACCCTCGATGATGACGAGGAAGATGAGAAATAGACTTGAAAGCCGGAAGAGGGGGGGATAAACCCCGCTCTTCCCGGTCCGGGGCCATAGCTCAGTTGGGAGAGCGCTTGCATGGCATGCAAGAGGTCAGGGGTTCGACTCCCCTTGGCTCCACCATTTTCCTTCCCGGAAATCGGCCTATCAATATTCCCGTCAGGCCGCTTGATTGCCGTCCTGCTGGAGATTGTGCGCCTGTTTACAAGTCTGGTGAAGCCCGCTGCGGACTGAAGCTGTTCTGACGCCGTCTGGGCGAGCGCATGGCCTCCACAACGAGACCGGCAAAAATCTTCGCCAGCTCAGTGCCATCATCAGCCATGCGGATATGGGTGAGGGGCAGGGGCGGAAGATTGTAATGCGCGGGGGCTTCGACCAGGTCACGATCTGCAAGTGAAAGAGGGAGCGCCGCGACCGCCAGGTCGGCGCGCAGGGCTGCAACCTGTCCCATGGATGTGTCGCTCGAATAGGCGACCCGGTAGGCCCGGTTTGCCTTTTGGAGGGCGTGAAGCGCTGCCTCGCGCCACGCACATCCGACTTCTGCGACAGCAAGGGGAAGCGGATCCTGCCCGGCGGCGCGTCCGCCATCCAGAACCAGCCACTTCAGCGGCTCCGAGAAAAGGTCGCGCGCCTTGATTGCGGATGTTCCCACATCGTTGAACAGCGCCAGATTGGCGGAGCCCTCCGAGATGTTCCTGTGGACGCTTTCGCTTGTCCCCAGCTGTACATCGACGTGAACGTCCGGATGCGTTTCGGCAAGGCGCCGCAGAAGGCCGGGCACCAGAGACACGCCAAGATCGTGCGGCGCGGACAGCTGCAGGCGGCCTGCGACCGGAGACCGGCGGAAGAGGGCAATTGTCTCGTCATTCAGGCCCAACAGGCGCCGGGCCTGTCCAAGCAGGGACTCGCCCTGGGCCGTCAGCATGACATGGCGTGCATCCCGGTCCAGCAGGCGCGTGTCCAGCAGCTCTTCGAGTTTCCCGATCTGGAGACTGACGGCCGAAGGGGACTTGCTCACCTGCTTTGCGGCGCGCCTGAAGGAACCGGTTTCACATATTGCAACAAAGCTGCGCAGGGCATCCAGATTGAAGGTCCGGTTCGCCGGGACGCGCTCTGCAGCACTTTTTGTTGTTCTGTTTTCCTGAACCATAGGTTCAGATCATACGGTTTTTCTGATCTGAATTCAAAGCTTATTCTCTGACCCTCAAGGCGGGAACAGGATATGTCGATCATTTTGCGGAACAGACTGTTAGGCCTCGGATGGGCTGCTGTGGCGATTGCGGTCTGGTCAGGCTCCCTGATCATGTTGCGCCTTGGTGTGACGACGAGCCTGAACGCGTACGACCTGACAATGTTACGGTTCGGCGTGGCTGCTCTGATCCTCGCGCCGGTGGCGATCCGGGGAAGTGCCGGTCCTGACGGGCTGGGGCTGACAGGGGGCGCGGCAATGGTGATCACGTTTGGCGCGCCCTACGTGTTGCTGATTTCCCTTGCCTTGAAGACTGCCCCTGCCGCTGCAGCCGGGGCCCTCAATCCCGGTGTGATGGCCATTGTTTCGGTTCTTCTGAGCCGGATCATGACAGGTGACCGGATTGAGGGCCTGCGGTTTACCGGGTTGGTGATTACGGCAATGGGAATCGTGCTGTTCACCTGTGCTGGCGGGCGCATCGCGGCAGGTCATCTGATTCTGGTCGGCACAGGCATCATGTGGGCAACTTATGTTCTGATCACCCGTCATGCGGCTATCCCAGCGCTGAAAGCGACGGCCATCGTCGCGACTGGGTCGGCTGTTTTCTATCTGCCGGTCTATATTCTTGTCCTGCCCAAGCAGATCTTCAATGCTCCGCTCGCGGATGTCCTGGTGCAGGCCGGGTTTCAGGGTGTTCTCGTCAGCGTTGTGGCAATTTATGCCTTCAACCGGTCTGCCGAATTGCTTGGAACGGTCACCGGCGCGACCCTGCCTGCGCTTATCCCGGTGGTCACGCTTGGCCTCGGCGTGGTTGCGCTTGGCGAAACGGCCGGAGCAGGAGAGCTTTTCTCGGCATTCCTGGTCACGGCCGGGCTGGTCCTGATACTTGTCGGCAAGTCCGCAATGCGTTGGCTCCCAAGGGGGCTTTCAACTGGATTGGCCAGATGGTCCCGCCTCTAGAGCCATGGGCGGATGACCGGGCCAGGGGGGGCATGATTTGCAGGGAATTCAGGCGGTTTCTAAGCTGATTTCAGCGTCAGCAGCTTGATTCCGGCTGCGCCGAACAGCGTTCCGATCACCAGGTCGAACGGGCGGCGCATTTTCCTGTAGGCCGCCACCGCTGATCGTGTCGAAAACAGGCAGGCATAGCCCACAAACACGCCCGTTCCGGCGAGTGCGCACAGCGCGACGGCGGTGAACAGGAAGACCGGCGGGGCCGTGGTCGCTGCGCCGACCGACAGGGTCGCCATCCAGACCAGCGGCGCTTTCGGATTGGTCAGGTGCAGCAGCAGGCCGCGCAGGTATTGCAGGCTGTGGGAGATCGTTACGGGCGTAGCCTCCGTCACGCCTGCTGCAGGTTTGCGGCTGGCAGACCGGAACGCCCTGAAAGCCAGAAAGAGCAGGTAGAGCCCGCCCGCCATCTTCATCGCGGTGAAGAACAGAATGGACGTCTTCAACGCCGCGACAAAGCCGAGCGCCGCCACGCAGGCCCAGAAGACCGACCCGGTGACAATTCCCAGTGAAAGCATCACGCCCGCCGCCCGGCCTTCGCGGGCGGAGACGTTCATGATCATCAGCGTCGCCGGGCCGGGGCTGGCCGCGCCGACAATGAAGACGGACAGGATCAGTAACAAATTCGGCAGGTAGAGGCTGAGGAAGTCGGCTGGCATATCTCGGTCCCTGGGAGGATGTGTCGTGCGGTTGTGCAGCAGACACAGCATATAATGCGAGGAAGAGACAGCAATTTTCCGTGATCGGCCGCCTTGAAGAGACCGCATCACAGCACTTGAAGCGCCACAATTGACCCCCACCTTGATAGGGAACGAAAGGTGCCCAACAGGGACCTCATGTTCGCCGTATCTGTCGTGCGACGGAAAGGAGTGCCGACATGTTGAACGACGAAACCACACCCCGCTTCGATGCGGACCCCATCGTCTACATTCGCCACCTGGGTGCAGACGAAGTGCAGGACCTCGTGCCCGCCAATGCCCTTGAAGGGATCGGCCGGCCGGAAGACCTGTTCATTGTGTCCTCTGCCGACGGCCAGCAACTGGCCATCGTGGAAGGCCGCGACGCCGCTTTCGCAGCGGCCCGGATGCATGACCTGACCCCGGTCAGCGTGCACTAAAGGACCATAAAGAACACCATATATAGACCATGTATGGACCATATACGCCCTGCCCGCAGAGATGCCGGCGGGGCTTTCTTTTACGGCCCTTGCCAATTGCCCCGCTGAAGTTGACACTGGCGTCAACCAAGATCCGGGGAGGATACAGGGCATGAGACCCATCATTCTGGCAGCGGCGATTGCCGCAATTCTGGCGCCCGCCGCCTGTTCGAAAAAGGAAGCACCTGCGCCGGAGACCGGCCCGGGTGCCGAACTGCCGCAGGACGGCATGACCCATGTGTCTGCCGAAGGCAACTTTGCCGAAAATCTCCAGCTCGCCCTGATCGAGGCCGAGCCCGGCGAGACGATCGTCATGCCGGAAGGGACCTTTGAGTTCACGACCGGCCTGTCGCTGGATGTCGACGGCGTGACCCTGGCAGGGGCGGGGCAAGGCAAGACGATCCTCGACTTTGCCGGACAGACCGGCGCGGGCGAAGGCCTGCTGGTGACCGCCGATGATGTCGTGCTGACAGATTTCGGCATCCGCGACACGAAGGGTGACGGCATCAAATCCAAGGATTCGGACCGCATCACCTATCAGTATCTGACGGTGGAATGGTCGGGCGAGCCGGACGAGACGAATGGCGCCTATGGCATCTATCCGGTCGAGTCGACCGATGTGCTGGTGCAGAACTGTACCGTGCGCGGTGCCTCGGATGCGGGCATCTATGTCGGCCAGTCGCAGAACATCATCGTTCGCGACTCGGTCGCCGAATACAATGTCGCCGGGATCGAGATCGAGAACTCTTCCTATGCCGACGTGTACGGAAATATCGCGCGCCATAATGCGGGCGGCATCCTCGTCTTCGACCTGCCGGACCTGCCGGTGATGGGCGGGCACTCCACGCGCGTTTATGACAATGACATTGTCGAGAATAATACGAAAAACTTCGCCCCGGTCGGCAATATCGTGGCGGGCGTGCCGAGCGGCACGGGCCTGATCGTGATGGCCAATTCCGACGTTTATGTCTCAGGCAACCGCTTCAAGGACAATCGCAGCGTGCATGTCATGCTGACGGCCTATACAGAACCGTTCACGGATGAAAACTACAATCCGCTGCTGAACGACATCACCATCGCTGGCAACACGTATGAAGGCGGGCTGGATGATCCGCAGGGCATGCTGACGCCAATCGCCGCGGCGCTGGGCGGTCAGCTGCCGGCCATCATGACCGATGGCGTGACCCGCTGGGATGGCGGGGAAGACCAGACCGTCAACCTCGTTATCAATGAGGCGCCGGAGGTCGGCTTCATCAATATCGGCCTTGGCGAATACCCGATCAATCCGGCCAACATGCGGCCCAGCATGGACCGGCCCGCCTCCACACCGGTCGCGGAACGGGATCCGGTCGTGCTGCCGCAGGACAAGTCCTGATCATGCGGATCGCCTGGCCGTTTGCCTGTCTCGCCCTCGCCGCTTGCGGGGCAGGGCAGGCCGCGGCGCCTCCCGGGCCTGATCTTGAAACCATTCTGGCGGAGAAGCCTGCGCCGGTCCTGTCCGACTACGGCTTTTTTACCGATGCCGGGGCCGATCATCCGGCCAGGCAGGTCAAAGCCTATGACCTGATCAATCCGCTCTTCTCGGACGATGCGGACAAGCACCGGTTTATCTATGTCCCGCCGGGCGAGATCGCGAAGGCTGATGGCGCGGGCCTGCCGGAGTTTCCGGTCGGCACGGCGCTGATCAAGACTTTTGCATTTGCGCCAGACCTGCGGGATCCGGAAACCGGGAATTTCAAGGTCGAAACGCGGGTGATCATCCGCAAGGCCGATGGCTGGGCGGCGTTCCCCTATGTCTGGAACGAGGCCGGCACACAGGCGACATACGCCCCGGTCGGCGCGCGCCGGACGATCGAGACGATCAGTCCGCAGGGCGAGCCGCTGGAGATCCATTACGAAGTGCCCAACAAGAACCAGTGCAAGACCTGCCATCAGAGCGGCGATGTGGTGGAACCGATCGGGCCGAAACTGCGCAACCTCGATCATCCGGGGCCGGCCGGTGTGGACCAGCTGTCGGACTGGGTGTCAGCCGGCATTCTGGACGGCGTACCGCTGGGCCTGAAGGCGGCGCCGGATGCGATGGATGTGAGCCTGCCGCTTGATGTGCGGGCGCGCGGCTATCTGGATATCAATTGCGGCCATTGCCACAATCCCGGCGGGTCTGCGTCCAATTCCGGCCTGTGGCTGATGCTGGAAGAAACCTCGCCCACGCGCCTTGGCCTCAAGAAGCATCCGACGGCCGCGGGAAGGGGCTCCGGCGACCGCCACTATGTCATCGATCCGGGGCACCCGGAGGAGTCCATTCTCGCCTTCCGCATGGCCTCCACCGAACCCGGCATCGCCATGCCGGAACTCGGCCGGACCCTGCCGGACCCGGTAGGGATAGATCTGATCAATCAGTGGATCGCGGGAATGGAGACGGAGTAGACGCTCCGGTTACGACTGTTCCGGCCAGACGGTCATAGGGGGTGCGGCCGCCGAAGAAGAACAGGGACGCGAGATAGCTGAGACTGGCAAGGCAGGCGGTGAAGCAGATGATCAGGTTCGCTGTTGGCATCGGGTCCAGAAACGGGCGTCCGGGTACGTACCAGATAGCTGCATGCGCGATCTCCCATGGTAAAAACTTTACGGCGTTTCTTATGCCCGCTCGGAGGATCGTCATGGATTTGGGCGGCAGTGCGTTGACCTGAAGACGGAGGAGGCGCTTTCCGATCGTCGCGCGTTTCGAACTGCCTTCCTGAAGCGTAAAATATAGCCAGACCGGCAGAGTCAGCGTGACGAACCCCATCAGGTGCGCGTGTGTTCTCGGGCTGTCTTCACCCGGAATGATCGCACTATTGCTCAGGCATGTGGTGACGATCAGGGAGAGCAGGACTGCGTAGCCCGCCAGCACGATATAATCGATGAGGAAGCCGCCAATTCGGGCAATTGCCAATTTCACGAATTTGTCCTCTTTCCAGCCTGTGTGTGGTCTTGCCAGCCCCTGTAACCACGGCACCTGCCGGATGCGTCCAGCGGGATAAACTTCACTGGTGAACATAGCCGGGCCGGATGAATTCGTGTAGACGGGAATGAATCGGGAACATGTTGCAAAGGGCTGCGCTTTTGACATTCTTGCCTCGCTCCATTGTGCCGAAAGCCCCGCCCATTAAAACGCAGGGCATCAAGACAAAGCTCGTGCCGCTGATCGCCCGGTCCATCGCGTGGGATGGGAAGGGGCGTTGGATCGAGCCGTTCCTGGGGTCTGCCGTTGTGGCGCTGAACATCGCGCCCCAGCGGGCCTTACTCGCCGATACGAACGAGCACATGATTGCCCTTTACCGGGGTATCCAGGAAGGCTCGATTACCGGACCCGCAGTGCGCAAGTTTCTTGAGCGCGAAGGCGCTGAACTGCTCGATAAGGGTGAGTCCCACTACTATGCCATCCGCGACCGTTTCAATGAACAAGGCGCGCCTCTGGACTTCCTTTTTCTCAGCCGGTCCTGTTTCAACGGAATGATGCGGTTCAACAAAAAGGGCGGGTTCAATGTGCCGTTTTGCCGGAAACCTGAACGCTTCCGTCCTGCGCTGGTCACCAAGATTGTGAATCAGGTCGAGTGGGCGCGCCGCGCGATGGACGGGAAGGACTGGGAATTCGTGGCGCAGGACTGGCGGATAACGATTGCCGGGGCCAGGTCTGGTGACCTCATCTATTGCGACCCGCCCTATGTCGGTCGGCATACGGACTATTACAATGGTTTCACCGATGAAGAGTCTGATGATCTTGCGCAGGCGTTGATTGGCACGGACGGATCCTTCGCCTTGTCAAACTGGCTGGAGAACAAGTACCGGCGTAATGATTATGTCGACCGCTGGTTCCCGGACTATGCGTGGCGCACGATGTCTCACTTCTATCATGTCGGCCCGCAGGAGGCCCTCAGAAATGAGATGACGGAAGTTGTCATCCTGTCTCCCTGCGCAGCCGCGCCGCCCGGTGAGCCGGTGCAGGCAGATGAAGCGCCATTACCCCTGTTCGAGACGTCGGAACTCAGCGATGTTTGAGAAATTGCTGCGATCTGCTTTCGTGCGGCCATAGGCGCGCCAGTAGGCGAGAAACTCTTCCTCGGATGTGAAGGGGCCGTTGCCGGCACGGAAATCATCAATCGTTCCATTGATGGAGCCGATATTGGTCGTGTTGCCACTCCCAGCGCGATCGGATGAAATCCGCCACTTTTCCTGGACGAACACTTCGACATTGCCGAACGGAAGAGGAATGTCTTCAAGCTGGTCCACACCGAATTTGTGTGCGGCCTGTGCCTTTTTTTCCGCGATGCGGTTATAGACGAAGCCGATCACCCAATGCTCCGAATACTGGTCGAACGGGAAGACGATGCTCTTCTTCTCGTTGCCGGGCCGGATGAAGCTGGTGTAGCCGCCGAGCGTGTAGCGGAACCGGTCGTCATCATGGATACGGTAGGTCGTCTTGATGTCGATGGCGATTTTCCCGCCGGCCTCGAGGCCCCGGTGGAAGGTGAAATCCGGATAATGGTTCTGAACCGCAGGCTCAACACATTCATAGTTCAGCGCTTTTGCTGCGGCATATACGGCCGGACGGCTGACCAGTTCAAAGACCGTGCTCAGAACCTTCGTGTCAGCGCCCAGCGGATAAACGCACCCGGTCTGATCGACGATGCCGCAGACTTTGTAGGAATCAGCCAGCTTTTCCAGCTCTTCTGTGAGCCTGGTTTTGATTTCTGACATATCCCTGCTTTCTCCGGCCGTATCCGGGCGGCATTGGGCGTCTGAATTCTTGAGATTCCGTTGTGGCCCGCTCCGGAGGGGCAGCGAGTGTCCGTCCCGGGGGAGGCTCCACGGACTCCCCATCCTGCTTGCTCTTCCACAGGCTCGGGCATAGGGTGCGCGCGCTTTAACCCCGAGGATCGAAACCATGGCCGATACGCAGCGCCCAAGCCTTCCCGTCACACTGGATGATGTGAAAGCCGCTGCAATGATTATTGCAGGCCAGGTCCAGAACACACCGCTCAGCCATTCGAAGACGCTGTCCTCGATCACGGGCGCCGAAGTGTGGGTGAAGTTCGAAAACCACCAGTACACCGCCGCCTTCAAGGAGCGCGGCGCGCTGAACAAGCTGTCCAAGCTGACCGACGACCAGAAGAAGCGCGGCGTGATCGCAGCCTCTGCCGGAAACCATGCGCAGGGCGTGGCCTATCATGCCCGCCGCCTCGGCATTCCGGCGACCATCGTGATGGCCGAGACGACGCCCTTCAACAAGGTGCAGCACACGCGCGACCATGGCGCCCGCGTGGTGCTGGAAGGCCTGATCTTCGACGAGGCAAAGGATTATGCGCTGGAGCTGGCCGAGAAAGAAGGGCTGACCTTCATCCATCCCTTCGACGATGCGGACATCATTGCCGGGCAGGGCACCATCGCGCTGGAAATGCTGGAAGCCAATCCCGGCCTCGACACGCTGGTCGTGCCGATCGGCGGCGGCGGCCTGATCAGCGGCATCGCCACAGCGGCCAAGGCGCTGAAGCCGGACATCAAGGTCTTCGGCGTCGAAGCGGCGATGTATCCGTGCATGCACGCGGCACTGAATGGCAAGACGCCCAAAATGGGCGGCGCCACAATCGCCGAGGGCATCGCGGTGAAAGAGGTCGGCAAGCTGACCCGCCAGTTCGCCGAACAACTGGTGGACGACATCCTGCTGGTCGAGGAAGAGCACCTCGAACGGGCGATCACGCTCTATGCCGACATCGAGAAAACGATTGCGGAAGGGGCAGGGGCCGCCGGCCTTGCGGCACTGCTGGCGCATCCGACGCGGTTTTATG
Organism: Hyphomonas jannaschiana VP2; assembly: GCF_000685215.1. GTDB lineage: Bacteria > Pseudomonadota > Alphaproteobacteria > Caulobacterales > Hyphomonadaceae > Hyphomonas > Hyphomonas jannaschiana. Next base: position 368,145 of record NZ_ARYJ01000005.1, read on the forward strand.
GCCGGAAAGTCGGCCTCGTGCTCTGTGGCGGGAATATCGATACACGGCTGCTGGCTTCGGTGCTGACGCGGGCGCTGGTGCGGGAGAACCGCCTCGCGCGCATCCGCATCATCGGCGACGACCGGCCGGGCCTTCTGGCGCTGGTGTCCAAGATCATCGGCGATCAGGGCGCGAACATCATGGAAGTCGCGCACAACCGGATCGCGCTGGACGTGCCGGCCAAGGGCGCGGAGTTCGACATCCTGATCGAGACCCGCGACAGCCAGCACACGCAGGAAGTCGTCGATGCGCTGACCATGGCGGGCTATCCGCCGCGCAGCATGTGACATCTGTAATGTTTGAGGCTGGCCGGGGCGGGTGACTTCGCCCCGGAAGCGGCCTAGACCCTCTGACCGATAGAGAAGCCGAAACGGAGCCTCCTGATGAAGCGCATTCTCGCTGTTGCGGCCAGTGCCGCCCTCGCCCTGATCGCCGCCTGTACAGGCGAAAAAGCGCCGACCGATGTCGACGCGGTGTTCGAGCAGCACATGCCATGGAACCCGGATGCCAAAGGCATCCAGACAGATGATTCCGGCCTGCAATGGATCGTGATCCGGAAAGGCGACGGCGAGGGGCCGAGCCCCACCCCCAGCGATCTTGTGCGCGTCAATTATGAAGGCCGCACGGCGAATGGCGACAAGTTCGATTCCTCCTTCGATCGCGGCAAGCCGGCCATGTTCCGCCTGAACCAGGTCATCCCCGGCTGGACCATCGGCCTGCAGAAGATGCATGAGGGTGACCAGTTCCTGTTCTACATCCCCAGCAAGCTGGCCTATGGCGACAGCCCGCGTCCCGGTTCGGTCATCAAGCCGGGCGACGATCTCGTCTTCCTGGTCGACCTTGTTGACCTGATGGAGCCGAAATCCGTCGATACGGCGGCATGGGAAAAGTATACGCCGTGGAACCATGACGCACCGGAGGTGAAGAAGACCGGCTCCGGCCTCGAATATGTCGTGCTGGCCAGTGGCGACGAGACCGGTGCAAGCCCGGCCAACGGGCAGGATGTTGTCGTCTATTATGAAGGCCGCCTCGCCGACACAGGCGAGATGTTCGACAGTGCCTTCCAGCGCGGCGCGCCGGAAGTCTTCCCGTCCAACCGCCTGATCCGCGGCTGGGTCGAGGCCCTGTCGATGATGAAGCCGGGCGACCGCTGGCTGCTCTACATCCCGTC
>NZ_ARYJ01000006.1 GCF_000685215.1 Hyphomonas jannaschiana VP2
AGCGCCTTCACGGGCGTCGTTGGTGCTGGTCTCAGGGCAGGTTCAGTTGCCAGCTGACGCCAAACCGGTCGGCCACCCAGGCGAAACGCTGGCTGAACCCGTAATTGTCCACTGGCATCATCACCTGCCCGCCTTCTGAAAGCCTGGCAAAGGCGGCGTCCAGCGCTGCGGCGTCGCCAAAATCCACGAACAGGGACATGGACGGCGTGAAGGTGAAATCGTGCACATTCGGACTGTCCACCAGCATGACATCATGCCCGGCCAACCGCCAGTCAGCCATGTAGACCGGCGCATCCCGCACGCTTGCTTCACTCTCGGGAAAAACATCCGTATAGAGCGCGAGTGCTTCGGCGGCCTGGCCGGTAAACATCAGATAGGTCGAGACTTTCCGGATCATTCGTTTTCGTCTCCGCAATCATAATCGGCCAAGGCCCCACCATCTGGCGTGCGTTCGACAGAGACGAGCTTGCAGCCATCCGGCGCAGCGGCTTCGGCGGCGGTTTGCAGGTCTGCCTCGGCGGGCGGGCCGGCACTGGCAATGTTGAAATTGCCGTCGGTCTTTACCGTGAATTTCAGCTTGAAGCCCTGACCTTCCGCCGGCGCGGCATAGAACTGGTAGTTCCCGGCATAGACATTCTGCGGCGCGAGGCCATTCCAGCTGGAGGCGCTCCAGCTGCCCCCGCTGCCACCGGATGCACAGCCAGATGCAAAAGCGGCGGCAATCAGGATCGCCGCCGCATGGATAGAACTTTTCATGGTCACCTCCCGGTTTGGCCGGGAGATTACCACATCCGGACGCCGCCTAGAACTTCACTTCCGGCGGTGTGCTGAGGGCCTCGCGGCCTTCGACGCCGACATCGAAGAAGTCGCGGCCTTCGAAATTGAACATGCCGGCAATGATCGAGCCCGGGAACTGTTCGCGGGACGTGTTGTAGTCCTGAACGGCCGAGTTGTAGAAGCGGCGCGCCGCGGCCAGCTTGTCCTCGATGGCCGAAAGCTCGTTCTGCAGCTGGATGAAGTTCTGGTTGGCCTTCAGATCCGGATAAGCCTCGGCGAGGGCGAACAGCTTGCCGAGCGAGGCGGTCAGCATGCCTTCGGCCTGGCTCATTTCCGACGGGGTCGCGGCGCTCTGCGCTGCGTTGCGGGCGGCGATCACCTGCTGGAAGGTTTCCTGCTCATGCTTGGCATAGCCTTTGACCGTCTCCACGAGGTTCGGGATCAGGTTCTGGCGCTGCTTCAGCTGCACATCGACATCGGCAAAGGCCTGGTTGACCCGCTGCCGCTTCATCACCAGCCCGTTATAGATAAGGATAATGAAGCCAATAATGGCAACAATAACGCCAAGCGCGATAAGCATATGTGTCCCTCCGGAAAGCCTTGCAGATCAACGCCTAAACGCCGCCGCCGGATCGCGCAAGGGAAAGCGGGCCGGTCATGCCGCAACCTGCGCGATTTGCGCGCTTGACCATCGCGCCCGGCTTGGCCACGGATAAGATCTTGAACAGGATAGGCAAATGGCAGAATCTCCACCGCATTCCGACGATTCCTACATTCACGTGGAACACCACTATTTCCAGCGGGTCGGCTGGCTGCGGGCGGCTGTGCTTGGGGCGAATGACGGCATCCTGTCGACAGCGGGTCTGGTGATCGGGGTGGCCTCGGCAGAGGCCTCGACGGGGGCCATCCTGACGGCGGGCCTCGCAGGGCTCGTGGCAGGTGCAATGTCGATGGCGGCGGGCGAATATGTGTCCGTCTCCTCGCAGGCGGATCTTGAGAAGGCTGACCTCGACATCGAACGGGCCGCCCTGAAGAGCCACCCGGAAGCCGAGCTGGAAGAGCTGACCGACATCTATATGAAGCGTGGCCTCAATCCGGAGACGGCCCGCGAAGTGGCCCGGCAGCTGACTGAGCATGATGCGCTCGAAGCCCATGCCCGCGACGAGCTCGGCATGAGCGATGCAGTCGCCGCACGGCCGGTGCAGGCGGCCTTCAGCTCCGCCGCCAGCTTCACCGTCGGCGCCGTGCTGCCGATCCTTGCCGCCCTGATCGCTCCGGCTGGCCAGATCACGCCAGTCGTCGCGGTGATCTCGCTGATCAGCCTCGCCATTCTCGGCGCGCTCTCCGCCCGGGCGGGTGGAGCCAGCAAGCTGAAGGCGGCGTCCCGCGTCGTATTCTGGGGCGTTGCGGCGATGGTGGTGACGGGCATCATCGGCCACCTGTTCGGCACCGTGGTCTAGGCCGCAGCCGGAAACCACGCGTAAACGGAACCCGGCGCAGTCTGATCCATTCTGTTCCGGAGTTGGAAGAAAGCTGGCCGGTTTGCTGCAGGACATCTTCATCAGCCTGACGACGCTCGCCCTGTTGGGCCTGCTGATGCTGCCGCGCGTGAGAGGGGCCCGCGCCTGGCACGCCACGGTCACGCCGCTCGCCTCCATCATCGGCAGCGGCTTCCTCGTGCTGGGGCCGATCCTGTCCCACTCCTACGGCCAGTACGCGCCAATGATGATGCTGTTCCTCTGCCTGGCAGCCTATGCATTCGGCGCAGCGATCCGGTTTAACATTGCCAATATTGCCGTCCGGCCGAACCGGAGCGCGCCGGAACGGCGGACTGAGTATTTCGCCTCCTGGGCGCTCTCGCTGGCCTACTGCATCTCGGTTGCCTACTACCTGAACCTGTTCGGCGCCTTTGCCGTGAAGATGACGCCGCTCAATTCCCCTGCCATGGCCAAGGCCGTGACCAGCGCGGTGCTGCTGCTGATCCTGGCGGTTGGCTGGCTGCGCGGCTTTTCGGCCATGGAGAAGATGGAGCAGGTCGCCGTCAGCCTGAAGCTCGCCATTATCGGAGGCCTGCTGGCCGGGCTCAGCGCCTACTTCTTTCACCAGGCTGACCAGAGCCAGCTCACCTTTGCGGCGCCGTCGCAAACCGGCTGGACCGGCATGGCGCTCGCCTTTGGCCTGATCATTACGGTGCAGGGCTTCGAGACCTCCCGCTATCTCGGTGACGAATACAAGCCGGAGATGCGGATCCGCTCCATGCGCTATGCCCAATGGCTCGCGACCGCCATCTACATGGCCTACGTCATCCTGCTGACCTATGCCTTCGATGCCAAAACCGTCCCGCTGACCGAAACGGCGATTGTCGACATGATGAAGATCGTGTCCGTCATCCTGCCGGCCCTGCTCATCGTGGCGGCGCTGTCGGCACAGTTCAGCGCCGCGATTGCCGACACCAGCGGCGCCGGCGGCCTGGTGGAGGAATTGTCCGGCGGCCGGGTATCGCCCCGCATGGCCTATCTGATGCTGGTCCTGATCGGGCTCGGCCTGACCTGGTTTTCCAATGTCTTCCAGATCATCAGCTTCGCCTCGAAGGCGTTTGCCTATTACTATGCGCTGCAATGCGGGATCGCGTCGGTCGGCGCGTTCCGGGAGGCGAAAGCACCGGTCCGCGGGGCGGCTTTCGCGCTGTTCGGCATTCTCGCAGTCGCCGTACTGTTCTTCGGCCAGCCCGTTGAAGGCACAGCCAGTAGCGCCGCCGGTTAAATCGTGTAGCATTAGGAACATGACTGACGCACCTGAAGCTCTTGCCAGCCTGATCTCGCAATGCCGCCGCGCCGTGGTTTTCACCGGCGCGGGAATCTCCACCGAAAGCGGCATTCCCGACTTCCGCAGCCCGGGCGGCGTGTGGAGCAAGATGAAGCCGATCTATTTCCAGGATTTTGTCAGCTCGCGCGAGCAGCGCACCGAGGCCTGGAACCGGGTGTTCAACAATCCCGCCGGCTGGACCGGGGCGAAACCGAATGACGGCCATTTCGCCGTTTCGGATCTGGTGAAAATGGGCAAGGTCTCCAGCGTGATCACCCAGAATGTCGACAATCTCCACCAGGCGTCCGGTGTGGCAGACAACCGGGTGATCGAAGTGCACGGCAATGCCAGCTATGCCCGCTGCCTGCAGTGCGGCAAGCGCTACGAACTGGAAGACCTGAAGCCCCGCTGGGAAGCGGGCGAAGACATCACCTGCGTCTTCTGTACGGGCCTGATCAAGACGGCGGTCATTTCTTTCGGCCAGGCGATGCCGGAAGACGAGATGAACCGCGCCATGGAAGAAGCCGCACTCAGCGACCTCTTCATCGTGCTTGGTTCATCCCTGGTCGTCTACCCGGCCGCCGAACTGCCGGTGATCGCCAAGCGGACCGGCGCGACGGTGGTCATCGTGAACCGCGAAGAAACCGACCACGACTCCTATGCCGACCTTGTTCTGCACACGGAGATCGGTCCGCTCATGAAGCAGACGGTCGCACGGGTTTACTAAGCGAAATGAAAAACGCCCGGCTGTATCGCCGGGCGCTCTTGACTATCCTGTAAACGTTCCGCTTCTCGGGAAACCTTTGGGCACGACCTTGCCGGCCTGGGCGCGCTGGCCTTTCCAGTCTTTCCATTCCGGGAAGGCACGGTGGCGGTCACCCGTCATGACGATCAGGCCGTCGCGCTTGTCGAAGGTGATCAGGTCTTTCAACTCGGCCTTGCCGCTATAGGATTGCAGCTTGTTGCCCTTGCCGCGCGCCATTTCCGGCAGGTCGGACAGCGGGAAGATCAGCATCTTCTTGTTTGTGCCGACAACCGCGATCATGTCGCCTTCGACGACCGGACAACAGACAAGATGCCCCTTCCCCGTGTTCACGGCGGACTTGCCGGCCTTGCGGTTGGACTCCAGCTCTTTCTCGTCGACGACAAAGCCATAGCCGGTGGAGGAAGCCATCACGCGTTTGCGCTCCGGCTCGAACCGGAACATAGCGATAATGTCGACGCTGTCTTCCAGGTCGATGGTCAGGCGGATCGGCTCGCCATGGCCGCGCCCACCTGGCAGCTTGTCCGCTGCCATGGTGAAGGCCCGCCCGTCGGAAGACATCAGGATGAGCTTGTCCGTGCTCATCACTTCCTCGACGAGGTAGAGTTCGTCGCCATCCTTGAACTTGACCGAGCTTGTGTCGAGGCCGTGGCCTTTCATGCCCCGGATCCAACCCTGTTGCGACAGGACGACCGTGATCGGCTCCTTCGGCTTGGAAGCCTCAAGCGCGGCAGCGAGATCCACATCCTTGACATCGGAGAAGCTGGCGCGGCGACGGCCAAGCTCTGTATCCGGATCGAAGGCGTCGCGGGCCGCTTTCAGCTCTTTGGACACTTTTGTCCACTGGCGGCGATCCGAGTTCAGCAGCTTGATCAGATCTTCGCGCTCTTCGGTGAGCTTCTGGTGCTCGCCGCGGATTTCCATTTCCTCCAGCTTGCGCAGGGCGCGCAGGCGGAGATTGAGTATCGCTTCGGCCTGTACATCCGTGAGACCGAAGGTTTCCATCAGCACCGGCTTCGGCTCATCCTCGTTCCGGATGATGCGGATCACTTCATCGATATTGAGATAAGCGATCAGGTAGCCATCGAGCAGGTGCAGGCGCTTCTCGATCTTGTCGAGACGGTGCTGGGCCCGGCGCACCACGACTTCGCGGCGGTGGTCCAGATAGGCCTGCAGCACCTCCTTCAGGCCCATGACCTGCGGCGCACCCTTATGGAGCACGTTCATGTTCAGGCTGAAGCGCGTTTCGAGATCGCAGACCTTGAACAGGCTCTCCATCAACACATCCGGCTCGATCGTCTTGGAGCGCGGCACCAGGACGAGACGAACATCCTCGGCCGACTCGTCGCGCACATCGTCCAGCAGCGGGACCTTCTTCGCTTCGATCAGTTCACCCAGCTTTTCCAGCAGGCGGGATTTCTGCACCTGGTAAGGAATCTCGGTGACGACGATCTGATAGGTACCGCGTCCGGTGTCTTCCGTCTCCCAGCGTGCGCGCATGCGGAAGCTGCCGCGGCCGGTTTCATAAGCGTCCAGCATCGACTCATAGGGTTCGACGATGATGCCGCCCGTCGGGAAATCCGGCCCCTTCACGAAGTCCATCAGTTCGGCGGTCGTCGCCTTCGGCTTCTCGATCAGCAGGCGTGCCGCATCGATCACCTCGGCTGCATTATGCGGCGGGATCGAGGTCGCCATGCCGACGGCAATGCCGCTCGCGCCATTGGCCAACAGGTTCGGAAAGCCTGCGGGCAACACTACAGGCTCTTCATCGTTCTCGGCATAGTTGGCGCGGAAATCGACCGCGTCTTCGTTCAGTCCCTCGAGCAGAAGCTCTGCCGCTACGGTCATCCGCGCTTCGGTGTAACGATAGGCAGCAGCACTATCGCCATCGATGTTGCCGAAATTGCCCTGGCCATCGACCAGCGGGTAGCGGACGGTGAAGTCCTGCGCCAGGCGCACCAGCGTGTCATAGATCGAGCTATCGCCGTGCGGGTGGAAGTTACCCATCACGTCGCCGACAATCTTGGCGCACTTGCGATAGCCGCCTTCCGGATCCAGCCGCAGAACGCGCATGCCATACAGGATGCGGCGCTGCACAGGCTTCAGCCCGTCGCGCACATCCGGCAGGGCCCGCGCCGTGATGGTCGAGAGCGCATAAGCGAGATAGCGCTTAGAGAGCGCCTCGCTCATGGGTTCATTGATGATCCGGTTCTCCGGCTCGCCATCCTTGAGGTCGGACATTCTGGCCCCTTCTCGGTTCGTGCCACATTCTGGTGCAGGTCCGCGGGCAGAATCGCCTGCGAGTCGCGAACGCTCGTAAGTTAACAGAAATAGCCCTTTGGTTAAGGAACCCTATAGGTACTGACTGCAGATGCCCCACTTACGCGCCTGGCTCATCCTGCTGACAGTGCCCGCCCTGTGTGTGGCCCTGTTCCTGATGTCGGCGCCCCCGCGGCATAACCCCTTCGCGCCGGTCGACCTGAGCGACAGAGTAGGCCTCGGCACCGGCCACCAGCTGGCCCGGGCGGCAAAGCATCCGGAGGTTTGTTTCCCGGCGCTGGACAAGGCTGGGGTGCGCTACACGCGCCTTGATGATACGCCAAAGGGAGAAAAGTGCGGCCTTTACAATGCGCTGACGCTGGACCAGACGTTGACTCCCTATTCCGCCACGCTGCGTATGACCTGCGGCGAGGCAGCTGCGCTCTATGTGTGGGAGCGCCATGTCGCCCGGCCGGCAGCTGTGGAAATCCTCGGCTCGCCCATCGCCCGGATCGAGACTTATGGCAGCTTTTCCTGCAGGAACATCGCCGGATCCGGCCGCCTGTCGGAACATGCACACGGTAATGCGATCGATATTTCGGGATTCCGGCTGGAAGACGGCCGCCTGATCGACGTGAAAACGCATTGGGGGAAAGGCGGCAAGGAAGCAAAATTCCTCAGGAAAGTGCATTCCGGCGCCTGCGATCTGTTCTCCGTCACGCTGGGGCCGGAATACAATGCGGCGCACCGGGACCATTTCCACATGGATATGGGTCCCGGCAGCGCCTGTAAGTGAGAGTTACGGGTTGGTCCGGCAGACGTAACCGTCTTCGGTCACCTCTTGAATGTTTGCCTCGCCGCCGCAGACGCGGACCGCAAGTTCTGTATTCGCCCGCACTATATCCTCGTCATGCACCCCGCTGACCGCGATACAGCCGGACAGGCTCGCCGCCAGAAGCACGGCAGCGAGGATCATTGAATTTTTCATTGGCATCAGCCTCCAGGAAGCAAACGCCCATCTACCCCAACGTCACATATGACGGCCCTTCCTGAACCGACTATGAATAGTGGAGGCTCGCACATGACGAGCGCTGCATTCTGGGAGGAACCAAATGAAACTCATCAACTCTGTGGGCCCGAATCCGCACGTCGTCCGGATGTTCATGGCCGAACGCGGCATCGACATCCCGCTGGAAGAGCTCGACATCCAGAAGGGCCTGAACCGTCAGGAGCCCTATCTGAAAACCAATCCGGCCGGTCAGACGCCCTGCCTCGTGCTGGACGATGGATCTGTCGTGACCGAGATCACCGCGATCTGCGAATATCTCGATGAGAAATTCCCGGGCGACCGCCTGATGGGCGATACGCCCGAAGCGCGGGCGCAGAACCGCCGCTGGACCCGCTGGGTCGATCTCAACATCGTCGAGCCGATGGGCAATGGCTTCCGCTCGTCCGAAGGACTGCCCATGTTCAAGGACCGGATGCGCTGCATTCCCGAAGCTGCCGATGGCCTGAAGGCTTGCGCGCAGGACAAGATCAAGTTTCTCGACGCGCGCCTGGCTGAACAGCCCTATGTCGCGGGTGACGAATTCGGCCTCGCGGACATCCTTCTGTTCTGTTTCCAGGCATTCGGCAATGCCGTCGGCCAGCCGGTCAATCCGGAATTCAAGAACTACGCAGCCTGGTTCGCGAAAGTTGGCGAGCGACCGAGCGCCAAAGCCTGACCCTCAGCCCACCAATCGCTTGACCAGCCTTTCCCGCTCTGGTGGCATGGCGCGGTTCATGGCGTGAAACACCCGCGCCTCGAGGAAATAGCCGGTCAGCTTAAGCCCGTCTGCGATGTCATCATCGCCGACGGGCGCGGATGATGTGACAAGGAAAGACGGAAGCCGGAACAGGCGTGAGACATAGTCCTCGGCCTCAGAGCCGCGCACAGCCCGGCCGGTACGAGGCGAGACGTGGGTCAGGCCGTCATTGGCGCCGCTGATGGCACACTCATCCAGATCCAGCCCGAATCCCAGGGCCGACAGCAGGCCGAGTTCCCATCGAACGTAAAGCGCTGGCCAGATCTCGCGTGCTTCGATCTGATCCAGCAACACTTCCGTCGCCTCGAACATGGCAGATCCTGCCACATCGCCTTCATCCAGCGACATCCGGAGAATGGAGGTGATGGCGGAAACGGCGGCCAGAGCCTTGGCATCGTCCAGAACGTGAGAGGCGCGTTCCTTGCTCGCTTCCGCGACATCGAACCGGCCGAGCTGGTCTTCCAGACGGCCTGTCCATGACAGAGAAACAGAATTGCCAGCCTCATACTGCGCCCGGCGCCGGCGGGAATTCCCGCCATAGACCAAGCCGGACCGGCGCCCCTTCGTGCGGGTCAGGACATCCAGGATCAGCCCGCCTTCACCAAAGCGGCGTCCACCAAGGATAATTCCGTCATCGGACCAGTTCATCTCGCCTCAGACATCAAACTCCAGGCCGAGCCCCTGATAGCTTTCGCGGCGCTCCTGCCAGCGCTCGTCCACCTTCACAAACAGGAAGAGGTGCACCTTGCGGCCGAGCATTTCGGACAGCTCCTCGCGGGCCATCCGGCCGATGTCCTTGATCGTCTTGCCCCCCTTGCCGAGCACCATGGATTTGTGGTTTTCGCGGCCGACGACGATGACCTGTTGCACACGGACGGAGCCATCCTTGCGCTCTTCCCAGCTCTCCGTCTCGACCATCAGCTGGTAAGGCAGTTCCTGGTGCAGACGCAGCATCAGCTTCTCGCGCGTCACCTCCGCCGCCAACAAGCGCATCGGCAGGTCTGCCACCTGATCCGGCGGGTAGAGCGCAGGCCCTTCCGGCATGCGGGCGGCAATCGCCTCTTCCAGCTTTTCGACCCCATCGCCATTTTCGGCCGAGATCATGTGAACCTCTTCATAGGCGCCTGTTTCGTTGAGCTCAGCGATGATCGGCAGAACCTGATCGTGCGGGAACAGGTCAATCTTGTTGAGCGCAAGAATGGCCTTACGGCCGCTCGCCTTCAGCTGCTCGACCACACGGCGATCGTCCTCGATGGAGTGCTTCTGCGCCGCAGTTTCCTTGCCTTCCCTGTCCGCCACCCAAGCAGATGCATCAACGAGATGCACAATGGCGTCGGCATCTTCCGCACCACTCCAGGCCGCTTTGACCATGGCCCGATCCAGCCTGCGTTTGGCCGCAAAGATCCCGGGTGTATCGACCAGCACGATCTGTGTGTGGTCTGTCTGTGCCACGCCGCGCACAGGGAAGCGCGTCGTCTGCACCTTGTGTGTCACGATGGCGACTTTCGCGCCAACCAACAGATTGGTCAGGGTGGATTTGCCCGCATTCGGCGCACCGATGATGGCGCAAAAGCCGGCATGGGTGATGTCTGTCTCGCTCATGTCTATCCTGCCAGCGATTGGAGCAGCAGGGCAGCAGCGCTGCGCTCGGCTTCGCGTTTGGAAGGCCCGGTCGCCACGGCACTGCCGCGTCCATCGACCTTCGCTTCGATTTCATAAATGGGTTCGTGATCGGGGCCGGACCGGCTCAGCACGTCATAATCCGGCAACGGAAGACCCTGCCCCTGCGCCCATTCCTGCAGCAGGGTCTTCGGGTCCTTGGTCTCTGCCGGGGTCGAGGCGAATTGCGGGGCCCAGGCCTTTTCTATGAACTTGCGTGCCGGGGACAGGCCGCCATCCTTGAAGATCGCCCCGATGATTGCCTCGCAGGCATCGCCCAGCGTGGACTCACGCTTGCGCCCGCCAGCGGCTTCCTCGCCATCCGACAAGAGGATAAATTCCTGCAACTCCAGATGCCGCACAGCATCTGCGCATGCGCCCTTCTTCACCAGCCGGTTCAGGCGCGGGGCGAGTTCGCCCTCACTCTCCATCTTGCGGCGTTCCATCAGCCGCTCTGCGATAACAAGGTTCAGTACGCGGTCGCCCAGGAACTCCAGGCGCTGGTTGGAGTCGCGCACCGCATCGCCACCCCCGACTGCGCTTGGGTGCGTCAGCGCGCGAACCAGAAGCTTCGTATCCTTGAACTTGTAGCCAATTGCATCCTGCGCCGCCTTCAGGCGATCATCCGACAGGACGGGGGCTGACGCCTTCCCTTTGCCGCGCAGGCGGGTGCGTTTCGGACGCGCGGGCTTCATTGGCCGCTCACCGGGATGGCTTCGATGATTACCTGCGCTTCGGCCCAGGGGTGATCGTCCGTGATCGTCAGGTGGATGATCGCCTCATGACCTTCTGGCATCATCGCCTCAAGGCGCTTCGCGGCTCCGCCGGTCAGGGCCAGAGTTGGCTTACCTGTGGGCAGATTCACAACGCCAAGGTGTTTCCAGTGCACCCCGCGCCGCGGCACGCCCGTGCCGAGCGCCTTGGCGCAGGCCTCCTTCGCGGCGAAGCGCTTGGCATAGGTCTCTGCCGTCCGGCGGCGGCGGCGTGCCAGCGCAATTTCCGTCTCGGTGAACACGCGGTTTTCGAACCGCTCGCCGAACTTTTCGAGGGTCTTCTCAATCCGTTCGATATTGCAGAGGTCGTTCCCGATGCCGATGATCATGCGCCTGCCCCGCTTCTGGCCTCATCCATGAGGCGGCGCATCTCGCGGATGGCCGCTTCAAGGCCGATGAAGATCGCTTCGCCGATCAGGAAGTGGCCAATGTTCAGCTCAGCGATTTCCGGGATGGCGGCGACAGGGCCGACATTCTCGAACGTCAGACCATGTCCCGCATGCGGTTCGATCCCGCGCTTGCGCGCCTCTTCCGCAGCTGCCTGCAAACGCCCCAGTTCGACAGCAGCCGCTTCCGCGCCGCCCTCGTTCCAGAGTTCAGCATAGCGACCTGTGTGGAGTTCCACGACCGGCGCGCCCAGCACTTCGGCCACAGCGATCTGCACCGGGTCCGGCTCGATGAATAGCGACACGCGAGCCCCTGCATCGCGCAACTGGCGTACGATGGGAGAAATCTGATTGTGCAGACCGGCGACGTCGAGCCCGCCTTCGGTAGTCCGTTCCTCGCGCTTTTCCGGAACAATACAGGCCGCATGCGGATGATACTGGCAGGCGATCTCCGTCATTTCTTCGGTCGCAGCCATTTCCAGATTGATTGGCAGGCTGCAGGCAGCGCGGATGGCCTCAAGGTCTCCGTCTCGAATGTGCCGGCGGTCTTCCCGCAAATGAATCGTGATGCCGTCAGCGCCTGCGGCGGCGGCGATCTCGGCGGCCCGCGCCGGATCAGGGTGAGCTCCGCCACGGGCGTTCCTTATGGTCGCCACATGGTCGATGTTCACCCCAAGGCGCAGCCGCCCGCTCATCAAGCAAGCCCTCGCGAGCCGGGTTTCACGGCAGGCATCAGGGCCAGTTCAGGCGGCAGGTCGTCCGCGTCATAGTCGGGGAAATTCACCGAAGCGAGCGAGACAAGCTCGCAGCCGACATCGGCGCGCCCACCGGAGCGGTCGATGATACAAGCGCCACCGACCACTTCACCCGGCAGCGCCTCAAGGGCTTCAACGGTTTCGCGGAAGGAAAGTCCGGTCGTGACGATGTCTTCGGCGATCAGCACCCGCTCGCCTTCGGAAATCGAAAAACCGCGGCGGAACTGAAGCTGGCCATCCACGCGCTCAGCGAAGATTGACCGGCAGCCAAGCTGGCGTGCCAGCTCATAGCCGGGAATGATGCCACCCACGGCCGGGCCGGCAACAACATCAATCTTTCCGAACTTCTCGGTCAGCTTCTTTGCAAGCGCCGCGCAGAGTTTCTCGGACTTGTCTGGCTGGGAGAAGACGAGCGCCTTCTGCAGGAATACCGGGCTGCGGCGCCCGGACGAGAGGATGAAATGCCCCTCCAGCAACGCGCCTGCCTCGCGGAACACCGCGAGCACTTCTTCATTGGTCATCTTCACCCTCCTGGTCACGCACTGCCCGGTCGACCACTGCGAGCGACCGGAGCGCGGCCAGTATCTGCGTCAGGCGTTTAAGGTCTTCAACCTCAATTTCCATGACCAGCTCAGTGAAGTCCTTCTGGCGTTCCACAGTGGCGATATTCACGATGTTCCCGTTCGATTGCGCCACAGCTGCGCACAATTTGGCCAGCACGCCGCGCGTGTTCGCGGCATTAATGCGAATCCGGCCCACGGCCATGGCGTCTGTCCGGGCAAGCTCGGTCCATCTGAGGTCCACCCAGAGCTCCGGCTTGTCATCATATTCGGCGAGCTTCGGACAGCTGGCAACGTGGACAACAATGCCCTCGTCCGGCACCTGGACGCCCATGATGCGGTCACCCGGCAGCGGGCAGCAGCACTTGCCGAGATGCAGCGTGACGCCGGGCGTCAGATCATGGCCCGACACGAGCAGAGGCGCGTGCTGGGAGTCGACCTTGGTCTTGGAAGGGTCGCCCATCGGCTCGGCCTTGTAGCCGGGGAATGCCGCCTGGATCACATCGGCAGAGCTGATCCGGCCGCGTCCGACGGCTTCAGCCATTTCTTCGCGGGTTTCAAATCCGGCGAGCCGCGCCGTGTGGGTCATCTTCACGTCGACCGGGTCGATCCCGGCGCGGCGCAGCGCCTGATTGATCAGGCCTTCACCAAGGCGGCGGAAATCTGCCGTATCGCGCTCCCGCACCAGACGGCGCAGCGCCGAGCGCGCCCGCCCGGTGATCGCCAGACCTTCCCAACCGTGAACAGCTGAGGGCTGTTTGCCACGAATGATCTCAACCACGTCGCCATTCTTCAGCGGACGGCGCAGCGCTTTCACCTCGCCATTGATCTTTACGCCGACGCAAGTGTCTCCCACAACAGAGTGGACGGCATAGGCAAAGTCCAGCGGCATCGCGCCGGCCGGCAGGATGATCAGCTTGCCCTTGGGCGTGAATGTGAAAACGTGCTCGCGATACATTTCGAGCTTGGCGTGCTCGAGGAACTCCTTGGCGTCGGCGCCATCCTGCAGGAGGCTCGAAATGGTTTCGAGGCTGGCGGCCGGGTCGAGGCCTGCCGCCCTGGCCGACTCCGCATCGAAACCATATTGCTTGTTCTTGTAGCCCCAGTGCGCGGCCACACCGAACTCGGCCGTCTGGTCCATGGCTTCGGTCCGGATCTGAAGCTCGACCCGGCGGTTGCCGGAGGCGCGCACTGTTGTGTGCAGGCTCTGATAGCCATTCGGCTTCGGCACAGAAATGAAATCGCGGAACCGGTCCGGGATACATGCCCACAACGTGTGAACCTCACCCAGCACGCGGTAGCATTCCTCCGTTGACTGAACAATGATACGGAACGCGAACAGATCCGCCACATCGCGGAAGGAAATGGATTTACGCTCCAGTTTCCGCCAAAGCGAATACGGCGCTTTCTTGCGGCCTTTGATGCGGCACGGAATGCCGGCCATTTCCATTAGCTGGGTCAGGTCAGCCCGGATACGCTCCAAATCATCGGCATTCTCCAGTGCCAGCTCTTCCTGGCGGTAGAGAATGGCCCGGCGCGCTTCCGCATTCAGCTCCTGGAAGGCCAGGTCTTCCATCTCTGCGGCCAGCTGATAGAGGCCGACGCGGCGGGCCAGCGGCGCGTAAATGTCCATGGTCTCACGCGCGGTGCGGTGACGGCTTTCCGCCTTCTTGCGGAAATGCAGCGTACGCATATTGTGCAGCCGGTCGGCCAGCTTCACCAGCAGGACACGGATGTCGCTGGTCGTCGCCAGGATGAACTTCTGGAAGTTCTCGGCCTGCGCGGCCTCCTTGGACGAGAATTCGATCTTGTCGAGCTTGGTCACGCCATCGACAAGCTCTGCGACGTCCGCACCGAAACGAACTTCAATCTCGCCTATGTCGATCTCTTCGACATCTTCGACAACGTCGTGCAGCAGGCCCGCCACGATCGTGATCTCGTCAAGATGTACATCCGCGAGCAGGCTCGCGACTTCCACGGGGTGGGAATAATACGCGTCGCCGGAATCGCGCTTCTGTTCGCCATGATGCGTCTTGGCAAAGTCGTAAGCTGCGCCCAGCAGTTCGGACTTCACGCGCGGATGGTACGCGCGGACCTTGGCAATCAGTTCTTCGCGGGTGAGGACATGGTGTTCGCCCACAGCCTCAGCGGCCGGTGACGCTTCGCCAGCCCCTTTGTCCTTGGCGGAAAGGGTGCTGCCGTCCATCGATCCTCCTAGAGCCGGTCGTCGCGCCCGGATTCGAGTTCAGCCTGATAAGCGCGCATGACGTCTTCTTCCGTTGCTGCCGGGGCAGCTTCGAGGGCCATACGGTCTGCTTCGCGCTCGTTCTCTTCGCCCGGACGGATGTCCTGCAGGCCGGAGATGAGGGCTTCTTTCACCACTTTCAGGTCAACCGACTGATCGGCGATTTCGCGCAGGGAGACGACCGGATCCTTGTCGTTGTCGCGGTCCACCGTAATCGGCGAGCCTTCGCGGATCATACGGGAACGGTGCGCAGCAAGCAGCACAAGGTCAAAACGGTTCGGCACCTGCTCGATGCAGTCTTCGACGGTCACTCGGGCCATGGATTCAGAGTCTCCTTTGAACCGCTCCTTATATGCAGCGCAACAAGGGCACGCAACCCGTCACTTGCGCCCGATTGCAGCGGAAACTAAGCTAAATAATTGTACTTTGTATAATTTATTGCCACTCCCGCTCTGGCGGACATTTCGAGGCTTCTCATGGCGTTTTACAAAGACGAGCGCCTTGCGCTCTTCATCGATGGAGCAAACCTGTACTCCTCGGCCCGGGCCCTTGGACTGGAAATCGATTTCCGAAAATTACTCAAGGAATTTCAGGGACGTGGCCGCCTTATACGGGCCAGCTACTATACCGCCCTGGTCGAAAGCGACGACTACAGCCCGATACGCCCGCTTGTCGACTGGCTGGCCTATAACGGCTTCACGGTCGTGAAGAAGGCCGCCCGGGAATATACCGATCGCGAAGGCCGCAAGCGCCACCGGGGCAATATGGACGTCGAACTGACGGTCGACATGCTCGAAACGGCCGCACATGCAGACCATATCGTTCTGTTCAGCGGCAATGGGGATTTCCGGCGGCTTGTGGAGGCCGTGAAAGCCAGGGGCGTGCGGGTCTCGATCGTCTCGACCAATACGTCGAGCCCGCCCATGGTAGCCGACGACCTGCGCCGCGAGGCGGATGCCTTCATCGAACTGGAGGACATCGCAGAGATGATCGCCCGGCCGCGCCGTGACCAGCCGGACGCCCCATCTCTCGATGACGACGACTGAGCCATCTACGTCCGCGCCCAGCAGCCACACTTGGCACTCAGCGAAACCTTGCTAGGGTCAGCCGGTCAATTTTCCGGAGATCTGCCATGCTGCGCCCTGCTCTCGTTTCGACCCTCGCCCTCGGCCTTGCCATCAGCGGATGCAGCAAGAGCGAAGCGCCCGCAGCGGACACGCCGGCAAAGGTTGCAGCCGCCAGCACCACGACAGACTCCACGGCATCAGACACAGCCGCGGTCCAGCCGGCGGCCATGTCCGTCCGCGAGGTTGCGACGCCGGAACAGTCGATCCTCGACCTTTATCTTCAGCTTCACCAGGCGCCGGAACTCTCATTCAAGGAGGCCAAGACCTCCTCCATCCTGGCGAGTGAACTGGAATCCCTTGGCTTTGAAGTCACCACCGGCGTCGGACAGGACTGGGTGGTCGACAAGGCAACGCGCGACATCGGCGAGGTCAAACCCGGCGTGGGCGGCTATGGCGTCGTCGGCGTGCTCCGGAATGGCAACGGCCCGACGGTCCTGATCCGGACCGATATGGACGCCCTGCCAGTGCCGGAGCAGACCGGCGTGCCCTACGCCTCCACGGTTGAAGCGCAGACCTGGACCGGTGTGGAAAGCAAGGTGATGCACGCCTGCGGCCATGATGTGCACATGACCTCCTGGCTCGCGACGGCCCGCGCGCTGGTCGCCCAGAAGTCCAAGTGGAAAGGCACGCTGGTCATGATCGCCCAGCCGGCCGAGGAAATCGGCCTTGGCGCAGAAGCCATGCTGGCCGATGGCCTGTTTGAGCGCTTCCCGACGCCTGATTATAACCTTGCCCTGCACGTCTCCGCGGATGCGCCGTCCGGCACCGTGGTCTACTCTTCCGGCTATGCCATGGCGAATGTCGACAGCGTGGACATCCACGTCAAAGGCGTCGGCGGCCACGGCGCCTATCCGCAGGCGACGCGCGACCCGATCCTGATCGGCGCCCATATCGTGACCGCCCTGCAAAGCCTCGTCGCCCGCAATGTCGATCCACTCGACAGCGCCGTCGTTACCGTCGGCTCGTTCAAAGCCGGCGCCAAGCACAACATCATTCCGGATGAAGCCACGCTGCTCCTGACCGTCCGCTCCTATGATGATGACACCCGCCAGATGCTCCTCGACGGCATACAGCGGATCGCCAAGGCACAGGCGGCTGCCTTCGACGCGCCGGAGCCGGAAATCACAATCGAGTCCGACTATACGCCCTCCACTTACAACGATCCGCAAACAACAGGACGCGCCATGAAAGCGGTCAGCAAGAAGCTGGGCGCGGAATATGTGACCCAGGTCAAACCGGTTATGGGCGGGGAAGATTTCTCCCAGTACGGCCGCACGGACGAAAATATCCCCAGCGTGCTGTTCTGGGTCGGCGCCGTGGAGCCGTCGAAATATGCCAAGGCAAAAGCCGATGGCATGCCGCTGCCGTCCCTGCACTCCTCGCTGTTCGCACCGGATTATGCCCGCACGATCCAGACCGGATCGGACGCCATGACCGCAGCCGCGCTGGAACTTTTCAAGGACTGACGCCGCGCCACCCGGACCTTTCTACGATTGCGTTTTCGCCGGGGCTGCGCTAAACCCCCTTTTGCTCATAGTGCGCAAAAGCTTCAATTGCCTGTCGCACGAGCGCCCTGATCCCGGACGTTTGAAGGTCTTCCCCTTGAAACGCACACTTTCGGGGCCATATTATACTCAAATCGAGCAAAAGCGCTCGGTTGGTCAAAGGAGGACGTGACATGGCTCGTCTGATCGATTCTGGTCCTGGCTGCCCCACCCCCACGCCGCTGCGCGGCCCGAATGCGGCTGAAGCCCGTGGCCTCACCTATGATGATGCCGTGCGCGCAGAGACAGACCACCTCTACCCGCTGGTCAAAGATTTCGTGACGCCGATGGAGTGGCCGGCCATTGCCCCGCTCGTCGCGGCAATCAACCGCCTGAAGGTTCAGAAGAACGCCGTCATTCTGGCGCACAACTATATGACGCCGGACATTTTCCGCCTGGTTGGCGATTTCCGGGGCGACAGCCTGCAGCTCGCCCGCGAGGCATCCAAGGTCGATGCCGATATCATCGTCCAGGCCGGCGTGCACTTCATGGCTGAGACGTCCAAGATTCTTGCGCCTGAGAAGACCGTCCTGATCCCGGACACGCGCGCAGGCTGTTCGCTTGCTGCCTCGATCACGGGTGCGGACGTGCGCCTGATCAAGGAAAAGTACCCGAACTATCCGGTTGTCACCTATGTGAACACGACCGCGGACGTGAAGGCCGAGTGCCACATCACCTGCACCAGCTCCAACGCCGCGCAGGTCGTCGAGGCGGTTGCGAAGGAATGGAACACCGACACCGTCATCCTTGTGCCGGACCAGTATCTCGCCAAGAACGTCGCCGCCCAGACGGACATCCGCATCATGACCTGGCCGGGCGCCTGCGAAGTGCACGAGATGTTCAGCGCCGAGGATGTGCACCAGTTGCGCGATGCCCACCCTGGCGTCGTCATCCTGGCTCACCCGGAATGTCCGCCGGACGTTCTGGAAGCCGCTGACTATGCCGGCTCCACGGCTGCGCTTGCCAATTATGTGGCCGAGAAGCACCCGCCGAAAGTCGTCCTGCTGACGGAATGCTCGATGAGCGACAATGTCGCCGCCGAGAACCCCGGCACCAACTTCATCCGTCCGTGCAATCTGTGCCCGCACATGAAACGTATCACGCTGGAGAACATCTATGATTGCCTGGTGACGGGCGAACATGAGGTGACCATTCCGGAAGACGTGCGCGTGCGTGCCAAGGAAGCGCTCGACGCCATGATGGCCCTGCCGCGCATGGAGAAGCCGCTCGACTTCGTCACGGGCCTCGAGCCCCTCGAAATCGAGATGGTGGTATAAGCGGCTAGGGCGTTGGCGAAGCCCGCCACCGGGTCTAGGTTAAGCGTGTGAGGACAAACAGGAGTGGCAGCATGATCTCCCGCCTGGCACGCATGGCCGCGATCGCGCTGGCGGGAACCCTGCTGGCGACCGGGCTGGCTCATGCCGGCACAGGGGATGACCCGTCCGATGTGCTCGGCACTTGGAGCTTCCGCACCAAGCCTTATCGCGGCGGCGAATGCCTGATGACCGGCACGATGAACCTCACTCCGCATCCCGAAGAAGGCCAGTACACCTGCGAACTGACCGCCGTAGAAGTGTGCACCGTCTGGGGCCGCTCTGTCGTGCGTCAGTCCTGCAAGGCGCGGCGCTTCGGCAACCAGCTTTCCATCCGGTCCGAGATTGAGGAAATGCTGGAAGCCAAGGTCGAGGGGCTGATTTACGTACCTGACAATTTCACCCTCACCATCGAGTCGGCAGACCGCATGTTCGGCGCGCTCGTCTCGGCGGTGACCGCACCGGCGGAATTCCGGCGCGCAACAAACGGTATTTCCTGACTTGGCAGATGGGGCGCATGTCCAGACCCTGACGGCAGACGCACATGCCGGCGGTGATGTCCTGATCGTGGGAGCGGGCCTGGCTGGCCTCTTCCTGGCACTACAGCTGGCACCGCGCCCCTGTATCGTCATTTCACCGGCCCCGCTCGGACAGGCTGCCTCTTCTGCCTGGGCGCAGGGCGGCCTCGCGGCGGCGCTTCACCCGAACGACAGCCCGGAACAGCATGCCGCCGATACGATCGCAGCAGGCGCGGGCCTCGTGGACCCGATCATCGCGCGCCTGATCGCGGAAGAAGGCCCCGCACGCGTGCGTGACCTGATCGCCCTCGGCGTCCCATTCGACCGGACCCCTGATGGCGCGCTCGCCTTGTCTCTGGAAGCCGCCCACTCCCATCCGCGCGTCGCCCGCGTGGCAGGAGACCTTGCCGGCAAGGCGATCATGGATGCGCTTGTCGCAGCAGTGAACGCGGCCCCGCATATCCGGATCATCGAAGGCGTTCGCGCGGTCGGCCTGATGCAGGACGATCAGCTCAACGTGGCCGGCGTCATCCTGCGCGACTCCGCCGGGCGCCTTTCGACCCAGATGGCCCGCGAGACCGTGCTCTGCACCGGCGGCTCCGGAGGACTTTTCCAGGTGACCACCAACCCGCCCGCCGCCCGGGGCGACGCGATCGCCATGGCCTGGGAGGCCGGCGCGCTGGTTGCCGATCTCGAATTCGTCCAGTTCCACCCGACCGCCATCGACATCGGCCGCGATCCGGCGCCGCTCGCAACCGAAGCCCTGCGCGGCGAAGGCGCCATCCTGCGCAATCGCGACGGCACCCGCTTCATGGAAGCCTATCACGAGCTTGCCGAACTCGCCCCGCGCGACGAAGTCGCCCGCGCGGTTCACACCGAGCGCGCCTCCGGTCGTGGCGCCTTCCTCGACTGCCGTGAAGCCGTCGGAGAGCATTTTCCCGAACATTTTCCAACCGTGTTTGCCGCCTGCAAATCTGCCGGCATCGACCCGCGAACGGACATGATCCCCATCGCACCAGCTGCTCATTATCACATGGGCGGCATTGTCCCGGACTTCTGGGGCAAGTCCTCCCTGGATGGGCTCTCCGTCTGCGGAGAATGCACGTCAACCGGTGTGCATGGTGCGAACCGCCTTGCCTCCAACTCGCTGCTTGAAGCGGTTGTATTCGCGCATCGGATCGCCGAACGCCTGCGCGAAGCGGACCTGCCCGACATTCGCGCCAGCCGCGGTCATGTGCCGGACGCCCTGCCACATGAAGCGCTGCAGAGCTTGCGGACTGCCATGTCAGACAAGTGCGGCGTGGTCCGCGATGCCAAAGGCCTGTCGGAAGTTGCAGCGCTGATCGACCAGCTGCGCGACCAGCACGGCCCGGCCCGCGCCGTCACCTCAGCTGGGCTCATCGTCAAAAGCGCACAAGCCCGCCACGAAAGCCGTGGCAGTCACTATCGTTCCGATTTCCCGGATGCCGGCGAGCCCCGCCGCCAATTCCTCCAGCGCCCGTTTGAAGAGACCGTTTCGTCATGACCCCGACACCGCCGCCGCTTCCCGACATCATCCTTGATCCGATCGTGCGCCTTGCGCTCGCAGAAGACCTCGGCCGTGCCGGGGACCTGACGACCGACGCAACCATCGCACCGGAGACGCAGCTGAAAGTCGTCATCGCTGCCCGCCAGCAAGGGGTGATTGCCGGACTGGACGCCGCGGCCTACGCCCTAAAACTGATCGACCCGGCTGTGAAGCTGGCCATCGAAAAGCCGGACGGTTCCATACTGGAAAAGGGTGACGTCGTCGCGCGGCTGGAAGGCTCCGCCCGCTCGATCCTGATTGCCGAACGCACGATGTTGAACTTCCTTGGCCGCCTTTCCGCCGTGGCGACCATGACCCGCACCTTCGCCGACAAGATCGCGCATACGAATGCAACAATTGTCTGCACAAGGAAGACAACGCCCGGCCACAGGGCACTTGAGAAGCGTGCCGTCCGCTGCGGCGGTGGCACAGCCCACCGGTACGGTCTCGATGACGCCGTGCTGATCAAGGACAATCACATCGCCGCCTGCGGGTCCGTCTCCACCGCACTGGAACGGGCCAAGGCCTATGCCGGGCACCTGCGCATGATCGAGGTAGAGGTCGACTCGCTCGACCAGCTGAAAGAAGCACTGCCACATGGGCCGCACGCCGTGCTGCTGGACAATATGAAGCCCGACACGCTGCGCGAAGCCGTCGCGATTGCAGGCGGCAAGGTCGTGCTGGAAGCATCCGGCGGGGTAAACCTGGATACCGTTGCGGCAATTGCAGAGACAGGCGTTGATTTTATCTCGGTCGGCGCCCTCACGCATTCGGCACCAAACCTTGACCTCGGAATGGATGTGGTCTGACACTGCGCGAAGAGGGCAGATGCCCGCGCAGGAGGATTTCAGACATGGCCAGCGCAAACGGCCGCAAAAGCATTTTCATTACGGGTGCCGCTTCCGGCATCGGCGCGGAAACCGCGCGCCTGTTTTCCAAAAAGGGCTGGTTTTGCGGCCTCTATGACATCAACACCGCCGGCCTGGCGGACGTAGCGGGCGAACTGGGCACCGGCAATTCCGTCTACGCGAAGCTGGATGTCCGCGACCGCAATGACTGGGCGCTCGCCGTCAAAGGTTTCTCCGAAGCAACCGGCGGCAACATGCATGTCCTGTTCAACAATGCCGGCATCGGACGCCATGGCTGGTTCGAAGACATTTCCGGCGAAGACAATGACCTGGTCGTGGATGTGAATGTCAAAGGCGTGATCAATGGCGTGCAGGCCTGTCTGCCGCTGCTGAAGGACACGGCAGGCGCCCGCATCGTGAACACTGCGTCCACCGCCGGCATCGTCGGCTCGCCGCGGCTTGCCGTTTACTCTGCCACGAAGTTCGCCGTCCGTGGCCTGACGGAAGCCCTCGATGCGGAATTCCGCGACCTGGACATCCGCGTGACCAGCCTGATGCCCTGGTTCATCGACACACCGATCCTCGACATGGGCACGACAGAAGGCGCCAATGTAAAGATGGCCGACGAGATCCGCGATGCCGGGCAGGATGTTTATCCCGTGTCCCTGGCCGCTGAACGTGCCTGGGACGCCGCGCATGGCGACGACATCCACTACATGGCCGGCAAGGCGGCGCAGCGGGCGAAATTCATCAGCCGCTGGGCGCCGGGCCTGATCCGCAATCAGGTGAAGAAGTCCGTTCCGCCACGCGACTGAGCGGCCCCGTATCCGGACACAAAAAAGCCGCCAGCGATATGCCGGCGGCTTTTTTAAATCCGGATCATCAAGATCAGCGCATGCCGCCCGCAGCGGACACGGCCTTGGCGGCCTGTGCCGCGGCATAAGGATCGACGGCAGCGTCTTTCGACGCGACATCGAACGATGCGTCACGGGCCGTTGTCATACGCGGGGCACCATTGGTGATCGTGCGGGTCGACGTGGTGACTGTCGCCGGCGCCGCGGAGGCGTCGACTTTGCCCGCCACTTTCATCTCACCTGGCGTCGCTTCGCGCAGAACGTTCAGGGTCGCAGCATTCAGGTCCTGCGTGTCGGCAGCTGCCTGCACCACAGGAGCCTTGGCAGAGCGGGACGCGCTGGCGCTGCGCACCTGTGCCCATTCAGACCCACGCGGGAACCGGTAGAACACATGCAGGCCGATCTTGTCGGTCTTGATCAGGCCAGCGCTCCACACCGGGTCGACATAGGTCGCGTGATAGTGGGTTGCCCCGCCTGTGCGATCCTCGGCGAGGTTCATCAGAACGTGCGCCGCAATCTCCTGAGCCTGTTCCCAGGCGGTGCCTTTCGGCTTCCGGCCAAGCGCGCCGTCACAGGTAAAAGTGAACTGGCAGCCGGTGGTGCGCGTTGCACCCTGGAAGACAACGCCGCAAACGGAGTCAGGATAGCGATGGTCGCGAACCCGGTTGGAAATCACTTCGGCAACAGCCAGCTGGCCTGCCAGCGGCTCGTTCCGCGATTCGTAGTAAATTGCCTGGGCGAGGCAGTGCGCTTCGGAGTCGAGCGCTTCGGCGCGCTTCAGGTGCTCTGGCTTGAACGAAACCAGCGAGGCAATCGCCGCACCGTCGCGGTCGCGCTTGGCATAACGGCTCATCGAGGAGGCGGTATCGCGCTCCAGCGTGTATTCGACCGTGCGGATCCACGGCGTGTCCAGCAGGGACGGCGCATGATCGGCCAGACGGACGCTCGCGCCCCCGTCTTCGATCTGTGCGAAACGCTCAGCCTGTTCGCTGAAATCAGCTTGAGCACGAATGTCGGCCTGAACCGAGCCGATCACCGGCAGGGTCACAGTCGCCGCCACAGCGCAGACCGCTACAGTCGCGCCGCGAATGACAATATCGCGCTGTTCCTCGTTCGTCATAGCCATCCACCAACGCTTGAGCTTCCCTTGGAGCCCACGCATTGACGACAGGGTCGCCTGACGTGGTTGAAGATTCCTTAACATCACCGCTCTCCCCAGGTCCCGGTGGGCGATATGATTCCGCCCTGTTGTGCAGTTCCGGGACTGCTTGGTTTGACTGTTTCCGGCGGCTTTTACCGCCCTTTCACAAGCGGAATATGCTGCCGGACAGCTACCTAGCAAGAAGCTCGCCAGAGTTTGGAGTGACAATTCCGTCAGGTGAAATTCGCCTCAGACGCGAATTAATTCGATGTAATTTCCGCCAGACGGTCAACTTGTTGATTTTTCGTAAAATTTCCACGTTTGTGACAAGAAGCATGTTGCGGTGCAAAAAAGCGGCTGTGGCACGATTACCACAGCCGCCTGCAATTGATTCGGGACCGAAACTGTCAGCTGTCCGATTCTGAGAGCGCAGCATGTGCCGCGGCGAGACGCGCGATCGGCACCCGGTAGGGCGAACAGGACACATAATCGAGGCCGGTCCGGTGGCAGAACGCCACGGAAGCGGGGTCGCCGCCGTGTTCGCCGCAGATGCCCAGCTTGATGCCCGGACGGGTGTTCCGGCCCCGCTCCGCGGCCGTTTTCACCAGCTCGCCAACGCCTTCCTGGTCCAGGGTCACGAAGGGGTCTTTTTCGTAGATTCCCTTGTCCTCATAGACTTTCAGGAAGCGGCCGGCATCGTCGCGCGAGATGCCCAGCGTGGTCTGCGTCAGGTCGTTCGTGCCGAACGAGAAGAACGCGGCCGACTGGGCAATATCCCCGGCGCGCAGGGCGGCGCGCGGCAGTTCGATCATCGTGCCGACGAGATAGTCCAGCGTGACGCCGGTTTCGGCGAACACGGCCTTGGCCTGCGTATCCACGACGTCTTTCAGGATCTGCAGCTCGCGGTGCGTCGCGACCAGCGGGATCATCACTTCCGGCACAGGCTTGCGGCCCGTTTCATTGGCGATGTTCACAGCGGCCTCGAAGATGGCGCGGGCCTGCATTTCATAGATTTCCGGGTACGTAATGCCCAGACGGCAACCGCGGTGCCCCAGCATCGGATTGCTCTCATGCAGATCCGAGGCGCGGCGCTTCAGCTCTTCGACGCTGACACCGGACGCCTTGGCAACGTCTTCCATATCCTCATCGGTGTGCGGAAGGAATTCGTGCAGCGGCGGGTCGAGCAGGCGGATCGTTGCCGGGCGGTCTTCCAGAATACGGAAGATCTCCTCGAAATCGCCGCGCTGCATCGGCAGCAGCTTGTCGAGGGATGCCCGGCGGCCTGCCACATCGTTCGACAGGATCATCGCCCGCACTTCCGGAATACGCTCTTCATCGAAGAACATATGCTCTGTACGGCAAAGACCGATGCCTTCTGCGCCGAACTCGACAGCCGTTTGCGTGTCGAGCGGCGTTTCCGCATTGGCGCGCACTTTCAGGCGGCGGGCCGCATCGGCCCAGGCCATCAGCGTACCGAAGTCACCCGAGAGGTCCGGCTGGACCATATCGACTGCGCCCAGCATGACCTGGCCGGTTGCACCGTCCACGGTGATGACGTCGCCTTTTTTCACTTCCCGGCCCATGACACGGAACACGCCCGCCTTGCCGTCGACCTGCAGGCCACCGGCACCGCAGACGCAGGGCCGCCCCATGCCGCGGGCCACAACGGCGGCGTGGCTGGTCATGCCGCCACGGGCGGTGACGATGCCGCGTGCCGCGTGCATGCCCTTGATGTCTTCCGGGCTCGTCTCGATACGGACGAGAATGACGTCTTCGCCTTTCTCCGCCCACTGGAAGGCCTCGTCGGAGTCGAACACAACCTTGCCGACTGCTGCGCCGGGGCTCGCCGGCAGGCCAACGACCAACACGTCGCGCGCCGCATCTTCGGAAATGGTCGGGTGCAGCAGCTGGTCCAGCTGTGCCGGCATCAGGCGCAGCACGGCTTCATTCTCGGTGATCAGGCCTTCGCGGGCCATGTCCACGGCGATCTTGAGCGCAGCGGCAGCAGTGCGTTTCCCGCTCCGCGTCTGCAGCATGTAGAGATGGCCGTCCTCGACCGTGAATTCGAGGTCCTGCATGTCTTTGTAATGGCGCTCCAGCGTGTTCGCGACGTCGCGCAGCTGGGCGTAGACTTCCGGCATGGCCTCTTCCAGCGGGGCATCTTCGGAGCCCAGCGTGTCGGCCCGCTCACGCGAGATCGGGGCCGGTGTGCGGATGCCCGCCACCACGTCCTCGCCCTGCGCATTGATCAGGTATTCGCCATAGAAGATCGGATCGCCATTCGACGGGTCACGCGTGAAGGCAACGCCCGTGGCGGAGGTTTCGCCGAGATTGCCGAACACCATGGCCTGTACGTTCACCGCCGTGCCCCATTCGGCCGGGATGTCGTTCAGCTTGCGATAGGTGATCGCGCGGTCGTTCATCCACGAACCGAAGACAGCCGAAATGGCGCCCCACAGCTGTTCTTTCGGGTCTTCCGGGAACGGCTTGCCCAGCTCTTTCTCGACGGCTTCCTTGTAGAGCACGATGATCTTCTTCCAGTCATCGGCGCTCATGTCGGTGTCCAGGTCGATGCCCTGGCGGTCCTTGTACTCGTCGAGCAGGTGCTCGAACTCGTCATGGCTGATGCCCAGCACGACGTTGGAATACATCTGGATGAAGCGGCGATAGCTGTCATAGGCGAAGCGCTCACCGGCCTTCTTGGCGAGGCCGGCCGCGGCGGCTTCGTTGAGGCCGAGGTTCAGCACCGTGTCCATCATGCCCGGCATCGAGGCGCGCGCGCCCGAGCGCACGGAGACCAGCAGCGGGTTTTCCGGATCACCGAAGCCCTTGCCGGACTTCTTCTCCAGATCGGCCAGCGCCTGGTCCACCTGCGGGGCCAGCGTCGCGGGATATTCCCGTTCCAGCTCGTAATAGGCGGTGCAGACAGCGGTGGAGATGGTAAAGCCCGGCGGCACCGGCAGGCCCAGCTTGGCCATTTCGGCGAGGTTTGCCCCCTTGCCGCCCAGCAGGTTTTTCATGGAAGCGTCGCCATCGGCAGTGCCTCCGCCGAATGCATAAACCCAGGTCTCTTCCGCGTGCTTCAGTGCTGCTTCACCCATGGTGTCCTCTTCAATTGTCTGCGCGCGTCTCTACATGCCCGCTCGCGCGCGAGGGGATTGCAAGACCTATGCTGCATCGCAACGCCAATGGCCAGCGGCTGAAAGGTCGCTTATGCCCTGACAACGTTGTTTTACGTCACATAGCTGTATCAAACCGCACAGCCCGGCGTCACACGGGGAAAATCTGTTCCGAAGCGACACGCCGTGCCGCCGGGATCAGCCTTCAATCTGAGAGAAATCGGCCACGCGATGCAGCGTGTCGCGGATGTCGGCGAGCAGCGCCAGGCGATTCGCCCGCACTTTCTGGTCCTCATCATTGACCATGACATGTTCGAAGAAGGCATCGACCGGCCCGCGCAGCTTGGCGAGCTCGGTCATCACAGCGGCGAAGTCCTCATTCTTGAGGGGCTCTTCGATGTCATGGCGTACCTGGCCCAGCGTCTGGTGAAGCGCAATCTCCTGATCCGCCCCGGCATCGATCAGCGCGCCGTCGACTTCCAGAGTCTCCGGCAGCGCGCCTTTCTTCTCCTCGGCCTTCAGGATGTTCGCGGCGCGCTTATAGCCCGCCAGCAGGTTGGCCCCGTCTTCGGTGCCGAGGAAGGCGCCGAGCGCTTCGACGCGCTTGGTGATCAGCACGAGATCGTCTTCGCCGAGGGCAAACACGGCATCGATCAGGTCGTGGCGTTGGCCTTGATCTCGGAGGTACTGTTTCAGGCGGTCGGCCAGGAAGGAAATAAGGTCAGGCGTCACACCGCAAATGTTCGCGAGCCGAAACTTCAGGTGCGCATCGAATTCCTTTTTGCGGGTTTCAGGAAGGACGCCGTTTCCAGACCAGATACCGTCGACAACGACAAGCTCTCCGGGATGGCCACATTCCGCCTGCCATTCGCCGAGGTGCTGAACGGTCGTGAATTCAGATACCTGGTATCCCGGTCCGCTGCTAAGGCCTTCATGGGGCACGTCATAGTCGCCGCGAGTGAGTGGGCTGACCCAGTACAGATTGCCGAACTGCCAGAAGTGCTTCGTATTGGTCTCAAGAGACTTCTGGAACACATCCGTCAGCGGCAGCCGGACTCCGTTTTCCAACACAATCCGAACCACGCCCAGCGCCGCGCGGCGCAGCGCAAACGGGTCTTTCGAGCCGGTCGGTTTCTCATCGATGGCCCAGAAGCCGACCAGTGTGTCGAACTTGTCCGCGAGGGCGACGGCGATCCCCACCGGGTCGGTCGGCACATTGTCGCTCGGCCCCTGCGGCTTGTAGTGGTCGCGGATGGCGTCGGCGACGGCCGCGGGCTCACCCGCTTCCAGCGCGTAGTAGCGGCCCATCACGCCCTGCAGTTCCGGGAACTCGCCGACCATTTCCGACACAAGGTCCGCCTTGGCGAGGCGCGCGGCGCGTTCGGCGAGGTCCGGATCGGCGCCCACTTTCGGGGCCAGTTCCTTCGCCAGCGCGGCGACCCGCTCCACCTTGTCGCCCAGCGAGCCGAGCTCTGCCTTGAAGGCGATGGTCGACAGCTTTTCCGCCATCTCGTCCAGCGGCTTCGCCTTGTCGAGATCCCAGAAGAAGCGGGCATCGTCGAGGCGGGCGGAGAGGACGCGGGAATTGCCCTCGGCCAGCTTCTTGCCGCCATCGGCCGCGTCGATGTTCGCCACCACGATGAAGTGCGGCGCGAGCTTGCCGGTCCTGGCGTCGTTCACGGCGAAGTATTTCTGGTGCGTCCGCATGGACAGCTGGATCACTTCCGGCGGCAGGCTCAGGAAGTCCGGGTCCATGTCGCCCAGCACGACGACCGGCCATTCGGCAAGGCCCGTCACTTCTTCCAGCAGGCCCTGATCCTCGATCCATTCGAGGCCGGCCTTCTTGCAGACCTCCTGAATGCCCTTGAGGATCACGTCCCGGCGGTCGGCCCGCGTCAGCTTCACATGGCCGGCGCCTTCCAGCTGTTTGGAATAATCCTCCCAGCCGGTCACGGTATACGGCCCGCGGCCATGCACGCGGTGGCCTTCCACCTGATTGCCGCTGGCAATGCCGTCCACGTCGAACGGAACGACCGCACCCTCCAGCACGCAGGTGATCCGCTGCAGCGGGCGCACCCAGCGCAGGTCTCCCGTGCCCCAGCGCATCGATTTCGGCCAGTGGAAACTACGGATGATCGCCGGCACAGCCTCAGCGATGATGTCCTTCGCGTCGCGGCCCGGCGTCTCGATCACGGCGACATAGAAATCGCCCTTCTTCGGATCGGAGCGCACTTCGGCCTGGCTGATGTCGCTGAGCCCGGCGCCGCGCAGGAAGCCTTCGACCGCCTTGTCCGGCGCGCCGACCTTCGGACCCTTGCGCTCTTCCTTCACATCGGCCGACCGCTCGCTGAGGCCGGTGATCGATACGGTCAGGCGGCGCGGGCCGGAACAGGCGGCCAGCAGCTTCCATTTAAGACCGGCCTCTTTCAGGGCCTTCTCCATGGCATCGCGCAGGTCGGCCTCGGCCTTTGCCTGCATGCGCGCAGGAATTTCCTCGGAAAAGAGTTCTAGAAGCAGCTCAGCCATAATGCCCTGCATTGGTCAGGAAAGATAAAGACCGCCACGGCTTACAGGCGCCCGCACACGGGTCAAGCGGCAGGTCTGTAGTTGGATCAGGAATCAAGGCGCCGGATCGGCAGGTTCCTCCGGCGCGAACTCCGTCTCGAAGGTCAGCTTCCACAATTGGAGATGCGCCCCCTTCATGGCCGCGGCGACCATTTGCCCGTCCGGTGAGAACACCGCCCAGTTCGCCCCGAAGGCACCAAGGTCCTGGATTTTCGCCAGCATCGCGCCGTTCCGCGCGTCCCACAGCCGGGCGGACAAGTCATCCGCGCTGGTGACCACCATTTCGCCATCCGGGCTGAATGCGGCATTCCAGAGCGGGCCGTCATGGCCTTCAAGCTCAATCGGGTCGCCTGTAGCGCTCCAGATGCGCGCCGTCCCGTCGGCGGAGGCAACCAGCACCCGGTCAGCCGTGGCATCGGACTCCGCATAGGTCGCCGGAACAGGGCCGGACTCGATCGTGCGCACCAGTTCACCATTACTGGAATTGAACAGCCGAACCGTGCCGTCATTCGACGCGGTCAGCAGCCGGTTGCCAAGCGGGCTGTAGTGAA
Organism: Hyphomonas jannaschiana VP2; assembly: GCF_000685215.1. Classification (GTDB taxonomy): domain Bacteria; phylum Pseudomonadota; class Alphaproteobacteria; order Caulobacterales; family Hyphomonadaceae; genus Hyphomonas; species Hyphomonas jannaschiana. Next base: position 29,935 of record NZ_ARYJ01000006.1, read on the forward strand.
CGGAGCGTACAGCCGAGGAATGCGTCTCGATCCGGAAGGCCTCTTCACCGGTCGCGACCTCCCACACCCTGACGGTGCCGTCATAGGAGGCGGTGACCACACGTTCGCCATCCGGGCTGAAATCCGCGAAGGAGACATCGCCCGTATGGCCGCGCAGGATCCGGACAGGCTCTCCACCTGTCGCCCGCCAGATACGGGCGGTGTCGTCCTGAGACGCTGTGACAACATATTCTTCGTCCGGGCTGAACTGGACCGACAGGAGCGGCTCGGTGTGGCCCTCCAGCACGGAAAGCTCCCCAAACTCTGACGGAGACATGCCCACCACCCAGATCCGCGCCGTCTTGTCCGCCGACGCGCTGGCCAGGAACCGGCCGCTCGGGCTGTAGTCGAGGCCATAGATCTCATCGGTATGGCCCTGAAGGTCGGCATACCAGGAAGCGGATTTGAGCTTCAGGCGCGCCATCGCGCAGGGCGGATTGGACAGATTGCGCTCGGCAACCGCAGCAAACTTGCCGTCCGGGTATTTCTCAAGATGTTCGCTATATTTGGAGCAGACGTCCATCTGCACATAACCGGCGCTGGAAATGTAGATCCAGTCCTTCTCTTCCTGATCCATTTCACCGAACTGGCAATCTCCGGAAAAGCAGAAGCGCGGGTCCACATCGGAATAAACCGCCGGCTTCTGCGTGTGCTCCACACTTGCGGCAAGTTCGGCCACTTCCTCACTGGCTTCCCCGACAGCGAATGACAGCGGAAAGTTCGGATCCTTCAGTTTCGGCAACAGGCTGCGCGTGAAGACCGAATACGGCGCATCGTCTTCGGGGCCGAGCCGGTCGAGCGCCATCTGGTTCGCGCCGGCAGCATAGACAACCAAAGTATCGGAGGTGATGCCCGTGCGCGCCATGCCCTTGGTCATGCTGCGTGTGCCGGTGTCGAACGGATTGTCCCGGCAGGCGTCGATCACCGCGAACACCATTTCCGGCTGCCGGGCACGGATTTCGTCCAGAATTTCCTCGCTCAGGGAGATCGTCCGCTTGCGCAGTCCCAGCAGCGAGCTGTGATAGGGCGCATCCGATAAAGCGAGATAGTTCTGACCGCCATCCGACCATCCATGCCCCGAGAAGATGAAGGCCACCCGGTCACCCGGTTCAATCGTCTGAAGAAAGGCGTCAAACGCTTCCAGAAACGTGTCCGTATCCGGGTTGATAAGCGGCGTGACGTCAAAATCCAGATCGTCAGCGAAAACGCTGGAATAGCCGGTCGCATCGCCCACCGTCTTCTGCAGGTCGGTCAGCTCGGCATACTCACCAACCCCGACAATGAAGGCACGATTGGTTTGCGCCGCAGCTGCCAGAGACAGACAGACCGAAATCAACAGCAGGCAGATCGTCCGGAACATCTGAATTCCTCCCACGGAGGAGAGGTTACCCCGATGGCCGGATCAGACCAAGTCAAAGCTTGCTATGGCTGCCGTCGCAAAGCGGGCTCTTGCCGGTGCGCTTGCAGGCGCAGAAGAAGACCTTGCCGGTTTTTGGCGCTTCCCAGCCCTGCGGAACGAATTCCGTGCCCTTGTGGCTGCCATCACAGAATGGCTGGGTCTTCGACCGGCCGCAGGCACACCACCAATACATCTTGCCTTCTTCGACCTCGACCGCGATGGGCTCGCGCCCGCCGATTTCAGCATCTCCGGACATGTTCAGCCTCCGCCATTATACGCCCGCGGGGGCTCAGGGCACCGGCGAGTCGTGGAACATGGCGCGGATATTATCGATATTGGCATCCGGCGCCAAATTCATCATGGCCCGCGTCGTGTAAGCGCCACGGAATTTCCCGTCTTCCCGGAACCGCCAGTCGGCGACCTGTTCCGGCAGGAAGGCGATCATGTCGCCGGGGGCCAGGCCATCGCGGATCTCATGATCTTCCGGAATGACGCCGGCATAGTGTTCGCCATCGACATGCCGGATGTCCGTCAGCCAGACATGTTCTTCCGTGTACCGGTCAGAGCCTGTCGTCACATTCAGCGCGAAATCGGAATAGGCCGGATTACCGGACTCATAGGCTTTCCAGAACACGGGCAGCGTTTGCCGGGCATCCGTGACAGCCTCTTTCAGTGCCGTGTATTTGTAGAGAGGCGGTGGGCCGTCTTCCGCAACACGTTCCCCGCCGCATGCTGCGAGCAAGGCCAGTGCCGCGAAGAGGACCGCTGCCCTCATCCCCCGGCCCGCGCGTCTTCCTGCTCGGCCCATTGTTCGGCGGCGCCGCGGGCAAGGTCGCGGACGCGGCCGATATAGGCCTGCCGCTCGGTCGGGCTGATCGCGCCGCGCGCGTCGATCAGGTTGAAGGTGTGCGAAGCTTTCAGCGCATAGTCATAAGCTGGCAGCGGCTTGCCGGCGGCGCGCAGGGCATTCGACTGGTTCTCGCAATCGGCAAACCAGCGCTTCAGCATTTCGACATCGGAGAATTCGAAATTGAAGGCCGACTGCTGGCGCTCATTCTCAAGGAAGACATCGCCATAGGTCAGCGGAACGTCCGAGTCCGGATCATTGTACGGCAGGTCATAGACATTATCGACGCCGAACACATACATGGCGAGGCGTTCGAGGCCATAGGTCAGCTCTCCGGAAACCGGGCGCACGTCGAGGCCGCCGACCTGCTGGAAGTAAGTGTACTGGCTGACTTCCATTCCATCGCACCAGACTTCCCAGCCGAGGCCCCAGGCGCCGACAGTCGGGTTTTCCCAGTCGTCTTCGACAAAGCGGATGTCGTGAACGGTCGGGTCGATGCCGATCTTGTAGAGGCTGGTGAGGTAGAGGTCCTGCAGATTGTCCGGGTTCGGCTTCAGGATCACCTGGAACTGGTAGTAGTGGCCAAGCCGGTTCGGGTTCTCGCCATAGCGCGCATCCTTCGGGCGGCGCGACGGCTGGACGTAAGCGGCCCGCCAGTTCTTCGGCCCGAGCGCGCGCAGCACGGTGGCCGGATGCAGCGTCCCCGCCCCGACTTCCATGTCATACGGTTGCAGCACGGCGCAGCCCTGCTCCGCCCAGTAATTCTGGAGCGTCAGGATCAGATCCTGAAAGGATTTCGGTTTCGCTTCGGCCTTCGGTGCGGACATGGCTCTGTTCCGTTGGAAAATTCCCTGCCGGACTAGCCTCGCCGGAGCCAGGGCGCAAGCGCAGGCGTGCGCTCAGAGGCACCCGCGCGAGTCGGGATGGTCCATGCTGCCGCCATCACGGCCGGTCACGAGGCGGTAGAAGCCGGAATGGCCCATCATGGCGACGAATATGCCGGACAGGAGAAACAGCCAGAACAGGACAGCAAACACGGGACCTGTCTCCTCAGTAGCGCCCGTCGCGGTCGTCCCGCCGCCGGTACATGCTGGAGAAGCCCAGTGCGGCAACGATCAGGCCGACAATCATGAAAATCCAGAACAAGACGCCGAACATATCAGGGTTCCTTCCTGCCCCCTCCAGACAGAGATGGGGTCAGGCGAGGATAGCACAAGTCAGAACAAGGCCCTACCAGTCGATTGGCTCGCCCCGGCGGACGGCCTCGAGCGCCGGGCTGGCCGTCCCGTCCGGCTGATGGGTCACCAGCGGCGCCAGCAGGCGCACCGGCCCGCGCTTCAGGCCCTTTCTGCCGCGCACCAATACCCGGCGCGCCTCCTCGCCCGGTTTCGACGCGATGGGCAGGACGGTGATTTCCCCGGTCTGCCGGTCGAAAGTGGTGAGGATCCGGGCGAGTTCTGCCGCGCGGTGGATCATCACGATGGGGGCACGAGGTTTGGCGGCGAAGGCCATCGCCTTGATCCAGCCGGCCAGGTCCAGCGTCTCGATATAGGCGTCCGTCTTGCCCTCACCGGGGGCCGAGATGCGGCCCGGCTCAAAATAGGGCGGATTGGCGAAGACGAGGTCGAAGCGGTTCTCATGATCGCGGACCCAATCGGAGGCTTCGCCCGTCTCCACGCTCACCCGTCCGGCAAATCCGTTACGGTCTGCGCCGGTGCGGGCCAGGTCCGCCATAGTCATGTCGAGGTCCAGCCCGGTCAGGCGGACGTCGTCCATACGCCAGGCCGCAGGCAGCAGCGCCCCGCCGCAGCCGCAGCCGATTTCCAGCGCCTCCCCGCCCGGCCGGCACGCAACCGCTGCCGCCAGCAGCAGCGAATCCGTACCTGCCCGGAAGCCCCGCTCCGGCTGAACCAGATGCACCCGGCCCTGATAGACCGTGTCTTCGGTCGTCATCCCTTCTCGACCCCGGCCAGCGCCGCCAGCGCGTGCTCTTTCACGGCTTCCTTCACCATGACGCGGCGCGGGAAGGCTCCGATATTGCCTTCGACGGCGGAGATATGCTGGTCGGCCACGAAATAATCGATGCCCGCTTCCTGTAGCAAATGCTCCACATAGCTCAGCTTTATCAGGTCGTTGGTACGGAAGACTTCTTCCATCAGGAGGTGGCCGCGCCCCGGAGGTTGATGTCCACAGACCGGGCGTCATAGACATTGGGGCGGTCAGGTTTTTCGCCGGATCCGATCAGGATCTCCAGCACTTCGGTGACCTTGCCGCCGCTGCTGCCCCCGATGGGAAAGCCGATCCCGACGCCCACACCGACGCTGGAACGGCCATAGGAACCGCTCGAGCCGCCAATCGTGACGGAGGATCGCGGCGCGCGGTCGCCCACTGATTCGTCGGATGAGTAGGAACTGGTCACCTCAAACCACTCCGCGCCCCGCTCCATTGTGATCTCCGCCGCACGCAGGAGGGCCCTGTCACGGGCCTTTGCGGCGTCGGTATCGGTGTAGGACACGCGGAACCGGTTGTTCTCGATCTGCAGGGACTCATAGCCCATGGCGCCGGATTTCGCGGCGGGGCCGTAGGCGGGCGTACTGGCGCAGGCTGCCACCAACACGATCGCGGAACACATCAGGAGACGCTTCATGCCGCCAATCTAACCTGCAAGCCTGCCCTTCGGCCAGCACTTACATGATCACGCCGATTTGTGCAGATATGGCTGCGGCCCGGTGCCACGTCGTTCTTGCCTCGCCGCTCGCTTAAGCCTAATTGCACCTGTCTGTGAAAATTCCGGAGTGCTCCGCTTGACCCTGTCCCCCAAACCGAAAGGCAAGGCTGCCTCCGGCTCGGTGGTGGACCGTATGCAGGCACTCGTGGCCGCTGACCTTGCCGAAGTCGAAAAAATCCTCGCTGACCGCGCAGCCAGCCCTGTTGCCGTTATTCCGGATCTTTCGGGTTACATCGTTTCGGCCGGCGGCAAACGCCTGCGCCCGATGCTGACGCTGATGGCCGCGCACGCTGTCGGAAAACCCAATAACGCCACGCACGTCCTGGCCGCTGCTGTGGAGTTCATCCACACAGCCACGCTGCTGCACGATGATGTCGTCGACGAGAGCGACCTGCGCCGCGGCAAGCCCGCCGCCAAAGCGATCTGGGGCAACAGCGCCTCCATCCTGGTGGGTGACTTCCTGTTCGCGCGCGCCTTCAACCTTCTGGTCGAGACGCGCAGCCTGGAAATCCTGGACAAGCTGGCCACGGCCTCCACCACGATTGCCGAAGGCGAAGTGCGCCAGCTGGCCGCCATGAATGCGCGCGACCTGCCGACCGAGGAATACCTCGCCATTGTCGAGGCAAAAACCGGCGCCCTGTTCGAGGCCGCTGCCGAATCCGGCGCCATGTCTGCCGGCGGCGACAAGTTCGCCCATGCCTTTGCGACCTATGGCAAGAATCTCGGCCTCGCCTTCCAGATCATCGACGATGTGCTGGACTATGGCGGCACGACCTCTGTGATCGGCAAATCGGTCGGCGACGATTTCCGTGAGTGCAAGATCACCCTGCCGGTGATCATCGCCAAGCGCCGCGGCTCTGACGAAGACCGCGCCTTCTGGGACCGGGCCATGAACCCGGACACGCAGGAAGACGCAGACCTCGCCCACGCCGTGCACCTGATCCGCGCCACCGGCGCCGCCGAGGCGACTGTTCAGGAAGCCGAAGCCTATGCCGGCATGGCCAAGGGCGCCCTGCGCCAGCTGCCGGACTCGCCCTATCGCGACGCCCTGATCGACCTCGCCGACTTCTGCGTCAGCCGCGCTTACTAACCTGCAATCACGACAGTTTGCAGCAACCGTCCGGCACTGGACGAACCGGACGTACGCCCGATACTCTGAGGTTTCACTGGCCGCCTGCAACAGGCGGCCCCGGCGCCAGACCGGCGGCCATGAAACAACGGAGATGCAGGTGAAATTTGCAACAGGTGTAAAACCGCTGTCGGCCCTGATCCTGCTTCTCATAGCCCAGGGGACCTGTTCGCCCATGCAGGCAGAACCAGACACGGACCGCGTCCGCGCGCGGGAACTCGGCATCGCGCCCGGGGTCCTGCCGACCGGCGAGAAGAACGACATCACGGATGTCGCCGGCGTGCGCGTCGGCCATGTGACCCTGATTGAAGGCAACGACATCCGCACCGGCGCAACGGCCATCCTGCCGCATGACGGCAATCTTTATCAGTCCCCTGTCCCGGCCGCCGTCTTTGTCGGCAACGGATATGGCAAGCTGGCCGGCATCTCGCAGATTGCCGAACTTGGCGAGATCGAAACGCCGATCGTGCTGACGAATACTTTGTCGGTCGACCGGGCTATGTCGGCAATTATCGACTGGACGCTGGACCAGCCCGGGAATGAGCGCGTGCGTTCGGTGAATGCCGTTGTCGGGGAAACCAATGACAGTGGGCTGAACAATATCCGCAAACGCGTGCTGACACCGGACATGATCCGGGAGGCCATCACATCCGCTTCAACCGGGCCGGTTCAGGAAGGCGCGGTCGGTGCCGGGACCGGCACCATCGCGTTTGGCTGGAAAGGCGGCATCGGATCCAGTTCCCGGCATCTGCCTGAAAACCTTGGCGGCCATACGATCGGCGTCCTTGTGCAGAGCAATTTCGGCGGTATCCTCCAGGTGGACGGCGCGCCGGTCGGAGAGCGGCTTGGCCAGTATTACCTCAAGGATGAGGTCGCTTCCGACAAGGCCGACGGATCGATCATGATCGTCATCGCGACGGATGCTCCGCTTTCGTCCCGCAACCTGGAACGCCTGTCCAAGCGCGCCATCGCAGGCCTTGCCAGGACCGGCGCCTCCATGACCAACGGGTCCGGCGATTATGTCGTCGCCTTCTCGACCTACCGCCAGACAGATCCGGCCGCCGCGCAGACAGAGAACGACAACATGTCCCCCCTGTTCCAGGCGACAATCGAAGCGACCGAGGAAGCGATCTACAACTCCCTGTTCATGGCCGAGACCGTCGATGGGTTCGACGTCTCCACCCAGTCACCGCGCCGGGTCGAAGCCCTGCCGCTGGACAAGGTGAAGGAAATCACCGGCGCGAACTGACCCTCAGGGGTGACGCAAGGGCATAATTTACGCGCGCCCCTTCTTCGCTACCATCTGCCGAAACCAAAGGCACAGCAGACCGGAGCGAGGATGATGTCGGAACAGGAAGACGCGCTGAAGGCAACCTACTTCGTCGACAGCGATCATGCGGCGATCATCGCGAAAGCTCTTGAGATCACCGATGAGGCAACCGATGACGTGCAGATTGCCGAGCGCCTGTTTTACGCCGTCCGGGATGGTTTCCGCTATGATCCGTACAATCTCGCCACGGAGCGCGAAGCGTTCAGGGCGAGCAGCATCCTCAGCGAAACGGCCACCTGGTGCGTGCCGAAATCGATTGTCCTGACAGCACTGGCCCGCGCCTCAGGCCTCCCGGCACGGCTCGGCTTTGCCGATGTGCGCAATCACCTGACCAGCGAGAAGCTGACAGAGACGATGGGCACCGACCTCTTCGCCTGGCACGGCTATAGCGAGCTGTGGCTGAACGGCCGCTGGGTGAAACTGTCGACCGCGTTCAACAAGGAGCTGTGCGACCGGTTCGGCGTGAAGACGCTGGAATTCGACCCCGTCGAGGGCGCGCTGATGCACCCCTTCGACCAGTCCGGCCGGCGGCATATGGAATATGTCCGCGAACGCGGTAGCCATCTGGACCTTCCGCTGGCGGACATGTTCAGGACATTCGCCGAAGTCTATCCCGGCTGGATCATCGGCCCGGATGGCGAGGCCACCCGCATCGAAACGGCGCCGGCATCGAAAGATGAGCGGTTTCACTGACCCGCTAGCCGCGCGCCGCATCCGCCGCCGCGAAATGCGCCATCTGCGCCGCGTGCGCCCGCTGGAAGGCGGGCCGGTTCGTAATCCGCGCCACATAGGCCTGCGTTGCAGGCCGGTCCCCGAATTCGCGTACCTTCGGCACCCGCAGCACATCCGCCATCAGCAAATCCGCCACGGTAAAACGCCCGGCCGCCAGATATTCCCGCTCGCCCAGCACGCGCTCGACATGGCCAAGCCGGCCCTCCAGCCACCCGGCCAGACCGCCTTCATCTCCGCCAGTCATCTGAAGGAACCACCAGGGCACCGACACCATCTCGATCGAGTTCAGCGCAGCAATCACCCATTCCAGTGTTTCGGCCTGTCCGGCCGCATCGCCCGGCATGAGCGTTTCGCTCTTCCGGGCGAGATGCAGGAGGCCGGCACCGCTCTCGAAAATCCTGAGGTCGCCATCGCTCAGGAACGGCACCTGGCCGAAAGGCTGACGCTCCAGATGCTCAGCCCCCCGGTTTTCGAACGGCACGGTCCGGACATCATACTCCAGCCCCGCCTCCTCGCATGCCCACCGCAGCCGCATGTCACGCACGAAGCCGCGGGGCATCTCCGGCACCCAGTCATATGTCCAGATAACAAGTTCGCTCATGCCGGAGATCCCTTCCGCTTACCAGAGACCGTGCTTTTGCACTTCGGCGCGGCCGACCACCATGTGGTGCACTTCGTCCGGCCCGTCGGCATAGCGCAGGTGGCGCATGTCGGCATACATGCCGGCCAGCGGGAACCATTGCGACATGCCCGCCGCGCCGTGCATCTGCATCGCCTGGTCGATGATCAGGCAGACCTTCTCCGGCACCATCGCCTTCACCGCGCTGACATAGACCCGCGCTTCCTTGTTGCCGAGCACGTCCATCGCCTTGGCTGCCTGTAGCACGGCGAGCCGCATGGCATTGATCTCGATGCGTGCGCGGGAGATCACTTCGAGGTTCTTGCCGAGCTTGGCGATCGGCTTGCCGAAGGCTTCGCGGGTGCCGGCGCGCTTGATCATCAGCTCCAGCGCGATCTCGGCCTTGCCGATGGAGCGCATGCAGTGGTGGATACGACCGGGACCGAGGCGCACCTGTGAAATCTCGAAGCCGCGCCCGACGCCCAGCAGAACATTCTCCTTCGGCACACGGACATTGTTGAACCGCAGGTGCATGTGGCCGCGCGGGGCATGGTCCTCGCCCATCACTTCCATGCCGCCGAGGATTTCCACGCCGGGCGTGTCCATCGGCACGAGGATCTGGGATTGCTGTTTCGACGGCGCGGCATCCGGGTCTGTCTTGACCATGACGATCATGATCTTGCAGCGCGGATCGCCCGCGCCGGAGATGTAGAATTTCTCGCCATTGATGACCCATTCATCGCCATCCAGCACGGCCGTGGTGGAGATGTTCTTGGCGTCAGACGAGGCGACATTCGGCTCGGTCATCGCATAGGCGGAGCGGATCTCGCCTCTCAGCAGCGGCTCCAGCCATTTCTCCTTCTGCGCCGGTGTGCCGACCCGTTCCAGCACTTCCATATTGCCCGTGTCCGGCGCCGAGCAGTTCAGCGTTTCCGACCCCTGCGGATATTTGCCGAGTTCGGCTGCGATATAGGCATAGTCGAGATTGCTGAGGCCCTCGCCCGTCTCGGCATCCGGCAGGAAGAAGTTCCACAGCCCCGCCTCACGCGCCTTGGCCTTGGCGCCTTCCAGCAGCTCCAGCTGGCGCGGATGCCAGGTCCAGCGGTCTTCCTTTTCCTTGTTGAGCGCCGCGAACTCCTCCTGCCAGGGCGCGACATTCTCTTCGAGGTGCTTCTTCACCCGCTCGAAAAGCGGCTTCGCTTTCTCTGACATCGTCAGGTCGAAAAGCTCGGTATTCAGGTCGTCCATTGTGCGCTTCCTCTTTTGCCTCTGGTTTCTGACCCCACTCTGCGCGGCTTCCGGTCAGCAGGCAACGGAGCGCGAAGTCTCACCTCGCGGCAGGTGGGATCTCTTTGGAGGCTCGGTAAGATAGGATGGCGTGAAGTCTAAAGCCGCCGGATGTCGTGTATTGAACCAATCCCGACATACTGAAAGTTTGTCAAATCTGATTCTGCGAGATAAATCAGCGAAGGATCAGCCAAATTCGTCCCAAATCGAAAGGCCAAGGATCACACGGATGTGCTATGTTTTTCGGCTGAGAGCTCGGCTGTCTAAAAGCGTAAAGGTCTCTGAGCTGCCCGCCACGTTGAGCGTTCCCGGACTGCCCCCGATCGAAGTGGAGCGCCAAGAGTTGAAGGCTGGACACGCAGCAAATCCAGGGTCGGATGCGCCAAAGCCAAACTATAGCAATTTCCATACTTTTATCTGTCGTGGATTTCCCGACGAGAATTCAGCGACGTCTGCCGGACGACGGTTCGCGAATGCGATTCAAATGTATGGAGCAGTTGGACGCTTAGGAGTTGATGTTGGATTTAGCCGGAGCACTCTGCAGTACGGAGAGGAAATCCACAAAATTATTCGGGAGCAATTTGAATTGGAGCTTCGGTCGGAAGTGCTGGGTCTTATGATCTATGAAGACGGAAATGCTGCTATCATGGGCATGAGTGCCAGCGTCGTGGTTGAGACAGACTTGGCGCCCTTGGAAACTGGCATGCGGCATTGGTATTCAATTTCGGACCAAATGAACCAATCGCAGCTTACTTGTGCGGCTCTGATAAATGACGCGCAATTCGTAGGTCATGCAGACGCAAAATTCATACTACTCATCACTGCTGTTGAAGCGCTAAGTGGTAAAGCTGCGGCGTCCACGGAGCAGATTTCAGCGGTCGAAAAGCTATGCGGTACACTTGCGGAGTTTGATGTTGGTGGAGGTGTTAGGGAAACGCTCATGCGCACGTTAGAAAACGCAAAGAAACCGTCGATAAGGCAGGGCTACATGAAAAAGCTTCGCAGCCTGTTGGGTGATGAAGACGCAAAGCGATTTGATAAGCTATATGCGCTGAGAAGTTCATATGTGCACGAGGGAAAAGGACGCGGCGATTTGCAGGAATCAATTCCCATTGCCCTCGATATCGCAATTCGGCTCCTAGAAACCGATACTCAGCGTCACAATTGACTTTCGCACGCCTTCTAGGCCTGATGCCACCATACAGTAAACGCTCTAGGTGAATACCGGCCATCTACGGCGGCCCTTTACTGATCTGACTTTCACGTCGCAGCCTAGAAAGCCGTAGGGTGGGTTGAGGCACCGTCGATATCCACAATCCGGATTCTAGGGCGCGTGCAGTCTGGTGGGTATCGCTTCGCTCAACCCACCCTACGACATCTCCTAAAACCTTCCGCCGCCAGCTTCCGCCCAAGCGTCATACGCTGCAGCACCCACAACCCACTCCCCACAATCGTCAGCCCGAAGAAGGCGAATACGGCGAGCCCATCCGGCACGTTCATCGCGGCCAGCGCGCAGGCCCAGCTGAACACCCACCAGAGGACGGCGACGGGGATGTGTTTCCAGCCGCTGCGCAGGAACAGCTGGTAGGCGTGGTCGCGGTGGGCCGTCATGACGGACTGGCCGTTCTTCGCGCGCCACAGGACGGTCAGCACCACATCCACAAGGAACGGCAGGAACAGGATCGCGGCGGTCCAGATGGTCGAGACGACGCCGACGATGATGCCCGCGCCGCCAAAGAAAGCCCCGATACCGAAGGCGCCGGAATCCCCGGCATAAAGCTTGCCCGGCAGGTTCCATGCGAGGAAACCCAGAATGGCGAGCGCGCCGGTGATGCAGAGGAAGGCAAGATCTGGCGCCGGGCCCACCCAGTCTTCGGCGCGCGGCACCTGCCCAAGAATGCCCGCCGCGCCGAGCAGCATGATGGCGGACGAGCCCATGGCGAGGCCGTTGGACCCGTCCATGAAGTTCACGCCATTCATGGTGACCATCAGCCAGAACGCAACGCCCGCCATGACCAGCGGCAATGGCAGGCTGGCAAGGCGCAGGCCGGGGTCCAGCACGGCGAAGGTGATGGCCAGTGTGCCGGTGAGGACGAGTTTCAGCCAGGCATTCATGCCCCATTTGTCGTCCACAAAGCCGATGGCGCCCGCCGCGAGGGCCAGGGCCAGCACGCTCTGCGTGCCGTTGCGCGTCCAGTATTGGGAGATCAAATTCGCCTCCCCGGCCAGCCAGGCCGAGAGGCCCAGCGTAATGAGGATCGCGACACCGCCAGAGCTTGGCACCGGCGCGGCCTGCGTCTTGCGCCCGCCATCCGGCGCATCGTCAATCCGTATCAGGAACATCATGCCGCAGAGGGCCGCCGACAACAGGACCGGCCCCATGAAGCGGATGAAGGTGATTGCTTCCCAACTCAAACGGCATCCCCCAGCATGGTCGCGCGGATCCACCAGTCCGGCCGTGCGGCGCTGAGCTGCGCTTCGGCGCGCCGGGCGGCGTCTCCGGTTTCGAACAGGGCGAAACAGGTCGCCCCCGATCCGCTCATGCGGGTGAGCTGCGCGTCTGGCAATGCCTGAAGTGTGTCCAGCACGCCGGCAATCTCCGGCACGGCGGCGATGGCCGGGGCCTGAAGGTCGTTGCGCTGTTCGCGCAGCCAGTGGACGAGGTCCCAGACCCGCTCGAATGGCGGTACGGCGCCGAACTCGCGGAAGGCCGCCCCGCCGCCTGCTTCGTCATAAGCGCGGAAGATGGGCCCTGTCGGGCAGGCAAGGTTCGGATTGACCAGCAGGGCCGGCACACGCGGCAGGCCCGGCGCGCGGCGGACCCGCTCGCCCTCGCCCTGCATCAGCGCAGCATGCCCCTGCAGCGCGACCGGGACGTCGCCGCCAAGCTCCGGCGCGACCTTGCGGGCGGCAGCCGGGTCTGTGCCCCACAGGTCTGTCAGCAGGCGCAGCGCGGCGGCGGCGTCGGCGGAGCCGCCTCCGATGCCGGCGGCGATGGGGAGGTGTTTGTCCAGGGTGAAGGCGGCGCCCTTCGTGGTGCCCGTCTCGGCTTGCAGGGCTCTCGCCGCGCGAAGCACGAGATTGTCATGGATAGGTCCGATATAGTCCGGATTGGTCATGCCTGGTCCGGTTATGGTCATGGACAGGTCGTCGCTGATCATGACGTCGAGGCGGTCTGCGGCCTCCTCTCCGGCGAACATGACGAGCGAGTCGAGCTTGTGGCGGCCGTTCGCCTGCACCGGCCCGACATGCAGGAACAGGTTCACCTTGGCCGGGGCCAGCGCGCTGTAGCTATCTGTTTTCATTGGGTTTAAGGCCGGTGTGGCAGGGGCTGGTCGGATTCTGCCTGTACGACAGCTGGCTCATCCGGTCCCTTCAGCAGCTTCACCTCGATCCGCGCGCGCTGCTGCTCGGCCGGCTCCAGCTTCAGCGACCGCTCCCACTGATATTTCGCCTCCAGCTTCCGCCCGCTGCGCCAGTAGGCGTCGCCCAGATGATCGTTCAGCGTGGGGTCTCCGGGCTCCAATTCCACTGCCTTTTCAAGGAAGTAGACAGCCAGCTCATACCGGCCGAGGCGGTAATAGGCCCAGCCGAGACTGTCGGTGATGAAACCGGAATCGGGGTCATGGGTCAGCGCTGTCCGGATCAGGTCCAGCCCCTCCTCCAGATGAATCCCCCGGTCGACATAGGCATAGCCCAGATAGTTCATCACCAGCGGGCTGTTCGGCTGAAGCTGTAGTGCCAGCTTCAGATCTGCCTCCGCGCCTTCCCAGTCGTCCAGCGCCTCGCGGGTCGCACCGCGCGAGAACATAAGGCGCCAGTCAGTCCGCCCTTTCAGGGCATCGACCCGGATGATCTCGGACAACAGCCTGTCGGCGTCCTCATATGCCGCCATCGCCCGGTAGATTTCGGCCAGCTGTATCTGCAGCCCCCGGTCATGCGTCTGGTCCAGCGCCTGCCGGGCAACCTGCAGCGCCTCCTGCTCGCGGCCAAGCCGCAACAAGGCCCAGGCGATCTGCCCGCGTGCCGGCGCATAATAAGGCGACGTATCAGGGATGCGGGAAAGAATGGAGATGGACTCGACCTCGCGGCCCGCCTTCTCCAGCGACTGCGCCCACAGGGTCCGGGCCTCATGCAGGTCCGGATCGAGGGCCAGCGCGAGCACGAAATAGACCGACGCCACATCGTCGTCCGTCCGGGTGATCAGAGCCGCCGCCGGGATGTAAACCGCCAGCGCCGCGCCCTGCCGGGGGCTGAGGCGCGGAACCTCAATGTCCCTGCCCGCCTGGATCTCGCGGCGCAGCGTCTCGAGCGGTGCGTTCTCACCGACCTCTTCCTGAAATGTTTTCAACAGTTGCAGCGCGCGCGCCCTGTCCCCGTTCGCAGCCAGCAGCCGCGCATGCGCATCGAGGCCAATGGCCAGACGGGCGCCGGAATTCCAGAGCGTCTCGAACGTCTCCAGCGCATCCGCGTCGCTCTGCGCCGCCAGCTGAATCAGGCCCATCATGTAGAGGGTGGCACTATCGAGGCGGGGGTCGCCGGTCAGTGTCTGCTGCAGGTACCCCTCAGCGGCTTCAGGCCCGTCATGCTCCAGAATCCGCCATGCCGAGATGCCGCGCGCGACCGTCCGGTTGAACGGACCGAAACCATCCTCCGTGAGATAGGCGGCCGATACGGCATCCTTGCCTTCGGTCATCGCCTCGATGCCAAGGGTCAGGCGGACCAGTGTGCCGAAATTGCCGGCACCATGGGCCTTCTTCGCCAGGTTCACGGCCTGCTGATAGTTCCCGGACACGAGCGCCGAGAAGACGGCACGCTCTGCAATACCCGTCGATTCCGGCGCCGTATCGATCGAGGCAGCATAGCGGCTGGCAGCCTCCCGCGGATCATTCGTCATCGCCGCATACCGCGCGACAAGATAGTCCCCCAGCGCCTCGGCATCTTTCGGTGGTGCATAGGCGGAATCAATGTAAAAGCCGTGAGCCCCGAAGCCCGGATAGGACGCGCAGGCCGCGCAGCTCAGCGACAGCAGGAATGCGGAAACGGCCCCGGTTCGTCTCATCATGAAAGTGTCTCAGTTCATTCCCGGCCCGGCAAGCGAATTTCCCCGAAACATCAGCCGGAACGGTCTGCCAGCAACTTTTCCTGCTGAATGAAGAAGCGGTCGATACCGCGCTTCACCGCAGCCATCGATTTTTGCCGGCCGGATCGGGATTGCAGCCGGTTGGCATCGTCCCGGTTGGTCAGGAAGCCCAGCTCCAGAAGGACTGCCGGCACGTCGGGTGCGAGCAGCACATAGAAACCCGCATTCTTGTGTGTGTCCCGCAGAACGGGGCCGGCCTGCTGCAGCTCCGGCAGGAGGAGTTCGGCGAACTCGGCAGAATGCGTCTTGGTCTCACGCTTCACCAGATCTTTGAGGATGCCGGTGATGGACTGGGCGGTGCCGTCCTCAAGGGGGATTTCCCAGTCATTTTTACTGGCTTCCTTGTCGATGCGGGATTCACCCCGCGCCGAAATCGTATAGACCGATGCGCCGGATACGCTGTCCCGTCCGGCCGCATCAGCGTGCAACGAAATGAACAGGTTCGCCCCCCAGTTCCGGGCAAGCGTAACGCGGTCTTCCAGTTCGATGAATGTATCGGTTTCGCGCGTCAGGCGAACTTCATAGCGCGGGTCCGCCTCAAGCAGCTCTTTCAGCTGCAAGGCGGCGGCAAGCGTGATGTCCTTTTCCTTCTTGCCCGTAACGGCAAGCGCGCCCGGGTCTTTCCCGCCATGCCCTGCATCGACAACGATCACATATTTCTTTTGGGCGACACCCGGCTTCAGCGCCGCGACTTCCTGGCGCTGACCAGCCTCGTTGCGCGCTGTCAGGGCCCGGGCCAGCTGGCGCATGTCGCGCCGGGCAACGCTGGCAAAACGGGCCTCAGACACCGTATCGAGGTCAATGATCACCCGGTGTTCAGTGGCTGTGCCTGTGGGCGGCAGGGTCAGGACCCGCGTCACCATCAGGGGCCGATCGAGATTGAAACGCAGTTCCGAGCCGGTAACGGCCCATTCCGGCACACCGCCCATGCCGGTTCCGGAACGCTCGCTCGCCGGTCCGCGCAGAGGCAGGACAACAGAGCGGCCGGCGGCCCCTTCCACCATATAGGCACGCGGATCCTGGGCCGTATCGGTCCAGATTGTGATTCGGGTCGGCGCTCCATTGCCCACCACGCGCACATTGCGCACCTCGGCGAGGGCCTGTGAGGCCCCGAGGCAGACGGCGATAGCCAGGAAAATTACGCGAAAAATCAACATATGGTTGATTTGCTTACCACCACTGGACAACAAAAAAGCTCAACGAACAGCTTCCATAGCAAACCGAACATTAACCCACGATTGACCGGAGCTAATCAGGAACAGCAGCCAATTCATGATTTGACTCTTTTCTTGGGCGGGAAAATTGGGCACTATCCGGGTCGTAGCCGGATTGCCGCGCTACAACGCAAGTTTCCTTATGACGCGCCAGCGATCCCGGCTCACCGTATACAGGTCGGCGGGCGCCGCGCTCCGGAAAGCAGAGCAAATGTACCAGGGTGCCGCCCTTAAATCCGCTTTTATCATGCTGCCAGGGCGGCATGAACGCGGTCGTGCCTGCACCCATCCCCTCAATATTCAGACCGGCCAGCTAGACTGCCTGAGGCGGAAACCGCCCGTTACAGCAGCGCCGGATCAAAAGGTTCCTCTACATGAGCAAACTCATGCTGATCGACGCCGCCCACCCGGAAGAGACCCGTGTGGCGATCGTCAACAACGGGCAGGTCGACGACTTCGACTTCGAAACAACTGGTAACGAACAACTCCGCGGCAACATTTACCTCGCAAAGGTAACGCGGGTTGAGCCGTCGCTGCAGGCGGCCTTCGTGGAATATGGCGGCAACCGCCATGGTTTCCTCGCCTTCAGCGAGATCCACCCGGATTACTACCAGCTTCCTGCCGAAGACCGCGAAGCGCTATTGCGCGAAGCTGCGGAAGAAGCAGCAGCCGCCATCGAAGACGACGATGAGGACGATGAAGCCTCAGCGGACACAGAGAATGGCGACGAGTCTGACGACTCCGAAGGCGACGAAGACGAAGCGAACGCCGAAGACGATTCCGATGCCGAAGAAGAGGACGACGAAGCCTCTTCCGATGGCGAAGACGACGAAAACGGCGAAAAGAAAAAGAAATCCGCCAAGGCTTCCGGTCGCCGCCCGGCCCGCAAGTCCAGCCGCACGTCGATCTCCAAGCGCTACAAGATCCAGGAAGTCATTCGCCGCCGTCAGGTGATGCTGGTTCAGGTGGTCAAAGAAGAGCGCGGCTCCAAGGGTGCGGCCCTGACGACCTACCTCTCGCTCGCTGGCCGGTACTCGGTCCTGATGCCGAACACACCGCGTGGCGGCGGCATCTCCCGCAAGATCGTCAACAGCTCCGACCGCAAGCGCCTGAAATCCATCGTTTCCGAACTGGAAGTGCCGGACGGCATGGGCCTGATCGTGCGCACGGCTGGCGCCAAGCGCACCAAAGCCGAAATCAAGCGCGACTACGAATACCTCTCCAAGCTCTGGGAAACGATCGTCGAAAAGACGCTCGCGTCTGAAGCGCCGATGCTGATCAATGCCGAGGGCGGCCTGGTCCATCGCGCCATGCGGGACATGTTCGACAAGGAGATCGAGGAAGTCCTTGTCCAGGGCGAGGACGCCTATCGCGAAGCGAAAGACCTCGCCAAGCTGATCATGCCGAGTCAGGCCAAGAAGGTTCAGCAATGGAAGGACGAGGAGCCACTTTTCGTTTCTGAAGCGGTCGAGGAACAGCTCGATTCGATCTATTCCCCGGTCGTGCAGCTGAAATCCGGCGGCTATCTCGTCATCAACCAGACCGAAGCGCTGGTTGCCATCGACGTGAACTCCGGCAAGGCCACGCGTGAGCGGAATATCGAGCAGACGGCAACGCGGACCAATCTGGAAGCCGCCGAGGAAGCCTGCCGCCAGATGCGCCTGCGCGATCTCGCCGGCCTCATCGTGATCGACTTCATCGACATGGATGAGAACAAGAACAACCGTGCCGTCGAGAAGAAGCTGAAAGAATGCCTCAAGGTCGACCGGGCCCGCGTCCAGCATGGACGGATCTCGCAATTCGGCCTGATGGAAATCTCCCGCCAGCGCCGCCGCCAGGGCGTGCTTCAGGCAACGTCCGATCCCTGCCCGTCCTGTAACGGCACGGGACGCCGCCGTTCGATTCCTTCGGCTGCCCTGCAGCTGATCCGGGCCATCGAAGCGCGTGCTGCAACCGGCGGCCTGAAGTCCATCTCGGTGAAAGCCCCGACGGATGTGGCCCTCTACATTCTCAACAACAAGCGCGAAGCCCTGATCGAGATCGAGCGGATCGCTGGCTTTGCCGTGTCGATCCATTCTTCCGAAGAGATGCTGCCGGGCGACTTCACAATCGATGCCGAGCGTGACCAGAACGCCAAGCCGAAGAAGCGCAAGCAGCCTCGCTCACTCCAGAAGCCGTCCAAGCCAGCCCCGTCCGAGGACGAGGATGACGAAACCATCGAGGACGACGAGACCTCTGATTCCGAAACCGAAACCGAATCCGATGGTGACGACGGAGACGAGAAAAAGTCCCGCCGCAAACGCCGCCGCCGGGGTGGTCGCCGCCGCAACAAGGGCGACCGCGAAACCGGTATGGAAGTGGTCGACGGGGACACTCCCATCGTCGCGCTGGATGATGACACCCAGGACGATGACGACTCCGACGACGAGGACGGCGACGGGAATGAAGCCTCTTCCGAAGATGGCTCCGAAACGCCTCGCAAGCGCCGCCGCCGCGGACGCCGGGGCGGACGCCGCCGCCGCCGGAACAATTCAGACCGCGCGGAAGGCGCCGAAGGACAGGACGAAAACGTCCCGTCTGACGGCGGAGCCTATCTGGATGGTCTGGCCGCCAGTGCGCCGGACATGCTGGACGAGACGCCTCCAGCCCAACTGGAAGCGTCTGAACCGGAAATCATGCCGGAGTCGGTCGCCGAGGAAGCCGTCGCTGAAGCGACGGCAGAGCCGGAAACTGGTACCGAAGAAAAGCCAAAACCGAAACGCACCCGCCGGTCCCGCGCCCGCAAGAGCGACGCAAAGGACACCGCCGTTGAGGACACAGCGCCGGAATCGGCAGGCGAAAAACCGGCTGAAGAAGCGAAAACGGAAACAGCAGATCTGCCCGATCCGGAAGTGATGCCGGCGGATGTCGCCGCAGAAGCCGTAGACACGGTAGAAGCGGAAGTCGAAGCTGAGGCGGTTGTCGCACACATGGATGAAAGCGCCGCGGCAGCGGAAGCCAAGCCAAAACCTGCCCCGGAGCCAGCCGAGGCCGAGAAGCCTGCCGCCCCCCGTCGCACAGGCTGGTGGTCGCGCGCCCGGAAATAATCCGGCGCCTCAACTTGCAAACAAAATAAAAAGGCCGGAGCACTGCTCCGGCCTTTTCTACTGGATCAACAGATCGCGGTTAAGCGGCTGCTTTCGCTTTCGTGCCTGCTGGCGGGAAGCGGTCGTAGAACCCCTCGCCTTTTTCCGCCATGTCACGCAGGACAGTCGGCGGTTCGAAGCGCTCGCCATACTTGGCAGCGAGACGGTCAGCCTCAGCGACGAACTCCTTGATGCCCCAGACCAGGTCGACATAGGAGCAGCACCCGCCCGTGAACGGCGCGAAGCCCCAGGCAAGGATTGAGCCGATGTCAGCATCGCGGGCATCGGTGATGACGCCTTCGTCGAAGCAGCGCGCCACTTCGATGGCCTGACGGACGAGGAAGCGGTTGGTCAGCTCCTGCTTCAGCTCCGGCGAGCATTCATCCACCTTCACCTCGATCATCTTGTTGATGTCCGGCCAGAGGCGTTCCGGCTTACCCTTTTCGTTGTAGTCGTAAAAGCCCTTGCCGGCCTTGCGGCCAACGCGGCCCTGGTCCTCGACCAGCCATGCCAGGAACTGAGTCCGGTCATCGCCCTGCAGGTCGACGCCAGCGGCTTCGGCCGTTGCGCGCGTGACTTTCAGGGCAGTGTCGAGACCAACGGAGTCAGACACTTCGAGCGCCCCCATCGGCATACCGCACTGGCGGCCGACATTCTCGATGATCGCCGGCTTGATGCCCTCGGCCAGCATTTCCATGCCTTCACGCGTGTAGGTGCCGAAGCAGCGCGAGGTGTAGAAGCCGCGGCTGTCGTTCACAGCGATCGGCGTCTTGCGAATGGCCAGAACATAATCGATGGCCTTCGCCAGCGTGGCTTCGCTGGTTTCCTTGCCGGAAATGATCTCCACAAGACCCATGCGTTCCACCGGCGAGAAGAAGTGAATGCCGATGAAGTTTTCCGGACGCTTCGACGCCTTGGCGAGGCCGGTGATCGGCAGGGTCGACGTGTTGGAACCGAACACTGCGTCTTCATCCAGAACAGCTTCTGCCATCTCGGTGATTTTCGCCTTCAGCTCGACATTTTCGAACACAGCTTCGATCACGAGATCCGCGCCTTTGACATCATCATAGGAATCCGTCGTGGTGATCAGGTCGAGGAGTGCATCACCCTTCTCTTTTGTGGACTTGCCGCGCGAAACGTCCTTGTCCACGAGCCGACGGGAGTAGTCCTTGCCTTTCTCGGCGTTCTCTTTCGATACGTCGACCAGAACGGTCGGAATGCCCGCCTTCGCCTGGACGTAGGCAATGCCTGCGCCCATCAGACCGGCGCCGATGACCGCGATCTTCTTGAACTCCGTCTTCGGATGACCTGCCGGGCGGTTTGCGCCTTTCGACAGTTCCTGCATCGACAGGAACAGCGAGCGGATCATGGCTTTCGCTTCCGGGCGCTGCTGGGTGTTAATGAAGTAACGCGTTTCAATGCGCAGGCCGGCATCGATCGGCACCTGAATGCCTTCGTAGATGCAGGAAAGGATGTTCTTCTGGGCCGGATAGTTGCCGTAGGTTTTCGACGACAGCATCATGTTCGCCATCGTGGCGACCTGGCCAGCACCCGGAGATTTGTGCGGCACGCCGCCCGGCACCTTGTAGCCTTTTTCATCCCACGGCGCTTTCGCGGTCGGGTTGGCTTTCACCCAGGCCTTGGCCTTTTCGACCGTTTCCGAGGACGCTGCCAGTTCCTGAACCACACCCATG
Organism: Hyphomonas jannaschiana VP2; assembly: GCF_000685215.1. Taxonomy (GTDB): domain Bacteria; phylum Pseudomonadota; class Alphaproteobacteria; order Caulobacterales; family Hyphomonadaceae; genus Hyphomonas; species Hyphomonas jannaschiana. The sequence goes on from NZ_ARYJ01000006.1 coordinate 51,221, forward strand.
GCGAGAGCCTTCTCGGCGTTGAAGCTTTCGCCTTGGAGGATCAGCGGCAGAGCTGCCTGAACGCCGACGAGACGCGGCAGACGTTGCGTGCCACCAGCACCCGGCAGGAGGCCGATCTTGGCTTCCGGCAGGCCGAACTGAAGCTTCGGATTGTCATTGGCCGCAACGCGGTAGTGACAGGCAAGCGCCACTTCGAGGCCGCCGCCAAGGGCGAGGCCGTTCAGGGCCACGGCCACCGGCTTGCCGCAGGTTTCCAGCTTGCGCAGGGTGCCGTTCAGAGCAAAGCCTTGGTCGAACTGCTGCTTCTTCAGCTCAGCTTCAGAGAGCTCCTTTTTCTCTCCACCGCCAGCGCGCTGACCCATTTCACCAAGGTCAGCTCCGGCACAAAAACCGCTCGGCTTGCCGGATGAGATAACCAGCCCCTTGATGTCGTCGTTGGAAGCAACTTCGTCGGCAATCGCGATAATGTCGGCAACGGCCTTACCGGTCAGCGTGTTCATGCTGCGGCCCGGCACGTCGAAAACAGCGTGTGCAATGCCGTCTGCGTCGATGTCCCAACCAAATGTCTCGAGTTTCATGATACTATGTTCCGATTATTCTGTGTAAGGATTAGACGCGTTCGATGATTGTGGCCGTGCCCATGCCGGCACCGACGCAAAGCGTGATCAGGGCGGTTTCCTTGTCGGCCCGCTCCAACTCGTCGACCATCGTGCCGAGGATCATGCCGCCGGTGGCGCCCAGCGGGTGGCCCATGGCGATGGCTCCGCCATTCACGTTCATCTTGTCGTGGGGGATGTTCAGGTTCTGCATCATCAGCAGCACAACCGACGCAAAGGCTTCGTTCAGCTCATAAAGGTCGATGTCTTCCGGGTTCATACCGGCTTTCTTCAGGACCTTTTGCGACACATAGGTCGGCCCCGTCAGCATGATCCCCGGCTCGGAACCGATGGATGCCATGGCTTTGACGCGGGCACGCGGCTTCAAGCCGAGCGCTTCGCCCATTTCCTTGGAACCGAACAGGACAGCCGAGGCGCCATCCACAATGCCGGAAGAGTTGCCGGCGTGATGGACGTGGTTGATGCTTTCCAGCTCCGGATAGCGCTGCTTGATGACTTCGTCGAAACCCATCGCCCCCATACCCGCAAAGGACGGGTTCAGTCCGGCGAGCGACTGCATATCTGCATCCGGGCGCATGTGCTCGTCATGGTCGAGGCGGATGCCACCCATCTGGTCTTTCACCGGAACGATGGATTTCGCAAAGCGGCCTTCCTTCCAGGCCTGCGCGGCACGGCGCTGACTTTCCACGGCGAAGGCGTCGACGTCGTCTCGCGAAAAACCGTACTTCGTTGCGATCGTATCAGCGCCGATGCCCTGCGGCGTGAAATAGGTCTTCAGCGCGACCTGAGGATCGGTCGACCAGGCACCGCCGGACGCGCCCATCGGCACGCGGCTCATGGATTCGACACCGCCGCCGATAGCCATGTCGGCCTCGCCGGTCATGACTTTCGAAGCGGCCATGTTACAGGCCTCAAGACCGGAAGCGCAGAAGCGATCGACCTGCACACCGGCGGTCGTTTCAGCATAGTCTGCATTCAGCACGGCAACGCGGGCAATGTCGGCACCCTGCTCGCCGACCGGCGAAACACAGCCGAGGACCACATCATCGACCTTGGAGGTGTCAAGGTCATTCCGCTCGCGGATGGCCTGCAGCACTTGCGTGGCGAGGCTAAGTGACGTGATTTCGTGCAACGAACCACTTTTCTTGCCTTTGCCGCGCGGCGTGCGGACCGCGTCGTAGATATAGGCTTCAGTCATTTGAAGTTACTCCTTTCCTGGGAGTGGTTGTTATTCCGGGTTTGTGTCAGGCGATTGCTTGCCTTCCAACTGAGCGATCCGGGCCTTAAGCAGCTGGTTCTCTTCCACCAGCTGGTTGAGCCGCGGGGCGATCAATTGAGCAACTTGTTCTTCCGTATATCGCGGCACGATATATTTCGGACAATTCCAGTCACGGGCGACGATCTTTATCGTCATCAACCGCTCCACTGGACCTTGCCCATCCTGATCCAGAGTATTCTGCAATTCCGGATCTGAGGCAGCATCGACCATGCGGGCTTCTCCCAGCATCTTCAGCCGGGCGCGACGAGGATAATCCATGAAGAACAGGGAAACACGGTTGGACCCATCGAGATTACCGCGCGTGATGAACTGCCGATTGCCGAGATAGTCTGCGAATCCGATCGTGTCCGGACCAAGGATCTTTATGAAGCCAGCGGGACCGCCCCGATGCTGGATATAAGGCCACCCATGGCTCCCGGTGGTGGCAATGTAGAAACTTGTCATGCTCGAAAGAAACGCAATCGTATCGTCATCCAATGGACCGCGGTGTCGGTCCTGGTAAATACTTTCGTACTTCTCCCGCATGCCCGCCTTTTCCTGGTAGGCTTTCACCGCATCGGTGAACAGGAGTTCGGCATAGTTCTCCATGACGGTCATATTACCTCTCGCTGGCCGGCTTCAGAACCGGGTTGAGAGTGAGGCTGGCAGTGGAACGGGCGGCTTCCTTGCCACGGGAATCATAAAGTTCGGCTTCGGCGAACAGCATCGCCCGGCCGACATTACGCAGGCGGGCAACCACTTCGATGGCGCCCTTGCGCACGGGGCGCAGGAAATGCGTATGCAGGTCAACCGTCGACGGCAGTTTCGTCTTTCCGGCTTTCATGCCAGCCAGCATACCGATCGTATCATCCATCATGGCGACAAGATAACCGCCCTGGATGACTCCGGCCGGGTTGCAGAACTCCGGCCGACCATCGAACCGCACTCGCGCCATCAGCTCTTTCATGTCGAGCGAGATTAGCTCGAAACCGAGCGAGGTTGAGCTCGGGCTCGGCGTCGGGAAGACATCACGAATGAGGTGACTGTCGGGCATGTCGGGCTAAAGCGTCCTCGCGATCAACATTTTCATGACTTCGTTGGCGCCGCCATAGATGCGCTGAACGCGTGCGTCGGCATACATCTGAGCGATCGGATATTCGTCCATATAGCCAAAGCCGCCGTGCAGCTGCAGGCACTCGTCGATGATTTTGCACTGCAAATCGCTGATCCAGTATTTGGACATGGAGGCCGTCGCGGCGTCCAGCTCCTCCTTCAGGAGAAGCTCCGTGCAGTGATCGGCGAACACTTTGGCAACGGTCGCTTCAGTCTTGCATTCGGCCAGTTTGAACTGGGTGTTCTGGAAGTCAAAGATCGTGCCGCCGAACGCCTTGCGGTTTTTCACATATTCCACCGTCTCATGGATCGCGCGCTCGATCATGCCGATGCCCTGCAGGCCGATGATATGACGCTCCTGCGGCAGTTTCTGCATCAGCTGGATGAAGCCTTTGCCCTCCACTTCGCCGAGCAGGTTCGACGCTGGCACGCGCACCTCGTCGAAGAACAGTTCGGATGTGTCTGCTGCGTGCTGGCCAACTTTCTCCAGGTTCCGGCCACGGCGGAAGCCTTCCACCTTGTCGGTCTCGACGCCGATGATGGAAATGCCCTTTGCGCCCTGGCTCGGGTCTGTCTTGACGCAGACCAGGATGAGATTGGCGGTCTGGCCATTTGAGATGAAGGTCTTCGACCCGTTGATGACATATTCGTCGCCGTCACGTTTGGCGGTCGTCTTCATGCCCTGAAGATCTGACCCGGCGCCCGGCTCTGTCATGGCGATGGCGGTTACGATGTCGCCATTGCAGATTCCCGGCAGCCAGCGGCGCTTTTGCTCTTCGGTGCCATAGGCTGTGATGTAGGGCGCGATGATGGCGTTGTGCAGCGTGATGCCGAAGCCATCGATGCCCTTCCACTGCTGCTGCTCGATGATGATGGCCTCATGGCGGAAGTCACCGCCCGCGCCGCCATATTCTTCCGGGACAGAAGCGCCCAGCAGGCCCATTTCCCCGGCCTTCTTCCAGACCTCTTTTGGGACTATGCCTGCCTTGCGCCATTCCGGCACGTGCGGCGCGCATTCCTTCTCGAAGAACTGGCCAACCGCATCGGAGAAAATTTCGAGCTCCTCATCCTGACGCCACGCGGGCTTGGGTACGTTGAGCGGGCTCTGTTGCATTGTCGGTCTCCGGGTTTCCTCTGATATAGGATGCAAGCGGGCAATTGCCGCTTACGTTCACGTAAACATGTAGCGGTCTGGCCTGATTTTTCCCAGTCCTTCCCCAGCGGTAGACCGCAGGGATTCAGGGAAAATTTTGCCGCAGGTCGCCATCGAGAGTGTAACACACTCCCGTGACTCCCCTTAGACATTCCAAAACAGGAAAGATTCGCCTCAGAAGGCGTCCGCTTCCAGATCCATCAGAGGTGCCGCACCCGTCTTCACTTTTGCGAGATGCGCGGCGCCGTCCGGCAGAAGACGCTCAACGAAGTACCGACCCGTCGCCAGCTTCTGCTCGTAGAAGGGCTCTTTGCCCTTGCTCTCCAGAGCCACCTTGGCCATCTGCGCCCACATGTAGGCCAGAGCGGTCAGGCCGAACAGGTGCAGGTAGTCATGGCTGGACGCCCCTGCATTATTGAAATCGGACATACCGTTCTGCATCAGCCACATCGTGCCTTCCTGCAGTTCGGCTTTGATCGACTGAAGACCTTCGACAAACAACGCCAGCTCTTCATTGCCCTCATTCGCGGCAACAAACTCATCCACATCAGAGAAGAACGAGAATACGGCCCGACCACCATTGGCAGCGAGCTTCCGTCCAACCAGGTCCAGCGCCTGAACACCGTTCGTACCTTCATAGATCGTGGTGATCCGGCAGTCGCGAACGATCTGTTCCATACCCCATTCCCGGGTAAAGCCAGAGCCGCCATGCAGCTGTAGCGCCCAGTTGGCACACTCATAGCCCTTGTGCGTGAGGTAGGCTTTCACCACTGGCGTCAGCAGCGCCATATAATCCGAAGACTTTTCGCGCACGCCTTCTTCCGGCGCCTTGTGCTGGAGGTCAGCCTGGAAGGCCGTCCAGTAGGTGAAACAGCGCGCTCCCTCAATGAAGGCCTTCTGATCCATCAGCATGCGGCGCACATCCGGGTGCACGATGATCGGGTCGGCCGGCTGGTCTGGCGACTTCACACCGGTCAGGGAACGGCCCTGCACCCGATCGCGCGCAAAGTCTGCCGCGTTCTGATAAGCCAGTTCGGCCTGGGACAGGCCCTGCAGACCAACGCCCAGGCGCGCTTCGTTCATCATCACGAACATGGTGCGCATGCCTTTATGCTCCTCGCCGACGAGAAAGCCGGTCGCGCCGTCATAGTTCATGACACAGGTCGCGTTGCCATGGATGCCCATTTTCTCTTCGAGGCCACCACAGGAGCAGGCATTGCGCTCGCCGATGGAGCCGTCTTCACCGACCATGTATTTCGGCACGAGGAACAGCGAGATACCCTTGATCCCTTCAGGGCCGCCTTCGATGCGGGCCAGGACGAGGTGAATGATGTTCTCGGTGAGATCCTGCTCGCCACCGGAAATCCAGATCTTCTGGCCTGTGATTTTATAAGTGCCATCCGGCTGGGGCACGGCTTTAGTCTTGATCAGGCCGAGATCGGTACCGCACTGCGGCTCGGTCAGGTTCATTGTGCCGGCCCATTCGGCCGACGCCATTTTCGGACCGTACTTGGCCTTTAGTTCGTCAGAGCCACCCGCCATCAGCGCCTGGAAGGCGCCATGCGTCAGCCCCGGGTACATGCCGAATGCCATGTTCGCGGAGGAGACCATTTCCGTCCACGCAATATTCACGACATGCGGCAAGCCCTGCCCGCCCATTTCCGGATCGACGGAGAGGAGCGGCCATCCGCCTTCAACCAGCTGCTTGTAGGCATCGGGAAAGCCATCCGGCGTCTTCACACTGGCATCATCGCTACGCACACAGCCCTGCCGGTCGCCCACAGCGTTCAGCGGGTACAGCACTTCCTTCGCGAACTTGCCGCCTTCCTCAAGAATCGCGCTGACCAGATCGGGTGTCACTTCCTCGAAACCCGGCAGGTTCGAATAATTCTGGATCTGAAGCACTTCCTGTAGAATGAAGCGCATATCGCGGATCGGGGCGTCATAACGAGGCATCGTGCATGTCCTTTAATGCGTGAAGGGCGACTACCACTTTCGTAGCGCGCCCTTCTGGAAAGGTCTTTCTAATATAGCGGAAACCCGCCTTACAGATCAGACTTCGTCAAGCTGGCGACGCGCCACAGCCTCATAAGCGGCAGCCTGGCGCTTGCCTTCTTCGCTCGGACCGACCTGGTCGACCAGGCCTTCCAGCCAGACGATGCCCTTGCGGAGTTCGCCCAGCGCGGTGTCGATGTCTTCGCGCTGGATCTCCAGCTCTTTCACCTGCTTGCGGAATTTTTCCAGCATCATGCGCGTCTGCGCCCGCTTGCCGTCATTCAGCGCATAGAGATCGAGGATCTCGCGGATGTCGGCCAGCGGCAAACCAAGACGCTTCAGGCGGACAATGATCGTCAGCCGGGCGCGGTCACGGTTCGAGTAGACCCGCATCATGCCGTCACGCGCCGGGTGCAGCATGTCTTTGTCTTCATAGAAACGCAGAGCACGCGGTGTCACCCCGAACTCCCGGGCGAGTTCAGAGATCGTGTAGGTGCGGGAATCTGCAGCGGAAATCGAGGGATGCTTGTGTGACATAAGGATAGCTTAGATCAAACCTTACGCGAACGTCAACGTAAGCTGCGAATAAATTTTGCGCCACACAAGGGCTCAGGCCCGATTAACCGGAAATTACCCCTCGGTTATCAGATTAATCGGAAATCTTTACCTTTAACCTCCCCTTAAGACGGCGCCTGCCATCACACACTGGGAAAATGAACAAAACCGCCCGTTTCATTAACCGGAACGGGTGGGTTGGCTGTCAGGAGTATGGGGATGAGTCAGTCAGGCACAGGAGCCGCGAAAGGGATCGACCAGCGCGCCCGGGAAGCCGCCAGAGAGGCCGCTCGCTCGGAGGGCCTGACGCTGGGCGAGTACCTGGACCGGCTGATGAAGGCTCCCGCCGGCAGCCCTCAACCGAACGAAGTGCCCGCTCCGTCGGACGCACACCGCCCCCGTCCGGATTCCAGAGATGAAGTCCTGGAGCGGCTGACCCGCCGGATCGAAGCCACCGAAGCCCGTTCGGCCATGGCCATTACCAGCATGGATCACACGATCCACGACCTGGTCGGCCGTTTGGAGGATACCCAGCAAACCACCGCAGCCATTGCCGGGCATGTCGAAGGTGTGATCGACCAGCTGCGGGAAACCCATGACGCCCTGAAACAAAAGGTCCGCCGGCTGGAAGAGGACGACTCCCGGCAGGAAAACCTGGAAGCGCTTAAGGCGCTGGAAAGTGCGCTCGGCAAACTGGCCAGCCATGTTTACGAAGAAAATGAGCTGGCAGAGCAGGAAACACAGGCGATCAAGGGCCGCGTGGAATCCGGCTTCATGGACATCATCGAACGCGTCGAATCCATGGAGACGCGTGTTGAGAGCAGCCGGACGGAAACAGCCGATCAGATCAAGCAAGGCGTGGAACAGGCGGCCCTCCGCGCGGAAGGGGTCGCGCGCCAGGTTTCTGAACGTGTGGACGGGCTCGAAACCGAAGTTCATGAGCGCCTCGCTGCGCTGAGCGACCGCGAAGAACGCCTCGAAGCCACCGAAACGCGCGTGGAGGCCATCGAAACGGACGTATCGAGCGCGCTCGACTCGCTCGATATGCGTTTCGACCAGATCCAGAACAGGCTGACGCGTGCGGAAACCACGACCGATTCTGCGCTAAAGAATCTGGAATCAACCGTATCCAGCCTCGACGAACGGGTCGGTGACGTCGCCAGCAAGATGGATCCTGATCTTGCTGACCGCCTGCGCAGCGAATTTGAGTCCCGCCTGGAAGACATGATGTCCTCCGTCCGCGAGACCGTGGATTCGGTCCGCCAGGAACTGGCAGAAGAGATCGCGCGCACAGCAACGAATGCCGGTGAAGAGGCGATTGCTGAGATGAAGGACACACTTGGCGGCATGCAGGAGCGGCTGGAAGCCAGCGAAGAACGCCAGGCCGGCGCGATCGAAAAAGTGTCCGAGCAAGTCGGCGCGCTCAATGAAACTTTCGACACACGTCTGCGCGAGGTCGAAGAACGTAGCGACGCTGCAACCGGCGAAGCGGTTCGCGAGGAAATCGAACGCCTCGGCAAAACGGTCAGCGACAGGATAGATGAGCTGGCAGAGGATCTGACCCAGCGCGTCAATGACAGCGAGACTCGCAGTGCCGAGGCGATCGAACAGATCGGCGATCAGGTTGCTGCCGCCACCAACCGCCTGCAGACCCGTCAGAACGAAGCAATCAAATCGCTTGCCGAGCAGGTTGACGAGAACCGCCGCAAAGCAGACGAGCGCCTGTCCGACGCCCTGGCAGGTGTGACCGAACGCCTGGAACAGATGCAGTCGCAGGCGAACGAGTCGCTCTCCCCTGTTCAGAAAGCCATTGCGATGCTGGCCGCCCGGCTGGAAAACCTGGAGGACGGCACATCGCCGGCTGGCGCCCCTGTCGATCTGGATACCGTTCCGGCAAGTCTTGCAAACGTTGATGATGATCCGTTGTCGGACGGCCAGTTTGAAGCCTTTGAACACGCCGATGATCTGGAATCCTTCGAGGATTTCGACACATTCAGTGCATTTGCAGACCTGGAAACGGCAGACGAACCGGACACCGATGTCGCTCCAGTGGTCACGCTGCCTGAGGCAGTGGAAGCGGCTCCTGAAATGGAGGCCCCGGCAGACTCCCTGTCCGAAACGGCCGAAGACACAATGGGCGTCGCGTTCGAAGATGACGCAGACTATGGGCTTGAGCCCGAAGAGGAAGGCGATGCCGAAACTTTCGAAGCAGGCATCGAGTCCTGGAGTGCCAATGCAGAACAGGGCTCCCAACCAGAAACTGCTGACTCGTTTGAGGACGATTTCGATGCCATCCGCGCGGCCGTGGAAGGCCTGAGCTTTGCCACACAGGAAGCAGAAACCGGCAACCTCTCCGAAGAAACTGCTGCGGCAGGCCATGAAGACGGCATAGACGAGACGGATTTTGAAGCCGGTCTGGATATGCTTGAAGACGAAACCGAAGACGATGACCTCATCGATCCGCTTGACGCTCTGGCCGGACTCGAGGACCTCGACGAAGCTCATACCGAAGCCCGCGACTCCGACATCTTCGACGATGAGGAATTCGAGGTCCTGGATCTGCCGTCGGCTGATACGCCTGAGCTGGAAACGGAAGCCACCGTGGACACAGACGCCAAGCCTGAAGACGACAAGGAGCTGGACGCCGACACCGCAGACTATCTGACCCGCGCGCGCAAAGCGGCCATGGCGGCCAGCTTCGGCAAGAACAGCGCCCAAACCGTCAGCGCTTCAGGGCGCCTGATGGTCCGGATGACGTCCGGTGGCGGGTCCGGCCGCCTGCCCCTGATTGCCGCCGCATCCGCTGTCGCTGTCGCGGGTGTCGCGGCTGGTGGTTACCTCTATATCCGCGGCAAACAGGACGCGCCGGTGCAGGCCGTACCTGCAAGCACCTATGTCGACCCGGGCGCCACGGAGATGGCTGAGCCTGTCCCCGAGATGACGGCTAAAGAGTCGTCTGCCGAAGAGACCTCTGTCGCGGGTATGGAAGAAGACCTGTTCGGCGAACCAGCAAGACCGGCCGCACCGGCCCGTTATGCGCCGGTTCCACCCGTCGTGACCGTGCAGGCTTCGGCTGCCGCCGGAAACTACATCGCCCAATACCAGCTGGCGCAGGAAAAGCTGACAGCCGGCGACTATGCCGATGGCGCCGCTCTCATGCGCAAAGCCGCACAGAAAGGCCTGCCAATCGCCCAATACGCGCTCGCCAAGCTGCATGAGCGCGGAACCGGCGTTCCGAAGGATCTCTCGCTCGCGCGGGAATGGACGGAAAAGGCCGCCATGGGCGGGAACGTCAAAGCCATGCACGATCTTGCCGTCTTCATGGCCGAGGGCGAAGGCGGTGAACAGACCTATGCCGGTGCTGTGGAGTGGTTCCGCAAAGGCGCCGAATATGGCGTGGTCGACAGCCAGTACAATCTCGGCGTCCTTTATGAGCAAGGTCTCGGCATCAGCCCGAACCTGACCGAATCCCTGTTCTGGTTCGACGTCGCCAACCGCAATGGCGACGGCGGCGCGCCTGCCAAGATTGCGCAACTGATCGAACGCGTTTCACCGGAAGCCGCCGCCCAGGCCCGTAGCCGCGCCGCAAGCTGGCAGCCCGCCACAGCAAACGCGATTGCTAATGGCCGCTTCGGTGCCCAGCCATGGAATTTGGGGAACCCGCTCCAGATTCAGGCTATCCAGAAAGCGCTGAATGCCCTGGGCTACGCCGCCGGCACACCGGACGGCATCATGGGGAATGGAACGGCCACAGCCATCCGTGAATATCAGATCTCCAACAACCTGCCAGTTACCGGCACGGTTACCGAAGACCTGATCGATACACTCAACGCCGGCGCAACGGCCAGCTGACCTCCCCGCCCTTAAGGCTTCACATAAGCGTAGGGGCGGTCTTCCTTGTCGAGCGACAGATACCGGTCGCGCAGTTCCGTCTGCCGTGAACGCATCTCCTGCGGTTCACCATCGATGAAAACAGCGTCGGCATTGGTGGTCACTTCCAGAGGATCGCCATCCCACGCCACGACATCAGCATGCGCGCCCGGCGCGAGAATGCCGTAGCCGGACAGTCCGTAGATCGAAGCCGGGGTCACGGTGAGCGCCTTCATGGCATCGTCCCAGTCCATGCCATTCGCCACAGCGTTGCCGGCAATCTGCGTCATGAGACGCGCCAGATGAGTGGAGTCATCGAGATTGACGATCGCCACCGGAACGCCAGCCGCATCGAGACGGGCAGCATTTTCCTGCGTCGCCGCGAGTTGGGAGAAGCTGGCGGGAAGATTGGCAAAGCCGTCCACGATCACGGGAATCTTCAACTTGGCGAGCCGGTCTGCGACACGCCAGCCTTCGTCCGCTCCCAGGATCGCGAACGTTAAATTCCGGTTCGACTCTGCAAGGTCCATCACGGCGTTCAGGTCCGTGGCGCTTCGGGCATCGATCAGAATTAGCTGACGCCCGCGCGCTGCCGGAGCAAGCGCCTCGGCATCTCGGCGCGAGAGGACGTCGCCCTCCCCGCCCGCCAGATAGCGCGTCGGATAGGCCCGGGCATCGTCAAAGGCGGCTCGTAGCTGGGCCCAAGCCGCCGGGCGCGAGCCGCCTGCCAGCCCTGCCCCGCCTTCACCGAGCGTGATGAAGGTGAACGCCTCTTCTTTGAGGTCCGTATCCTGAGCGCCGCTGGTATCTGCAATGAATCCCTGACCGGCAAACAGGTTTGTCGATGGCTGCGGTGCGACGGCGACACGCGTTACCCCGCCAAGGCGGCTGACATCGACGGCTGTGTCATCAGGATTGAACCCGTCGGATGCGTCAAGAGACGCCGAGAAGCCGGACATGGCCGCCACGGCGTCATTGGTCGAATCCTCGGCATCCACTTCGATAATCCCGGTCCGCGAAAAGGCCGAGATCAGGCCGGGCGTCACCCATTCCGCGCTGATCACCTCAGCCCCCTCAGGCTTCGCCATCGTCGAGGGGCCAACCGCCATGATCGTGCCGTTCCGGATGACGACAATGCCGTTTTCAATGGTGCCGGCATCGGTACCCGTCCACACCTTCTTGCCTTCGACCACATAGGTTTGCGCGGAAGCACCGAACGCTGCCACGACCGCGATTGCCGCACCTGCCATCAGCTTGCGGATCATTTCATGTCTCCTTCGCCAGGCTGGCCGAGCTCAAAGTCCCGCACGGGACGCGCGGCATTGTCAGTACGGTCATACATCAGCGCACCGTCGATAAAGACCTGGTCAGCCTTGGTGTAGACGCTGAACGGATTGCCGGACCAGATGACCACATCAGCCATCTTCCCGGGCTTCAGCGAACCGGTGCGCGCATCGATGCCAAGCGATTTGGCCGGGTTCAGTGACAACCACTCCCAAGCCTCCTCGATGGGTACGTCAATGCCGACGCGCTTGCCGTCGGCCCACGCCTTGGCGGCTTCCTGGTTCAGGCGTTGAATACCGATGTCGCTGTCAGAATGCACAATCGCGCAGGCACCGGCATTATGGACCATCGGAATGTTTTCCGGGATGCCGTCATAGGCTTCCATCTTGAAGCCCCACCAGTCCGCCCACATGGAGGAACAGGCGCCATAGTCCGCCAGCTTGTCAGCGATCTTGTAGCTCTCGACAGCATGGTGGAAGGCCGTAACCTTGTAGCCAAACTCCTTCGACAGATCCATGATCTGCGCCATCTCGTCGGCGCGGTAGCAATGCATGTGGACCAGGATTTCGCCCGCCAGAACACCGGCCAGCGTATCCAGTTCGAGGTCCCGGGCCGGCATCTCACCGCCCTCGGCCGAATACTTGTCCCACTTGCGCTTGTACTCGGCGGCCTTGATCCAGGCTGTCCGGTACCCGGCCATATTACCCATGCGGGAAAACGGCGCCCCGCCCGGAATGCTGCCATTGCCATAGCCGTAGACCCGTTTCGGGTTTTCCCCGCAGGCCATCTTCAGCGTATAAGGCGCCGCTGGGAATTTCATTCCCTGCACCGTTCGGGCAGGCACATTCTTCAACGTGATGCCGCGACCGCCAAACAGGTTGGCGCTGCCCGGAAGAACCTGCAGCGATGTGACGCCGCCTGCCAGCGCCCGGTCAAACCCCGGATCCTGCGGCCAGATGCCATGCTCAACCCAGACTTCAGCGGTCACCGGGCCGGAAATTTCGTTGCCATCCTGATGCGCCGAAACCGAGGGAGACGGATAAGCGCCAAGGTGGCTGTGATTGTCGATGATTCCCGGAGTTACCCAGCGGCCGGACGCATCGATGACCGTCGAGCCTTCAGGTGCTTCCAGATCGGCACCGATGGCCGAGATCTTACCGTCCTGAAGTAGCAGGCTACCATTATCGATCTTCGCGCCTTCCCCATCCAGTATGGTCGCGTTCGTGATCAGGACGGGCGCGTTGGGGAACGCTTCGTAAGTCGACGGATAAGGGTCTGGGTCGAACGGCTCATTCGGCGTAAACGGCTTGATCGCAGGTCCATCGCTTTCCCCGCTACCGCCGCATGCGGTCAGGAATATGGCTGCTGCAGCAAGCGCAACCCAGTTCCGTCTGATCATCATTCTTAGCCCCGGCTTTGCCCGTTTCGTACCTGTTCCATAGAGCGCGGATCAGGCAGCGCCGCAAGGCACGCGGCCGGATTCAGTCTGCCTGAGGCTGCAGATGATCCCGCTTTTCACGGCCAAAGACCAGCCGCATCAGCCAGCTCGGGGCAAACCGCTCGACCCGCGGGTGCCGCGTGAGAATGCCTTCCATCCAGCGTCGTCCCCAGACCGAGTTCCGGCCGAGCAGGATCACGCCGATGATCGCCAGAGGCAGGCCGATGGGCAGGAATGGCGTGGCCATGCCGACCGGGATTGCCACCACAATATGCATCAGTCCCAGAACCGCCAGCATCTGACGGAAAAGGCCCCCGACATGCCGGCGGGCCATATCAATCGGCTTTCGAAGGAAACCGGCAGAGGAGTCAGTCATTGGGGGCTCGGTTGAGGACATGCAGAGGATATGGGTTCAGAGCAAATTCATTGCCAAGTAAAATCACCGGGATGTGTCCAAAGTCTGGCAACCGCGTTGCGTGGTTGCTACACATCTGCCTAGAAATAGATCGCCGGGAGGGCGCCGGACAGCGAGGCCAGTATGAAATTGCAGTCCATTCAGGCGCTTCGGGGCCTCGCGGCGCTGCTGGTCCTGATCTTTCATATCCATGAACTTGAAGTGCTGGCCATTGCTGACAACAACCTGACGGAGCGGGCCTGGGTCGGCGGCCTCTTCACTAATGGCTATGCCGGCGTAGACCTGTTCTTCGTCATCTCCGGTTTCATCATGGTGTTCGTCACACGCAACACTGTGCCGGGTCCAAAACAGGCTGCCGACTTCCTCTTCGCCCGGGTGACACGCATCTACCCGGTCTGGTGGGCGTTCGCCGGATGTATGACCATCTATATGCTCGCCGCCTATGGCATGAGCGGCCAGAGCGCCGGCTGGCAGAAGGCATCATTTGGCCAGCCGGCGCTGCCCTTCCTGGTGAAGTCCTTCCTGCTCGTCCCGCAGCCGGCGTTCCCGATCCTCAATGTCGGCTGGACGCTGGTTCACGAAGTCTATTTCTACGCCGTCTTCACACTGTTCCTGCTGCTTCCCAGAAAATGGCTGCCTCTCCTGATTGGCGGCTGGGCAGTACTGGTGACCGCCGGAGGCGTTATCGGATTGTCAGCCCCCTTCGCGATGAACTGGGTTGCCCTGGCCTTCCACCCAATGACACTGGAATTCATTCTCGGCGCCGTCGCAGGCCTCGCCATCACGAACGGCCTGATCTGGCGCAGTGGCACGCTGACCCTTCTTGCCACTTTGTGGCTCCTGGCGGCACTTTGTTATCAGGGACAGGAAACTGCCTTCCTGCTCGAATGGGGCCGCGTCCTCTGGTACGGACTGCCAGCTGCGCTTCTGATCTATGCCGTCGCAGGGCTGGACATGCATGACCGGCACGCCTGGCTTTTCCCTGCACTTGTCGGCTGGTTTGTAACCCTGGCACTGTTTCAGCTCACCGGTATTGATGGTGACAGCCCTGACAGCGCTCGGCGCGATGCAACGCTCCTGACCGTCACCGTTGGCGGGATCGGCATGCTCGCCGTCATCTGGTTTGGCTGGCTGCTGGGTCAGGGCGCACCAGACCTCCTGCTGCGAGCCCGAGCATTCCTGCGCCCACTCCTGAGCGCAGCCGTCAAGCTCGGCGACTGGTCGTTCGCCTTGTACCTGTCGCACCTGATTGTGCTGAGCGCCCTGCGCCGGATTTTCGCGATGCTTGGACAGTCAGACAGCCTGGCACCTGTTTTCCGCCTCGGGCATCCCGGCGTACTGGACAATTTTGCCTACGCTGCCAGCGGCATTGCGCTCACAATCGCTGCTTCCTGGCTCAGCTACCGGATGTATGAATCCCCGCTCAACGTCCTGTTCGGACGTCTTCGCAAAGCGCTGTTCCGCCGGGACCGTTCCGAAACGGCCCCGGCCTGAACATTCCCTATTCAGCCGCAACCGGCGGCGCGACGACTGGCTCTTCCCATTTGAGCACGGGCTTACGGGCCGCTTTGGTTTCATCCAGCCGGCGCATCGGCGCAAGGTATGGCGCGCCTTTCAGCGCTTCGTCACCCTGGGCTGCCCGGCGGGCAATGGATTCCAGCGCATCGCAGAACCGGTCCAGCTCCGCTTTCGACTCCGACTCCGTCGGCTCGATCAGCATGGCGCCATGCACGACCAGCGGGAAATACATCGTCATCGGATGGTATCCCTCATCGATCAGCGCCTTGGCGATGTCGATTGTCTCGATGCCTTCTGCCGTGAACGCATCCGAGAACAGCGCCTCGTGCATGCAGTAGCCGTCAAACGGCGCGGTCATCACGCTCTTGAGGCGTGCCTGGACATAGTTGGCATTCAGCACGGCATCTTCAGACGCCTGCTTCAGGCCATCAGCGCCATGGCTGAGAATATAGGTCAGCGCCCGCACGAACATGCCCATCTGGCCATGGAACGCCGCCATCCGGCCAAAGCTTTCGGACGCAACGCCTTCGATGTCCTCAACAAGGCGGAACATGCCGTCGGCATCCTTCACCACGAACGGCACCGGCGCATACGGCGCGAGCGCTTCGGACAGGACTGTCGGGCCAGAGCCCGGGCCGCCACCGCCGTGCGGCGTGGAGAATGTCTTGTGAAGATTGATATGCATCGCATCGATACCGAGATCGCCCGGTCGCACCCGGCCGACGATGGCGTTGAAGTTCGCACCGTCGCAGTAGAAATAGCCGCCCGCCTCATGGATCAGGTCGGCGATTTCCTTGATGTCGGTTTCGAACAGGCCGCACGTATTCGGGTTGGTCAGCATGATACCGGCAATGTCGTCAGACTTTTCCAGCTTCGCTTTCAGGTCTTCCATATCGACGCGGCCGCGCTTGTTCGCCTTGATCTCGTCAACGATAAAGCCGCACTGGACGGCCGTCGCAGGGTTCGTTCCGTGGGCGGACTCCGGGACGAGAACGCGCTTGCGGGTCTCGACTTCGCCGCGCGCGATCAGCGCCTGACGGATCGTCATCATACCGCAGAACTCGCCATGCGCGCCGGCTTTCGGGCTCATCGCCACAGCCGGCATATTGGTCAGCGTCTTCAGCCAGGTCGCCAGTTCGTCGATCAGCTCGAGTGCGCCCTGCACCGTCGCCTGCGGCTGCAGCGGGTGGATGTCACCAAAACCCGGCAGGCGCGCGATCTTCTCGTTGAGGCGCGGATTGTGCTTCATCGTACAGCTGCCCAGCGGGAACAGGCCGAGGTCGATGGCATAGTTCTTCTGGCTGAGGCGCATGTAGTGGCGCACCGCCTGAGGCTCGGACAGGCCCGGCAGGCCGGTCGGCTGCTTGCGCGCCACGCCGCCGAGACGGTTCTTCGTGCCTTTCGGCGCCGGCAGGTCGACGCCGGTCGTCTCCGGCGTGCCGATCTCGAAGATCAGACCTTCCGCCTGCAGAAGACCACGCGACCCGGAAACGGTTTCAATGGAGGACATGGAGACAGACTCCGGAGTGGTGGGACGGCCCTGAGTGTTCATCGTCATGTTAAACTTCAACTCCTGTGAGTCGTTTGATCTGCGTTTTGATCAGTCCTTTTGCAAGATCACCTAGAAGGTCGATCGTAAAGCCACCAGCCGAAGCCGCCGCTTCCTTTGTCTTACGCCAGACTTCGTCATCTCGCACAGAGTCGAGAAAATCATAACCAGCCGCAGTAATGCGGCCGACATCAACACTTTCGTCGCACGCTTGTTGTTCGTGTGCGATGTAACCAAGGTCCTCAAGTACAAGAACGTGTGACCACATCACCTCTTCAAAATTGGGATGAGGTAAATCTTCGGGCGTTAGCGTGACTATCAACCCATCATCACTCTTAGCTTCCGCGGCCAACAGAATCTTACGAAGGAGGTCGGCATCTCTCTTCATCAGATGATCTCCTTCAGGGCGGCGGCGTAAGCGGCGATGTCTTCCTGTGTTGTGCATTCTGTCGCAGCGCAAAGGATTACGTCGCCCATATGGTCGCCCGGGAACAAGCGGCTGGCGCGGACGCCGCCAACAATGCCCGCTTCGTCCAGCATGGCGAGCACGGCTTCGGCATTCATCGGCGTGCGGAACGCAAACTCGTTGAAGAAGCGCGGCGTCAGGATTTCGACACCCGGCACAGCGGCCAGCGCATCCGCAAGGTCACAGGCGGCTTCATGGTTCAGCACGGCCAGCTGTTCCAGCCCCTTTCCGCCCAGCAGGGTCATATGCGCGGTGAAGGCCAGCGTACAGAGACCGGAATTCGTACAAATGTTCGACGTCGCCTTGTCGCGGCGGATATGCTGCTCCCGCGTCGAGAGCGTCAGCACGAAGCCGCGCTTGCCATCGGCATCGGTCGTCTCACCGCAAAGCCGCCCCGGCATCTGGCGCACCAGCTTCTGCGTACAGGCGAAGAGGCCCACATAAGGCCCGCCGAAGTTCAGGCCGTTGCCGATGGACTGGCCCTCGCCGACGGCAATGTCCGCGCCCATTTCACCGGGCGGCGTCACGAGGCCGAGCGAAACCGCTTCGGTAAACACTGAGACCAGCAGTGCGCCCTTGCCATGCGCCGCTTCGGCCACCGGCGAGAGATCCGTCACCGTGCCGAACGTGTTCGGCGACTGGCCGATCAAGCAGGCTGTCTGGTCGTCCACAGCATCGGCCAGCGCCAGTTCGCCGTCGATGGCGTGCTCGAGCTGCACAACCTCGATGCCCTGCGCCTCGCACAGCATTTTCGTTGCCGCAGCATAGTGCGGATGCAGGCCGCCGGAGAGGATCACCTTCTTGCGGCGCGTCGCCCGCGTCGCCATTACGGCCGCTTCGGCACAGGCGGTCGAGCCGTCATACATGGAAGCGTTGGCCACATCCATCGCCGTGAGGGCCGCAACCTGGGTCTGGAATTCGAACAGGGTCTGCAGCGTGCCCTGGGCGATTTCCGGCTGGTAAGGCGTATAGGTCGTCAGGAATTCGGAGCGCTGGATGATCATGTCCACGCTGGCCGGCACGTGATGCTTGTAAGCCCCGGCGCCGACGAAGAACGGGCCGGACGAAGCCGCGCGGTTCTTGGCGGCAAGCTTCGACATGTGCCGCTCAACGGCGAGTTCCCCCTGATGGTTTGGCAGGCCGTCCACCGTGCCGTGCAGGCGGGCGCTCTCGGGAACATCCGCATAAAAATCATCGACCGACTTCGCGCCGATCGTTTTCAGCATGTCTGCGCGGTCGTCCGCTGTCAGGGGGAGGTATCGCATTCCGGTACTCCGTCTGTGAGGCTCTGGCCTCAGAGGGTTTCGCAATAGGCCTTGTAAGCGGCCTCATCCATCAGGCCGGCGATCTCGGCGCCGTCCTTGATTTCGAGGACGCAGAACCAGCCTTTTTCAGTCGGGGATTCGTTCACCGTCTCCGGCTTGTCGCCGAGCGCCGGATTGACCTCGACCACTTTACCGTGGATCGGGGCGTAGACGTCGGAGGCAGCCTTGACGGACTCGACGACAGCCATGTCGTCACCCGGTGCGAACTCGGCACCGACCTCTGGCAGTTCTACGAAGACGATGTCGCCGAGTGCGTTTTCGGCATAGTGCGTGATGCCCACAGTGGCGAGGTCGTTGTGAACCGTCACCCATTCATGGTCCTTGGTGTAGAAGGTCGTCGGCTGTGTGTAGCGGGTCATGGGGTCTGGCTCCTATCGCTTATAATTATGCGGAACAAAGGGAAGATCGGCGACGACAGCCGGGCGCGCCTTGCCGCGCACCATCAGCTGGACTTCGGTGCCGGGTTCGGTGTGGGCGCTGGCGATATATCCCATAGCGACCGGGTGGCCGACCGTGGGACCGAAACCGCCGGACGTGATCACGCCGACCTTCTCGTCGCCGATGAAGATTTCCGTACCTTCGCGGGCCGGAGCGCGTTCCAGCGGCTTGATGCCGACGCGCTTGCGGGCCGGACCTTCGCTCCGCTCCCGGAGAATGCGTTCTGCGCCAGGAAAATCGCCCGCCTCACGGCGGCGTTTCTGGATCACCCAGCCAAGGTCGGCTTCGATGGGCGACGTTGCAGGATCCAGGTCATGGCCGTAGAGGCAGAGCCCCGCTTCAAGGCGCAATGAGTCCCGCGCGCCGAGGCCGATCGGCTTTACGCGCTCGTCGGTCAGCATTTCCCTGACCAGCGGAAGGCCGGCTTCCGGTTTCACCAGCACTTCAAACCCGTCTTCGCCGGTATAGCCGCAGCGCGAGACGATGCAGCGCGTGCCGTTCAGCTCAAACGGCATGTGGTGCATGAACTTGAGGTCCTCGCAGCCGGGAAAGAAATCCTTCATCACATCGGCCGCTTCCGGCCCCTGAAGGGCGAACAGGATGCGGTCATCGGCGCGGGTCAGCACGGCGCGTCCGGCGAGCTTCTCTTCGAAGATCGCCCAGTCCTGCTCCTTCATCGCGCCGTTGACGACGATGTAGAGACTGCCCTGCGCGTCATCGCCAATCGGGCGCGTGATGATCAGGTCGTCCAGAATGCCGCCTTCTTCGTTCAGCAGCACGGTAAGACGCGCCTGGCCCTGTTTCAGGCTGGTGATGTCGCTCGGGACCAGTTCCTCGATCATCGCCGCGATCTTGGCGTGGGCTTCATCGCCGCCGCCGATCCCGTCTTCGAGGGTCAGGAAGCACGGGCCCATGTGGGAGACGTCGAACAGGCCGGCATGCGCCCGCGTCCAGTTATGCTCTTCCATCACGCCGTCCGGGAACTGGACCGGCATTTCATAGCCGGCGAACGGCACCAGCTTCGCCCCGCACTCTTCGTGCAGGTCATAAAGCGGAGTCCGCTTCAGTGTCTCGGTGGTTGTCTCACCCATTGGCGCCCTCATCACAGGAGACGTCAGCGGCCATGGCCGCGTTTCCGTCGCCCCCGCTGTCTCGGCGCCTGAGAGATTCCGCCCGATTACTCCGGGCTTGCTCCTTCGGCGAGGTGGCGCCAGATGGCCCGCCTCTTTCCAGCGTGTTGGTTCTCTCCCGGCCCTTTTGCCTGAGCGTTTCCGGGGCGGTTGCGCCTTCGGCGGCGGGGTTTGATACCCGCTCTCTCCCGGGAGGAACTGAACTTTCCCCCTGCTAGCGTGGAATCATGAGGCCAGCAAGCGCGCACAGGCGCGGAACCTGCGCAATCCACAGGCCTGCCTCCGATTAAGGCGCTTGCCGATGCCTATTCTTCGCGGCGCAGCGTGAACAGGACCGGCTGGTGGTCTGTATATTGGAAACCAAGATCGAAGCCCTTGGCCGATTCGAGCATGACATTCGGTGACAGCAGCAAGCCGTCGATATTGGTCGTGTAGTTCCGGCCGGCCTCATAAGGCTGCTCATTGGTGCGGACGCTCGGCACGGCCGGGTCGATTGCCAGCTGCCAGCCCTCTTTCAGTTCTTCCCGAGGGAAGTCATGAATCCAGAACTGGGCAGAATCGTCTGCCGTATAGGCGAAATCCGTCGGCGCGAGGCGCATGTTCCAGTCCCCGCCCACCGCGACGGCTTTGCCCTGCTGGTAGTAGCTGTCAGCAAGGTCCAGCACTTCGCGCAACTGCACCATCCGCGTGTTCGCGCCCTCATCGAACGCCGAAAGGTGGACATTGATCAGCACCCAGGGCTGGCCTGAAACGTCCAGCTCCGTCACCTGCACATGATAGCGTCGCTTGATGAAGCCCATGATCGTGCCGGGCTCTTCCGCAATGCGAATAATCTCTGTCGGCTCGTGCGCCACCCGCATGAAGGTGCCGAGGCCATGCTTCAGCGACATCGGCCCCGGAAAGAAGCGCGTCCGGATGTCGGAGGAGAAGAACATCGAATAATCGGCCAGCGTGTCCTTTACGCCGCCCAGCACATCCACACCCATGGTCAGGAAGCCCGGCCCGGCCAGTTCCTGCATCAGCACGACATCCGGCTCGGCCTGTTTCAGCACGCCCTGAATGCCGGCAAGATTCTTCTTCACCACATCCTTGCCGGGCGGACGCAGCATCTCGCCGCCATCGGCCTTGAAGTCCGATTCCTCGCCGAGGCCCGCATAGCCGATGTTCCAGACCATGACATAAAGCGGCTCGTTCGCCGGCGGCGACTGGTCCGCCGGCGTGGCGACCTTTGTCGGAATGGTTTTGTCGGACAAGGTCACGCACCCCGCTAGCAACAGATAGACCAGCGCTAACCCAAACAGGACGAGGGGTATATAGAAGCGTCGCATCAGTGGCCTTCCGCCCTCGCGATTTCGCCGGGGCTTTCATCCGCCTCGGGACGGTTGAATTGCTGTGCAACCCATTGTGCCAGACCCAGAGCGGCCGCCACGCCGCCCCATTCGCTGGAAATGCGGGTGACAAAGCTGAGCAGCGATTTCTGGTCCATCATCTCCACCATGATTTCCGAGTATCGGATCACATAGTCCGGATGCATCTTTGCCGCCTGTGGGCGCAGCGCCGCCATGGCGTCGACATATTGCGTAATCACCGCGGAATAATTGCCGACATAGGTCCAGATCCCCACGGCCAGCACGGCCATCAGGCCGATCAGGGTCGAGATCATGGTCAGCAACACGGCGTTGTTGATGAACAGGCTGCGCAGCGGCGTCAGCCGGATCGCGAGGTTGATGGCGAAGATCCCGGCCATGAACATGAAGACCGGCGTCATGCTCTCTTCGGCCACCGAGAGAAGCGACTGCATGTCGAGATAGGAAAACTCGATACTGCGGATGAGGTCGCCATTGCCCACGCCCGGCCCTGCGGGCAGGCCGGCAATTGCCGCATCCGCCAGCGATGACAGGTTCTGCGTGTCGGCTATGGCCTGCATCACCAGAAGCGCCACGACCACAGCACCGACGGCAAAGACGATCAGGCTGTAAACGCCATAGACGAGGTAAGTGAAGAACAGGCGCCAGCGCTCGTCCGGCTCTGCGGCAAACGCCGTCCGGATGCCGTGAATATAGACAACGAGGCCAACGACAACCGCCGCCACGCCCACAGGCACCGGATGATCCATGATCAGGCTGGCGAGGCTCACATCCTTGCCGGCGCTGTCGATCAGCCAGACCATCGCCGCCGCGAAGCTGACGATCGCGATTTCGCCATAAGCCCCGCTGGTGCGGCGGACGGTCTTGCCGACCCGGAAGCGCAACGAATGCCGCTTCACCCAGATCGGACCGGCGATGACATAGGCCAGCACGACCGTCGCCACGGCAGTCAGCCATGCAATGAGAAGGATCAAAACGGAACTCCCCGCTGGTTCACGCCATTTGCCTTCCGATGTTTGCACAAGGCTTGGCCGGAAAGCAATCGAGCCGCCTTCCGACCAGCCCTCCCGTCAGCTCCCCGGCCCCGAGCCCGCGGGCTTGTTGCCGCCAAACCAGCTCTGTACCAGGCCCCAGGCACTGCGCGATCCGGCGAGCGCCTTCTCGGTCGCCCGGGTGGCCGTGGAGGTGAGCCCGCCGACGCCTTTCAGCAAATCGCCGATGACCGAGCCCGATTCTTCCTTCACATCCTTCAGCGCTTCAGCCGAGATCGATTTCGCCTGTCCCGACGACCAGCCCTTGAAGCTGCGGCAGCGGCGCTTGGCGAGATAGCCGAGCTTCAGCGTCATCATCGCGTTCACCCCGCCATCCATGACCGGCCCGGCGACCAGGCCGCCCATCCGGCCCAGCAGGCTGCCGATGACATCGCCGGTGAGATCCGTCACATCTTCCAGCGCGCGGGCGACGACCACGATGGCCGCCACATCGCGCAGGATGCGCAGACTGCCCCACAGGTGGGGCCGGCCAAAATAGGTCCGCGCCACCTTGGCCACGAGATTCGCGTTGCGCCACAGCACGATGAAGGCATCCACCGTACCGTTCATGGAAACGGCCGTCGCGATTCCGACCCCCACGGCTTCGGCATGGATCAGCTGGTCCACCTTCTTGTCGAGCGGCTTGAGGACCGCCTCGATATGGTCCCGCTCGAAATGTTCCAGATCGGCGGAGATCATCAGCGCTTCTTCCGGCCCGGCCCGGCGGGCCCGTTCCAGCAGGGCCTGCCCGCGCAGGATGCTTTCCTCCAGTTCGCCGCGTTCCTCTTTCACCAGCGGATTTTCGGACAGCATCAACAGGTATTTCAGGTCATAGCGCAGACGCGCCGCAAGTGCTTTCGGGGACGGCGCTTTTGGGTCGATCGGGATGGAGGGCGGTTTCGCCGCCACCGGCATGGAGAGGAAGCCCATGATCGGCCGGCCCACCAGCACGACCAGCATCAGCGCCAGAACCACGATATAGGCATAGCCCAGCACCGGGTGGACATCGTCGAACAGGCGGTAAAACAGGAAGCCCTGCCCGATCACAACCATGAAGGCGATCACCAGGAAGGCCGTCGCCGACCATTTGAGGAATTTCCAGCCCTGCGCCCATTGGGAGGCCAGCTCCCATTCCGTGCCATCCTTTGCGGGCTGGTCCGGGCCCGGTATCGCCTTGGCCTTCTTCCTGGCCATGTCGCGTATCCTCCCTGTTTTGAGCTGAACTCACTCCATAGGTGGGATAGCCGCGCGGCTGAGGCAACACCCTGCGTCCGGACAAGCACGTGCGACGCCCGTTAAGGCGCTTGGTGTGGGTTTGGTTTTTGAGGTCAGGTTTGGCGTCAGGTTTCCGGCAGGGGCAGGTTTAAGCCCCTTCTCCCTGGGGAGAAGGGGTTGGGGATGAGGGGGTAAGCCATATCCGCGCGTGCGGCACTTGCGGAAACGCCTTTGCCCCTCACCCCAACCCCTCTCCCGAGGGAGAGGGGCTGCAAGTGGAGATAGGCGGGTGCTGCCGCGCGCCCATCACAAGCGGCGGCGATGCGGTCATTGAAATGTTCCGAAGGGGCCAGCCACTCGCGGGTTTTCTTCTGAGAGGGCATCCAGTCGATACTGACCAGGTAGACGCGCAGGTTTGGCGTCACACCCCAGTGATACTTCACGCCCCGGCCATAGGCGGCCCTTATCTGCGCGCGCAGCATCAGTACCTGGACCCAGATGATGGGCCAGAGAAAAGCAAGCTGCGGAGGGAAGTGTGAGGGTGGATGAAAGAGTGACATGGGCCGGACTATACGTCAGCTCACGGAGGTGTCGGATAAATTTGTTTGGGCGGCAATTGTTGCGGCAGGTTCAGTGCGGCTAGCTGGTGGATAAGCCCACTCCTTGCGTCATCCCCGACCGCGCAGCGGTCTGGGGATCCATCTCTGAACGCTCCCTCGGGAACGCCATGTCATGACGCGCATGCCGGTGCGTTCAGAGATGGGCGCCCAGATGGCCGTTAGCCATCGGGCGTGACGCGTGCGGGGGAATGTCGAAGCGTGACTGCCACAGGATTACATCCGTCTACGCCATGACCATACATGACTAACCATGACCATACCGGACTATAAGTGACTATACCGGACCTGCCCGGATCACCTCTCGCCCACGCAAGTGTGAGCCCTAAGTGATTTTCCCGGATTGAAGGCGCATGCCAGATCGGGAGGCGACTTCCGGAGCCTTCCCATGACCCGCCTGCGCGCCCCTGCCCGTCATGCCTGCTGGACCACCGCGTTCCTTGCCGGCGGCCCATGGCTGTGGCTGGGCAGTTTCCTCATGGAGCGCCAGCCGCATCAGAGTTTCGGCTTCGTGCTGGAGCGCGCCAAGCTGCATGCCAATCTCTGGCTGCTGGCCGGCGGCGTGATCTGGTATGCGGCCTGGTCTTTCGGAACGCTGCTGCTACCCCGGCATGCGGCCGCGCACCGCCACCGCCTCCACAGAGGCGTGGATGCGGCCATCGTGCTGCTGATCCCTGCCATTGCCGTGCTCTGCTGGATTTGCGGCGATCCGGACCCGAGAAATTTCCGGCGCATGATGCCATCTGACGCGGTGTTCCTGCCCGCGCTGATGCTGGCGGCGCTGCAGGCGCTCACCCTGGTTCAGGTCTGCTGTCTGGAGCGCCTGCCGGCTGCTACATCCGCTCGGGCACGCGAATGCCCAGAAGGTCCAGCCCGGTTTCCAGCTGCTTCAACACGGCCGAGGCGAGGCCAAGGCGGCTCGCACGGGTGGCTTCGTCGCCCTCCGCCGCAATCGGCAGGGCCGCATAGAAGCTGCTGAAGGCCTGCGCGAGATTGTAGAGATGTTCGCACAGGACGTGCGGCATCCGCTTCTCGCGCGCCTGCAGGCAGGCAAAGGCGAAATTGTCTAGCTGCAGAACGAGCGCCCGTTCGGCGTCATGGCCAATGACGATGCCGCCCGGCTTGTTGCCCTCTTCGGTGGCGCGGCGCAGCAGCGATTTCACGCGCACGGCAGCATACAGAAGATACGGACCCGTCTTGCCTTCGAAGCTCGTGAACTTGTCGAGATCGAAGACATAGTTCGTGGTCCGCGTATTCATCAGGTCCGAGAAACGCAGCGCGGCGAGCGCGACATTCGCAGCCACCTCATGGCGTTCTTCGGCCCCCATGTCTTCCGGCAGCTTGCCGGCCTCGGCGATCTTTTTCTGTGCTTCCTCGAACGCCATCTGGTTCAGGTCTGCAAGGCGCAGGACGCCGCCTTCGCGGGTCTTGAAGGGTTTGCCGTCCGGGCCATTGACCGTGCCGAAGCCGATATGTTCGAGGCGGCCTTCGTCAATCAGGCCGACCATTTCGGCGGCGCGGAACACTTGCTGGAAGTGCAGCGCCTGGCGTTGGTCCACCACGTAGAGCATGCGCTGGGGCACCGGCTCCAGATGTTCCATCCGGTCAAGGATCGTGGCAAGGTCGGTCGTGTGATAGCCGGTGCCGCCGCGGCTGTTGATCAGCATGATCGGCGGCATCGGATTTTTCAGCGTCGTCTTGCCGTTCTTCTCGACCGGGACATTCTCGCCCTCGCGGGCAATATCCACGATCCACGCACCATCATCCTCGCGGGCCAGACCGGCGCTCTTGAAGCGCTCGACCAGCTCCGGGATCAGATCATCCACGTCGCTTTCGCCCTTCCAGAGGTCGAAATGGACGTTCAGGAATTCATAGTCGACCTTCAGCGCGGCGACCGACACGTCGATGAAATGCTTCAGCAGCGCGCGATAGCCGGGACGGCCGGCCTGCAATTCGGCAACGGCCTTCTGGCTGCGCTCCAGCCGGGCCGGGTCTTCCTTCGCTTTCGCGCTGGCAGCCGGATACATGCGGGCGAGATCGTCGATCGTGACCGGCGGTTCTTCCGGATACGGACCGGTGAAGTCTGCGTCGAAATAGATGAGGCCCGGCTGTTCGTCCTGCAGCTCGGTGACGAGGTGGCCCATCTGCAGGCCCCAGTCGCCGAGATGGACGTCGCCCGTCACCTCGTCGCCGAGGAAGGTGAGCAGGCGGCGCAGCGTGTCGCCGATCACGGCGGAGCGGAGGTGGCCGACATGCATCGGCTTGGCAACGTTCGGACCGCCAAAGTCGATGACGGTGACCTGCGGGTCCGGCGCGCCTTCGGCGCCTGCCATCTTCTCTTCGCGCACAGCCTCTGCCCGCGCGGCGAGCGCGGCGTCGGAGACGCGGATATTGATGAAGCCCGGCCCGGCAACTTCCGCCGACAGGACCATCTCATGGTCTCTCAGCGCCGCAGCGACCTCTGTGGCCACGTCGCGCGGGATCTTTCCGGCCTGCTTGGCCGCGCCCATCGCGCCATTGCACTGGAAGTCAGCCAGTTCCGGCTTGTCGGAGCGGCGCACATCGCCCCACCGCGCCTCAAGGCCCATGGCCTCAAAGGCGGCGCTGGCGGCCGCCGACAGGTCTTTCGTCAGGCTGGCCATGGCTTACGATCCGGCATCCATGCGGAAGCGCTTGCCCGCGCGGTTGAATTCAAGCTCCTGCTCGCTGAGGTCAAACCCGACGAGGATCTCGAAATTGGTCCCGGCGATGGTCTCGTCGGCGCGCGGGATGGTGATGCGGTCAATCGTCTGCGTCGCGCCGTCCAGCGGGGAATTGCCATCGAACTGGGCGGTGACGGTGTAGAATTCCTTGGCCAGCACCTTGCCATTGCGGCGCGTGACGGCGACCCAGTAGCCGAAATCATGCGTGTTCGCATCCGCCAGCGGGCCCTTGCCGAAGGCAAAATCGATCTCCAGCTCGGCGGTCAGCGGATTGTCCCCAGTATAGCGGCAGAAGCTGCGCACATCGGTGATCTCGCCGGTGTAGCGGATGTCGCTGTAAAGCTCGTCCGATCCGTCGCGGAACTCGACGATCCGCGCCGCATCATAGACCGATCCGACCGGCGGGCAGGCACCGGCATTCTGGCGGGTGTTGAGCGACTCGGCCAGGTCCTTGGTGCTGGAGCATCCGGCCACCAGTGCCAGGGCGAGGATCGGTAGGATAATGCGCATGCGTTTCGCTGTCCTTCTTGGCCAGAATCTGTTGGCGTGTCTCTTGGCTGGGCGGCCTGGGACCCCATCTGAACTTGCCCGGCCTGTGTTAAAGGGCTACGGCCCCCCGTGCAACGCCGCTAAGGCAGACAGGTCGGCATGGCAACCGGAGACGAGATGAAATGACGGAAAGGCGCCCCCTCACCATCCGCCTCGCAGCCCCCCGGGGCTTCTGCGCGGGCGTCGACCGGGCCATCCAGATCGTTGAAGAAGCGCTGAAAAAATGGGGCGCGCCGGTCTATGTGCGCCACGAGATCGTCCACAATGCGCATGTCGTCTCCCGGCTGGAGAAGATGGGCGCCATTTTCGTGGAGGAACTCGACGAATGCCCGGAGGACCGTCCGGTCGTCTTCTCCGCTCATGGCGTGCCGAAATCGGTGCCGGCCGAGGCGGAGTCGCGCAAGATGATCTATGTCGACGCGACCTGCCCGCTGGTCTCCAAGGTACATGTCGAGGCCGAACGCCACGACCGCGAAGGCCGTGAGATCGTGCTGATCGGCCATGCCGGGCATCCGGAAGTCATCGGCACGATGGGCCAGCTGCCGCCGGGCCGCATCCATCTGATCGAGACGGTGGAGGATGCCGAAGTCTTCCAGCCGAAAGACCCGGCCAATCTCGCCTTCGTCACCCAGACGACCCTCAGCGTGGACGACACCGCCGACATCGTGGCGACGCTGCAAAAGCGGTTCCCGGGCATCTCGACGCCCCACAAGGAAGACATCTGCTACGCCACCACCAACCGCCAGGAAGCGGTGAAAGTGATCGGCCAGGGCACCGGCCTCGTCCTCGTCATCGGGGCGGAGACCAGTTCCAATTCCAAACGCCTGGTCGAAGTGGCCCTGCGCGCCGGGGCCGCCCGCGCCGAACTGGTTGCCAGTGCCGAAGACATCGACTGGGACTGGTTCGACGGCGTCACCATTCTGGGCCTGACCGCC
This sequence comes from Hyphomonas jannaschiana VP2, assembly GCF_000685215.1. GTDB lineage: Bacteria > Pseudomonadota > Alphaproteobacteria > Caulobacterales > Hyphomonadaceae > Hyphomonas > Hyphomonas jannaschiana. The sequence continues at coordinate 79,761 of NZ_ARYJ01000006.1, forward strand.
GGAGCGAGCGCGCCGGAAGACCTGGTACAGGGCGTCATCGCCGCCTGCCGGTCCCGGTTCGACGTGACCGTGCAGAATATCGAAACCGCCCGCGAGACCGTCACCTTCAAACTGCCGCGCGTGCTGACAGCGTAAGCGCGCCTCAGCTGTCCCCGACTTTCAGCGCGATCTCGTAGGATTCCGCATCGTCGCCGACATGGATCCGGGCCTCTTTTCCGGATTCGGCCGTCAGAACCGGATGCGCGATCAGGTCATCGCCCTCAAGACCGCGATAGATCGATACGTCGATCAGGAGACGGTCGCCTTCATCCGGGGTAACGGTCAGCTCGATCCGGTAACCTGGCACATCCGATTCCGGCGTCGCGGTGACAAAGGTTCCGGGCACACCCGGCTCGACCGCCATCGTGGAATTGAATCTGTGCTGCTCCTTGTAGGCGTCACCTGTGCGCTGGAAATCGCCCTGCAGTTCGACTTTCACAGGGTCTGCGACGGCCGTGGGCAGGACGAGGACGCCGAGGCCAAGCGAGGCGGCCAGTGCGGCTGCCAGTTTGCGGGGATGTGTTGCCACGGGTTTGAGGATCATTGCGGTTCGTTCCCGAATTGAGGGTTGCTGTTCCGCCTGCAGGACACCCTTCAGATGATCGGCCAGCAAATCGCGCACGATTGTGCTGATTGTCCGGCCTTGCCGCCGCGCGAGAGACTGCAGGGCGCTCTTCTCCTCATGAGACAGGCGCACCTCGATTTTCTCGCTTTTCTTCGGCTGACGAGGACGGCCCGTCATCTGGTGGCTCTCCTTTGCAGGCGGTTCGCTGGTGGCACGAACCGGGCGAATCTTACCACGCAGGCCTTGTCTGACAGCAGGAAAATCTTGTCATGACAGCATTTCCGCAAGCCTGGCGGCCGGCTTTCCGAAATTTAACCCAAAAAAAGATGACGCCTACGTCATTTTCCGTATTTCGCCTCTGTTTCCGAGGACTTAGCCTCTCTCCAATCCGGCCAGTCCGCCCGTTCATGGCCGGCGATAAACTGGGAGAAATGCCATGAAAGTCCAACTCGTCTCCGGCCCGCCCACCGATGTCCGCACCTTCGAGGACCCCGGCGAACTGGCCGACAAACTGACGCCGGAAGACGTCGAAATCATCCGCGAAATCTTCAACACGCCGCTGACCGGTTCCTATAACTGGGACTATGAAAGCGCGAACGCGAAGATCCGCCGCCTCTATGAACTCGGCAAGCGGTTCAACTGGAACGCCGAACTCGATGTCGACTGGGATGTGTACTTCGACAAGAGCGAAGGCCCCTCGCAGGCCGGTCTCAACCCGTTGCACGACCACCCCGTCTATCTCGCCATGAGCGACGAGGAGAAAAACGAATATGCCTGGCGGTCGCAGGCGCAGGTGCTCTCGCAGTTCCTGCACGGCGAACAGGGCGCCATGATGGTCGCCTCTCAGCTCGTCTCCTGCGCGCCGACCTATGATGCGAAACTCTACGCCTCCTCGCAGACCTTCGATGAGGCCCGCCATGTGGAAGTGTTCAACAAATACCTGCGCACGCGCTGCGGGGTCGAATACCCGATCAATCCGAGCCTCAAGCTTCTGCTGGACAAGATCCTGACCGATCCGCGCTGGGACCTGAAATTCATCGGCATGCAGGTGCTGGTCGAAGGACTGGCGCTGGCCGCGTTCCAGACCATGGCGCAAACCACGCGCGATCCGCTGCTGCGCCAGATCGTGACGCTGGTGATGCGTGACGAGGGCCGGCACGTCGCCTTCGGCGTCAACTATCTGGAGGACTGGATCAAGTCGCTGCCGGAAGAGGAAATCGAGGAACGCGCCCAGTTCGCCTATGAAGCCTGCGCCATCATGCGCGAACGGCTGTTCTCCACCGTGGTGGAGGAAGAGTTCGGCTTCGACCGCGAGGAAGCCCGCCGCGCCGCCATCGACTCGGCGGGTGGTCAGGCCTTCCGCAACTTCCTCTTTGAGCGGATGATCCCGAACCTGAAACGGGTCGGCCTGCTGACAGAAAAAGTGAAACCGAAATTCGAGGCGCTCGGCGTGTTGCAGTATGAGAATGCTGCAACCGATGCAGAGATCGACTGGGCGGCGCTGGAGCGTCCGCTGGAAACCGGCCGGATCGAACCCATCGCTGCCGAGTAGGATGGGGTTGCCTCGAAAGGCCGGGGGCGCGGGATGCCGCGTCCCCGGTTTTCCATTCAGCCTGCGTTCGAAATGCCCCACATGGCAGCGAGCGCCACGGCCACCGCAATGGCGAGGCGCAGCCAGGAAAGCTTTGCGTCGCTTAAGGGTACATCGCCAAAGTCTTCACTGGCCCGGCGGCCGGTGACCATCGGGCGGACGAGATTGTCCTTGAAGAAGATCAGGTACACCGCCACGGCCGCGACATGCAGGCCGATCAGGGCAACCAGGATGTTGAAGCTGACCTCATGGATCTCCGCCGCCTGACGCCCGGCCTCAAACGAGACAAGCGTCGACAGCGGGCCGGATTCCAGCCCGTCCACATCCACCGCGAACAGGCCCGTCCCCAGCTGCACGCAGAGCGCCGCCAGCATGGCGATCACGCTGAGCGTGCCGATGGGATTGTGCCCGAAGCTCGGCTTGTGGACACCATGCTTCAGGCTTTTCAGGTAACCCAGCATGGCCCCCGGCCCGAGCTGCCAGCTGGTGAAGCGGGCGGTGCGCGGGCCAAGCAGCCCCCAGGCCAGCCGGAACGTCACCAGGCCGACCAGGATCATCCCCATCCGCCGGTGCCAGTCCATCATGTGGTTTTCCGCGGACCACCACATGGCGACGACCAGCAACACGGTGGACCAGTGGAACAGGCGCAGCGCCCCGTCCCAGACGAGGATACGGTTACCCTTTGCCATCGCGGATCAGTCGTCTGCGCGGAATTTTTCGTGGCAGGATTTGCAGGTGCCGCCGGTTGTGGCGAACGCCGGGGCAATCACAGCCAGGTCACCGGTCTCAGCAGCTGTAGCCAGAGCGCCTGCCGCCATCTGGAAGTCAGACAGCTTCTCGGTGAAGAGGTCCGGCTCTTCCCAGATCGCCGGCAGGGCATCGGTCTTCACGCCGGAATCCGGCCCGGTGCCGGCCGGGAACCAGTCGGCCATGCCTTCGGACTCCACCGGCACGCTGGCCGCCGCAGCCTGGATGGCTGCCATATCCGGCTCACTTGCTTTCAGCTGGTCGCTGATCGTCTTGAAGGCCTTGCCCAGTTTCTTCAGCTGGCCCTGGCGCAGTTCGATCTGCTCTTTCGGGGTCATGCCATTGTCCAGCACGACTTCCTCAGCCGCAGGAGCAACCTCTGATTCAGGGGCGCTCGAGTCGCTGCCGCCGCACGCGGCCAGCAGGGACACACCGGCAATCGCGGCGAGGGCAAAAGTGGTTTGACGAATCTTCATGCAAGTCTCCATGGGCTTTACCATGGGGACGGTAAGCGAAGCCCCCGGCAGGTGCAATCGAAACCGGGGCGGCATGCGGCAAAGCGAACCGCCTGACCATAAAGGGCGCATGGCCCGATTTGCCGCGTGCAGCGGAATGTTCAAATCCGCTGCGCAATCTGGCATAAGCGCCGCCATGACCACACGCATCGCCGCCTTCTACCTGTTCTTCCCGTTCCCGGCCTTCGAGGCCTCACGTGAGCCGCTGCGCGCCACGCTGGAGGCTGCCGGTGTCAAAGGCACTGTGCTGCTGGCCGCCGAGGGCGTGAACGGCACCATCGCCGCCAGCCCCGAGGGCATCGACACGGCGCTCGCCGCCCTGCGGGCCCTGCCGGGGGCCGAGGCGCTGGAGGCCAAATTCTCCGAAGCGGACGAGAACCCGTTCCTGCGCCTGAAAGTGCGCCTGAAGCAGGAGATCGTCACAATGGGCGTGCCGGGCACCGACCCGAATTCGCTGGTCGGCACCTATGTCACGCCGGAAGAGTGGAACGCGCTGATCAGCGACCCCGACACGGTGCTGATCGATACGCGCAACGACTATGAATACGCCATCGGCACGTTCGAAGGCGCCATCGACCCGGAAACCAAAACCTTCCGTGAATTCCCGGAATGGTTCCGCGCCTTCCGCGAGAAACTGGAAGCCGAAGGCCGCAAGCCGAAGATCGCCATGTTCTGCACCGGCGGCATCCGCTGCGAGAAGGCGACGAGCTTCGTGAAGGCCGAAGGCATCGAGGATGTGTTCCACCTGAAAGGCGGCATCCTGAAATATCTGGAAGACGTGCCGGAAGAACAAAGCCTGTGGCGCGGCGAATGTTTCGTGTTCGATGAGCGCGTCTCGGTGAAGCATGACCTGACCCCAGGCGACTATGACATGTGTCACGCCTGCAAGCGGCCGATCACCGAGGACGACAAGATGGGCAACGCCTATGTGCCCGGCGTCTCCTGCCCGCACTGTATCGATGAGATGACGCCGGATCAGAAGCGCCGCTTCGCCGAGCGCCAGAAGCAGATCAACCTCGCCCGAAAGCGCGGCGAAGCGCATATGGGCCCCGACGCAGCTGCCGTCGCTGCCCGCCGCCGCGAAGAGGCGCTGGAAGCGAAGGCAAGAGAAGGCCAGGAAGCAACAGAGGCCGCCAAGGAAGACGCAGGCACCGAAGATGCTTGAAGGCAGCTGCCTCTGCGGCGCGGTGCGCTACGAAGTCACCGCCGACCCCGGCCCGATCGTTCATTGCCATTGCCACACCTGCCGCAAGGCACACGGGACGGCGTTTTCCTCCGTTATGCCGGTGGCACGCGAAGCCTTCCGCTGGACCGCCGGCGAAGAGGCGCTGAACCGGTTTGAATCGAGCGAAGGCAAGTTCCGGAACTTCTGCAGCAAATGCGGCTCTCACATCATGGCAGAGCGGGTGAGCCAGCCGGTCGTGCTGTTGCGGCTCGGCTGTCTCGACACTGAGATCGAAGGCAATCCGCTGGGCCATATCTGGCGGTCTGACTGCGCCAGCTGGTACGACCCGAAAGACACGCTTCCGGAATATCCGGAAGGCTTTCCCGCGAAGTGATGCCGGACGCCGCACCCCCGATCCTCTACACGTTCCGCCGCTGTCCCTATGCCATGCGCGCGCGGCTGGCCCTCTCTGCCGCGCAGCTGGACATTCGCGTGCGGGAAGTGGTGCTGCGCGACAAGCCGGCGGCGATGCTGGAGGCGAGCCCCAAGGGCACGGTACCCGTTCTGGTGCTGGAAAGCGGCGAGGTGATCGACGAGAGCCTCGACGTAATGCGCTGGGCGCTGGCGGAGAATGATCCCGAAGGCTGGCTGGAAGCGGATGCGGCGGAGACAGACGCCCTCATCGCGCAGAATGACGGGCCGTTCAAACGCGCGCTCGACCGCTACAAATACCCGAACCGGTATGAGGATGAGAGCGCCGATCCGGTGGCCAATCGCGAGGCGGGGCTCGCCATCCTGGAAGGCCTGTCAGAGCGGATCGCGGCCCATGGCGGGCAGCTCTTCGGCCCTGCACCCACGCTGGCCGACATGGCGATCTTCCCCTTCGTGCGCCAGTTCGCCCACACCGACATGGACTGGTGGGAGGCGGCCGCGCCCGGCCCGGTGAAAACCTGGCTCGCCGGACACAAGGAAAGCGCCCGCTTCCGCGCTATCATGAAGAAATATCCCCAATGGGCGCCTGGCGAGGCCGAACCCGCCTTACCTCTTTCCGGGCCTGTTGCCGGATAAGCTGCACCCGCCCGCTTTTGCCCCCTTGCAAAATCCGCCGCGGGGCGTAAACAGCCCGTTCTTCGGCACGGAGTGTAGCTCAGCCTGGTAGAGCACTGTCTTCGGGAGGCAGGGGCCGGAGGTTCGAATCCTCTCACTCCGACCATTTCTTTCCAGTCCGGCTTCGCCGGACTTTTTGATCCGGTGGATCAAAAAGAGGAAAGAAATGCGCGCCGCGCGAGCAAGCGCCCTGCCGCACGACATTATCCCCCCAATTGACAACCCGCCCCAACCCGGCCTATTGCCCCGCGCAAGGGTTCTGAGCCCCTGCCGCCTGCAGACGTCCCGTCACGGTGAAGCTCTTTCAAGACATCTCTTCCCTCACCCTCGATGCATTTCGACGGTGGGTAATGCAGGCCCCCATCCCAGTCGGAATGCCTCTTTTGAGGAGTGTGTGATGTCTTTGCGACCATCGCCCGACAATCAATTCCTGACACGGCCGCCCGGCCAGGTGTTCGCCGCCAACGCCCTGCCCATGATGCTGATCATGCTGATGAACGGGCTGCTGAACATTATCGACGCGGCCTTTCTGGGCCACTTCGTGGGCACCGGCGCGATGACGGCCATCGGCCTTGTCTTTCCTGCCATCATGGTACTGATCGCCTTGTCCACGCTGGTCAGCGGCGGCATGTCCAGCCTTCTGGCCCGCCAGCTCGGCGCGGGCGATAAAGACGGTGCAGGCGCCACGCTGGCCAGTGCGCACGGCCTCGCCCTCGCCATTGCAACGGTGGTGATGATCGCCTTCCTGTGCGGGGGACGGGCGGTTGCGAACCAGCTTTCCGCGTCTGACCCGGCCATTGCCGACATGGCCTTCACTTATATGGCGATCACCGTGCTGGCCCTACCGGTCCAGTTTGCCCTTGGTCTGCATGCGGACACATGGCGGAACGAAGGCCGGGCCGGGCTGATCGCGCTGCTGTCCGTTGGCGTGACGCTGGCGAACATCCTGCTCAACTTCGTCCTGATCGGCGGAATGGGGCTGGGTGTGGCCGGATCTGCCTGGGGCACGGCAATGGCACAGGTATTCGGCCTCGGCCTGCTCATGTGGCTGCGTTGCCGCGGACAGGGCATCGTGCCGCTACAGGCCCTGCGCCGGCATCGATGGACCGGAAGCTGGGCCCGTCTGGCCGGACTTGGCGCGCCGCTCAGCCTCAGCTTCATCGGCATGGCGCTTGTTTCGTCCTGTGTGATCGTGTCCCTGCGCCTGACCGCCGGGACAGACTATGCTGACACGATTGCCGCCTATGGCATCGTCACCCGTGTGCTGGGTTTTGCCTTCCTTCCGAGCATGGCATTCGCCCTGGCCCTGCAGAGCATCGCCGGGAACAATTGGGGCGCCGGCCTGCAGAACCGTGCACGGAGCGTTCTGCGGATCGCCCTTCTGACGACCTTGGCCTACAGCCTGTGCATGGAAGTCATCTTCCTGACCGGCGGCGCGGCCATCGGGGCGGCCTTTATCGGCGATCCGCGCGTGATAGCAGAGGTTGCCGGAATCCTGCGCCTGATGGGCCTGCTCTACCTGTTCACAGGCCCTGTGCTGTCGCTGGCGCTTTACTTCCAGGCCATCGGCCAGCCGCAAAAGGCCGGGCTGTTGACCCTGTCGAAATCCTTCATTCTGTTGCCCGCGCTGATCGCAGCGCTGGCGGCCACTAAGGGCGCGCAGGCGATCTGGTTTGCCTTCCCGATATCGGACGGTCTGGCGCTGGCTCTGGCAATTGCACTGGCCGTCCCGGTGTTGAAGAGTGCGCCGGAGCGGGCACCGCTCACCCCGGCACAATAAAAAAAGCGGGCCGGAAAAACCGGCCCGCTTTCTTTTCTTCCGTATCTTTTCCGCGCAGCCTAGCCTTTCAGCAGGGCACGGACGGCATTCAGCGCGTCTTCGGCTTTCGAGCCGTCCGGCCCACCCGCCATCGCCATGTCGGGCCGGCCGCCGCCGCCCTTGCCGCCCACGGCTTCGGACGCGGCCTTGACCAGATCGACGGCAGAGAACTTCTCCGTCAGGTCTTTCGTCACACCCACGGCGACACCGGCCTTGCCATCGGCAACACCGACAAAGGCCACGATGCCGGAGCCGATCTGGGCCTTCGCCTCGTCGACCAAGGCGCGCAGGTCCTTGCCGCCAACGCCTTCGGCCACACGGGCCAGCAGTTTCACGCCGTTGATCTCTTCCGGACCGGCAGGCGCACCGCCACCGCCGCCCATGGCGAGCTTGCGCTTGGCTTCGGCAAGCTCGCGCTCCAGGTTGCGCTTTTCCTCGCCCAGCGTCGCAACGCGCTTCGGCAGATCTTTCAGTGGCACTTTCAGGCTGTCGGCAATGTCGGCGCCGATCTGCGCGCGGCCTTTCAGCCAGTCAAGTGCCTCGGCACCTGTGGCCGCCTCGATGCGGCGCACCCCGGCGGAAACGCCGCTTTCCGACGTGATCACGAACACGGCAATGTCGCCGGAGCGTTCCACATGCGTGCCGCCGCAGAGCTCCACCGAATAGCGGCGGTCATCACCCGTGCCCATGGACAGCACACGGACTTCATCGCCATACTTCTCGCCGAACAGGGCGAGCGCGCCGGCCTCAATGGCCTTCTCAGGCGATGTCACCTGAATGCCGGTCGGCTGGTTTGCGCGGATCTGGGCGTTCACTTCGTTTTCCACCGCCTCGATCTCGGCGGCACTGAGCGGGCCACCATGCGAGAAGTCGAAACGCAGGCGGTCGGCCTCCACGAGGGAGCCTTTCTGCGTGACATGCTCGCCGAGCACCTTGCGCAGGGCAGCATGCATCAGGTGCGTCGCCGAATGGTTCGCCATCACGGCCTTGCGGCGGACGGCATCCACATGCAGCTGCGCCGTGGCGCCGGTTTTTGCCGCGCCGGACACAAGCTCACCGATATGGACGTGCACGTCACCGGCGCGCTTCTGGACATCGCGCACAATAAAGCGCGCGCCACCCTCGAAAACGATCTCGCCATGGTCGCCAGCCTGACCGCCGGACTCGGCATAGAAAGGTGTCGTGTCGAAGACAAGTTCAGCCGGGCCGGGCGATAGCGTGTCTGTCAGCGCCCCACCGGCCGCGATAGCGACCAGCTTGCCGGTGCCTTCGGTATTGCCATAGCCGGTGAATTTGGTCGCGCCGGCCTTGTCCCGGACGCGGAACCAGATTTCGTCCGTCGCCTGATCTCCGGAGGCAAAGCCTGCAGCGCGGCTGCCTTCGCGCTGGACTTCCATGGCAGCATCGAAACCGTCAACGTCGACAGTCATGCCGCGGGCGCGCAGAATGTCCTGCGTCAGGTCCAGCGGGAAGCCATAGGTGTCGTACAGTTTGAACGCAGTTTCGCCCGGCAGGGCCGCGCCTTCCACCAGCGTTTCGGTTTCTTTCTCCAGCAACGACAGGCCATTGCCCAGCGTACGCTGGAAGCGGGCCTCTTCCTGTTCCAGCGCCGCCTCGATAGCGGCCTTGGCGCGGCCGAGTTCCGGATAGGCTTCGCCCATTTCGGAAATCAGCGCCGGGGTCAGCTTGTGCATCAGCGGCTCACGCGCACCCAGCAGATGGCCATGGCGCATGGCGCGGCGCATGATACGGCGCAGGACATAGCCGCGGCCTTCATTCGACGGCAGGACGCCATCGGCGATCAGGAAAGCGGAAGTACGCAGATGATCGGCGATGACCCGGAAGGAGGCCAGCTTGTCGCCAGCGGCTTTCGTCCCGTAGACGCTTTCCTCGGCTTCGATCAGGCCACGGAACAGGTCGATCTCGTAATTGTTGTGAACCCCTTGCAGGACGGCGGAAATCCGCTCCAGCCCCATGCCGGTGTCGATCGACGGTTTGGGCAGGTTCTCGCGCTTGCCGCCGGCCAGCTGGTTGAACTGCATGAAGACCAGGTTCCAGATCTCGATGAACCGGTCGCCATCCTCATCCGGGCTTCCGGGCGGGCCGCCGGGGATGTCTTCGCCGTGATCGTAGAAGATTTCGGAGCACGGGCCGCACGGGCCGGTATCGCCCATGGACCAGAAATTGTCCGAGGTGCTGATGCGGATGATCTTTGAGTCATCGAACCCGGCAACTTTCTTCCAGATCGCGGCGGCTTCGTCGTCCTCGGAATAGACCGTGACGAGAAGACGTTTCGGATCAAGGCCGAACTCCTTCGTCACCATCTCCCAGGCAAACGCAATCGCGTCGTCCTTGAAATAGTCGCCGAAGGAGAAATTCCCCAGCATTTCAAAGAAAGTGTGGTGGCGGGCCGTATAGCCAACATTGTCGAGGTCGTTATGCTTGCCGCCGGCGCGGACGCATTTCTGCGAGGTGACGGCCCGCAGCGACTCCGGCGTCTCGGCGCCGGTAAAAATGTTCTTGAACGGCACCATGCCGGCATTGACGAACAGAAGCGTCGGATCGTTCTGCGGCACCAGCGGCGCGGACGCCCGGCGGGTGTGCCCGTGCTTCTCGAAATAGGCGAGAAATGCTTCGCGGATCTGGTTTACGCTGGTCATATGATCTCAGGGTCCTCGGCGTATAAAATTGTCCCGAAACGCCGAATCCGGCGCCGGGGCTTTACGCGCGATATAAAGGCCCCTTTGCCGCGCGCCAAGATTGGCGCACCACAAAGGGGCCAGTTTGCCGGACGAGAGAGTGGAAACCGGCCCTGAGAGGACGCTTTCTGCAGGGAAAACGCGAGAGAGAAGGCCGGTCAGCCCCGATCAGCCCTCGGCAGCATCCTTGGTGTCGTCGTCATCTTCGGAACCATCCATGCCGGCCGCGAGCAATTCGTCGGCGAGCAGGCCGGCATTGCGGCGGACGGCATCTTCGATTTCGTCCGCAATGGCCGGGTTTTCCTTCAGGAAGGTGCGGGTTTTCTCACGGCCCTGGCCGATCCGCTCTCCATTGTAGGAATACCAGGAGCCGGATTTCTCGATCACGTCGGCTTTCACGCCGAGATCGATCAGCTCCCCGGTCTTGGAGATACCTTCGCCATAGAGGATGTCGAACTCGACCTGCCGGAACGGCGGGGCCACCTTGTTCTTCACCACTTTGACGCGGGTCTGGTTGCCGATCACTTCGTCCCGGTCCTTGATCGAGCCGATACGGCGGATGTCGAGACGGACAGAGGCGTAGAATTTCAGGGCGTTGCCACCTGTCGTGGTTTCCGGGCTGCCGAACATGACGCCGATTTTCATCCGGATCTGGTTGATGAAGATCACCATGCATTTCGACTTGGAGATCGAGCCGGTCAGCTTGCGCAGGGCCTGGCTCATCAGGCGGGCCTGCAGGCCCGGCAGCGAGTCGCCCATTTCGCCTTCCAGTTCGGCGCGCGGCGTGAGGGCGGCCACGGAGTCGATGACCAGAAGGTCCACCGCGCCGGAACGCACCAACGTGTCGGCGATTTCCAGCGCCTGCTCGCCCGTATCGGGCTGGGAAATCAGGAGGTCGTCCAGGTCCACGCCCAACTTGGCAGCATAGACCGGGTCCAGCGCGTGTTCGGCATCGATAAAGGCACACACGCCGCCATTCTTCTGCGCTTCGGCCACGCTGTGCAGCGACAGCGTCGTCTTGCCCGAGCTTTCCGGGCCATAGATCTCAATGATGCGGCCTTTCGGCAGACCGCCGATACCGAGGGCGATGTCCAGCCCGAGCGAACCCGTCGAAACGGCCTCGACATCCATGGCCTTCTTGTCGCCGAGGCGCATGACCGAGCCCTTGCCAAAGGACCGTTCAATATTGCTGAGCGCCGTTTCGAGAGCCTTCTGCTTGTCCACGCCGGTTTCCTTGTCCACGAGTTGCAGCGCTGGTTTCGCCATGAGTCGTCTCCTTAGGTCCACTATGGGGGTGTTTTTGGCAAGGCCCCCCGGTCGCCTCATCTGAATCGTATGTACCACGTTTGTTCTATGGAACAAAGCAGAAACTTTCTGCAGGCTGCTCTTTTCTTCAGAGCCCGTTTCAGGCATGCTGTGTCTTATGCTTACACGATCCAGCCAGCCCGCCGGCGAAGCCCGCCTTCGCTATCTCGATGCCGACATCGACGTCATTTCGCCGGGCGATTATGTCGTCTGCGCCGTTACTGGCCGGAAAATTCCGGTCCAGGCCCTGCGCTACTGGAGTGTCGACCGGCAGGAAGCCTATTGGGATGCAGAGGCCGCCTCGTCCCGCATGGTTCCGGCAAAAGACTGACACACGCATGATGCGTGACATCCTCCTGATGGTGGTGATGTGCACGGGCACATGCCTTGCCGCGCCGATGGCCGGTGCTGAAACAGCGGTCGCACCGGCACCCGCCACAACAGAAAGCTGCGACGGCGCGCTGACACAGGGCGGGCTTGTCCTCTGCCATGGCGCCCCGGGCACTGTGTTCACTGTCGCCGGAAAGAAACTGACCGCCGGGAAATCCGGCTCTGCCCAATTCGGCATCGCCACAGACGCCCCATCGGTCATCGGCTGGTCATCGGACAATGGTGCCTTTGGCGACCTGTCCATTGCCGCGCGCCATGACGAGTTCCGCGTGATCGAAGGCTTCGACTGCGACAAGGTCGACGCACGCAGCGAAGAACAAAAGGCTCATGCCGGGCGCTCCTGGGTGAAGAAACAGGAGGCCTTCGCGACATTCAATGACGGCCCCGGCGCCCTGACCGGCTTTATCAAACCGGCAAATGTTCCTGCGTCCTCTCCCTTCGGCCCGGCGCGGAAGTATATCGGCGTCAGCAAGGTGACCGGCGAGCCGTGCGAATCCGTCTCGGTCCACCGGGGTTATGACATGGCTGCGCCAGTGGGCACGCCGATCGTCGCCCCGGCGGCGGGCACCGTGATCCTCGCCGATCCGGACCTCTATTATGAGGGTGGCACGGTCTTCCTCGACCATGGCCACGGCCTCGTGTCGGTATTCATGCACCTGTCGGAAGTTGACGTGGAGGCCGGTGACGTTGTGGCCCGCGGCGCGCTGCTGGCCAAGTCGGGCAATACCGGCCGCACAACAGGGCCGCACCTGCACTGGGCGGTAAAGTGGCGCAATCCGGAAACCGGCGACCGCGGCGGCGATTTCTATATCGACCCGGCCTTGCTGCTGGACCTGCCTGTAACAGACTAGGCAGACAGCCCTTCAGCCTGCAGAAGTTCCGCAAAGGCCAGCATCGTGCGGTCTTCATACAGATTGCCAAGCACCTGCATGCCGGTCGGCAGGCCTTCTGACGTGCGCGCCAGCGGCACGGCCGTCGATGGCAGACCGGGGAAGGTCGCGAGCCCCGCCCACATCAGCTGAGAGGCATAGGGGATCGCCTGCCCGTTCACGGTCAGTTGCCGTTTCGCCCACTCGGCCTCTTCCATATGCGGGAAGGCCGCTGTGCTGAACGCGGGCGACAGGACGACATCAATGTCGCGGAACAGGCTGGCCCATTGGCGCTGCAGGTTCAGCTGGGCGTCCAGCAAATTCATATAGGCATGCGCATCGATGGGCCGGGCCTCGGGCGTGCCGCGGGTGATCGCCGTATTGAGCAGGCGGAGGTAGTCTTGATGAACGCTGGCGAAGTCCGGCAACCCGGAGACCTTGCGCACCACCTGAGCCCCCTGATTTTCCAGCGCTTCGGCGAGCGCCGCAATCGGACCCGAGACCGCCGCGTCGACAGGCGGCAGATCATCGGTGCCGAGGACAAGCACACGAAAATCCTTGAGGGCCGTGTGGCGCGGCGCTGGCAGGTCCAGCTTCCAGGCGGCGTTCAATGGCCCGGCCACAACATCGAGGACAACCCGCAGGTCCGCCGCGCTACGCGCCATCGGCCCCACCACTGCCAGCGGCACATCCACGCCATCCGTACCCGGTGGATTATGACCTTTCAGGGGAACGATGCCATAGGTCGGCTTATGCCCCCAGACCCCGCAAAAATTGGACGGGAACCGGATCGAGCCGCCAATATCAGACCCCAGTTCCAGCGGCACCATGCCAGAGGCCAGCGCCGCGGCCGATCCTCCGGAGGACCCGCCTGGCGTGCGGCTGTGATCATAGGGGTTCACCGTGCGGCCATAGACAGGGTTCACGCTTTCCCAGTCGGCGAGCGCCACGGGCACATTGGTCTTGCCGAGGATGACAGCGCCTGCCGCCTTCAGCCGGGCAACCGGCGGGGAATCTTCCTGCGGCTGAAAATTCGCGAACATTTCGAAGCCCCAGGTCGTCGGCAGGCCCACAACGTCATTGGCCTCCTTCACCGTTATCGGAACGCCGAGCAACGGACGGGGATCGTCCGGGGTGCGGCGCGCGTCCAGGGCTTTCGCCGCATCCCGCGCGCGATCATAGTCTTTCACCACGACGGCATTCAGCGGGCCATTCTTCGCCTCGATCCGCGCGATTGCCGCGTCGCAGGCTTCCAGTGCGCTCAGGCGGCCGCTTCGAACAAGCGCAGCGGTGTCCAGAGCCGTGGCAGTTTCCAGATTCGTTTCCACCCCAGGCATGCCTTGTCCTCCCGGCCCTTGACTGTGCGCCCCGCGCGCAGAAGGCTCTGTTTGAGATTGGTTCGCATCAACCTTAGCATGGCCGTCAGCCAGCGCCATGTCTAAAGACTCACGCGATAAGATCCGGATCCAGAGCGGGACCGGACGGGATCAGGGGGGCGGCATCGTGCAAACCATTGCGGGCTGTGTGCAGGCATGGATCGAAGGCGCCATTGCTGCGGCGCCTGCCGGCCATGTGCCGCTGCTGCTCCTGTCAGGGCCGCAAGGGGCGGGCAAATCGACTGCTCTCGCAGCCGCAATCGAAGCGGTTCCCCATCCCGTGGCCGGGGCGAGTATCGACGATTTTTACCTCACCCATGCCGAACGGATGGAACTGGCACGCCGCGTCAGCCCGTTGTTCATGACGCGCGGCCCGCCCGGCACGCACGATCTGACGCTGCTGACGATGACGGTCGCCGCATTGCGCGCGGCCGGCGACACGGCGGAAACGCCGCTGCCCGTGTTCGACAAGCTGAAAGACAATCGCGCCCCCGTCTCAGACTGGCGCAGCTTTACCGGCCGCCCGGCCGCCATCGTGATTGAAGGCTGGCTGATGGGCGTGCTGCCGCATGCCGCCTCGGCGTGGGAAGCGCCGCTCAATCCGGTGGAGGCTGAAGACCGCACCGGTGTCTGGCGGCGTTATCAGGAAACGGCTCTCGCCAGCGGTTATCGCGACCTGTGGGATGCGGCAGACAGCTTCTGTCACATCGTACCGCCGGATTTCGACTGCGTGCTCGGCTGGCGCCTGCAACAGGAAGCCACGCTCTGGGAAGCCCGCGGCGAGGCCATGCCGAAAGAGCGCCGCGACTGGGTCCGCCGGTTCATCCAGCATTATGAACGCCTCACCCGCCGCATGCTGGCAGGCGGGCGAAGACCGGGAGCAGAGGTCTATATCGATGCGAACCGAACGGTGTTCAGAGCGTCCGGTTGCTGAACGCGTCAGGCGTCGATCTGGAACCGCCGCCTCACAGCAAGGGCAAACAGGAACGCCAGGACAACGCTCAACAGCGACTGCAATGTGGCCACACCTCTCACCAAAGCCGCGACCGCTCCGCCGTGATCATAGAGCAAACGCCCTTGCAGCCGGCTGACGTCTCCTTCACGCGGGGCATCCGTCGACAATGCCGACAGCGGACGGAACGTGTTGTTCCAGGAAAACTCCCAGCTCTGCCAGACCATGTCCTGAGACACCACAGACACTTCTGGAGCAGACGGGTCTACGGGCGGGTCGACCGCCAGGCCTATGGCCAGGTACACGGTTGAAAAAACGATCAGACCCGCAAAAAGGGCCACAAAGGGACGCGCGACGGAGCTACCATAGTCGGACACCGCGCCGTACATCGCCGCAACAGCCTTTTCCCACATGGATACTTTCGGGCGCTTCATCCGGGATTTGATCTCGTACCGGTAGTAAGTCTGCTCCAGAAAGAAGTCGCCGTGCTCACGCGCGATATTCTTCAGGGTACGGTATCCGCCGGAAAGGGCGGCCCAGCGCTGATCGGCCGTCCGCGCCGGACCGATATCGCCGCTGGCTGCTTTCGGGTCGCGTGTCCTGTCCCGTCTGATGGCCGCACGTGTCCTTGCGACGGCTGCGCGATACTGGCGTTCAAAGACGGCGCTTTCATGCGGTTCCGGGAATACTGGGGGCACGTCGAAGGTCACATGGTTCAATGCGCTGACAGGCGCAAAATCCTCGCCATCAAAATTTGCCCGGTCGCGGAAGCGGACATCGGCAAAGGCATTGTCGATCGGCTGATCCGGCCAATTGATCCGTGCGAAGGATGATGTGTCCTCAAACATTGACCCGGAGAAGGAAACGCTTTGCGCGAACCTCGTTCCATCGAAATCAACTGGTCCACGGAAAATGCTCGCACGGCAATCAAAGGAGCCGTTACACTTCATGTTCCGGCCATACAGCTTCCCGCCGACTTTCATACTGTCTGCATCTGCTCCGCCTTGGAGGTCGCAGTCCCAAAACCATAGATCCTTGCTGCAGGCGAGCAGGCTCAGATTCGCCCGTTCAGCAAACCGGGTGCTGTTGAGACTCATATCGCCATCGATTTCACACTCGTTGAAATCTGCTCTCGCCAGGAAGGCGCACCGGCCAAAACTGGCATCCCCGCCGATGGTCATCTCATCGCACCAGGCATCATCCAGAAAGACAGACTGCGCAAAGTCCATCTTTCCAGTCAGTTTTATCCCGGTAAATATTGCCGCCCCCGAAAAAAGCGACCGCTGACAATGCATGTACCGGAGCGTGTTTTCGTATAGCGGAGTATCAAAATGAGCGAGCCGCGCCATGAGGGCACTACCTGAAGGCAATCGCTTTACCGTACCGGTCGGTAGCCAACCGCCATCAAGATAGAGCGGTGGCGGGTCCTCAGCATCATAGACCTGGAAAGGCGCCATCGACAGGCGTGCCCGCTCGGCAATCATGTTGTCGAGATGCGGATTGTCTTTCTCCAGCGTCGGCGCATGCAGCAGGTGGTAGGTCGTCCCCTCGTGCGTCACCAGCAGGCCGAGTTCTGTCAGCTCGTCATCCGATAAAAGGCGCGATGGCCCCGGAAGGCCCAGCGACCAGCGCCAATAGTCCTGAGCCGAAATGCCCGGACTGCTGGTCTGGAACCGGCCATCTTCCGGAAACCCGTGCGGACGGCGCACAGCATAGTTGTAGAGGGAGGGAGTTCCCGTGTCCTTCAGCGCCTTGCCGTTCCAGCTGAAGTCCGCCTTCCGCCAGTCGGCAAGCCAGTCCTGTTTCAGTTTCTGTGCGTCCAAAGTATCCAATGCGCGTCCGCCTCGAAAGTTCCAAAGCGGACAGCTTTCTTGGAATTGCTCCCCGGGTCAATCGCCCGGACTTAAGGCAACAGCACGGTCGCACCGGTGGTCTTGCCGCTTTCGAGGGCTTCGTGGGCCTTGGCGGCTTCTTTCATGTAGAAACGCTGGCCAATGTCGGCGCCGAACGTGCCGGTCTTCATGGCGGCGAAGAGGTGACGCGCGCCGCGGGCCAGATCTTCCGGCGTGTCGATGAAGCTGAACAGCGTCGGCCGGGTCAGGACCAGCGACCCGCCGGCCGCGAGCCGTCCCGGCGGCATCGGGTCTGCCGCGCCTGAGGCGTTGCCGTAGGAGATCATCCAGCCGCGCTTTTTCAGGCTGGAAAGCGAGGCTTCGAAGCTGCGCTTGCCGACGCTGTCGAGCGAAACATCGACGCCTTTTCCATCCGTCAGCTCACGCACTTTCTTCGCGACATCGTCATATCCGATGATGACGTCGCTGGCGCCGAGCTCTTCGGCCTTTTCAGCTTTCTCCGGCGTCGAGGTGACAGCAATCACGCGGGCACCGAGGCTGGCGGCCCAGGGCGTCAGCACGCTGCCCACGCCGCCGACAGGTGCCCAGACCAGAACCGTGTCACGGTCTGTGATCGGGCGGATCTCGAACAGGAGCATCCAGGCCGTCAGGCCTTTCAGCAGGACAGCTGCGCCATCTTCTTCCGAAATGCCGTCCGGCAGTTTCACCATCCGGTCTGCCGGGCCGGTGAAGTGCGTGGCGTAGGTCCCGTTGCCGAGATAGGCGACCCGGTCACCCGGCTTCACGTTCGTGACACCTTCACCGACAGCTTCGACCGTGCCAGCCCCTTCGGAGCCCTGCACGAAGGGCAGCTTCACTGGGTAGAGTCCTGTGCGGAAATAGGTGTCGATGAAATTGAGGCCGGATGCGGCCTGTTTGACGAGCGCTTCGCCGGGGCCCGGCTGGCGCGGTTCGAACTGTTCCACTTTCAGCACATCCGTGCCGCCGGTTTCGTTCATGATAATCCGGTAAGGCTCGTGCATGTCAGTGTCCTCCAGCTTTTGGCGCTTTCTTGCGCGCCTGAATGTTCAGCAGCTCCACCGCCAGCGAGAAGGCAATGGCGAAGTAGAGGTAGCCTCTCGGAATATGGAAGCCGAGGCCGTCGGCCACAAGCGCTACGCCAACAAGAAGGATGAAGGCGAGGGCCAGCATCTTGGTCGTCGGGTGATCTGCGATAAAGTTTGCGAGCGGCGTGGCAGCGACCGCCATGACGAAAGTCGACAGGATCACCGCCCCGATCATCACCGGCAACAGATCCGTCATGCCGATGGCGGTAATCACGCTGTCGAGCGAGAACACGATATTGATGACGAACAACTGGATCACAACGCTGGCAAAGCCGCTCTGCGCGGTCGTCTCTTCATGGCCGGTCCCCTCGACGGCCGAGTGGATTTCCTGCGTACCTTTCCACAGAAGGAACAGGCCACCGCCGAACAGGATCAGGTCCTTCAGAGTCACCTCTTCAACGTGGTGCATCACCTCGGTGCTGCCGTTTGCCACGAACACGGCCAGGGCATGCGGCAAGTGGAACAGGGGCGACTTGTCGAGCTGGAGGATCCAGAAGATCAGGCCCAGCATGGCGATCCTCAGGACCATGGCGCCCCAGACACCGATGCGCGTGGCGGTCTGCTTCTGGTCGCCCTTCAGCTTGCCGGTCGCGATGGACACGAACAGGAGATTGTCGATGCCAAGCACGATTTCCAGAAAGGTCAGGGTGGCAAGGCTGCCCCAGAAGGCTGGTGAAGCAAGTAGTTCGGTCATGGAAGATCCCCCGGATGGCCACCGTTCGCACCGTTGAACCGCGCTGCGCGGTGGAGCGCAAGCCCGACTCGCGATCTGTTCGGCCCATGGACCTGTTCGGAAACCTCACTTGCGGCGTCGATGAAGCTGGCCGTGGCCCGTGGGCCGGCCCGGTGACGGCCGCCGCCGTGATCCTCGACCCGGCCAAACCGGTGGAGGGCCTTACCGATTCCAAGAAACTGTCCGAAGCCAGGCGCGAAGCCCTCGCACCGCTGATCCGGGAACGTGCGCTCGCCTGGTGCGTCGCGCATGCGAGCGTCGAGGAGATCGACCGGCTGAATATCCGCGAGGCCACTTTCCTGGCCATGCGGCGCGCAGTGGAGGGGCTGCAGCATCGGCCGTCCCTCGCGCTGATCGACGGCAACGCCCTGCCCGGCGGCCTGGCCTGCGATGCCCGCGCCATCGTGAAAGGCGACCTGACAGAACCGGCCATCTCTGCCGCCTCCATTCTCGCCAAGACGGTGCGCGATGCGCTGATGCTGGCACTGGACGCGGCCCATCCAGGCTACGGCCTCGGCAAACACAAGGGATACGGCACGGCCGCCCACGCCGAAGCGCTGACCCGCCTCGGCCCGGCACCCTGCCACCGGATGAGCTTCGCGCCTGTCCGCAAGGCAAGCCTGTCGGCCTGATTTTTACGGATGACGCCCCGTCAGGCCTCCCCCGCGTCAGGGTTTGTCAGTCCTGCCCCTTCAAGGCATCCTCCTGTCTGAAGGCCCGTCAGAGGCCGTTGGAGGAAACCGATGATCTACGATCTCGTCATTGTGGGCGGCGGTATCGGCGGCAGTGCGCTGGCCACCGTCATGGCGCGGGCCGGGCGCAGCGTGCTGGTGCTCGAAAAATCCGCCGAATACGAAGACCGTGTACGGGGCGAGTGGATCGCACCCTGGGGCGTGGTGGAGACGAAACGCGTCGGCCTCTACGACACGCTGATCGCGGCGGGCGGACATCATTTGTCCGAACACATCACCTATGACGAAAGCCTGCCGCCGGACTTGTGCGAAGCCTCACCGCTGCCGCTGAACATGCTGATCCCGGATATTCCGGGTCCGCTGTGTATCGGCCATCCACATCACTGCCAGACGCTTTACGATGCCGCACAGGCGGCAGGCGCGACCTGCCTGCGCCCGGTGAATGTCGAGTCGGTGACGCTGGGCGACACGCCGTCCGTCACCTTCACGCATGACGACAAGCAGCAAACGGTGGAAGCGCGCCTGATCGTCGGTGCCGAAGGCCGCCAGTCCATGGTCCGCGCCGCCGCCGGCATCAAACTGCACCAGGACCGGCCGCATCACTGGTTCACCGGCCTGCTGGTGGAGAATGTCGAGGGCTGGGACCCGAAGCGGCAGGCCATCGGCACAGAGGGCGGCTTCGGCTTCCTTGCCTTCCCGCAAGGCGACGGGCGCGTGCGGGTCTATGGCGGCTACGCGTTGGAGGAAAAAGGCCGGTTTGCGGGTGAGGACGGCCCTGCCCGGTTCCTTGAAGCGTTCCGCATGGAGTGCGCCCCGCACAACAAGGCGCTGGCGGACGGCACGCCGGCCGGTCCGCTCTATTCCTATTTCAACAATGACAGCTGGACGGATGAGCCTTTCGCGCCGGGCTGTGTGCTGATCGGCGATGCAGCCGGCTGGAACGACCCGATCAACGGGCTCGGCCTGTCGATCACCTATCGCGATGTGCGCATCGTGTCGGAGATCCTGAAGGACACGCCCGAAGGCGCTTCACCGGACTTCTCATCCTACGCTGAAGAACGCGCAGAACGGATGCGGCGGCTGCGCTTTGCGGGCCAGCTCCAGGCCATCCTCGACATGGAGTTCGGGGAGACGGCCAAGGCCCGGCGCCTGTCCTATCACACACGCAAGGCAGAAGACCCGAGCCTCGGCATTCACGGCATCGCCATCATGGCCGGGCCGGAAACCGTGCCGCCCGAATTCTTCACCGATGCCCACCGCGCCCGCGTGCTGGGCGAACCGAAGGAGACCGCCGCATGAGTTTCAGCATCGATGGCTTCAATGCCGGCTGGCTGGACGCGTGGAGCCGCAAGGATGTGGACCGGCTTGTCGGCTTCTATTCGCCAGACACCGTCTACAAGGATCCGCAGACACCTGCAGGCCTGCGCGGTCACGACGCCCTGCGTACCTATCTGACCGGTTTGTTCGGCGCGACCCCCCCCATGGTTTACAAGCCGGACGAGACCTGGCCGATTCCCGGCGGCTATTGCGGACGCTGGTATTGCCATATCGGCGAAGGCGGAAAGGACGGCCTGATGCGGGGCTTTGACCTCGTCATTATCGAAGACGGCCTGATCACGCACAACGAAGTCTACGTCCACCAGATCCCAGAGGGTTAACCGCCCATTAACCGTCTCGGCCGAGCTTCGCGGAATCGACGTGGAGGGACCCATGATCCTGTTGTTTGGCTGGCATACCTGGTGGGGCGAATCCGGCCGGCCGTACCGGTTCAATATTACGCTGACGCGCAAGGGCCTGCCGGATGAGGGCGGGATCTACATCTTCGTGCGCCGGCGCTTCGTGTTCTTCCTGGAGCCGCTCTACATCGGCAAGGCCGCCAATTTCCGCTCGCGCCTGATCGGGCATGAGCGCTGGTGGGAAGCCTGGTGGAAACGCGGGGCGACCGAACGCCATGTAATGATTGTAAAAAAACCGGCGGACCGGGCCCGGGTCGAGGAAGACCTGATCCGGAATTACCAGCCGCGGATGAACGACATCCTCATCCCGCGCGGGGCGGATGACGCGCCCAACAACAAGCGCCTGCGCCGCTGGTGGAAGATCAAACGCTGGTTCCGCCTGCCGTTTTTGACCTGATCATATCGGACTAAACCGGACTATACCGGACCAGCTCATGATCTCAGGCGGCTCCGGCCGCCTTTTTCCATGCCTCCGCATTGATCCCGCGAATCGTCAACCAGACGGCCAGCGCGGCTTCGGCAATGAGGCATGGCACGAACAGCAGCATGAACCAGCCGGACGCTGCCAGCGCCGGTGTCAGGAAGATCATGAGCGACGTGACGAGGTAGCAGACCCCCGCCACGACAATGCCCGTCCCGATCAGGCGCGGCAGGAATCCGGACTTCCAGATGAGCCAGCCGATGATCAGGCAATCGAAACCGAAGAAGACCAGGGAAATATTGTAGGCCTGCCCGTGCAGCCTCAGCGACAGGACCGACAGGCGCTCAAGCTCGCCCGCTGAAAATCCGCTCGTTTGCGGATCCATGTGCAGCAGGATGAGCGGCATCAGGAAGAACAGCGCCTTGGTCCCGGCAATCGCCGCCGAGATCAGCCGGAACACGAGGCCGGCCAGCGAGACATGCCGGTCCACGACCAGAAGGATGCGGTAAAGGCAGAGCGCGACCAGAATGTCTGCCGCCGTCATGAGCAGCTCCGCCACGAAGCCGGCGCGATACAGCATCTCCGACGCCAGGATCTTCGCGGCCGTGCCAGCCGGGTCTGTGTAAGAAACCAGCTGGCCCCGCACACCGATCTCGGCAAAGAGGCCGGCGAAAATGATGTAGAGATAGGCAAGACCCGCCAGTCGGGCGGTTCGGACGGGCGGGGTCATGTCAGTCTCCAATCGCCAGGCTGTATCACGCAGTTATTATCGAATTTCGATAATATTGCAAGCCGTCTGACGCGAAGTGCTTCCCGAGGCGCCCGGCCCGTGGGATAGGGCGCGCATGGCAGATGATGTGACCTCTTTCACCGGCGTGCCCCCGCTTTTTGCGGAGACGCCGGATTCGGTGAGCTTCAAGAAGCTGCGCAAGCGGCTGGTGCGCGGCGCGCTTCAGGCGATTGATGCCTATGGCATGGTCGACCGGCGCGCGGTGGAGAGCGGCGCGGCGCCCCGTCCGAAATGGCTGGTCTGCCTCTCCGGCGGCAAGGACAGCTATGGCCTCCTCGCCGTGCTGATGGACCTGCAATACCAGGGCGCCCTGCCCGTCGACCTGATCGCCTGCAATCTGGACCAGGGCCAGCCGGGCTTCCCGAAGCACATCCTGCCGGAATGGCTGGAGAAGATCGGCGCCACCTATCGCATCGTGACCGAGGACACCTATTCCATCGTCACCGAGAAAGTGCCGGAGGGCCGGACTTTCTGCTCCATGTGCTCACGCCTGCGCCGGGGCATTCTCTATCGCATCGCGCGGGAGGAAGGCTGCGACGCCATCGTGCTCGGCCATCACCGCGACGATGCGCTGGAAACCTTCATGATGAACCTCATCCATGGCGGCCGCCTCGCGGCGATGCCGCCGAAGCTGCTGAACGATGAAGGCGATGTCATGGTGCTCCGTCCGCTGATCACGGCGGCGGAAGACGATCTTGAGAAGTTCTCGAATGCAATGAACTTCCCGATCATTCCGTGCAATCTGTGCGGCAGCCAGGACGGCCTGCAGCGCGTGGCGATGAAACAGATGCTGACCGAGTGGGAACGCAAGAAGCCCGGCGTGCGGCAGGTCATGGCCCACGCTCTCGCCACCGTCCGCCCCAGCCACCTGCACGACCCGGCGCTTTTCGATTTCCTAAGCCTCGCCCCCGGCGGCAAAGGCGAAGACGACCCGAACGTGCCGTTTTGATTCAGATAGACACGTCAATTTTCATGGCGGTCCAGATAAAGGCACCTGTTTGCTTAAGCGAGCTCTCGCTAACTAAGCAGCTTGATTATGAACCGAATGAGAAAACCAAAGAACTCAATGAACGCCTGCAGTGATCCAAGAATAAAATTCCATGCCTCCGCCATATGCGGCACCAAATACGGCAACAGAATATCTATGATAATCAAAGTAAGTACCGACAGAAAGAACCCCCAGATAGTGTAACGAACGCGCCTTTTGTCATCCAAGTATTTCTCAGCCCACAGATACTTATTCTGTAGTTCGGAATTGACTGCACCGACCTCCTTCAGGAGGCTTTGAAAAGCTCCGATACATTCGTCACACGCAATCTGAAAATCAGGTTGCCGCACATCGACACTCGCGAAGTTTGAGATCGCTGATAGCTCCGTTTGATACGCAAAGGCGATCTTTCCTTTTGTTGGCATACCGAACAATATTATCGGAGTCTGAGGAAGCTCTCTTCCTATAAGCTCAAATGCCGCAATGAATTGGTGCTGTCTTTTAAACTCCGCACTCACAACAGCACTCATAACCAAGCTAACAGCCTTTTTTAGCTGATCGATTGATTTTCGAAGCGCTCGCAGCACAATCTTAGGGTCATTTTCCGTTCCAGGGTGCTCAGACCTCCAAAACGAATAGCCATTTAGTGCGTGATGAAGTGAAATCTGCTCGATCGGGCAGTCATTCACTATACCTGCCTCCGCAACGCACTGGTGCAGAAAGCTAAACTTCCGGACTTGGGTTTCGATCAATTGCTTTGGATCGATGACCAGACACTGCACCTTTTGCTCCCCCAAACAGCAGGCCCCACAATTTAGCAAAATATGATTGAGTTACCGACTGATCTTCAATCGCCGGCGGATCATCCACCAAAAAAGGGAATTTTTGTCTCAAAAAGGCTTCGTGGTCTGCTCTGATTTCAAGAACCAGATATTCTGACAACTCTTCATCAGTCACATCGCAGGCGCTTTTACCGTAGTGTTTAGCTACGCGCTCACAAAGATCCTGCCCTCGCCTTATCTCTTCCTCATTGGAGATGCTGCCCCCCATGCTTGACCCCTATCTCAAAAAGAATCCGATACGCAAGCTCTTCGGATTCAATGTATGGGTGTTTGCTCCGAAAGTCATCAACAATATTCTGACAGTTATCCGTGAGCTGAAAACTGACCGTCTTTCTGCCCTTTAATCCGCCTGCGCAGTAAATATTGTAATTCGTCCGCACCAGATCCGAATCATCCGACGCGATGCTTGCACCGTTGCACGTGGTCTGCCTACGGAGCTTTTCAACACTTCGCCCCTTGCGAATCACATTTAGACTTTGCGTCGCTTCATAGGACGCTCGAAAAGTGACTCGGACGGTAGCGCCGCTGCTGACCACACTAAATTCTGATCCACTCACGCTGAATCTCCCTAAAATTTTGTTAACCTATTCAATTATGGTTTAAAGTATTGTCAACCTTGAATCGTAATGCATTTCTCGATTTTTTCGTATTTCCCATACGATTTGCCCCCTCTTTCAGAATGTCAGCGATCGCTGCCGCCTGGCACCTCCCACCCACCAAATGAACAGGCAGCGCGAATCATCCACACAATTCTCAGCGGCACGCTCATTACGAGGACGGCTTTGAGTTTCAGATGAAAACCAATGCCTCAAATTGAGGCAGCCTCCGAAATTTCAGCTTGCGATAAAAAGAAGCGCTGGCCCTGCCCGGCGGCGCTTCCTATTCGACGGGCAGCGAGGGGTCGATACGTCAAAGGCGGTCGGGTAAGGTACCGGGAGGAAGTATACGTGCATCGATGGATGTTGGGCGCCTGCATCGCACTGTCTGGCGCCGGGCTCGCCATGGCGGAAGAGGATCCGCCGGTCCGCAATTTCACCACCTACCAGCCGACGGTCCGCCCGGTGCGGATCGACACCAGCGAAGCCCCGGTGATCGACGGCAAGCTGGACGAGGCGATGTGGTCGAAGGCGGCCGAGGTGAGCGAGTTCTACCAGGTGGAACCCAAGGTCGGCCCGCCCACCGTCGAGACGCGGGTCTATTTCGCCTATGACGAAAACAATCTCTATGTCGGCATCCATGCGCAGGATGACATGCCCGAAGCGATCCTCGCCTCCGTGCTGGAGCGCGACGGCGAGATCTGGCGGGATGACATGTTCCGCTTCTACATCGACCCGTTCAACACCGGCACATCCGGCTTCGGGTTCGACATCAACGCCCTCGGCGCGCGCACCGAACGCCTGATCCGCTACGGACAGGCGCCCGTCGATGCCTGGAACATCATCTGGGACGCCGACAGCGTGCGGACCGAAGACGGCTGGACCGCTGAGATCGCCCTGCCCTTCCGCTCACTGAGCTTTGACCCCGCCTCTGACGGCTGGGGCCTGATGATGACGCGCGAGCACGCCCATGCGAACGAAGAGATCCGATGGGCCGGGATCGACCAGTCGGTCAACAAGTTCGGCTTTGCCCGGCCGGGCTATATCGAGGGCATCGACAATATAAACAAGGGCAAGGGATTCGATGTGCAGCTGCAGGCGGGCCTCAACGGGAACCGCCGCTGGGACCGGCCGCGTGACGATGACCTGTCGATTGAGCCGAGCGCGAACATCTCCTATAAATTCACGCCGTCGCTGACCGGCCTCGTGACGCTGAACACGGACTTTTCCGACACGCCGCTGGATGACCGGCAGATCAATACCGGCCGCTTCTCACTTTTCTTCCCGGAGACGCGGGACTTCTTCCTGCAGGACGCGGCCCTGTTCGAGTTTGCAGGACAGACCTTTGCCGGTGCGCCGAACGGCCAGCCCTTCTTCTCGCGCCGGATCGGGATCGTGAACGGCCAGTCGGTGAAAGTGGATGCGGGCCTGAAGCTGAGCGGAGAGATCGAGGGTGTCGAGATCGGCATCCTGTCGGCGCAGACCGGAGCCATCGGCAATATCGGCTCGCAGAACCTGTCGGTGGCGCGCGCGACCGTCGATGTGCTGGACCAGTCGCGTGTCGGCTTCATCGCCACGAATGGTGACCCGACAGGCCTGTCCGACAATACGCTGGCCGGGGCGGACTTCAGCTATCGTGTCCCGTCTTTCTTTGGCGGCGGGCGGATGCAGGCGGATGTTTTCTACCAGCGCACATTCTCTTCCACGCTGGAGGATGATGATTCCTTTGGCGCAAAGTTTGACTATCCGAACGACAAATGGGCCTGGAGCCTGGAAGCCCGGCAGATCGGCGAGGATTTCGCGCCGGCGCTCGGCTTCGTGAACCGGCCCGGCACGCGCACTTTCTCTGCCGAGTGGCACCGGCGCTTCCGCCAGTCCGCCGGGAAATTCCGCTGGTGGCAGTTCGGCACGAGCCACGAATACATCACCGACCTCGACGGCAATGCCGAAACCACGGTCAACGCGCTGGTCCTGAACGCCAATACGATCTGGACCGACGACCTCACCTTCACCGCCAGCCAGAATGAAGAGCATATCAACACGCCCTTCTTTCTGCCCGGCGGGCTGGTCGTGCCGGTGGGTGTCTATGACAATAATGGCGTGAAATTCCGCGTTCAGTCCTCCTATGTGCGCCCCTGGGGCACGACATCGGAGATCGAGTTCAGGGATTTCTATGGCGGCGAGTCGAAACGCTACGATGTCAATGTGAACTTCCGCCCGAACCCGCATGTGGACCTGAAGGCCGGCTATAAACGGGAAGACATTTCCGTCCCTGCCGGGGATGTCAGCGTACAGATCGGTTCACTGGAAACCGTGTTCAATGTGTCGACAGACCTCTCGATCACGACGCAGACGCAGTATGACAATATCACCAACAGCCTGTCTTTCTTCGGCCGGGTGAACTGGGAGCTGCGCCCGCAGACGGAAGTCTTCTTCTCCCTCGGCCATGGCGCGGTAATCGAAGGCGACGACTTCCGCCGGAACTTCCGCTCGGTCCAAACCAGCGCCGTCCTGCGCTTCGGCAACACGTTCAGGTTCTAGCCCCCCTTTCCCACGAGCCATCGCGAGCTTAGCTTGTCTCTCCGGACAAGCGGGGGCGCCACATGACACGATCGATCGAATTCTGGTTCGAATTCGGCTCCACCTATTCCTATCTCACGGCGATGCGCATTGAAGACGCGGCTGCGGCACGCGGTGTGGCCGTGCACTGGCGGCCCTTTCTGCTGGGCCCGGTCTTCACTGCACAGGGATGGGACACCTCTCCCTTCAACATTTACAAGGCCAAGGGCGAATATATGTGGCGCGACATGGCCCGGCGGGCGACACGCTATGGACTGCCCTTCCGGCGCCTGCCGGAAAGCGGCCCCGGCGCCTTTCCGCAAAACGGGCTGATGGCGGCGCGCATGGCGCTGATCGGGCTGAACGAAGGCTGGGGCGAGGACTTCACGCGGAAGGTCTATTCGGCGGAATTCGCGCACGGAAAGGACATTGCCGATGCAGGCCTGCTGGAACGGCTGGCCGTAATGGCCGGCGCCGGACCGGACGTGCTGGCCCGTGCGCAGGCCCAGTCAAACAAGGACCGCCTCAAGGCGAATGTGGAGGAAGCCTTCCGGCTCGGCATTTTCGGAGCGCCGAGCTTCATCGTGAACGGCGAACTCTATTGGGGCGACGACCGGCTGGAGGATGCGCTGGATGCGGCGGTCGCTTAAATGAAAAGCGCGGCCCTTTGCAGAGCCGCGCTGATCGTTTGACCTGAAGTCAGGCTTATTTGCGCCAGACAGCAGCCATCGCCGGATCTTCTTCCTCGCCCGTATACTTGCGGGTTTCGGCGCGGCCGACGACCATGTGGTGCACTTCGTCCGGGCCGTCCGCCAGGCGCAGCGTGCGCTGGTTGGCATACATGCGGGCAAGCGGCGTCCACTGGGATACACCGGTTGCACCGTGCAGCTGGATGGCATCGTCGATGATCGCGCAGACACGCTCCGGCACCATGGCCTTGACCATGGAGATCCAGACGCGGGCTTCCTTGTTGCCCAGCACGTCCATCGCCTTGGCGGCCTTGAGGACCATCATGCGCATGGCTTCGATCTCGATGCGGGCGCGGGACACTTTCTCGAGGTTGCCACCCAGCTTGATCAGGTCACGGCCGAAGGCCTGACGGGTCATGCCGCGTACGACCATAAGGTCCAGCGCCTTCTCTGCCGCACCGATGGAGCGCATGCAGTGGTGGATACGGCCCGGGCCGAGGCGCAGCTGCGAGATCTCGAAGCCCCGGCCTTCGCCGAGCAGCATGTTTTCTTTCGGAACACGGACGTTTTCGAAGCGGATGTGCATGTGGCCATGCGGGGCATCCGGATCGCCGAAGACGTGCATCGGGCCCATGATGGTGACACCCGGGTGCGGCAGCGGCACGAGGATCTGCGACTGGCGGCGGTTCACATCCGGACCGTCATTGGTTTTCACCATGGTGATCATGATGCGGCAGCGCGGATCGCCTGCGCCGGAAATGTAGTATTTCTCGCCATTGATAACCCACTCGTCGCCTTCCAGAACGGCGCTCATGGAGACGTTCTTGGCGTCCGACGACGGCAGGGCCGGTTCGGTCATGGCGAAGGCGGAGCGGATCTTGCCTTCCAGCAGCGGCTTCAGCCACTGTTCCTTCTGGGCCGGCGTACCGACGCGCTCGAGCACTTCCATGTTGCCGGTGTCGGGCGCCGAGCAGTTCATCGACTCAGAGGCGAGCGGGTTCTTGCCGAGCTCCGAAGCGATATAGGCATAGTCGAGGTTTTTCAGGCCTTCGCCGGTTTCGGCGTCCGGCAGGAAGAAGTTCCAGAGGCCCTGCTTCTTGGCTTCGTCCTTGGCCTTTTCGAGGGCTTCGAGCTGGCCCGGCGCATAAGACCAGATGTCGGTCTTGCCTTCGCCGAGGCGTTCGAATTCCTCATACATCGGTTCGACCGTTTCCTTGATGAACCGCTTCACATGTTCGTAGAGGGGGCGTGCCTCCTCCGACATGCGCAGGTCATTCAGTTCGGCCATTGCGTCCATGGAATGCTGGGTATCAGCCATGGCTGTCCTCCTTCAGTTTGTTTCGTTGATCCATTGGTAGTCCGTGCGGCCGGGTGGCCGCAAATTCTTTCTTGGCAATGTTTCCGGGCGGCGCGGTCCGCAAGGCGCGCGTTTTGCGCCGAATCGAAATCGGGTCTAGAGCGCAGGCATGAGCCCGATCGCCGCTGCCATCATTCTCGTCACTGTGCTGGTGACCAGCTTCATTTCGGGCATTTTCGGCATGGCGGGCGGCATCATTTTCATGGGCGTGCTGGCCGCGCTGGTGCCGGTGGCCACCGCCATGATCGTGCACGGCGCCGTGCAGATGATCTCCAATGGCTACCGCGCCTTTCTGTGGCGCGCGCATATCGACTGGCGCATCTTCCGCCGCTACGCCGTTGGCTCGGTTGCCGCCATTGCCCTGCTGTTCGCGCTCAGCTGGCGCCCGGACAAACAGGTTGTCTACGTGCTGCTGGGCTGTGTCGCCATGCTGGTCTGGCTGCCGAAAACGCTGTTGGACCTCGACATCCAGAAACGCTTCCAGGCCGAGGGCGCCGGTTTCGTCGTACAGTCGCTGAACACGATTGCCGGCGTATCCGGCCCGCTGCTGGACCAGTTCTTCGTTCACACAGACATGACGCGCCATGCCATTGTGGCGACCAAGGCCGTGACGCAGGTGCTGGCGCATTTTGTGAAGATCGTGTTCTGGAGCACGCCGGTCATCATGGCCGCCGGCCTTCAGGCGCTGCCGCCCTGGTGGCTGATCGTGGCGGCGGCCCCGCTTTCCATGCTGGGGACAACGCTGGGCGGTAAGGTGCTGGACCGGATGAGTGACGTGAACTTCAAGCGCGGCATGAAATACCTCGTCACCGCAATTGGTGCCGTCATGCTGATGAAAGCTGCAGGCTGGCTGTAGCGCCGCACGCATCGGGAAACTCCACTGTCGACAAGGTGACAATGCCTCATGGTCGACTATTCGGGAACTTTATTATATGAAGCCCAAACATCACTACTGGTGATAATTGGGAGCCCGCCATGAATTTGCGGTCAATCGACCTGAACCTGCTGCCTGTTCTGGAAGCCGTTTATGACGAGCGGAGCCTGACACGTGCCAGCGAAATCCTGCGGATTACCCAGCCTGCCGTCAGCAATGCGCTCTCCCGGTTGCGCACCTATTTCGAGGATCCGCTCTTCGTGCGCGAGGGGCGCGGCGTGAAGCCGACCGCGATGGCAGAAGCCCTGATGCCTGCCGTACGCGAAGCGCTGGACAAGCTGCGGGCCGGGCTGGAGCCGCGTTCCGTGTTCGAGCCGTCACGTTCCACCCGGGTATTCAACCTGTCTGCCCGCGATGCCGGTGCCTTCCTGATCGCCCCGGCGCTCGCCGCGCGGCTGGAGCAGATGGCCCCCGGCGTACGGATTTCCTGGAGCCAGCTGCACCGCTCTGCCGTCGCCGCGGAACTTGCGTCAGGCCGGCTGGACCTCGCCATCGACGTGTCAGACCTGCTGGGTGTGGACATGGAACGGGAGACGCTCCTGTCGACGCCCTATATCTGCGTCCTCTCGCCGGATCATCCGCAGGCAGACCAGGCCCTGACGCAGGACGCATTCTTCGACCTGCGCCATATCACGGTGTCCAGCCGCCGCGAGGGGCGCAGCCTGATCGAGGAAATGGCCCGCACCGTTGGCCGGCGCATCACGCCGACACAGCGCCTGCCTCACTATAT
This sequence comes from Hyphomonas jannaschiana VP2, assembly GCF_000685215.1. Classification (GTDB taxonomy): domain Bacteria; phylum Pseudomonadota; class Alphaproteobacteria; order Caulobacterales; family Hyphomonadaceae; genus Hyphomonas; species Hyphomonas jannaschiana. The sequence goes on from NZ_ARYJ01000006.1 coordinate 110,926, forward strand.
GACGGCGCTGGAAATTGTCCGGCAGACCCAACTGGCTCTGGTGGCACCCCGGCAGATCGCAGAAAATACGGGCCTTGCGGTGCTGAACCTGCCGTTCGACTATCCATCCCCGGAATCGACGCTCTACTGGCACCGGGAATATGCCGGGGACCCGGCGTTGACCTGGATGCGCAGCCTGATCCGGGATATTGCCCGTGAACTGACGGGTTCCGAACCGCAGGAGGCGCCGGTGACGGCGGCCTAGACGGTCGACTGTTCCAGTGTCGGCATGATCGCGTCGATGGCCGGTTTCCGGACCAGCATCTTGTTGCGATAGTACGCGCCGTTCGCAATGGCCTTCAGGGCGGTGGCAGTTTCCATCGCCGTGTCCATCAGCGCATCGACCTCCACCACCTTGTCCAGCCAGCCGACGGGCACGGCTTCGTCCGGCGAATAGAGACGGGCCTGCACCAGCGCTTCGGTCAGGTACATCGGGTTGAGACGCGCGCGCGGCAGTTCCAGCCCGAAGCCCGGCAGCGTCATGCCGTTGACCGTTTCGTTCGCGCCAATCTTGAATGGCCCGCGCGTACCGATCCGCGTATCACCGCCCAGCAGGATGAACGCCCCCATGGCAATCGAATGCCCAGTCGATGCGATCACGACCGGCATCTTCGAGGTGAACAAACGCATCGCCAGCTTGCCGCCGCCAGTGACCAGCTTGCGCACGCCGTCGCCGTCAGATGTGGCGAGGAATTTGAGGTCGAAGCCGGCGGAGAATTTGCCTTCGCGCCCGGTCAGCACCAGCACCTTGCCGTCTTTCTCGGCTTCGTCGAGGCAGGCGTTCACCGCCTCCAGCATGTCGAGGCTAATGGCGTTGGCCTTGCCGTCATCCATGGTGACGACGGAAATATCGTTTTCGGTTCTGACGGTCGCGGTCATGAGGATCTCCTTTTGCGGCACAAGGCAGCCCGTGCCCTCAAGGAAAGCAAGCATTTCCGGCGCGTCACGCGTGAAAGGCGGGGTTTCAGCTAGCCCCCAGCTATTTTCGGCGGGCCTTGAAGAAGTCCTTCAACAGCTGGCTCGCCGCTTCGCCGCGTTCCTCGTCCTGCTCGACATCCGGCTTCCAATGGCAGGTCGGCTGTTCGAAGAAACGCGCGCCGTGGATCACCGCGCCGCCTTTCGGATCGCATGCACCGAAGACCAGCTTGCCGATGCGGGCCAGGCTGATCGCCCCGGCACACATCGCGCAGGGTTCCAGCGTGACATACATTGTGAGGCCCGTGAGGCGGTAATTCCCGCGCACCTCTGCAGCGCGGCGCAGAGCGACGATCTCGGCATGCGCAGTCGGGTCATGTCTGCTGATCGGCGCGTTGGCCCCCTCGGCGACGATCTCGCCCGATTCCGGATCGACGATCACCGCGCCGACAGGCACTTCGCCTGCTGCGGCCGCTTCAGCCGCGAGTTCCAGCGCGCGGGTCATCGGATCAGCGAGAATTGTCATGGAGATGAGATCGCCCCAGACGGGCCGGAAGTAAACCCGGAAGTCTACGCAGACGCCTTTCTAAAACAGACTGAAGCACAAGACGGCAACAGTCACTCCTCCAAAAACCCTTACGGGAATCTGCAACGGCAAAGACACGACTTTGCGGACATAGTCTCCACCATGTAACCCCGATGCGCTTCGGATCGCGGGCGCGCAGAGCATCCCGACGCCCAGTGTACCCTGATTTAGCGCGATGCGGACAAACATGATGTATCGCAGGTCATCCCAAACCTGCGCCAGCCATAATTGGACCCCCATGATTGTCGTCAAAGCCGCCAGCTGAGGCACATAGAAGATCGCGAAATTCGGAGAAATATAACCGAGACCAACAAGGTATCCGACGAACAGATACGCAACCCCGGCGACAACTATTCCGGCAGCAGCGGAAGGTAGCCCAGCCACGAAAACCGTCGACATGACTTCAGAATTGTCCCGCGTTTTTGCGGTCACAAGTTCTGCAACATCCTCGGGTATTCCGGCACTGATGAGGGAAGCCCTTAACAGGGACGCACTGTTCCAATACTGGTCGAACATTCAGCAACCCCCGGATCAACCTAAGAATGCGCATCATTGCCGGACAGCACAAGGGGCGCGCGATTGCCGCGCCGAAAGGACAGGGCACACGGCCGACGGCGGACCGTGCGCGCGAGAGCGTGTTCAACATGCTGGCCCACGCGACTTGGGCACCGGAGATCGAGGGCGCGCGGGTGATTGACCTCTTTGCAGGCTCCGGCGCACTGGGCCTCGAAGCGATCAGCCGGGGCGCTGCCTTCTGCCTGTTCGTGGAAACCGATCATGCCGCGCGCGGCGCGATCCGCGACAATATCGAGACGTTGGGCCTCTACGGGAACACGCGCATCCACCGCCGCTCTGCGACGGACCTTGGCGAAAAGCCCGCCGGCGTCGGCAGCCCCTTCACCATCGCCTTCCTCGATCCGCCCTATCACAAGGACCTCGTCGCCCCGGCACTCGCCTGCCTCACCGAGGGCAAGTGGCTGGCCGAGGACGCCATCGCCGTGGTGGAGACTGCTTCGGACGAATTGATTGCACCGGAAGGATGGGAGGTCCTGGAGACGCGCGACTATGGCGCGGCGCGGGTCTGGTTCCTGAAGCAGACCTGACCCTCACACCATCTCTTCATCCTTCGACTTCGCTCAGGATGAGTCCGCGCGTATTGAGCGCTCATGCTGAGCGAAGTCGAAGCATGGGTGCGGGCGCCCCGCCCGCCTTAGCCCTTCAGGAATTCCTCCCGAAGGTCGCAATTCGATTTGTTCGTGCCGACGAGGTCTGCTTCGCCGGTCAGCCACGCCTCAGCGGCCGCTCGGCCCTGATCGCGCAAGCCGGTGAGGTAACGCCAGCTGGTATCGAACTTGGTGTGCAGGCTCTGATCGACCAGATCCTGCCCGCCGCGGATCGTGTGCACGTTCAGGCGGCGGTATTTCTTCAGCATCGGCGCCTTCAGCATGCCGTCATCCAGCAGGCGCTGAACGAAGGCGATGGCGCGCAGCTCACCGATCAGGGCAGCGTTGAAGCTGATCTCGTTAACGCGCTCCTGGATCTCCCCCGCCCGCTTCGGCACGCCCGGCCGCTCGATCGGGTTCAACGTAACGAGCAGGACATCCGTTGGAGCGCCCGCATAGATCAGCGGAAAGATGCTGGGATTGCCCATATAGCCGCCATCCCAATAGGCGTGGCCGTCGATCTCCACCGCCTGGAAGGTCTGCGGCAGGCAGGCGGAGGCGAGCACGGCATCGAGCGTCACCTCTTCGCCTGTAAAGACTTTCACATGGCCGGATTCCACATCCGTCGCGCTGAGGAACAGCTGCAGGCCGGAGGCCCGAACGGCTTCGAAATCGATTGCGCTTTCAACGGCATCGCGTAGCGGGTTCAGCCCCAACGGGTTCAGGTCATAAGGGCTCGCCCAGCTTTGCAGCGCGGAGGCGTAAGCGAAGGCGGCCGGATTGTTGACACCATAGGCCCGTGCAGGCCGGCCGCTATGCGAGATGGCTTCCCAGAGCGATTCAAGTGCCTGACGGGCTCCATCGACCCCGCCGGCACCATAGCCGCCGGCAAATGCGACAGCGTTCATCGCGCCTGCGGAAGTGGCCGTGATCGCTCGGATGTCGAAGCGGTTCTCTTCAACGAGGCGGTCCAGAACGCCCCATGTGTAGGCGCCATGGGCTCCGCCGCCCTGCAAAGCGAGACTGAGAGGCTTTTGTGCCGGTTTCGCCATTCAAGCCTCCTGTTCGCGACCGTCCTGCGGTGCTAACCCGTGAATCGGCATACAACCAGTGGGGAGCCCGGCATGCCTGCTATTCCAGATCCGGATGCCCGCGGGACCGGCACTGTAACCATAGAACGCCTCGGATCGAAGGGCGACGGGCAGGTGCGGATCGACGGAGACTGGGTTTCCGTTCCGCAGGCGCTGCCTGGCGAAGAAGTGCGCATTGCCGTCGAGAAAGACCGCGCGCGCCTGCTCGAAATCGTGAGGCCCTCGCCGGACAGACAGGTACCCGCCTGCCCGCATTTTTCCCAATGTGGCAGCTGCAGCCTGCAGCACCTTGCCGATGGCCCATATCAGGCCTTCAAACGCTCGCTTGTTGTAAACGCCCTGAAGGCACGCGGGCTGGAGCCGCATGTCGAGGACATCTGGGTCACCCCGCCCGGCACCAGGCGGCGCATGTCTCTGGCGGCACGGCGCACAAAGGCCGGTGTGCAGCTCGGTTTTCATGCCCGGCGCAGCCATGACATTGTCGACATTTCCACATGCCCGGTGGCCTCGCCCGAGATCACACGGAAACTCAGTGCCCTGAAGGAGCTGGCCGCGCCGCTGGCGCCCCTGAAAGGCGAGATGGTTCTCAAAGTCACTGTGATGCCGAACGGGCTGGACCTTCACATCACAGACACTGCCACTTTCGCTGCCCCGCACGATGTCATGATGGCCGGGGCCAAAGCGCTGGCCGCCGGTTTCCTCCGCGTCTCCATCGGCGATGATATCCCGCTGCAGCAGGGCACGCCGGAGATACAAGTCGGCAAGGCCGCGCTCCGCCCCCGCCCGGGCGGCTTCCTGCAGGCCAGCGCCGAAGCTGAAGCCTTCATGGCGAGCCTTGTGCGCCAGCACCTGAAGTTTGCGCTGGAAGTTGCCGACCTTTTCTCCGGCTGCGGAACATTTGCACTACGCCTGGCTGAAGAGTCCCGCGTGCACGCCGCCGAAGGCGATTCAGATGCGATCGAAGCGCTGGAAGCGTCCGCCCGGGCGGCGTCCGGCCTGAAACCTGTGACGGCGGAAGTGCGTGACCTGTTCCGCAATCCGGTTCCGGCAGCCACACTGTCGCGCTTTCAGGGTATTGTGCTGAACCCGCCCCGGCATGGCGCCGCCAAACAGGTGGCGGAAATCGCGCAAAGCGGTGTCGCGCGTATCGCCTATATTTCGTGCGACCCCGGCACGCTGGCGCGGGACCTGCGTGTGCTGGTCGATGCCGGATACCGGTTCGTCCTGGTGCAGCCGGTCGACCAATTCCTGTGGTCGCCTCATGTGGAGACGGTCGTCCTGCTGGAACGGGGAGGTGCAGGATGAGTGCCCAGAAGCCTGTCCCAGCCGTCGGCACCGTCTGCTTCCGCGGCGACGATGTCGCCCTGATCCGCCGGGGCACAAAGCCGATGGCGGGGAGTTGGTCCCTGCCCGGCGGCAAGATCGAGTTCGGCGAACGCGCTGGCGATGCCGCCCTGCGCGAACTGAAGGAAGAGACCGGGCTTACCGCCCGGCTGGTGGGTCTCGTGGATGTCGTGGACGGTATCTTCACGTCCCGCACGACGGGCGATGTGACCCGGCATTTCGTCCTGTTCGACTACGCCGCCGTTTGGGTTTCCGGTACGGTAATGGCGGGCGATGATGCGGCCCATGCCGAATGGATCAGCCCGGCCCGTCTGGCGGAAATCGAGATCTGGGACGAAACCCGGCGCATCATCGAAGCGGCCCGCGCGCTCGTCCTGGCCAGCCAATCAGCCTCTTGACCGGCCCCAGCGTCACCTCTCTTGTGTGACGCCAGACAAACAAACCCAAGTCTTTCAGGAGAAAACCATGACCTACGCCCCATTCAATCTTTCAGGAAAGGTCTGCGTTGTAACCGGCGGCAACAAGGGAATCGGCCTCGGCATGGTGGAGGCGCTGGCCGCTTCCAATGCCGACGTCGTGATCTGGGGCCGCAAGGAAGCCGACAATGCCGCTGCCGTGAAAAAGGCCGACGCACTCGGAACCGGCAAGATCAAGGCGTGGAAAGTGGATGTCGGCGAGGAAGCCGAAGTCGTCAAAGCGATGAAGGAAGCCGAGGAAGAGTTCGGCCGGATCGACTGCTGCATCGCCAATGCCGGTGTCGGCCGCGGCGCGGCGAACTTCCACGAGATGACGCTGGAGACCTGGCGCTACAACCAGCGCATCAACTCCGAAGGCGCCTTCTTCACGCTTCGCGAAGCCGGCAAATCCATGGTGGCGCGTGCCAAGGCCGGCGACCCGGGCGGCAGCCTGGTCGGTACAGCATCGCTGGCAGGCATTGAAGGTGCGGCGCGCAATGAAGCCTACGGCCACACCAAGGGCGGCCTGATTGCCATGATGAACGCCATCGCCACCGAGTATGGCCGCTACGGAATCCGCGCGAACTCCATCCTGCCAGGCTGGATCGCCACGGACATGACCGAAGGAGCTCAGGGGAACGAAGTTTTCCAGACCAAAGTGATTTCGCGTGTGCCGGCCCGGCGCTGGGGCGAACCGGAAGATTTCGGCGGAATCGCGGTGTATCTGGCTTCCGATGCATCCAGCTACCACTCCGGCGACACACTGATCGTGGACGGCGGCTACGCGAAATTCTGATCCGGAGTTCCGGAATTCGAATCAAAAGGGCCGCTCCTGATGGAGCGGCCCGATCTTTATCCGGATGGAGAACCGATTATTGCGGCTCTTCTTCCGTCATCTCTTCGGCAGTCGCGTCGGCGGCATCTTCAGCTGCATCGGCGGCGTCCGCAGCGGCTTCTTCAGCCGCGTCCATGGCATCGTCAGCCGCTTCTGTAGCGGCATCAGCAGCATCGGAAGCTGCAGCGGCAGCGTCGTCAGCGGCTTCAACGGCAGCGTCGGCTGCGTCAGAAGCAGACTCTTCGATGACCGTGGTTTCTTCGACAACCGGCGTGTCTTCAGCCGGAGCCTCGGCCGGTGCGCAGGCTGCGAGAGCCAGGGCGGCAGCGCCCAAAGTGATGATATTCTTCATGATATTACCCCTGATTAAGGTCTTGCGACCGAACGGCGTCATAGCATCCGCCAAGCGAAACGGATAGTTCAATTCAGAACGGGCCTTGGCATCGCTGTAAAGCCCCTGAACCGAACCAACCTCTCCCGGACCCCCGGAAAAGGGCAGAAGATGGGCAACCGGACCTGTTCCCGGGCAGCGCCCGTCGGCCGGTTGCCGCGTCCTTCGTGAGGGCGGGCCAGCTCGTGAGAGCCGGTCCAGTTGGCCTCAGCATGTGACGCCGGACCGGCGATTCTGCCAGTCCACCCGCTATCCTGACGGCAGAACGCGGCGGGAATGGGGCGGAGACGCGGCGGGCTGGCGCCGCCTCTTGCGTTGACGCTGCGACGGGGCGCTAGGGCTTCCTCATAAAATCACCAGAGAGGAAGCCCGACATGGCCCTGAAAACCCGCCTGACAGAGATGTTGAACATCAAGCACCCGATCATGCTCGCTGGCATGGGCGGGGTTTCCTATGCAGAGGTCTGCGCCGCGATGTGCAATGCGGGCGGCTATGGCGTGCTCGGCATGGCCGGCACGACACCGGATTTCATCGCCGGACAGATGAAACGGGTCCGTGAACTGACCGACCGGCCGTTCGGTGTCGACCTGCTGGCCGCCAGCCCGGAAAGCCTGGAAGAGTCCGTGGACGTTATCATCAATGGCGGGGCTGACAGCTTCGTGGCAGGCCTCGGTGTGCCGATGCCGATCATGGAACGTCTGAAAAAGGCGAACGTCAAAGTCATGGTCGTCGGCGGTGCAGTGAAGCACGCTATCAAGGCTGAACAGGCTGGCTGCGATGCGGTCATTCTTCAGGGCGGCGAAGGCGGTGGGCACACTGGCCTCGTCGGCACGCTGCCGCTGGTGGCTCAGGCCGTCGAAGCGGTGAAGATCCCGGTCATCGCGGCTGGCGGCATCTATGACGGGCGCGGCCTTGCGGCGTCTCTGGCTCTTGGCGCACAGGGCGTCTGGATGGGCACGCGCTTCATCGCCTCCGAAGAAGCCCATGCCGCAAACATGTACAAGCAGGCTGTCGTTGGCGCGGGCGATACCGATACGACGCGCACGCGCTGCTATTCCGGCAAGCCGATGCGCTGCCGCACGAATGACTACATCAATAACTGGGAGAGCCGCCCGCAGGACATCAAGCCTTTCCCGCACCAGGCCATCCACTCGCACCAGACGGGCGTCATTGGCGGCATTGGGGGCATCACGGACGAAGCCAAGCTCAATCCGGACAGCTCCTGCTTCGCCATGGGCCAGTCAGCCGGCGGCGTGCATGAAGTAAAGCCCGTGGCCGCCATCGTAGAAGACATCATGCGCGATGCCGAAGCCTCGATTGACCGCATCGCCGGCATGAAAGTGAAAGAAACAGCGTAGACGGATGACCCTGCCGCTCAGTCCTCGAACGCCTTGCGGTCGACGAGGTTCCTGAGCGGCTCACCGTTCAGGTAGCGGTGGAGATTGTCCACGAACGTCCCGTCCGCCCGCAGGATTGTCCCGGTCGTCTGGGAGGAATCATGTGGCGTCAGCATAATCTTCGGATGATGCCAAAGCGGGCTTTCTTCCGGCAGCGGCTCAACGCCCGTCACATCCAGGGCCGCATAAGCCGGACGGCCTTCATCCAGCGCCGCAATCAGCGCATCCTCATTCACCAGCGCCCCGCGCCCGAGATTCATGAACAGGGCATCAGGCTTCATTTTCGAGAAGAAATCTGTTCCGGCCATGCCTTCCGTTTCCGGCGTGTGCGGCAGTGAAAGCAAAACCACATCCGCGCCCGGCAATTCGTCCATCAGCACACTGGACGGCAGGATTTCGTGTGCGCCCGGCGCAGGCCCGGGGGAACGGCGCAGGCCCGTGACATGCCCGCCAAGGGCCGTTACCCGCTTGCCGACGGCCTCGCCGATCGATCCATAGCCGACAATCAGCCAGCGGCTGCCTGCAATCTCGCGCGACTGGACACGTTTCCATTCCGCGGCCTGCTGCTGGGCCCGGTGCAGTGGCCCTTCACGCAGGAAATCCAAAGCCGCCCAGAGCGCCCATTCGGCCATCGATTCGGCCTGAGTGTGGTTGGTCGTGTAGTGTTTAGAGGCTTTTCCGATGCCTTTCAGTACCGCATTGTCCACACCTGCTGCCGGTGACTGGAACCAGTCCAGCCGGTCTGAGGCCATGACGGTTCTGACAAAAGTCCCGGCTGCCGGTCCGAAAAAGCAATCGAGGCTGCCGAAGACGATTTCAGGCTCTACCTTGTCGGTCACCACCCGGCTGCCGGCATGATAGAAGCGCCCCTCATCGGTCATAATGAGGACATCAAGTTTGTGTTCTACATCCTTGAGCCGAGGCTGGATGCGGGCAAAGGTCTTTTCATGAACAAGGCACGTTTTCATGTTGTCCTGCTTAGCGCCCTGATGGTCTGTGGCGCAAGCGCTGCACAATCAGGCCTGCCCATGCGCGGGCCGGATTACTTCCGCGACGCTTCGGATCTGGCGGGCGCGCTCGGCTCTGCGCATGCCATCCGGGTGCGCTGCAACGGCCGGGAAGACCAGTACTGGCGCCAGTACATGTCGGACATGCTGAGCTATGAGGCGCCGAATCGCGGCAATCTCCGCTCCAGCCTCGTGGCCAAGTTCAACGATGCCTATCAGGAAACCAGCCGCGACTATCTGAAATGCGACAACCGCGCCGTGGAAGCCGAAGCGCGCTTCGCCCGCCAGGGCCAGGAAATCGCCGAACGGATGGCGATGCACTATTTCCCGAAAAAGCCGGATTAGGCCTGCGGGCTGACTGATTCCCCCGTCATCACGAAGCGGGGCCCCGGGCCGGCGGCGCGGGCGCGGTCATCCGGGTTGTAGAGCTTGCAGGTTTTCAGGCTGAGGCAGCCACAGCCGATACAGCCATCCAGCCGGTTTCGCAGGCGCTCCACCATCGCGATGTGATCGTCGAGCCGTTTGCGGAAATGCTGGCTGATCCGCGTCCAGTCCGCCTTGGTGGGGGTGCGGTTGTCCGGCAGGTCGCTCAACACCTCGCTGATCTCCTCAATGGTGAGCCCCATCTGCTGGGCAATCAGGATGAAGGACAGGCGGCGGATGTCGGCGCGGGCAAACTCCCGCTGTCCGGAAGGGCGCCGGTCCGGCTTCACCAGGCCGCGCGATTCATAGAACCGGATCGCCGAGACCGACAGCCCGGTCCGGCGGGCGACATCCCCGATCGATAGCCCCTGTTTCATGCCGCAATTTCCTTACGTTTAATGCTTGACCTAAAGTTAGGTTGAGGAATTACGAAGGTCAAACCAACCCCGGATGAAAGGCAAAAGGAGCCTGAAGAAAATGAAACCCGCATTGTTTGAACATGTGAATGTCACAGTGTCGGATCCGAAAAAGACCGCCGCCATGCTGGTGGATCTGTTCGGCTGGCATGTGCGATGGGAAGGCCCATCAAAGTATGATGGCTACACGGTCCATGTCGGCACCGATGACGAATATATCGCCCTCTACGCCCTGCCGAAGCAGGACCGGCCTGATGAAGAGAGTTACTATCGCACCGGCGCCGTGAACCATTTCGGCATCCTCGTGGAAGACCTGGATGCAACCGAAAAGCGCATCCTGGCTTCCGGGATCAAGACTCACAGCCATCAAACCTATGATCCAGGCAGCCGGTTTTACTTCCACGATCATGATGGAATCGAATGGGAGGTGGTCAGCTATGCTTGAAGGACTGGCACAGAGCTATCTCGAAGCCCTCTCGCAAACCATCCGGCCAGCTGATGACTTCTATTGGCCGGGACGGGACTCGCCAAGACGGCGCAGGGCGTTAAGGTCCTCCTCAGACATGAGAGGTGAAATACATGACAGCAGTCCGGACACTCCTGACCGCAGCGCTTGCAACCAGCCTTAGCGCCTGCATCACCCCAGAGCCCGTCACGAAGATCGTCGAAAAAGAAGTGATCGTGACGGAAACCGTGATGGTGCCGCAGCCCACAGCCCCCGGCCCCGGTGACCGGATGCCGACCGGGCGGGATGTTGGCGTGCGGTCCTCGGTTGTGGCACCGCATGGCGCGGCGGCCACGGCTCACCCGCTGGCCACGCAAACGGCAATCGATGTGCTGAAGGCTGGTGGCTCGGCGGTTGACGCGGCGATTGCCGCCAATGCCATGCTCGGGCTTGTGGAGCCGACGGCAAACGGCATCGGCGGCGACCTGTTCGCGATTGTCTGGGATCCGGAAACGCAACAGCTATACGGCTATGAAGGCTCCGGCCGCAGCCCCAAAGGCGCGACACTGGCCGACATTCAGGCGAAAGCCGATGAATACATGGATGGCGAGATGATCCCGTTCCACGGGTCTGCATCGGTCACCGTTCCGGGTACGGTCGATGGCTGGTTCGCGCTGCATGAAAAATTCGGAAAGCTTCCAATTGCGGATGACCTCAGCCCTGCCATCACCTATGCCCGCGAAGGCGCGCCGATCCCGGAAGTCATTTCCTATTACTGGCACATGAACCAGAAGCGCTTTCAGGGATCCGTTGAGAGTGGCGCGCTGGAAGAGTTCGACAATGCGACGGAAACCTATTTCTCTCCACCGCCCCGCGAAGGCGCCCTGTTCAAGAACCCGGACCTCGCCGACACGCTGAGCCAGATTGCCGAGGGCGGCCGGGATGCCTTCTACAAGGGCGAACTGGCCGAACGGATGGATGCCTACTTCACCCGGATCGGTGGTTTCCTGAGGTATGAAGATTTCGCCAGCCATACCGGCAACTGGATCGAGCCGGTCTGCGTGACCTATCGTCAGGACTACAAGGTCTGCGAACTGCCGCCGAGCACGCAGGGCATCGCTGCGCTGCAGATGCTGCAGATGCTCGAAAAATTCGACCTGCGGTCCATGGGCTATGGCTCGACAGATTCGATCATGGCGCAGGTGGAAGCCAAACGCCTCGCCTTCGCCGACCGCGCCAAGGGCTATGCCGACCCGGACTTCGCCGGGATCGACCCGCAGATGTTCATCGCCGAAGGCTACAATGCCAAGCGTGCCGAACTGATCGACCTCTCCAAACCCATGCCGAACGTCAAGGCAGGGCTCGACTTCCCGGCCGCTGACAAGAAGCTGGAAGATGGCGACACGACCTATCTGACCGTGGCGGACGAAAACGGCATGATGGTCTCGCTGATCCAGTCGAATTTTGCCGGCATGGGATCAGGCCTGGTCGCCGACAACATGGGCTTCATGTTCCAGGACCGCGGCCAGCTGTTCAGCCTTGACCCGGCCCACCCAAATGTCTGGGAACCGGGCAAACGCCCCTTCCACACAATCATTCCGGCCTTCGCCTTCAAGAAGGACATGCCGGGCTGTCAGGTCCGCGCGGAACCGATCGAGCAAGCCTGCCCGTTCGAACCCTGGCTGAGCTTCGGCCTGATGGGCGGCGGCATGCAGCCGCAAGGCCATGTGCAGGTGATCCTGAACCTCGTCGATTTCGATATGGGCCTTCAGGAGGCTGGTGACGCAGCCCGCTGGGAGCATCGCGGCGGTTGTGAGCCGACCGGCAAATATGATGACCCGGCCTGCGAAGCCGACATCGGCAAAGTCCTGCTGGAAAGCGGCATCCCGACAGACACCCGCGCGGAACTCGAAGCCCGCGGCGTGGAAGTCGAGTGCTGCCAGGCTAATGGCGGCGGCTATCAGGCCATCATGCGCGACTTCGAAAGCGGCGCCTACATCGCCGCCACCGAGCTGCGCAAGGACGGCATTGCCAGCGGGTACTAATTCTCCAGCTTCAGGGTAATGCCTGCAATCGAGATGGACCTGTCTTCAACGGGCAGGTCCTTTTCTTTTGCGCGGGCGATCACCTGATCAGCATCCGGAAGCTCAAAGCCGAACTCTATCATCCGGTCTGCTGGTCCCTCCGTAAAATAGAGCACAGCATCCGCCAGGAAGAGGCGGCGCTTGTCCGCCGTGAGGCCGAAGACAAGCCCCCATTTCTGCGCCAGCGCATCCGGATCAGGCGTCTCGAGGACCGCATGCGTGAACCGTCCGGGAGCGGATCGCTCGCGCCAGCCGGGACCGCCCCAGCGCCAGCTGCCTGCGGGGCGCGGCTCGTCTACGGAAACGATGGCCCCGCCAATATCTGCCGGGTGAAGGTGGCTGGCAGAAATATCCGGCAGGTCGATGTTCCAGACGCGGCGGATGCCGAGCCCGTCGACACGGGTGCGCAAGGCCGCCATGTCGTCGGTCTGGAAGATCGCCATATAGCCGCCCTCGCCGCCCCGGTCGATGAAGCGCCGCGCCGGCGCTTTGTCGGTCGTCGGCACGACAACTTCCAGGAACTGGTCGCCGATGGCAAATACGGCATTCACAAGACCGAACTCTCCCACGCCGGGATCCGGAAACGGCTCCCCCAACCCAAGAACGCTCTGCAATATGTCGGCGGTGTCTAGGCTGTTTGCGGCAATCACAAGCTGGCGCAGGCGCGGTGGGCTCATGGGTGTCCTCCGGGTTTATTCTGTTATGTTTTCCGGGCAATTTAGCACACATGCCGCAAGGGCAGAGCGGAAAATCGGCGCCGCCCCCAACGAAACGCTATTACAGCCGAATTGACGTGGCCCGGAAAGGATTCCACCTCAGGCTCATGAGTTGCGACCTGACAACGAAAACGCCGGACGCGTCCCGCAGTCATGCCCATGAGCACGGGCATGATCACGCGCATGGGCACGACCACGGACACGGCCATGGGCATTCCCATGACCATGCCGATATGACGACAGCCGATTCCCGCAAGCGGGTGGCCATCGCGGCGGTCCTGACGGCCAGCTTCATGCTCGCGGAGGTAACCGGCGGCCTGATCTCAGGCTCGCTCGCCCTGCTGGCAGACGCTGCGCATATGCTGACTGATGCAGCCTCACTCATCCTGGCCTGGGTTGGCTACAAGCTGGCGGACCGGCCCGCTGACCCTGCCCGGTCCTATGGCTTCGGCCGGATGAAAGTCCTCGCCGCCTTCACGAACGGTATCGCGCTGGTGGCCCTCGCCTGCTGGATTGTCTGGGAAGCCATTCATCGCCTGCTGGATCCGGCCCCCGTTCTGGGCGGAATCATGCTCTGGGTGGCTATTGGCGGCCTCGTCGTGAACGTGCTCGCAGCCTGGGTGCTGCACGGCGGCGACAAGCATGACCTGAACCTTCAGGGTGCGCTGTGGCACGTCATCGGGGACCTGCTCGGCTCCGTTGCCGCCATCGCCGCAGCCATTGTCATCCTGACCACAGGCTGGACACCGGCCGACCCGATTCTGTCCGTGCTTGTGGCCCTGCTCGTCCTCGTCGCCGGCGTCCGGATCGCCCGCCAGTCTGGTCACATCCTGCTGGAAGGCACGCCGGATGGCCTGTCGCCCGAAGACATCCGGAGAGACCTGATCGATCATGTCGGCAACGTCGCCAGCGTCTCGCACATCCACGCTTGGGCCCTGACCGAATCGAAGCCGCTCATCACGCTGGAAGTGACCGCCAAGCAAGGCGCCTGCATTGAAACCCTGCGCAGGGACGTCAAAGCCCGCCTCGCGGACCGGTTTGACGTCTCCCACGCCACTGTGGAAGTGGTTTCCGAGCCCTGCTGAGCTTTCCGGCTTACGTCACATTGATATGAGCGGCCGGGGCCTTTAAGCCTCGATAGACCCGCCCTATGTGCAAAAGCCGATTCCATCAGGCACATCCGGAGTACCGACATGGCCGAGACCAAACACGCTGAAATCCTCATCCTCGGCTCCGGCCCTGCCGGCTGGACGGCTGCCGTCTATGGCGCCCGCGCCCTGCGCGATGTGCTGGTCGTCACCGGCATCCAGCCCGGCGGCCAGCTGACCATCACCACGGAAGTCGAAAACTATCCCGGCTTTACAGAGATCCAGGGCCCGGACCTGATGGTGAAGATGCAGGAACATGCCGAAGCCATGGGCGCGAAGGTCGAGAACGACCACATCGCCGAAGTCGACTTCGACAGCCGCCCCTTCAAGGCAATCGGTGAGAGCGGCACGGTCTACACCGCAGATTCTGTCGTCATCTGCACAGGCGCCCAAGCCAAATGGCTGGGCCTGCCGACGGAAGAGAAGTTCAAGGGCTTCGGCGTCTCCGCCTGCGCCACGTGCGACGGCTTCTTCTATCGCGGCCGTGAGGTCCTGGTCGTTGGCGGCGGTAACACCGCCGTTGAAGAAGCGCTGTTCCTGACGAATTTCGCCTCCAAGGTCACCGTCGTGCACCGCCGCGACAGCTTCCGCGCCGAGAAGATCCTGCAGGAACGGCTGGTGAAGAATCCGAAGGTCGAAGTGATCTGGGATCACGTGCTCGAAGAAGTCATCGGCGACGAAAACCCGCTCGGCGTGACCGGCGCGAAGATCAAGAATGTAAAGACCGGCGAGGAAAAACTCATCCCTGTCCATGGCGTCTTCATCGCCATCGGCCACGCCCCATCGACGGAGTTGTTCAAAGGCAAGCTGGCCATGAAGGACAATGGCTATCTCATCACAAAGCCCGGCACGCCGCAGACGGAAATCCCAGGCGTGTTCGCCGCGGGCGACGTCACCGACGAGACCTATCGCCAGGCCGTGACAGCGGCGGGCATGGGCTGCATGGCGGCGCTGGACGCCGAACGCTTCCTGTCAGAACAGGAAGCCACCACCGAAACAGTCGCGGCGGAATAGGCCTGCGAACCAGCTCCGCTTACAGCATATCCAACGCGCGCGCCTCGGCGGCGCGGGGGCCGTCAGCGTCCAACACAGCCTTGAGCGTGCCTGCGCGGGCCTGCATGACTCGCTCAAGCTCGCTGTCGCCCGGCGCCGCCAGGGCCGCATCAAGGGCGTCCTCGATCTCCGCCCCGTATTTTCTCGCATTCAACGCCGCCAGCGCGCGAGCCCATTGCCAGCGGATCGCCGCATCGCCGGGCGCAAGCGCCGCCGCTGCTCGGTAGTGGCTGCGGGCATTGTCGAGGCTGGCGCCCATCATCATCGCCCCCAGCGTGCCCCCGCGACGGACGACTTCCACATTCCAGACCGCCAGAAAACCATGCGCATAGACATTGCCGGGCTCCTCAGCCAGCACGCCTTCGGCCAGGTCGCGCGCTTCACCGCCGATCCCTGTGCGACGTATCTCTCCGGTGCTCATCGGACGGCTGATAAGGGACAGGGTGATCGCCTTCTGCAGCCGGCCCTCGATATGGCCAGGCTGGAGAGTGAGAGCCTGGTTGGCTTCGGCCAGCGCATTCTGCAGCAATGCCTGCGACGGCTGGCCGTCCTGGCAAATCGCCTCGGCCAGCAGGATCCGCGCTGCGAACGCCCGGGAATCGGCATCCGGCGCTTTCGCCGTCCTGGCCAGCGCAGCCGCGTAATTGCCCGACAAATAGGCGTCGATCGCCTCCGCCTCCTGCCCCTCGGCAGGCAGGGACAGACCGATCAGTATGGCGGCGGGCAACGCGATCAGAATGCGCTTCATGCCGGCAAGTCTATGGGGATGGCTGCCAACTTGCCAAGAGGTGTCCCGGAGGCGCCGGAAGCATCCCGGCGCGCAGCCTTGATTCGAAGCAACATTCTGCCTGAAACCATTGCCGCAGGGGCCGTTGGCAGCCTGCTGGCACCTTCGCTGCAATCATTGGGATGCGGCGATGCAACGAGGTGCATATCGCCCGCTTGCAGGCAGGCGCGCCCGCGTGTATTAGGCCCCCTTCGCACCAGCGAACGGTTCGGTAGCTCAGCTGGTTAGAGCGCGCGACTCATAATCGCGAGGTCGGGAGTTCAAGTCTCCCCCGAACCACCATTGACCCTCCTGAGAACATTGATTTTTCAGACTTTCTGTCAAAAAAAACACACAACTCACCCTCAAAACGAAAAGTTTGCTCTTGGGTGTGCAATAGCATCTGCATATTCAAATCTGATCGAATTTAGTGATTTCGGCGGAAAGATTGATCAAGCTAAATTGGATCAGGGTATTTCAGATCTTGCTCTAACAAGTTCAGATACCGTGGAAGCAATCGCCCGAAAAACCTGCTCTGCCCCCCCCAAAAAATGGTCCGTTATTTGAGTTAGTTCCGGCTTCGACTATGGAGCTGAGGAATGGGCAAGAGAGCCAAACCTGAAGATACTCGGCTTTTTTCAGCGGTTTCATCCGAAACGGTCTCATATTGCGAGATCGGCAGCCCCCTACTCCCACCTCCTGAGGTAACTGAATTTTCGGGCTTTCTGTCAAACAGGACACATTGGGTGGCGCGTAGACCTTCATCATGCTGGCGTCGGTCATCTTGTGGACTGACTGGGCATCAACTTTCAAGCTACGTTATTCTACTCGAAGTCTGCCTACGAGTATTCTATTGGTAGAATGAACCACCTGCGCCCCCATCCAAGGCGGAAAACCGAAATGAGTACGATGATGAATATACGCAACCTCTACACAACGTGGCGGATGTACCAGCGAAATCTATCCGGCCGAAAGTTCGAGCCGGAAGCGCCATATATGCGATACCTTTGCAAGTCAGGCGACACGTGCTTGCATTTTGGCGCCAGTGATGGTCGGCACTCGTATCTCATGTCGCAGATCGTTGGCCCTGAAGGAACCATCCACGCTTTCGAGCCCTCACGGTATTCATACGAAATAATGTGCCGCCTTATTAAGTGGCACAAACTCTCCAATGTCTTTCCCCACAACTACGCCATTGGCGAAAAGGATGGCGAGACAACCCTGAATGTTCCGCTGAAGAAAAGCGGGCATCTGGGGCGTGCTTACGCTGTGATCGGGGACGATGCCCGGGGATCCGAGGAAATTCTTGCAACATCAAACAACACTCAGTTTGAGCGGCAGAAGACTCCCGTAATCTCGCTGGATTCCATCGTCTCGAAGATGAAACTTGATACTGTTGATTTCATCCGCTGCGATATTGAGGGCGCTGAGTGCCTGATGATCGAGGGTGGAAAGAAGACGATCGAACAGCACCTTCCTGCCTTCCTTATTGAAATCCATCCCTTCTCTCTACGGAACAATTTTAATCGGGATCCGGAAACAGTGCTGAATTACTTTCTGGATAACGGTTACGAAGCATGGCGCCTGAGTGATGACGACTCCGAACTTATCCGCACAAATGAGTTGGATCAACAAAGACGCTGGCGCGATTATTTCCTAGTGCACCCTTCGCAGGCAGATGACATACCAACCGGACCGTTTTCGAACGATCAATAGGGGGGGACAATCTATAAATTGCTGGGGAGAATTTTCTCCCCAGCAAATGCCGATCTGACCTTAGAAACGATCATCCGTGACCATAGTCTGTTCCGTCTCCGTTTGGACCGCCACCATGGGTGTTATACGGATCATCGGCGCTTCCCGCGACGTAGAGAGTGACACCAAAGCTCAAGGCGTTTGCACCCGGACCATACACAGATATCTCACCTTGACCGCCACCAAGCGTAATCACTGCATAGCCATCATTTGGAATACTGTCTGTAATCGTGTAGGACATCCGGCTGTCAATGTATATTGTGTCATTCGCATAGAAATCATAGACGACATCCCCTAGGAGCGAATCACCCATTTCAAAATAGATGTGGTCTGCAGAGCTATCGTTACCACCTGTATAGATCGCGTCTGTACCAGCTCCGCCTATCAGCCGGTCGTTTCCGTTACCGCCGCGAAGGATATCGGCCCCATCTCCTCCAAAAAGCCAGTCATTGTTGTTATCGCCGATGAGTTCATCGTTACCGGCTTCTCCGTACAGCCAGTCATCAGCTGAACCACCTCGGAGATAATCATCTCCCGTGCCGCCATACGCGACGTCACTCCCGTTGCCCCCTTGCAAGCTATCGGCTCCAGCCCCGCCACTGAGATAGTCGTTCCCGTCATCGCCGATCAGGGAATCGTTTCCATCTTCGCCATAAATCCAGTCATTTCCGCCGCCGCCGCGCAGGTATGGATCGTTGCCGTTTCCGCCGTAAAGCGTGTCCTGGCCATCACCGCCTTGCAGCGTGTCATCTCCATCTTCCCCATACAGGATATCGTTACCGCCATACCCGCGCAGCGTGTCGTTACCAGCACGCCCATACATGATGTCTACAGCGCCATTTCCGTTATGGGTGTCGTTCCCGCTTGTTCCATAATAGTAGTTTGGCATCATTGCCTCCGATTGATTTGCCCCTTCGGGATTGAAGGAGCACTCGGAGGGTAGTGAAAAAAACTCGCCTTAAAAGTGAAACCTTAGAGAGAAATAAAAAATTATTTTTTAAACTTAAGAAATTTATCTATATCCGAATTTTATTTCACTAAGAGAATGAAACAAGGATCTCAGACAGCAAGGAAAAGCGTATTTTTTTCAAGCTCACTGGCCTTCAGAATTTCTCCTGTTTCGAGACTGTGTGGAATATAACCAAGCTCTGCAAGGAAATCGGACAGCTCCTGAGAGCTGGATCCAAACCGGTGCTCACGTCCATCAATCTCACAAAGAATGGCAGGCTTCTGGGACGTAATGAGGTCTAAAGCCCCCTTCAATACGTTCAGCTCCCCTCCTTCGACATCAACCTTGATGAGGCTGACCGGCCCGAAATCCATGCGGGCCATCACATCGTCTAGGCGAACAATTGATACGAGCTCTTTCTTGACTTCGAAACGATCGCGCAGGTCAGTATCATCACCAACATGCGCCAGGCCAATTCCCACACCACCTTTCTTCTTAATCGGTATGCTGAGCTCAATAAGACCCGCCTCTTCACCAAGCGCGAAAGGCATAATCAATATATTTTTAGCTGAACGAAAAAAACCGGCGAGACCAAAAACTGAGCGCGGCAAAGATTGCGGCTCGAATGACAATACAACGCAGTCAGGAGCCAACTGCGCGAGGCGTCTGGAGAAGATCCCGACGTGGGCCCCCACGTCGATAATCACCGAGTTGCTCTTGAGGTAAGGGCGCACAACCTCCAGCTCGACTCTCCCGTCATTCATGGTCGCTTTCTGGTTCAAAAACAGACTCTTGAAGAAATTCTCCTGCGCCGTCTGGCGACGACCCAGAAAAAAAGCATTTGCGCGCGTGATCATTGAGGAAGCGACCTATATTGGATCCTGAGACTGAAGCGCAATACCGTGTTCCGGGCCTGCATTCCACGAAGATTTGCCGTTGTTCAGTTGCTCACAAAAGCCTTCGAATAGGACTCAGCAATTGGCTCAATGAGGTATTCCGCAAGAGTCCTTGATTTCGTCACAAGCGTTACCTCTACGGGCATACCCGGGCGCACCAGCTCGAGAGCATGGCTCACGTGCTCGTCTTCAAAAGGCACTTCGACACGCGCAAGATAGTAGGGCTTTCCTGCATTCGGGTCGACGATCACGTCGTCACTAAGAGACGTGAGCCGTCCAGTAATCCGTGGCATTTCCCGGCGACTGAGGCCCGGGAAGCTCAGAACCGCCGTATTACCGGCACGAAGGTTTTCTACATCCTTTGGGGCGACATGAGCCTCAATGACCACTTTAGGGTCAGGAGGGACAATCTCCATCAGCTGCCCGCCGGAAGGTATGATGCTGCCGGGAGCATCATAAGCAACATTGATCACCTGTCCGGCAATCGGTGATTTGATTTCTGAACGCTCAAACGCGTCTTCCAGATAAGAGAGCTCTTCAACCGCTTGGGTAATCCTGGATTTTGTATCCGTCAGCTCACTTGCAATCCTTTGATTTTTTTCCGCCATCTTCGCAGCCCGGTTCGAGGAAATCTCCTGAAGCGCTGCTTCAAGCCGAGTGATTTCACTCTCAGTGAACTTGCGTTGCCCTTTTGATGCTGCGAACTGACGCTCATATTGTCGATAGGCGGGAAGACGGGTCAGTCCCTTTTCCAACAGCGTTCTTTGAGCCTCCATGTCATCTTGGAGAGATGTGATTTGCTCATCAAGACTTTGGAGTTGTGCCAAAAGACCAGCAAGTTGAGATCTTGTCTGGGCTTCCTGCGCTGAAAGCGTATCCATCTGGGTTTCGAACAGACCGTTATTCTTCTGCAGCAGGTCCTTTGCTTCGCGGATGGTATCCTGGGCTCTTCCGCGCAGGTCCTCATCAATATGGTCTGCTGAAATGGCAATATTCTGCTCGCCGTCGCGCTCTGCAATCAAACGCGCCTCGGTCACCTGTAGTGAAAACAAATTCAGAGTTGCTGCATTCCTCTTGGCCGTCAGCGCCTTGGATTTGACAACTGCGAGAACTTGTCCCTGCTCTACAAAATCACCCTCGCGCACGGAGATCTTGTCGAGCAGCCCACCTTCCTGATGCTGGATCGGGATACGCTCCCCATCGATCACCACTTGTCCGGAGGCGATTGCCCCACCCGCTAGGGGGGCAAAAATCGTCCACAGCAAGAAACCCGCAAGCATCACAACCAGAACAATCATTGTACGTCCAAACAAGATACGCTTGAGACGGAACTGCAAGTCCCCTTCAGCATCTGCCGGGCTGTCTGAGAGACTAAGAGGCACGCTGCGCATTAAGCTCCTCCCCTTTGGCGAGCTTTGAAAGAGACATGGATTCGTTTCTTTTCAGCTCGAAGCGCCCTTCTGGCTGAAGGACAAGCGCCACATCGCAAGCCTGGGCAAGTTGGCGGTCGTGCGTTACGAGAACGACTGTCTTTTTCATCAGTACGCAGCGCTTGAGAAAGGCGCCGAAATGCTGCTTGGAAACGTGATCGAGATGGGCCGTTGGCTCATCCAGAACCAGCACAGTCGGATTCAGAACGAGTGCACGAGCTAAGCCAACCAGTTGGGTCTGCCCGCCTGAAAGCTGTGTTCCGTTAGCCCCGATCATAGTCGAGTAGTTCTTCGGTAGTTGCGCGATCATCCCGTGAGCGCCACTCAGTTGCGCAGCCGCTACAATTTGCTCGTCTGTGACTGTTTCATCAAAACTCGCGATATTCTGTGCGATTGTACCGCGGAGCAGCTTCACGGATTGCGGCAGATAGCCGAGCATCCTCTGTACCTGCTGATTGCTCCAGTTTTGCAAGTCGACGCCATCAATCGTCACCTTGCCGGCTACCGGTTGCATCAAGCCGGTCAACAAACGACAAAGCGTCGACTTACCTGTTCCGCTTTCCCCCACAACGGCAACAAGCTGACCTGGCTGAATATCCATGCTGATACCCGCAAAGAGCGGCTGTGGCGAATTAGGGAGCCGACACGTAAGGCGCTCCAATCGAACGCGGCCTCTCGGCGAAGGTAACTCGAAATCCGGGCGGACATCTGATCGAAACGTCTCCAGACGCCCCAAAATGGACAAAGCTTGCCGAGCGGATTGAATTTGATTCCAAGCGCCAATTGACTGTTCAATCGGGGCCAGAGCGCGCCCGGAAATAATGCTGCACGCGATCATTGCCCCAGCGCTGATTTCACTTTGAATAACAAGGATCGCACCGACGCTCAGAATTGAAACCTGAATGAGCAAGCGAATGAATTTGGAAGAACTACTGGCTACCGTTTGAACTTGGTGCGTTTTCAACTGTTCCGAAA
Organism: Hyphomonas jannaschiana VP2; assembly: GCF_000685215.1. Taxonomy (GTDB): domain Bacteria; phylum Pseudomonadota; class Alphaproteobacteria; order Caulobacterales; family Hyphomonadaceae; genus Hyphomonas; species Hyphomonas jannaschiana. Next base: position 133,205 of record NZ_ARYJ01000006.1, read on the forward strand.
GTTGCTTGTAAACGATCTGACCAAACGTTTCGCCGATAGCCCCCAGACGGCCCGTTGCCGCGAAGAAGTCAGCCGATCCGACAGCCTGTTCAGCGAATTCGAACGAGCGAATCTCATCCGAATGAGATTGTCCTGCCGCGCGGCGCGTCAGTGCATCCGACAAGATGGCAATTGAAAAAAGAGCTATCCCGCCAATCAAGACAACGATGCCCAACTGAAAACTCGCCCCGAAAATGGCAAAGAGAAACAGAGGCACCACTGGCGCATCCAGAATCGTGCTGACTGCGAAACCAGATGCCACATTTCGAATGGTATCTATTTCTCGTAACCCCACAATCGTTGCCTGAGATGACCTGGCAGCTTGCGCTGCGCTCATCTCGAGAACTCGCGGTGCAAATTTCTGGTACATAGCGGCAGCCAAATGAGACAGGGCACGCGCTCGCAAATAGTCAAATACGGCCATGCAGCCGAGGCAGAATATGGCAATCGCTGCAAGGAAAGCCAATGTTCCGAGATTGCCGGATCCCAGAACCCTGTCATAGACCTGAAGCATGAAAATCGGAGATGCGAGAAACAAAATTCCCATCACCGTGGAGACAGCAAACAGAGGGAACGCATACCGGACAAAATAGTTCAGCACCTCTCGGCTAAAAGTCGCCTCGAGTCCAATCCGCTGCATGATCTTTTGATTATTGAGCATGTCTCTCGCTTGCCCTCACTACACCCAAAATGTCAATTTAAAGGAGCGGACCTTGTCCCCTAATTATAGAAATTTAATGCTTGCACCCAACCTCGCTATATGCCGTGGCTGAAGCCCTTATATGGTTATTTGTGGAATTCCAGCTGGCATGCAAATGACACGCAAACTGGAGTTTTGAGCCCAATTTTGGGTCCAGCTAGTCCTCTAGGAATCGCTCTTAACACTGAAGATATTCAGTTTTTTCTCAGTCGCTTCACCTGAAACGGTCTCATAATCGCGAGGTCGGGAGTTCAAGTCTCCCCCGAACCACCATTTTCCCGCTAAACTATTCCTGGCTTGCCCCCACCTTGCCCATTGACCAGAGCACGGCGATCCAGCCAGCTTTGACGCGTGGCAGGGCCAGCATGACCAGTCCTGTGACGGCAAGGGCCGCGCCCGGCAGACTGATCCAGAGCGGCAGGCTCGACATGGACACGAAGAACGTCACGGCCACCAGAAAAGGCGCCAGCATCAACACGGTCAGCCATGCCGGACCATCCTCGGATGGCACCTGGCCCAGAGGCGCGCCGCAGCACGCACAGGTATCCACAGGTTTCAGGTAGGCCCGGTAAAGGGCGCCCTGCCCGCATGACGGACATTTCAGGGCGAGCCCGCGAACAAGCGCGGTCCGGGATGAGGGGCGAGCAATCTCAGGCATGGCAGTCGCTGCACGCTAACGGGTCAACCGGGGGCCGGTCCAGCCGGGAGGCGATGGGCCGCAGTCAGGCGCTCGTTCTTACCGCCTGCTCATGCCTTCGGATCCGCCCTGCCTCAGCCCGCCCGGGCCCAGGCGTCGGGGCTGTCGCCCAGCATCAGAATATCGGCCAGGGTCGCGACCAGCGCGCGCGGCCGGATCGGCTTCTCGATCATCGCAACGAAGCCGGCTGCCCGGCAGGTAGTGCGCCGGCGGTCGGTCAGATCTGCCGTTACCGCCAGGACCGGTGTATCCCGGTTTGGTCCGGCATCTGTGCGCAGGGTACGGAGGATCATGTCCCCGCTTTCATCCGGCAGATGGATGTCGGTGAGGACAGCCTGGTAAGGCACATCGAACAAATGCTCGCGGGCAATGGCCGCGCTCGGCGCATGATCCACCTCCCAGCCTGCGGCGCGCAGGGCTTCGGTAATCACCAGCGCACTGGCGGCATGGTCTTCGATGACCAGAATGCGGCCCAGTTCGAACTTGCCCATTTGCGGCCGCACGGATTTTTCCTTCGTAGCCGTGCTGACCAGACGCGGACCGGCTTTGCGCACCGGTAGGTCGACCGTGAAAATGCTGCCCCCATCCGGATTATCGGCAAGAACGATCTCGCCGCCCATGGCCTTCACCAGCGACTTGGCAATCGCGAGGCCAAGGCCTGAGCCACCATGTGTGTGGACGGTACTGGCGCTGGCCTGTTCAAACGCTTCAAACAGGCGAGCCTTGTCTTCCTCCGAGATGCCGCAACCGGTGTCTGAGACGCTCATGCGCAGGCGCAGGGAGGACTCGTCCCGCCAGGTGGCGAGCGAGACATCGACATGTCCCTGTTCAGTGAACTTCAGGGCATTGCTGAGCAGGTTGAACAGGACCTGCCGCAGGCGCAGAGCGTCCGCCTCGATGCGCGGCGTGCCTTCCTCGACATGGATACGCAGGGCAACCCGTTTGCCGTCCGTGCGCGGCTGCCAGACATCCCGGGCCTCGGCAGCGAACTCGTCGAGATCGAACGGCGCGGCATGCAGCGGCATCTTGCCCGCTTCGAGGCGTGACAGATCCAGCAGGTCGTTCAGCAAACGCTCCAGATGATGGCCGCTATCGGAGATGGTCCGCGCGAGGCGTTTCGGTTCACCGCCGGAGACGCTGTCCTGCAACAGGTCGGCGACCCCCAGGATACCGGTCAGCGGCGTACGGATCTCGTGCCCCAGGAAGGCGAGGAAATCCGCCTTCTCCCTTGCGGCAGAATTCAGCCTTGCCTTGGCGGCCTCCATACGGCGGGCGGCCTGGCCAAGCGTGCGGGCACGCGCGGCATTCTCTTTTGCAATCGCGACGGTGAGGTCAGCCGGGCTGACCAGACCGCAATAGACATCTTCCCGGGTGACAATGAGACCTTCAGAGAGCGCGGCCGGGCACTTCATCGCTGCATTGTTCGCGGCAAGGCCGACCGGCGTCGCCGCATCCACAATCTGTGGATCTGCCGAGGCGAGGATCGAAACGGGCTGAGCGGCCCAGATCGTCCGGGCTTCAGGGCCCGCCATGGCTTCGGTGACGGCTGCACGCGTCACAAGGGTCAGCGCACCGCCCTCAGCCCGCAAGGGTATGGCGAACAGCGAAACATCTGACAGGAAAAGGCTGAGCGCAGCTGCGCAATTGGTGTCCGCCGCAACGGGCGAAATCGGCAAAGAAATGTCTTCGACGCGCGCGAGCATCCGGGCGGTCTCTCTTCAGTCAAACAGAAGAGAGATATTCGCCGGGAATGATTGAGAGGCCGCTAACTTTTGGTTACCGGCGAGTTAACCGTCTAGGCCCGAGAAGGGTCAGACGATCTCGCTGTGGTGGCTCACGATCTTGTGGACAAGACCATATTCGACGGCTTCCTTGGCGCTCATCCAGAAGTCGCGATCGGTGTCTTCCTTGATCTTCTCGTAGGACTTGCCGGTGGCTTCCGCGAAAATGCGGTTCAGGCGCTCGCGCATCTTGATGATCTCGCGGGCCTGGATTTCCACGTCCGTCGCCTGGCCGCCAACGCCGCCGCGCGGTTCATGAAGCAGGAAGCGGGTGTTCGGCAGGGCGTAACGGTTTTCCTTCTTCGCCGCGGCATAGATCAGCGCGCCTGCAGAGGCGCACCAGCCCGTGCCGAGGATCTTCACAGGCGCCGGGACGAATTTGATCATGTCGTGGATCATGTCGCCGGATTCGACATGGCCGCCCGGCGAGGACAGGACCAGCAGGATCGGCTTGTCATTCTCGGACGACAGGGCCAGCAGGCGCTCGCACACGCGGCGGGCCTGCAGGAAGTCGATGCCGCCGGTCAGCAGGATCGTGCGGGCCTTGAACAGCGCTTCCTCAAGGAAGGCATTCGGCTCGGAAGCCTTTTTCTCGTCATTCTCGTCGTCGAGGCGCGGCTCGCGGGAAGAATAGTCCATGATGTCTCCGGTTCGCGGGGATTCTTACGGAGTCATAGGTGCGGTGCCCCGGCGCCCGGGTCAAGGGCGGGGATGCGCTGTTCCACAGGGGGATCAGGCGGCTTCCGCGACGATCCTTGCCACATCTTCGGCGTAGCGCTGGGCTTTTTTCTCGCCGACGCCGCTGATGTCGCGCAGGGCATCCGGGTTTTCGGGGCGCTCGCGGGCGATTTCAGCGAGCGTCCGGTCGTGGAAAATCACGTAAGGCGGTACGCCGCGGGCCTTGGCGGTTTCCGTCCGCCAGAGGCGCAGGGCATCGAACAGGGCCTGATCGCGCTCTGACAGGTCATCCTGCACGCCTGCCCGCGCCACCCGGCCCGTCTTGCGGCGGCGGGCAGCGGCAGGGTCGGCCCGCAGGAAGAGCGTCCGCTCGCCCTTGAACAGCGCCCGCGCCGCATCTGCATCCGGCACCATGACGATGGGGCGCATCGCATCGCCGCCTTCGGCCAGCATGCCGTCATAGAGCAGCGCATCGAAAATCCGGTTCCAGCCCTGCTTGGGCAGCTCCGCGCCAATGCCGAAGGTGGACTGCGCCGACAGCTCCTCATCAAGCGCATCCTTCGCCTGCCCCATCAGATGCTGGACGAGGCGCCCGCGCCCGACGCGCTGGCCACAGCGGAGCACGGCGGAGACGGCCATCTGTGCCCAGCGGGTCGCATCATGGCTCTCCACGCCCTCGCCCCGGCAAATGTCGCACGTGCCGCAGGTCTCGGACGTCTCCTCGCCAAAGTAACGGCGGACGGCCAGGCGGCGGCATTCGTCGCCATCGAAGAAGGCGAACAGCTGGCGCGTCTTGGTGATCTGGACGCGCTTCACTTCGTCCGGTGCATCGCTGTCATAGGTCCAGCTGAGGGAACGGCGCATGTCCGCCGGGCCATAAAGGGCGATGCCCTCTGCGGGTTCACCGTCGCGCCCTGCCCGGCCGACTTCCTGCCAGTAGGCTTCCATCGTTTTCGGCGGATCGGCATGGATTACGAAGCGCACATCCGGCTTGTCGACGCCCATGCCAAAGGCGACCGTGGCGCACATGGTGAGGCCATCTTCCAACAGGAAGCGCCGCTGGCGCTCGGCTCGCAGATTTGCCTCAAGCCCCGCATGATAAGCCAGCGCCGGAATGCCTGCTTTCTCAAGCGCATCGGCCAGGTCTTCGGTGGCGTTGCGTGTGGCGCAGTAGACAATGCCGGAAAGGCCGGGCCGCGCTTTCACGAGGGAAACAACGCGCTGCGTGCGGTTGCCCTCTTTCGGCTCGGCGGCGAGGGCGAGATTCGGCCGGTCGAAACTTGCGACGTGGACGGACGGCTTCGTCAGGTTGAGCTGGGCGAGGATGTCATCCCGCGTGCGGGCATCTGCCGTCGCGGTGACGGCAAGGCGCGGCACGCCGGGGAAGAGATCCTTCAGCCGGCCAAGCGCGCGGTAATCGGGGCGGAAGTCATGCCCCCACTGGCTGACACAGTGCGTCTCGTCCACGGCGATGAGGGAGATGCTCATCTTCGCCAGCCGGTCGGCCAAGCCGGTGCCAAGTGCTTCGGGCGAGACATAGAGCAAATCCATCTCGCCGCGTTGGGCCGCGTCCAACGCATCGGCGCGGGCGGTGAAGTCCATCGAGCTGTCGAGCCGTTCGGCGCGCACGCCTGCCTGTTTCAGCGCGTCTACCTGATCGGCCATCAGCGCGATCAGCGGCGAGACGACGAGGCCGACGCCGGGGCGCAGCAGTGCCGGGATCTGGTAGCAGAGCGACTTGCCGCCGCCGGTCGGCAGTACGGCCAGCGCGTCCCGCCCCGCCAGCGCATCGGCGATCACATCCTCCTGCAGGCCCCGGAACGCCTCATAGCCATAAACCCGCTTCAGCAGGTCACGGGCATCGTCGAGAGTCGGGGTCGCAGGCATGCCCCATCTTGTGGCGGCGCCGGTGAGTCGGGGCAAGTGGGTGGGTGCGGACCGATTTGCTCTTGCAGGTTGTGCCGCACTTCCCATGTCTATTCTGGAGGATGAAAAAGATATGGCGGGGGACCCGCACAGACACACAAAATCCGAGAGCCTGAAAAGGCTGCTGAGGCGCCGGGGCCGCCGCACGAAGACGGGCGCGAATTCCGGCCGGATCATCCAGATGAACGTCTGGCACGGGAAGGCTCAGTTCAAGCCAAGCGGTGCCGGGACAATGCGCTGGGTCGGCATTTTCATCTCCGGCATGCTGGGAATCCTAATTGCGGTATATGCTGGGCTGTTGCTCTGGCTTATCGCCTGGGTCATTTTTAGTGACCAACAGAGCCTATTTATAAAGTTTGTTGCACTGCCGCTGATCATCATCACCCTTCTGGCGCCTTTCTGGGGGACCGCCCTGATTGGCTGGATTTATGTCCGACTCGACGGCAACGGGGAAAAAAACCGTGAGCGCCTGATTGCGGCGGCAGACAAGCTGCGTGCAAAGAAGGCCGACGCACAGGACGCGGGCGCGAATCGCGCCAGATAGTCTCCCATGACAAACACGCCCTACCCGCCCGAAGCGCCAAAGGATTGCGCGCTGTGTCCGCGCCTTGTGGAGTATCGCCGCGCCGTCGCCGCGAAGGAGCCGGACTGGTTCAACGGCGCGGTACCGAGCTTTGGCGATGAGACGGCAGAACTCCTGATCATCGGCCTCGCGCCGGGCGTCACCGGGGCGAACCGGACGGGGCGGCCTTTTACCGGCGACTGGGCGGGCGACCTGCTCTACGCGACCATCGACAAGTTCGGCTTCTCCAAAGGCAAGTTCGCCGCAAGCCCGGATGACGGCCTGAAACTGACCGGCGCCATGATCACCAATGCCGTGCGCTGCGTACCGCCGGAGAACAAGCCCGTCGGCGCGGAGATCAATGCCTGCCGACCGTTCCTGCTTTCACGCATCGAGGCGCTGCCGAAACTGAAAGTCATGCTCTGCCTCGGCAAGATTTCGCATGACTCGACCGTGCGCGCCCTCGGCCTGAAGCTGAAAGATCATCCGTTCGGGCACGGAACAAGGTATGAGGTGAACGCAGGCGGGCGCGATTACCTGCTGGTCTCCAGCTACCACTGCTCCCGCTACAACACGAACACCGGCCGGCTGACGGCCGAGATGTTCGAAGACGTGTTCGCCATGGCGCGGGAAGCGATCGGGTAAAACTCGCGCGAATACCGTCGCCCACTCCAACACTCCGCAGCACAAATGAGTGGTTGCGGATGCGTCACATCCCAATATAGTAGCCTTCGCTACCTTATCAGGATGTCTCATCATGACCGACAGCGGGGATATGCAAGCTGGCTCGCTTCAGGAAATTTCGTCTCTGACGTCTGTCGAATCCCTCGGATTTACAGGCGGACGGAACAGTTTCCGGTCCTTCTGCGATGTCGCCTTCGCTCCCGGCATGCCGCGCCTCCTGCGCACAGAGGCCAATGAACTAGCGGTTTACCGCCACGAAGACCTGCGGGCTTTCGGTGCAATGCCGGACCTTGGCGCCGTGCCGCCGGACGCAATGTTTCCGGGGCTTCACAGTCGCGCCCATGACGGGACCACCCTGCCCGGCGACGGCATCGGGCGCGTCATCTCCAACCAGGTTTTCACGGCGAACCCGCCGGTTCATGGGCCTGTGCGGATGGCGCTCTGGCGCGAGCTGAACCCCAGGCAGGCCGCGCAGATGAATGAGACCGCGCAGGAAGTTGTCCGGGAAATCCTGAACGACGTCAAAGCGAGGGACGCAATCGATTTCGTCGGAGATGTTGCCGAACAGCTGACCCTGCGCTTCTGGGGGCGCCTGATCGGCCTGACACAGGACGAGTTGGGGCAACTGGCCATTGCCGTCCACAATATGAGCAACATGTTCCTTGTAAGGATGACGATGGACGCCGTGCAGCTGGCCGATGAGGCGATGCTGGCATACGGGCAGATCATCGAGACGGCGGCGATGCGCAGCCGCGCCGACGGAACGCATCCGTTTGTGGACAGTCTGGCGGCCAGCTTGACGGACATCGACATCACGGGCGATCCCACACTTGCCGGCATTGTTCCGGAGAATGTCGGGAAGCTGCTGGCGGGCAATCTGGTTGATGGCTTCCATACAGCCGCAGTCGGCGCCGCGAACATGGTCTTCACGCTGCTGAGGCAGCCGAAAGCCATGGAGGAACTGAGGGCAAACCCTGAAAAGATGGGCACTGCCGTGATGGAAGCCCTGCGGTGCGAGCCGCCGGTCATTGCGCTGAAACGCTATGCCCTCGCAGATATGGAATATCTGGGCGTTGCGATCCCGAAGGGCACGCAGGTGCTGATGATGTGGGCGGCCGGCAATCACGATCCCGCCGTGTTTGAAGCGCCGCAGGAATTCCGGCTCGACCGTAACCTGCGGGGCGTCACGACATTCGGCGGCGGGGCGCACATCTGCGTCGGGCGGATCGTCGCCACCATGCTTGCGCAGGTACTTCTCGAAGAACTCGGCAAGCAGGAGTTTGAATTGGTCCTGGTGGACGCGGACTACCCCTGGTTCGAAAACCTTCTGATGTCCCAGATGATCCGGATGCCGTTGAAACTGCTTCCGCGCGACAAATAGGGCTCACCCCTCCTTCAGGATGCGCGCCTTCTGCCGCTGCCAGTCGCGTTTCGCTTCGACGTTCCGTTTGTCGTAATTCTTGCGGCCGGTCGCTGTGCCGATCAGGAGTTTCGCAAGGCCGCGGTCGTTGAAATAGAATTTCAGCGGCACGATGGTGCGGCCGGCCCGTTCGACTTCCTGGGACAGTTTCGCCAGTTCCCGCTTCGAGACGAGGAGTTTCCGCTTGCGGCGCGGCTCGTGATTGAAGCGGTTGGCGCCCTTATAGGTCTGGATCTCGCAATTGATCAGCCACAGCTCGCCGCCCTCGGGACTAACATAGGCCTCGGCGATATTGGCCTTGCCTTCGCGCAGGGATTTCACCTCGGAGCCAGTCAGCATGATGCCGGCTTCGAGCGTGTCTTCCACTTCATAGTCGCGTCGGGACCGGCGGTTCTCCGCGATCATCCCGTCGGAGCGGCCCTTGGTTTGAGAATTCTTAGACATGGGCCCTATTTAGGCATGAAGCCCGGCGAGTGCCATGGCCGCATCGATCTGCTCGCGTGCGGCGGCGTCTGGCGGGGTCAGCGGCAGGCGCACGTCCGGCTCGCAGAGGCCGAGGCGGTGGAGCACATATTTGGCCGGCCCCGGCGAGGGCGAGCAGAACATGGCCTTGTGCAGCGCGATCAGGCGCCGCTCGATCGTCTGGGCGGTTTCGATGTCTCCGGCTGCAAACGCCTTGTGCATGGCAGCGCAGGCTTCCGGCATGACGTTCGCGGTCACCGAGATGCAGCCCGCCCCGCCCATGGAGAGGTGGCCGAGGGCCGAGGGGTCATCCCCGGAGAGCTGTACGAACTGTTCCCCTTCGCCGATCAGGGCTGCGTGCTGGGACACGCGATCCATGTCGCCGGTTGCGTCCTTGATGCCGACGACGTTCGGCAGGCGCGCGAGCTGGGCAACGGTAGACGGCTGCAAGTCCACTATAGTCCGGCCTGGCACGTTATAGAGCACCACAGGCATGGTGACGGCATCGTTGATCGCCTTGAAGTGGGCGAAGAGGCCGTCCTGATTGGGATTGTTGTAGTACGGGCAGACGACCAGCGCGGCGTCGGCGCCGACGGCTTTGGCATGGCCGACAAAGTCAATCGCCTCATCCGTGGAGTTCGATCCGGCGCCCGCGATCACGGGCACGCGGCCTGCAGCAACCTCTACACAAAGCGAGACAACCTGCTTGTGCTCATCCGTGCTGAGCGTGGAGGTTTCGCCCGTCGTTCCCACAGGCACCAGTGCAGCAGAGCCCCCGGCGATCTGGCGCTCGACCAGCTCGGCAAACGCCTTCTTGTCCACGGCGCCGTTCTTGAATGGGGTGACCAGCGCTGGGATTGAGCCATGAAACATCGTATTCTTGCCGCGATTCAGGTGTTGTTTGGAATGATCCATATATGAATTGCCTCTGCCTTCCCACGCTTTGGCTCAGAAATAAACACCCGGTGACAACTCACATGATCCGACCCTTCGCGCTTTCCCTGTTTGCAGCCGTTGCCGTCTCCGGCGCCGCCGCGGCCGGTTTGCCTGAATCCCCCAGCCTGAAACCCGACAGGCCCTATGTGTCGACGGCGACGGATTCCCGGAACGCCGAGATTCTCCACAAGGCGCTGGAAGCGGCTGGCCGGTATGACTGGAGTGCGGTTGCCCGCTACCAGGCAGAGGCCACGGACCCGGCGGTCCGCGACCTCATCATGTGGAAGCGCGCCAGCGAAGGAGTGCCGGGCATGGGGTTTGATGAAGTCAATGACGCCCTCACCCGTCTGCACGACTGGCCGAAAGCCGGAAACATGCGCGCCCGGGCCGAAGAGATCATCGAACTCTCTACCCTCTCGGCGACGCAGCGGATCGAATGGCTGAAAGCCTCCGGCCCGCGCACCGGTGAAGGCAAAGTGGCCCTGGCGAATGCCCTTCGCGAAGTAGGCATGATGGACGAAGCCGTCGAGGCCGTCAGAGATGCCTGGCACAATCATTCCATGGACCGCGCACTGGAGCGTCAGGTCCTGGCCCGCTTTGGAAGCAAGCTGACACAGGCCGATCACCAGGCCCGCGTCGAGTTCCTGCTCTGGACCAACCAGCGTACTGCAGCGTCGAACCTGAAATCCCTGCTCAGCTCGGATTATCGCAAACTGGTGGATGCCCGTATCGCGCTGGCCAGCCGGGGCCGGAATGTCGATGCGCTGGTCAATGCCGTGCCGGAGAGTCTGAAAGACAATCCGGGCCTGCTCTATGATCGCGCCCGCTGGCGCCGGACACATGGCAATCAGGAAGGCGCAATCCCGCTGCTGACACAGATCGACGGCAAGGACGTCCCTGCCGCGGGCCGGTCAAAGCTCTGGAAAGAACGCGCCATCGCGATGCGGACCGACCTGAAAGACGGCAACTGGAACCGCGCCTATCAGCTCGCCTCTCCGCATGGACTGACATCCGGCGGGGATTTCGCCGAGGCCGAGTGGGTGTCCGGCTGGATCGCCCTGCGGCTGAAAGGTGAACCGGAACGCGCGCTGCAGCATTTCGAAACGATGGCGGACGGCGTATCGACGCCGATCAGTCTGTCCCGCGGCGAGTACTGGGCCGGCCGGGCGCAGGACGCCCTTGGCGAAGACACCGAGGCCCAGCTGGCCTATCTCGATGCGGCAGAACACAAGTTTACCTATTATGGGCAGCTCGCGGCAGAACGCGTGGGAGACCGGCAGGTTTACTTTGAGCCAGCTGCTCCGCCTACAGAGGAAGAGACAGCCGCCTTCGAGGCGCGCCCGATGGTCAAGGCCCTGCGCCTGCTGGGCGAGACCGGCGAAACGCAACTCTTCCGCACCTTCGCCTACCATCTGGATGACCTTCTGGAGACTGAGGCGGACTATATCCAGCTCTCGAACCTTGCCAGCGAATATCATGTGCCGGACATCGGCGTGCGCGGCGCCAAGGCCGGCCTCGCCAAAGGCATCGTCGCAACGGATGCTGCCTACCCGGTCGTCTCCTATCCGCTGCTGAAGGAGCCTCAGGTCGAGCGCTCGCTGATGCTGGCCCTGTCGCGTCAGGAAAGTGAGATGAACCCGAACGCGATCTCCTATGTCGGTGCGCGGGGCCTGATGCAATTCATGCCGTCCACCGCGTCACGTGAGGCACGGATGAGCGGATTGCCTTATCGACAGTCATGGCTGACGGATGACCCGGGCTACAACATGACGCTTGGCGGCCAGCACCTCGATTACCTGCTGAACCGGTTCAATGGCAGCTACATCATGACGGCGGCCGCCTATAATGCCGGCCCGACACGGCCTAACCAATGGATCGCCGACTATGGCGACCCGCGCACCGGGCAGGTCGACCCGATCGATTGGGTGGAGTTCATTCCGTTCAGCGAGACGCGCAACTACGTCCAGCGCATCCTGGAAAATACGCAGGTCTACCGCTCGCGTCTCTCGGGCAAGCCGGAAGAAATCAGGATCCAGGAAGACCTGGAGCGCGGGAAGGAGTAAACCGCCTTACCTCGCCGGTACGTGCGCTGCGATCAGCTGCGGACCATCGGCAGCAAAGGCACGTTCCAGCGCCGCGTCAAACTCTTCCGCCGTGAAGGCATCCTGCGCTTCGACGCCCTGCGCCTCGGCCAGCTTGACCCAGTCGATTTCCGGCTCGCCGAGTTCGAGCATCGACTTTGCCGTCGGACCGGGATTGCCGGCGCCGGTGCGGGCGAGCTCGATATTCAGGATACGGTAGGAATGGTTGACGAACACGACGTTGACCACATTCGCATTCTCACGCGACATGCTCCACAGCGCCTGGTTCGTATACATGCCGGCACCGTCGCCAGAGATGCAGAGTACCTTGCGGTCAGGCGCGGCGACCGCTGCGCCGAGCGCGAGCGGCATGCCCTGCCCGATGGCACCGCCCGTCAGCATCATCCAGTCATGCGGCTGCGCCTTCTGGGTCATCAGGAAACATGGCAGGCCGTTCGACACGCCATCATCGGAAACGAAGGTGCCCTCCGGCATCTGGCGCGCGAGGGCCATGCCGACTGTCATGGCATTCAGGTCGCCCGTCGGCTGGCCGGGAATGTCGAGTTCGGCGAACCCGGCGGCATCCTTTGCGCCGATGGCGTCTGCCAGCGCACCAAGGACCGCGGCGCTGTCGGTTTCCGGCCCGCCAATGATGTACGGCTCACAGCCTTCCGGCACGAGGACGGATGGTTTGCCCGGATAGGAGAAGAAGGCCACCGGCACCTGCGTGCCAGCGACAAGCATCAGGTCAGCACCTTCGAGGTCTGCGATCGCGCCTTCGGCGAAATACTGCATCCGGTCCGGTATAAACGTGCCGGCGCCCCGCGCCTGACGCGGGAAGAAGGTGTCGGTGATAACGCGGAGGCCAGCCGCTTTCAGGCGCGCGCCTTGGGCGAGGCCTTCCTTCGTGAGCGCCGTGCCGTTAATCAGGATCACCGGCTTCTTCGCGTCTTTCAGTTTCCGGGCAGCATCCTCAATACGGGCAGCATCCGGCTTGCGAAGCGATGGGCGCGCGCGGGTCTTGCCCGGTTTGCCGCCTTCATTCCAGGCCGTGTCTGCCGGCAACAGCAAGCTGACCGGACCGGACACGGGGCCAAAGCTCGCCTCCCATGCCTCAGCCGCAAGTTCTCCGGCATCGGCCACCTTGTCGGCGGATTTAATCCAGTTCGAGTTCGGCCCGGCAAGACCGAGAATGTTTGACGTCAGCGGTGCGTCATAGCGCAGGTGCGGCACGGCATGGTCCCCGATGACATTGATCATCGGCGTCCAGGCGCGCTTGGCATTGTGGATGTTAGCGCCGCCATTCATGTAGCCAGCGCCAAGGTGCAGCAGCGTCATCGCCGGATTGCCGGTGACGCGGGCATGGCCGTCCGCTGCGCCCGTGGCAACACCTTCGAACAGGCAAAGGACAGACTTGATCCGCGGCTCATGGTCGAGTGCGGTGACGAGGTGCATCTCGGATGTGCCGGGATTGGCGAAACAGGCGGTGACGCCATGATCGGCCAGAGTGGAGACGAGCGCTTCGGCGCCGGTCATTGTTTGAACCTGCGTATCGGCCATGGTGTTTCCTTCCTGTCGTCTCTGTTGCCCGTGTTTAGCCTGTCGGCATTTCCGATCAACGCCTGAGGTCTATGATTTCGGGTACGGGCTCTGCGGCATAAAGCTTGTCGACATCCGCGCGGCGCAGATCCTGCGTGCGGGACTGGTTGATATAGCCCTTCTCTGTGATCTCACCGGCATCGGCGCGCGGCGGCACCGGTTGCAGCAGGACACGGGCGATCCGCGCCGCCGGGTTCGGATGGTGGCGGTTGTGATCCTGGAGGCCCAGCGTGACATGCTCGATCACCTTGGGGTGACGGGCAAGGTCTTCCAGCGGCAGCGGCTCTCCGATGAGGCGCTGGCACCAAGCTTCGTTGAGGAAGCCGAGCAGTGTGATGTCGGCCTGGTTCAGGCCGCAGACGACGGCGTCGGACAACGCGCCACCCGTAGCGGCAACCGCCTGCACGCGCACCGTACCGGCGGAAACCCAGGTGCCGTTGGAGAGTTTGAACTCCTCCGCCGTACGGCCGTCAAAGGCGAGGCCACGCTCGGGATTGTCGGGATCGACGAAACGCACGGCGTCGCCGAGCTTGTAATAGCCTTCTTCATCGAAGGCTTCGGCCGTCTTGTCAGGATTGCGGTAGTAGCCCGGCGTGATGTTCACGCCTTTGACGCGCAGTTCCATTTTCTCGCCGTTCGGTACCATCTTGAACGTGTTACCCGGCAGCGGCAGCCCGATCAGACCCATCCGGTCGTTCGGCCAGTGGACGTTGGACGCCGTCGGTGCGGTCTCGGTCGCGCCATAACCTGCGGATAGCGAAATGCGCTCACCCGTTGTGCGGACAGCGACGGCCTGAATGCGCTCATAGATGTCCTGCCCCATCGAGGCGCCGCCATAAGCCATGCAGACGAGGCGAGAAAAGAAAGCGTCCGCCAGTTCCTGGTCGCGCTCCAGTTCCGTCGCCAGCGCCGCCCAGGCGGCGGGCACGGTTGTGTGCTGGGTCGTCGGCACATCTTTCAGATTGCGGATCATGGCCGGCAGGCGCGCCGGTGTCGGGGCACCTTCGTCGATATAGAGCGTGCCGCCCCAATCCAGCATGTTGTGCAGGATGGAGTGAGCCCCATACGTATGGCTCCACGGCAGGAAGTTACACATGACCTGCGGCCCGCCTGTGATCTCATCAAGGCGTGCTTCATCCCACACAGACCGGATCATACGGGCATTACAGGCGACCATGGAGTGCAGATTGATGACTGCCTTGGGCTCACCGGTTGATCCCGACGTCATCATGTAGCTGGCAACCGTGTCCGGCGTGAGCCGGTCATAGGCCGCGTCGGTTTCCGGCCCGGGCGCGCGTCCGAACTGTTCGATCCGGACGGCATCGCAGCCCTCCGGGGCCTCGCCGCCATGGATGACCAGCCGGCCCTCCATGCCCATCCCGTCCAGTCCGCGCTGATAGGCGGCGCCATCCTCGACATAGATGAATTTCGGCTCGATCAGATGGTCGATATATTTGAGGCGCCCGAGGTCTTCCGACAGCAGGGCATAAGCCGGTGTCACGGGGACGACCGGGCAGCCGGCCCACATCGCAGCATATTTGATCAGCGCATTGTCCACGGCATTGGCCGACAGGATCATCAGCGGCGCGTTCGGGCCGCCGCCAGCGTCGAGGAAGCCCTGCGCCAGGCGCTTCACCGTTGCCAGGCCCTGCGCATAGGTGACTTCCCGCCAGCCATCGCTACCGTCCTTCGGCCGTTCGGCCAGCCAGACTGTGTCAGGCCTCTCCGCAGCCCACTTCACCAGCGGCGCCAGCATGTGCGGCGGGCAGGCCTTCAGCGGATTGCCATTGTCCAGATAGATCGTGCCGTCATCCCGGCTGTCCACCTTCAGCTTCAGCGGAAGGTAGGGCACTTCGCGGAATGGAATATGTGCTGTGTCGGCCACGCTGTGGCTCTCCCTGATTTATTGTTTTTCCGGCTCAGACGAGGCCGCGTGTGGGAATGTGGACCACATGGCCGCAATGCTTGCAATGCACCGCATCCCGGTCGTGCATCATCAGGCCGCATTCCGGGCACTCGTACTCCACCTTGTCATTGGGCTCGATGATCGCTTTCAGCAGCTGCAGGAACAGGGTCAGGCCGAGGGCCATGATGATGATGGACAGGATCCGGCCCCAACGCCCGATCATCAGCACATCGCCATAGCCCGTCGTCGTCAGGCTTGTGACGGTGAAATAGAGCGCGTCCAGATAGGAATGAATGTTCGGATTGATCCCTACCTGCGTCGCATAGACCAGAGCCGACATGATGAAGACGAACACGATCAGGTTCGTCACCTTGTCGATGACCTGCTCATGCCGCTGGAAGAAGGGCGTCAGGATTTTCACACGCCGAACGAAGGTGAAGGCGCGGATGGCCCGCATCGCCCGAAGGACCCTGAGGAACGCAAAGTTCGACACCAGCAGCGGCGCCAGCATGGTCACCACGACCACGAGGTCTGCCAGATTGACCGGCCGAAAGAAGAAATTGACCTTGTGCCGGGCGATGTAGAGCCGGGCCATGTAATCGAACGCGATGACGATCCCGATCACATAGTCCAGCAGGACATGATGATAGCCGCGCTGCTCGAACGGCGCCCATAGGAAGTAGGCGATCGTCACAAAATCGAAGGTCAGCATCAGCCAGCGGAACCGGAATGGCCAGGGCCCATGGCCTTCATACAGCCAGAAAAGGGCGCGGTTCAGCCCTTTGCGTTCGTGCTTCATGGCCCCTGCTCCAACACCCGCACGGCGCGCGTCAGATTCGCCCGCGCCGCAGCGTCCCATTCTGCATGGGCGATGTCGGTGAAGTAAAGGCGCGGACGGGAGAGGAAGCCTGTCAGGATTGCGCCGCGCCCGGCGCGATAGGCCTCGTCCGGAACGAAGGCATATTCGGCGCGGATGTCCTGTTCGTACCGGTCATAGACGGCCTCCGGCGCACCGAGGATCGACAGGTCCATGTCCAGGAACAGGGCGAGGTCTTCAGCATCCTGCGCGGGCAGCCCTTCCGGCACGGTATGGGTTGCGGTGGCACGGATAATCGTGGCGGCAAAGTCTATGTCATGGGGTGAGAGATGGCCGGCCGCTTCCCGTTCCAGCATTCGCGCGCTCTGTTCCTCATTGTCTTTCGCCCGCGGGTCGTACACCGCATCATGCCAATAGAGCGCCCAAAGCACCGGACCCGGCCGGTTCAGATAGCGTACCCACCGTCGGTAATGCCCGAGCAGCGCGTCGACATGCGCCCATGTGTGATAGTGGCGCTGCGGCTCGCCATGGCGCTGGCGCAGGGCTTCCATCAGGGCGGCTGGGATCAAGTGGCAGGCTCCAGCGTCTCATTGAAACGCACCGGCTTGCCGCCGCCTTTTTTGACGATCTCGCCGTCACGCATGACGAAGCCACCACGGATGATCGTTGCGACCGGCCAGCCGGTTGCCTCGAAGCCGTCGAACGGTGTCCAGCCACATTTCGATTTCGACCAGTCAGTCGTGATCGTTTCCTTCCGCTTAAGGTCAACGACGGTGAAGTCGGCGTGATAGCCCTCGGCAATCCGGCCTTTATCAGCGAGGCCGAACACGCGCTGGGGCCCTGCGCTGGTCAGTTCCACGAACCGCTGCAGGCTGAGCTTCCCATTGTTCACATGGGTCAGCATGATCGGCACGGTGGTCTGCACACCGGGCATGCCGGAGGGGCTGGCCGGATAAGGCCGTGCCTTCTCTTCCTTCGTGTGCGGAGCATGGTCGGAGCCCATGACATCGACGATACCGGCGTTCAGCGCGCGCCACAGGGCATCCTGATGGCGCTGCTCGCGGATCGGCGGGTTCATCTGGGCATAGCCCTTGAGCCGCTCATAGCATTCGGGCGCCGCGAGGGTCAGGTGCTGCGGCAGGCACTCCACGCTGGCGATGTCTTTGGCATCGCGCAGCAATTCCATTTCCTCGGCCGTGGAGATGTGCAGCACATGGATACGCTTGCCCACTTTGCGGGCGAGGCGCAGCAGGCGCGTGGTAGAAGAGACGGCCGCCTCGACATCGCGCACAACCGGATGGCTGCGCCAATCCCCCTCCACCGCGAGGTTGCGGCGCATTTCGAGCCGGTATTCGTCTTCGGAGTGGAAGGCCGCCCGGCGCTTGATAGCGCGCAGCACGGCTTCGACACCTTCATCATCGGCAATCAGCAGGTCGCCCGTCGAAGCGCCCATGAAGACCTTCACCCCGCAACAGCCGAGCATGCGCTCCATCTCGGGCAGCAGGTCGACATTCTCGTGCGTGGCGCCGGCATAGAAGGCGTGGTCGACATCCATGCGGCCGGCCGCGCGGTCCAGCTTGTCCTGCAGAGCAGCCGGGGTCGTCGTGGCCGGATTGGTGTTCGGCATCTCGAACACGGCAACAACGCCGCCAAGCGCGGCGGAGCGCGCCTCGCTTTCAAGGTCGGCCTTGTACTCCATGCCCGGCTCACGGAAGTGCACCTGGCTGTCGATGACACCCGGCAGGATGTGCAGGCCGGTGGCGCCGTAGATCTCACCGGCAGACGCGCCGGACAGGTCGCCGATACGGGCAATGCGCTCACCGCGCACGCCGATGTCAGCCTCCATTTCACCACCGGGAGTGACGACAGTGCCGCCGCGAAGGATCAGGTCGTAAGTCTCGCTCATAAGGCCCTATATGCGCCTGCCTGCCCGTCATGTCACCCGCCCCGTCTGCACGTAAGATGACGCGGCGTGACACTTGCCCTTTGCGCCCCTGCGCATAGGCTGAATGCAGACTGCGGGACAAAACCGCGGCAGGAGGAAATGGAATGCCCAGGTTGAAACAGGCCGGGCGCGAGGCCGGCAACCCGTATGCCAACCGTCTCTTCGACATTTTGTTCGGAGACCGCGACCCGCTCACAGAGCCCGGCACCGCAACCGGAACGCCCGGAAACTGGTGGACGGTGTTCAACATCGTACCGGACGCCTTCGAGCATACGACAGAAGGCTTCCGCTTCTATCGATCGCCGAACCGCAAGCTGAGCGCGAAACATCGCGAGTTCGGGCAGATCCGGGCAGGCTATGCCGTTGGCAGCCAGTTTGTCTTTTCGCAGCACTGCAAGGCCGCCCGCGATGCCGGTTTCACCGAAGAACAGATACAGGCCATTCCGCACTGGCAGGTGGCGAATTGCTATGACGAGACAGAAAGGGCACTTCTCGCCTACACTGACGCGCTGGTGCTGGATCGCGGACGTGTGCCGGATGGGGTTTTCGAAACGCTGAAGAAGCACCTCAGCGACGAGGAAATCCTCGAATTCACCTACATCACCTGCACCTACATGATGCACGCGGTGATGAGCCGGGCGCTGCGCCTTGAATATGACGATGTGGATGAACGGGTGGTCGAAGTGCCCGCACCCACCGGCGATAGCGCCGATGTCATGAACATGGTCGATACGGAGGAGAACTGATCATGGGATACCATCACCTCGCCCTCGCCGCGAAGGACATGAAGGCGACGCACGATTTCTACGAGCGGATCATGGGCTTCGAACTGGTAAAGGTCGAAGTCGCACCGATTCCCGGCGGCGGCTGGGGCAAGCACTTCTTCTACCGCATGGATGGCGACGACAAGCGTTTCATCGCCTTTTGGGAACTGCACGATACTGCCGGGCAGGAAGGCTACAAATACGATCTCAACGAAGCCGCCGGCCTGCCGCCGGGCACGAACCACTATTCCTTCACCGTGGATACGGTCGAGGAGTTGCTGGCGTGGAAGGACCGCTGGAACGCCGCCGGGCTGGACGTGCTGGAGATCGACCACAACTGGTGCCACTCGGTCTACACCCGCGATCCGAACGGCAACATGGTGGAGTTCTGTGCCACGACGGGCAGCTTTACACCGGCCGACCGGGAACGCGCCCTCGCCGCGCTGGACGAGACCGAGTTCAAACCGTCTCCACCACCGGCGAAGATGCAGCCCTGGCCTGCCGCGGAAAAGGCAGACGCCTGACCGCAGGGGGATGTTAGGGATTCGCGTATAGGATCGCCCGGTCTGAAGCCAGCACGGGCACACGCGTGACCATGACATTCGATAGCGCAGCAGTGAAGCGGCTCCGGCAAAGCCCCGGCGCCCGCTATTTCACGGCCAGTCTTGCGGCGCTGGCCATCGACTATGTTGTGACGCTGGCGCTCTACTATTTTGCCCATCTGGACCTGTCGGTATCCGCCGCAATTGCGTTTATCGCCGTCGGGGCCGTGTTTTACCTCGTCCATGAATTCTGGACCTTCCGGCAGGAATCCTCCCGCTTTTCAACGCGCCGGATGGCCGCGAACATGGGCGTTCTGATCCTGTCCGGCGCCGTGCGGGTCGGGGTGATCGCAGCGCTGGAATGGGCGCGGGCACCTGCCGGCATCTGGGTGAGTCTGTATTTCGCAGCCGGGGTCGGCGCGTCTTTCAGCACCAATTACCTGCTCAATCGCTATTTCGTGTTCCGCCGCTGACAAGAGCTGTCAGCAGGGCTGCTTGACCCGTCGCCGGTGGCATCCCACAACTCGGCCTCCTTTCCCACCGGATACGAGGCCCTCCCCATGAAGCTCGCCCAGACCCGCCCCAACATCCAGACCCTGCTGCGCCCGCTGCTGATCGGCCTTGCCGGTGTTGCGGCCCTGTCGGCCTCCTCGCACATCTCTGTGCCGATGTACCCGGTGCCGATGACGATGCAGACGCTGGTTGTGCTGATGCTGGGCGCCCTGATGGGGCCGCGGGCAGGTGCTGCCACTGTGCTCGCATGGCTCGCCCTGTCGGTTACGGGCGCTCCGGTCCTCTCCGGCGGCAAGCCGGGCCTTGTGGCCCTTGCCGGCCCGACTGCGGGGTATCTGATTTCCTTCCCGCTCGTGGCGTTCGCGGCCGGGTACCTGCCGAAGGGCGACCAGCTTGGCGCGCATGGCGCCCGCCTCGCCGGCTTCCTGGCCCTGCACGGCGTGATCCTGTTTGCCGGCTGGAGCTGGCTGTCCGCGCTGACCGGGCCGGAGATTGCCTTCGCGACCGGCGTGGCGCCGTTCCTGCTGGGCGCGCTGATCAAGAGCGGTCTGGCCACGGCGCTGCTGGCCGCCTTCCCGCGCCGGTCGGCCTGAGCCGGGGACACCGAGCATGCGCTTTCCGCACCGCAGCCTGATCCGCCTTTCCGGGCCTGACACAATCGCTCTTCTGGAGCGGACCGTGACCAATTCCGTGAAGGACTGGGCGGCGGGCGAGGTGCGCTACGGCGCACTTCTGACCCCCCAGGGCAAGATCATATCGGACTATACCGTGCTTAGGACGGACGACGGCGTGCTTCTGGATGTGCATGAAGACGCCGCCGAAGACCTGATGAAGCGCCTCAAGATGTTCCGCCTGCGCGCTGCGGTCGAGATCGCGCTCGACGACACATTCGCCGCCGTTCGCGACCCGGATGGCAGCGACCCTCGGTCACCCACCCTCTGGGGCCGCAAATGGGTCCCGCTGGCCGAGGCCGGAGACCTGATCCCGGACGCCGACTGGACCGCTAACCGTATCGCGGCAGGCGTGCCTGAATGGGGCAGCGACTACCGCGCGGCGGAAGTCTTCCCGACCGACATCAACATGGATGTGATGGGTGGCATCGATTACAAGAAGGGCTGCTTTGTCGGGCAGGAAGTGGCCAGCCGGATGAAGCGGCGCGGCAAGATACGGAAGCGTACGCTGATCGTGCACGGCGCCGGCCTGACAGCCGGGGCCGACATTCTGGCAGGCGCGCCCATCGGCACCGTGACCAGCGCTGCCGGAGACACGGGCCTCGCCCTCGTCCGCACCGACCGGCTTCAGAAAGCCCTGACCGGCAGCGCAGACCTGACCTGCAATGAAGCGCCCGCCCGGTTCGAACTGCAGGACTGGGCCGAGGCGGAACTGGCTGCGCTGACGGAGACGGATGATGAGTGACGACTTCCCCTGCGCCTGGGCCCCGCTGACGGACGACCTTTACCGCACTTATCACGACACCGAATGGGGCGTGCCGGAATATGATGGCCGGGCGCTGTGGGAGAAGCTGCAGCTGGACGGCATGCAGGCCGGCCTTTCCTGGATCACCATCCTGCGCAAGCGCGAGTCCATCCGCGAGGAGTTCGACCAGTTCGACCCGGAGAAACTCGCCCGGTGGACACCAAAGCGCGCCGAGAAAGCGCTGAAAAATCCGGGCATCATCCGCAGCCCCAAGAAGATCGACGCCGTGATCGGCAATGCGCAGGCCTTCCTCGCCATGGAAGAAGCCGGTGAGGGCTTTGCCGACTATTGCTGGGGTTTTGTCGGCGGCGCGCCCATCGTGAACAAGTGGAAGCATTTCCGGCAGGCGCCCACCTCCACTGACTGGTCGGCGGCGATGTCGAAGGACCTCAAGAAGCGCGGCTTCAAATTCGTTGGCCCGACCATCGTCTATGCCTGGGCGCAGGCAGTTGGCATGGTGAATGACCATGACGTAACTTGCCCCCGTCACCGCGAAGTGCAGGAGATGTAAAATGCGCATCCTGTTCCTGCCTCTGATTTTGTTCGCCTCCGCGTGCGCCTCTGGCAGTGAACCTGCAACAAAGGCGCCCGAGACTGCGAGCGTATGCGATACGCTCGAACCTGGTTCCGACCGGCAGATGTGCCGCCAGACCGAAGACGATGCGAACCGTGACAATCGCCTGATCTATGAAAGCCGTTCCCGCGGCCTGCCGCTGGACCTTTGCGACCAGGTTCCGGACGGTTGCCAGATCCTCCCGACTGCCGAAGAATGCGCGCTGCACCCTGACCGCTGCAAAACGAGACCTACGGAGCCGCTATGAAATACGTTGCCATGACCGCCATGCTGGCCCTGCCGCTGATGGCTGGCTGTGTGTCTGCCAACAGTGCCGAAGGCGCGAAAGCCGAGGCCTATGCCAAATGCCGCTATGCCCCCGGGCCGGAAGAGCGCGAGAAATGCATGAAGACCGAACTGGCGCTGATCCAGGCGCGTGAGCGCAACGAGGCCCAGCGCATCCAGACCAACCGTGAAGACGCGGAGCAGCGCCAGGCCATTCTGGAAGCTTCCGGCGTCTCCCGCGAAGATGCGAAACAGACCATCGAGTCCGGCCTGCACCTGCCTGATTGATCCGGCAGGGACTGAACGGGCAACTCGACCCGGCCCCAAAGCCGCGCTACAGAAAATCAGCTAACGATTCAGCATCTTGCCGCGTGAC
Source organism: Hyphomonas jannaschiana VP2 (assembly GCF_000685215.1). Taxonomy (GTDB): domain Bacteria; phylum Pseudomonadota; class Alphaproteobacteria; order Caulobacterales; family Hyphomonadaceae; genus Hyphomonas; species Hyphomonas jannaschiana. The sequence continues at coordinate 155,947 of NZ_ARYJ01000006.1, forward strand.
CTGCATGCGGCTCGCATCAAGAGGGCACAATGAAGAACGCCGTCATCTCGTCCACGGGCCTGTGGACGCCGCCGCATTCCATTTCAAATGAAGAACTGGTCGAAGCCTACAATGCCTGGGCGGACAACTGGAACCGCGAGCGGGACGCCGATATTGCGTCCGGCCTGATCGAGCCGAAGACCCATTCCTCCGTCGAATTCATCGAGAAAGCCTCCGGCATCAAGGCGCGTTACGTAATGGACAAATCCGGCGTGCTGGACCCGGACATTATGGCCCCGCGCATTCCGGAACGCCCGAACGAGCAGATCTCGGTCCTCGCCGAAATCGCGGTGAACGCGGCGCGTCAGGCGCTGGAGCGGGCTGGCCGCAAGCCGGAAGACGTGGACGCTGTGATCTGCGCCGCCTCCAACATGCAGCGCGCCTACCCGGCCATGGCCATCGAAGTGCAGCAGGCCCTCGGCATTGGCGGCTTTGCCTTTGACATGAATGTCGCCTGTTCCTCAGCGACCTTCGGCATCCAGACCGCCGCCGATTTCGTGCGCACGGGGTCTGCGAAATCCGTGCTGATGGTGAACCCGGAAATCTGTTCCGGCCACCTGAACTTCACCGACCGCGACAGCCACTTCATCTTCGGCGATGTCGCCACCGCCGTTCTGGTGGAAGAGGAGAGCATCGCGCCGGCTGGTCACTGGAAGATTCTCGGCACGAAGCTGAAGACCGAATTCTCGAACAATATCCGCAACAATTTCGGCTTCCTGAACCGCGCGGCGCCGGAAGGCATCGGCGCGCCGGACAAGCTGTTCAAGCAGGAAGGCCGCAAAGTGTTCAAGGAAGTCGTGCCCATGGTGGCGACGATGATCGGCGAACATCTTGATGAACTAAACCTTCAGGGCACGGACCTGCGCCGCCTGTGGCTGCACCAGGCGAATGCCAACATGAACCGGCTGATCTCCACCAAGGTGCTGGGCCACGAGGCCAGCGCTGATGAAAGCCCGACCGTGCTGGACACCTATGCCAACACCTCATCGGCCGGATCGATCATCGCCTTCCACAAGCATTCGGAAGACTTCAAACCCGGCGAGAAGGGGCTAATCTGCTCCTTCGGCGCGGGCTACTCCGCCGGCACGGTGTTTGTCGAGAAAACGGCGTAAGACGAGCGGCCCCTGCGGGCTCAGTCGTACTCGTCGTCGCTGAACAGGTCGCCCCAGAAGACTTCGCGGCTGGACTTGGCAGCCTCGACGACAACGATGATTCCGCCCATCAGAAGCACGCAGAACGCCATAACCTGCCAGGGAGCCGTCTGTGCCACTGCTTCAAACATCATCACCGCCTTTTATTGAGCCGGGTAAACGGAGCTGATTCCGTTCCCTGTTGTCAGTGCAGCAGTTTTCGCGCAAAGCCCTTAACAGCGCATTTGGAAATAGGGGCGATCGCAGGGCGGGTTTGTAACCAGAATGCCCCCCTTTCTTTACCCTTGTTACTGATGCTTTAAAGAAGGCCTCCATGAGCGTTCGCAAGAAGCAATCCGTTAAGGCTCCGAGGGTCTGGCAGCGCATGCTGTCCGGCCGGCGGCTGGACCTTGCCCACCCCTCGCCCATGGATGTGGAAATCGAGGACATCGCCCACGGCCTGGCGCGGGTGGCCCGGTGGAACGGACAGACAAAAGGCGAGAATGCCTTCTCCGTTGCCGAACATTCTGTCATCGTGGAACGGATCTGCCGCAAGCTGGACCCGACCATGAGCGCAAAGCACAGCCTGATGGCCCTGCTGCATGACAGCCCGGAATATGTGATCGGCGACATGATCTCGCCGTTCAAGGCACTGCTGGGCGAAGGCTACAAGGATATTGAAGGCCGGCTGCAGGAAGCGATCCATATCCGCTTCGGCCTGCCGCCGGTCACCCCTGCGCGTTTGAAGAAGAAGATCAAGAAAGCGGACCTGATCTGCGCCTGGTTCGAGGCGACGCAGCTGGCCGGGTTTGACGAGGCCGAGGCCAACCGCTTCTTCGTGGTGCCGCCCGAAGGCGTGCGCCTGCGCCTCGCCCCGAAATCCGTGACCGACGCACAGAACGCCTTTCTGGCCCGGTTCCGCGAAATCATGACGGAGATCGGCACGCCATGATGAGCTCCGCATCTCCGCTGCTGATTGGCCTCTCCGCCGTGATGGTGGCCATCGAGGACGACATGCCGCTGGTGCTGGTCACGCGCCGCGGCAGCGAGGATGCGCTACCCTTCGGCCCGTTCCACCCGGACAAGCACCGCACGTTCGACCTGTCGCTGCGCGGCTGGGTGCGGGAACAGACGGGCTTTGAACTCGGCTATGTCGAACAGCTCTACACATTCGGCGACCGCGACCGGGAAACGCCGGAAGCGACACTGGCCGGCGCTCCGCCGGATTCCCGCGTCATCTCTGTCGGTTATCTTGCACTGACCCCCGATGCCCGACCGGCCGGAGCCGGTTTCGAAGCCCGCTGGCAGAACTGGTACCGCTATTTCCCCTGGGAAGATCACCGCAACGGCCGCCCGCAGCTGATCGACAACCAGATCGCGCCGCGCCTGTTCACCTGGGCGGCCGGCAAGGAGCTGCGGCTGGAGCGGGCAAAGATCGCGTTCGGCCTGGATGGCGCGCGCTGGGCAGAGGAGCGCGTGCTGGACCGCTACGAGCTGCTCTATGAAGCTGGCCTCGTGGCTGAGTGCGCACGCGATGCGAACCTCGCCGAGCCGGACATTGCACTGGGCGAGGCGATGGCCTCCGACCACCGGCGCATTCTCGCCACCGCCATCTCCCGCCTGCGCGGCAAGATCAAATACCGTCCGGTCGTGTTCGAGCTGATGCCGGAGCGGTTCACCCTGTCGGCGCTACAGCGGACGGTCGAGGGCATTCTCGGCCTCAGCCTGCACACGCAGAACTTCCGCCGCGCGCTGGACAAGACGGGGCTGGTGACGGGCACGGGCGCCATGGAGACCGGAACGGGCGGGCGCCCGGCCGAGCTTTACCGCTTCTGCCGGGACCAGGCCATCTCGACCGGCGCGCCGGGCCTGTCGACCCCGCGCCGGTCAGCAGACTGACTTATTCTTCCGCTTCGGTTTCGAACTCTTCCTCGGCGATGCCTTCCGGCTGGCCCACGGCGATGAAGAGATACTGCTGCGGATCGAGATATTCCTTCGCCACGCGGTTCACATCTTCCAGCGTAACTGCGCGCACCATGTCGTTGCGCGTGTCGAAATAGTCGATGCCGAGTTCTTCCTGACGAACGCCCATCATCTGGCTGGCGATCTTGGCATTTGAATCAAAGCCCAGCGGGTAGGAGCCGGTGAGGTAGGCCTTGGCATCCGCCAGCTCTTCCTCGGTGACACCGTTCTGGGCGAAGTCTTCCATCTCGGCCTTGATGCCTTCGATGAATTCACCGGCGCTTTCATTCTTGGTCTGGCCGCCGCCACCCCAGGTCTGCAGGTGTTCGCCTGCCGACAGGCTCGTATAGATGCCGTAGGTCAGGCCTTTCTCGATACGGAGGGTTTTCATCAGCCGGCTCTCGAAGCCGCCACCGCCATAGGTATAGTTCAGGACATAGGCGGTGAAGAAATCCGGATCGTCCCGCTCAAGGCCCGGGCCGGTGAACTGTACCAGAGATTGCGGCTGCGGCAGGTCGACGACAATCGGATCAGCAGGCTCCAGTTCCGGCAGGACGATGTCCGGCGTTTCCGGCAGTGTCGACGTCTCGGGAAGCTCGGCAATAACCTCGTCGATCATCGGTGCCAATTCTTCCGGCGTGACCGCACCAACTGCGGTGACCAGCAGGCGGTCTTTCACCATCAGCTTGCGCATCTGTTCTTTCGCCAGTTCCGGCGTCAGCGCTGCGACACTTTCCTCTGATTTCGTCCGTGCATAGGGGTGGTCGGGATAAAGCGCCTGCGACGTGGCTTTCCAGGCGAGATAGCCGGGGCTCGTCTCACGGGTCTTGAGACCGACCTGCTGCTCACGGCGGAAACGTTCGAACGGGCCTTCGTCGAACCGCGGATCGGCAAAGGCCGTCGCGATCAGGTCCATGGCATCACCGGCATTGTCGGTCAGCATGGAAGCCGAGCAGGAGGTCCAGTCATTCGAGGCCGAACAGGCGAAGCTCATGTTCAGGTCTTCCATCCGCGTCTGGAAGCCAAGGGAGTCGAGATCGCCGGCGCCTTCATTCATGTGATAGGTGACGGCATCGGTCAGGCCCTCCAGCCCCTCCGGGTCGCTCGCCTCGCCGCCTTTCCACGCCATGTTCAGCGACAGGATCGGGATCGAGGGTTCCGACACCAGCCAGACCGAAGCGCCACCCGGCGTCGTGAATTGCTGGATCTCGGCGAAGTCGCCGGAGTGAACCGCGACTTCAAGCGGTGCCGGTTCCTCGACGGTCTCCACCTCGACTTCGACAATTGTTTCCGGCTCCACCGGCGGCGGATTGAAATAGGCGCAGGCGGACAGGCTGGTCGCGGCAAGCAGGCCGGCGGTAAAAGTCAGGAGTCTCATATCAGTTTCCTTCCTCGGACGGCAGCAGCTGTGCCTCGATGTAATGACGGTCGGGGCCAAACACGGTGCGCACGGCGGCGATGGCCTCTTCCGGCGTAACCGCGCGGACATCATCCGGATAGGAAAGGACGCTCTCAATCGTCCCGCCGATGGCGAGGGTCGAACCGAAGACATTCGCCATGGTCGACTGGCTGTCACGCGCATAGATCGCGCTTGCGGCCAACTTGTTCCGGGCCCGGATGACTTCCTCTTCCGTGAAGCCCTCTTCCAGCGCCTTGCCGACTTCCGCCATCACGGCCGTTTCCAGCTCATCCATGCTGACGCCTGGGGCCGGGCTGGCCGAGATCACGGCCGGTCCCTGATCGTGCAGATCGGTCCAGGCATAGGTGGAGGCGCTGATCGCCAGTTGCTGTTGCTCCACAAGCGACTGGTAGAGGCGGCTGGTCATGCCGCCGCCCAGTACTTCCAGGCCAACCTCGAGCGCATAAGCCTCTTCCGGGGAGCGGATCTTCGATACGCCATTGTAGTAGCGGCTCCAGACCGGCTGACGGACTTTCGGGTCGGAATGGATGAGCAGGTCGTTCTCGGTCAGCAGCGGCACGTCGCGCCATTTGCGCTGGCCATGTGCCGTGCCGGTCGGAACGATCTGGCCATAGGTCGCCTCGGCAAGCGTGCGCACTTCGTCTTCGGTCACATCGCCGGCGACGACCAGGATGGCGTTCTCCGGGCTGTAGTATTCATGATAGAAGTTCAGGCCGTCTTCCGGCGTCAGCGCGGCCACTTCATCCATGTTGCCGATGACAGTGATCTCGTAGGGATGGCCCTTCCACAGTTCGGACAGGACCTGTTCCTGCAGGATAACACCGGGATTGTTGTCAATCCGCTGGCGGCGTTCTTCCTTCACAACATCCCGTTCGGAGATGAAGGCGCCTTCCGGGTCGTCATCGATAACCAGGTTTACCATGCGGTCCGCTTCCAGCTCCATCATCGTGCCGAGCTGTTCCTTGGCCACGCGCTCGAAATAGGCAGTGTAGTCCCAGCTGGTGAAGGCGTTGGACTGGCCGCCATTGCGCGACACGATGGAGTCGAACTCACCCGGCGCCAGCGTATCGGTCTGCTGGAACATGACGTGTTCGAAGAGGTGGGCGATCCCGCTCTTGCCGGGCGCCTCATCGACGGCACCAACCTTGTACCAGACCATATGGGTCACGACCGGCGCGCGGTGATCGGGGATCACGACCACTTCCATGCCATTGTCGAGTTCGAAGGTTTTGGGGGTCCATGCCTCTGCCGGGGCGGTGGCATTGTCAGCCAGGGCCGGCAGGGCAAAGACGGCAAGGGCCACAAGCCCTCCGGTCAGTGTCCGTTTCATGGGCTTGTTCCCTTGCAAGAGTTGGAGGTCCGACACCGGGCTGGATCAGGTTCCCGGCAGCTTGACGCGCGGCTTGGCCGACGTGCTTTCGATTATCACCGGTTCATTGCCGGTAGCGTTGTCCGTCGCCGCCGATTCAGCGTCTTCCGGATTGTCCTTCCGCCAGAACAGGATGCGGTCGGTGATCGTGGTCGGCTTCCGGATCGACTTGAACTCTTCATAGTCGAGGCGGGTGCGGATCATCGGGCTGACGGCATTTGCGTTCGCTGCGGCCACGAGCGCCCGTTCCGAGGCGCTGGCATTGACGCCGAGCGTCGCGCCGAAGGCGGCTGCATTGTCATTCTGGGCGGCCTCCACTTCAGGCGGGAGCGACTCGCCAGCCCCCGGCGGGCGCAAAGAATAGTCCGGCGGCACAGTCAGCGGCGCTTTGGTGACAACCCGGAACTCGTCCGGCGTACGGGAACCGGCTCCGCTGGAGCAGGCCGCCGTCGCCAGGCAAACGGCGCCCAGGGCCAGAAGGGAAAGCTGCGTCTTCATGTGGCGTCCTCGCCTCTAAGTTTTGGATGGCCGGTCCGGTTTCCCGGACGGCTTTCTACCCGACAGTACGAATTGATCGACAAACAGCAAGACCGCGCCAACACTGATCGCAGCATCGGCGACATTGAAGACCCACGGAAAGTGAAGGGCGCCGGCGTTGATGAAGTCCACCACGGCACCGAAACGCACGCGGTCGATCAGATTGCCGAACGCCCCGCCGATCACCAGTGCCAGCGACAGTTTCAGCAGCCGTCCTTCGGCCACCAGCAGCCAGCGCAGGAAGCCCAGCGCGATGGCCAGCATGATGCCGGCCAGGATCCACCGGCCGATGCCCTCGGACTGGAACATGCCGTAGCTCATGCCCCGGTTCCAAACCATGGACAGGTTGACCGGGCCGGGCAGTTCGACCGTTCCGCAGGCAAAGCTGTTATGGAAGCATTCCATCGCACGGAACCGCTCATTCGCCAGAACCATCGATTTGGTCACCTGGTCTGCAATCAGCGTGACCGGAATGATGGCCAGCGGCCAGACCTGAGCAGGTTTCATTTGCATGCGGGGAGATTGCACCCCGTCCCCGTCAGATCAAGCGATTCCGTGCAGGTTTGTCCGCTCACTCGCCGTGCGTCGCATCCCAGGCCTTCACGGCCAGCGCATCACGCGGGGTGATGTCCGGAAATTCCGGATCGGCGATGGCCGGGTCGAAATACTTCCAGCTGCGCCGGCATTTGATGCCCTCGGCTTTTTGCGGGTAGACGACCACACCGGGCGTGTCGTCCAGCGTGAAGCCGCCACCCTTGCCTTCCAGCGTATTCACCAGCTCGACGCCCGACGTGATGAACAGGTCGGCTGCGTCTTCGCCTTCGAAGGCTTTCACCAGGTCCTCATCCGCAATGTGCACCACCGGCGCCGCCTCCAGCGAAGCCCCGATACGCTTCTCGCGGCGTTCCACTTCCAGCGCACCGGTCACGACACGGCGCACGGTGAAGATCTTCGCCCAGCGCTCTGCCAGCTTCTCGTCTTTCCAGTCTTCCGGCGTGTCCGGGAAAAGGAGCAGGTGGACCGAGTCCGCCTTGCCGCTGAGATGGCTTTCGAGGAAGGCCTCTTCCATCGTGAACGGCATTACCGGCGCAAGCCAGGTGAGCAGGCGCTCAAGGACGGCGGCCATGACCGTGCGCGCGGCGCGGCGGCGGTTGCCATAGACGGTCGTGAGATCATCCCAGGCTTCCATCGTGCTGAAACGCGGGTCGCAATAGAGGCTGTCTTTGCGGATGTCGAAATAGACGGCCGACAGGTCCACGCCCGCGAAATTGATGAGCAGGCTCATCACACGCTTGAAGTCGTAGACCGTGTAGGCGGCCTTCACCTGCGCATCGAGCTCGGCGAGTCGGTGCAGGACCCAGCGTTCGAGACCCGGCATTTTCGCCGCTTCGATCGCCTCGTCTTCCGTCCAGCCGTCGAGCGCGCCCAGCAGGTAGCGCACCGTGTTGCGCAGTTTGCGGTAGGTTTCGACCGAGCCCTTGATGATCTCGTCGGAGATGCGGAGGTCTTCGGTATAGTCGCCGGACGCGGTCCAGATGCGCAGGATCTCGATCCCGTACTGTTTCTGGATCTGTTCCGGCTCGATCGTGTTGCCGATCGATTTGGACATCTTCTTGCCTTCGGCATCGACGATGAAACCGTGCGTCAGCACCTGTTTGTAGGGCGCCATGCCGCGCGTGGCGCAGCATTCCAGCAGGGACGACTGGAACCAGCCGCGATGCTGGTCGGAGCCTTCCATGTAGAGGTCCGCCTGCCCGGTTTCGGGATCGATGATGCCGCGTTCGCGCAGGGCGAAGGCGTGCGTGGTTCCCGAGTCGAACCAGACGTCGAGCACGTCCGTGACCTTGTCCCATTCATTGGCCGACAGGCCGAGGGGGCTCAGGAAGTCTTCCGCCGGCGTATCGAACCAGGCTTCGACGCCGCCCTTTGAGATGGCGGTGCGGATGGCTGCGTTGAGCGCGTCCGCCTGCTCTTTCGCCAGCGCGGCCGTGTGCGGCTCACCCGACTTGTTGACGAAGATGGTGATCGGCACGCCCCAGTTGCGCTGGCGCGAGATCAGCCAGTCCGGACGGCCCTCGACCATGGACCGCAGCCGGTTGCGGCCGACGGCCGGGAAGAATTCGGTCTCGTCGATGGCTTTCAGCGCGTTCTCGCGCAGCGTCTTGCCGTTCGGGCCGGGCTTGTCCATCGAGATGAACCATTGCGGCGTAGCGCGGCGGATGACCGGCGCTTTCGAGCGCCAGGAGTGCGCATCGCGGATCGTCGTCATGCCGCGTGCGAGCAGATTGCCGCTCTCGGCGAGGGCCGCGATCACTTCATTGTTCGCCTTGCCCGGCTCGCCGCGCTTCTTGCCGCTGGTGCGGATGATGTCCATGCCGCCGAAGCGCGGCACATCCGGCGTGTAGCAGCCGTCCGGATCGACGATCTGGCGGATTTCCTGCGTCGTGTGGCCGGACTCGACCCAGACATTGAAGTCGTCCTCGCCATGTGCCGGTGCGGTGTGCACGAAACCGGTACCGGCATCGTCGGTGACGTGCTCACCGGCGAGGAGCGGACGCAACTCCGACCAGAATTCCTTAGCCCAATGGTCATCGAACCGCCCGTCCGGGCCGCTCCGGACAAAGGGGTGATGCAATTTGATATGATTGAGGTTTTCCTCAGCGGTCAGTTCAATCACTTTTCGGAATGATTTGACCTTCGCTGCGGCCATCACCTCATCAACAAGCTTATCCGCAACGATGAGGAGATCACCCGGCAGCGCATAAGGTTCGAAGCCCAGTTCTTCAGAGGAATAAACCTCCTCCACGCGATACAGTGAATAATCGACATTCGGATTAAATGCGACGGCCTGGTTTGCGGGAATGGTCCACGGAGTCGTTGTCCAGATGACAACACTCGCGTGTTCCAACTCGTCGAAATGGCCGCTCGGGTCCCCGGTATATTCCGCAACAGGAAACTTCACCCAGATCACCGGCACCTTGCGGTCGTGGTATTCGACTTCCGCTTCGGCGAGCGCTGTGCGCTCCACCGGGCTCCACATGATCGGCTTGGCGCCGCGGACCAGCGAGCCGGTCATCGCCATCCGCAGGAATTCGCCGACGATAGAGGCTTCACTCTCGAACTTCATCGTCAGGTACGGATTGTCCCACTCGCCCTCGATGCCGAGGTTGCGGAATTCCTTGCCCTGCACCTCGACCCATTTCTCGGCATAGGCGCGGCAGGCGGCGCGGAATTCTCCGGGCGGCACATCGTCCTTCGTCTTGCCCTTGGCGCGGAACTCTTCTTCCACCTTCCATTCGATGGGCAGGCCGTGGCAGTCCCAACCCGGCAGGTAGGACGCGTCGAAACCCGCCATCTGGTGCGAGCGGACGATGATGTCCTTGACGATCTTGTTCATCGCCGTGCCGAGGTGGATGTGGCCGTTGGCGTAGGGCGGGCCATCATGGAGAATCCACGGCTTCGCACCGCGTTCCTTCGCATCGGCGCGCAGGCGGTCGTACAGGTTCAGATCGTCCCAGCGCCTGATCCAGTCAGGCTCACGCTTGGGCAGGCCGCCACGCATGGGGAATTCGGTCGCGGGCAGGAACAGGGTGTCGCGATAATCTCGGTCGGTCAGGGAATCGGTCATGGATCTTCAGTGTGAACGGATTGGAAGAGGAATGCAGGGCTCGAAAAGCAAATCCCGGCCTCGCCCAGACCCTTCGGTGGGGTCAGCGCGCAGCCGGGCGGCTAATTCGAATTGTGAATATCCGGTCCATCGGCAAGCGCCTTAACAGGCAGAGGTTAACCTGTCACTAGGGCGGATGCCTCAGCGCGGTGCCGTGACCGCGGCCTGTGGCGGGCCATAGGCCAGGCGGCTGGCCACTTTGGCGCACAGGGCATCGAAAACGGCCGCATTCTCGATCAGATTGCCCCAGGTGATGCCCTGATCGAGGATCACATAGCGGGATACATGCACCGTATCCCGGTCCTCCTTGTAGATGGAGACAGCGCTGAAGGACCGGTCAATGGCCGTGACCTCCTCATAGGACATGGCCGAGCCGAAAGCCGCCATGAACTCGACGCCCCGGCAATCGGTCGCCGCCTCATCCGCACAAACCGAATAGATCCCGAGCGTCAGGCCATCCGGCAAGCGGGCGAATACGAACGGGGCACCCGTCTCATTCTGTCCGGCTGCCAGGAATGCACCGCCGAGATCGTCGACGAGCAGGCGAAGGTCATCGAGCTGGACATTGCGGATCAGGACATCCGGAGACCGGCTGACACGCGGCACGTCTTCCAGTGTCTCTGGCGGCGCCACAGATACCGGTTGAGCCAGCGCCTCACTGCCTGCGAGTGCCCAAAGAAAAAATGCTGCGAAAACAGTCCGCAAACCTCACCCCTTGCCTGCCAATTCCCCGCCAGACATATCTCATGCCCGGCTTCGATGTCAGTAATATGGCAGACCCGAGGCGGGTTACTCGCTGTCCTCGTCTTCTTCGTCCCACAGCCAGTCGTAGTCGTCCTCATAGGGCCAGATGACATCTGCCACGAGCGGGCCCAGGGCGAGTGCATTCTGGAGATTGATTTTCAAATTCTCCATCCGCTGACCGCCGTCTAGGATGATGTAGCGGGTGACGCCAAGCGTCTCGCCCTCCTTGTCCCACCAGGTGGAAACCGCGGCGTAGGCGAGGTTGGCCTCATTGATCTTTTCCGCCGTGACGTCCTCGTCGCTGTCGTAACGGACCTGCACCATCATGCCGAGGCAATCCTCGGAGTATTCGGAGCCACATGCCGTGCCAATCAGGTGGAAGATCAGACCGTCGGCATTTGTTGCCCGGACCGAGACATCGCCCTCGCCGCCAACTTCGGTGATTGTATGGCCTTCGGAAACCGCGATAGCCTTCAGGTCTTCCAGGTTGACGCTGCGCACGATCCGGTCGTCATTCGCCAGAGACGTGTCGGCGCTGAACTCCTGTGCGAAAGCCGGGAAGGATATGGCCGCCGCCAAGGCTGCCGTGGTGAGCAAAGTGCGCATGGGAAACTCCCTGTTGCTGTCCCCAGATGGGCGCAGCATGGCGGGGTACGGCGGTAATGAAAAGAGAAAAGTCTAACGAAATTTACAGATTCGCGAGGCGTTTGCGGGCTTCTGCAGCGTCTGCGTGCATGGCTTCAACCAGAGCATCCAGATCGGCAAACTTCAGTTCGGGCCGGATGAAGGAGATCAGCTGGACCTCCAGCCACTTGCCATAGAGGTCACCGTCGAAATCGAAGATGTGGGTCTCCAGCAGCGGATCGCGGATACCGGTCGTGGGCGTGCGGCCGAAATTGGCAACACCGTCCAGCCAGTCGCCCTGCCGGTCGATCCGCGCCCGCACCGCATAGATGCCGTGGCGCGGATGGATCAGGTCGCCGAGGTGCAGGTTTGCCGTCGGGAAGCCGAGGGTACGGCCATTCTTCTCGCCGCTCTCGACGACGCCATCGGCGATCCACCAAGTGCCAAGCAGCTCAGCAGCCGTTTCGGGTTCGCCGGCATGGAGCGCCTGCCGGATGGCCGTGGACGACGCCTTGCCTTCCAGCTCAATCACTTCGTCAACGATCGTTACCCCGAATCCGAGGGCCCGTCCGAGACTGGCCAGCCGCTGGGCATGGCCCATCCGGCCGCGCCCGAACCGGAAGTCGAAACCGACAGACACATGGCTGACTGACAGCCCCTCGACAAGAACTTCGCGAACGAAGGCTTCATCGGTCATCGACGCCATTTCGCCATTGAACGGCAATTCGAACACCGTATCGGCGCCAGCTGCCAGAATGGCGTTATTGCGCCGCTCAGGCCGGAAAATACGGAAAGGCGGGTCGCTTGGCCGGAAATAGGCGCGCGGCGGCGGTTCGAAGGTGGCGACGGAGAACTTGCCGCCGCCCGCCTGCTTTGCCGCCTCCATCACCGCCCGGTGGCCGGCATGGAGCCCGTCAAAATTGCCGAGCGCAATCGAAGCGCCCCGCGCGACGGCGGGCAGGTCCCGGTAGCCGGCATAGACAGCCAATCAGGCCCCCCGGCTCGGTGCGACCACTTCCGCGTCACCGGCGATGACACGCTTGCCATCCACGATGCACTCGATCTTGAGGACAACCCGGTTGCCGCGGTCGATCTTCTCGGCGACCGTCGCCCTCGCCGTGACCGTGTCGCCGATATAGACCGGACGCCGGAACCGCATGTTCAGCCCGACAAAGACCGCCCCCGGTCCCGGCAGGTTGTTGCCGAGGATGCCGGAGATATAGCTGGCCGTCAGCGCGCCATGGGCGATGCGCTTCTCGAACATGGTCGTGGCGGCATATTCGTCGGACATGTGCAGCGGATTGAAATCGCCCGACACTTCAGCAAAGCGCTGGATGTCGTCTGCAGTGATCTTGTGCACGGTTTCGTGCGACTGCCCGATTTCGAGGTCTTCGTATTTGAAGCCGGTAAATTCAGTCATTCCGGGATGCTCCGATTCTTTCGACGGGCTTCGTTACACGCCTGAGGGCGATGCGTCACCATCTTAAGCCTGTCATGGCCCAGGTTGCCTGCTCGCCATAGGCTGCCAGCAATTCGGCGACTTCCTCTTCGAAATCCTCGCCATGCTCCTTGAGACCGGTGCCGACATAGAGGCTGTCAAAGCCCTGCACGCCTGCGCCGCGTACATCCGTGCCGGGGCTGTCGCCGATGCAGAGGATGCGTGACCGGTCGAGCGGCTTGCCGCCGGTCAGCGCCTCGACCCGCTCAATAGCGAGATGATAGATCGGCGGGTGCGGCTTGCCGGGATAAATCACTTTGCCGCCAAGGTCTTCGTAGACATCGGCCAGAGCGCCTGCGCACCAGTAGAGCTGGCCGCCGACACGCACCTGCTTGTCCGGATTGGCGCAGATCATGGGAAGGTTCCGGGCGATGCCGGCGGAGAGTTCCTCGCGATAGTCTTCCGGATGCTCGCCGACATGATCGCGCAGGCCGATGCACAGCAGCAGGTCGGCTTCGTCGGCCTCGGTGAATTTGAGGTCCAGCCCCTCATAGAGGTGGCGGTCGTGCTCCCAGCCTTCATCAGCGCCGAGACGCCAGACGGCCTGCCCCTTGCGCCGGACCAGTTCCGCGCGGGTGGCATCGCCGGAGGAGACACAATCGTCGAACGCGGCGTCCGGCACACCCAGCGGCTGGAAATAGCGCGTCACCTGCGCTTTGGGCACTGGCGCATTGGTGATCAGGCAGACATGCCCGCCGCCCTCGCGAAAGCGCACCAGCGCCTCGCACGCCTCGGTAAATGCGCTGCGGCCATTGTGGATCACGCCCCAGACGTCACACAGGATCGTGTCGTAGCGGCTGGCGATTTCGGAAAGCCCTTGCGGGAATTGCGGTGCGGTCATGCGCGGCGAGGTAAGCTGCGCAGGCGCTTCGGTCAATCGCGGGATTGGCAGGCGCTGGCGGGCAGCGGGTTCAGGATCCACTGATTGGCCGTCGGGATGGAGACCGAATTGGCGAAATAGCAGCCCTTGATACGGATCACATGGCCGAGGCTTGTCTCGTCTGAATATTGGGGCGCGTAGTTGCAGGAGACCATGTTTGCGGCGTGCTGCTCCGGCGTGCCGGGTCGGACTTCCAGCAGCAAATGGTTGGACCCGGTGGGGACTGAGACCGACTTCGCGCTGACCTCGCCATGACTATCGCAGACTATAACGGACCATGAGCCGTCTTCCTGCTGCCCTGCCGGATCAAGCGGCGGCGCAATCGAGAGGTCCAGCCAGACCGGGCCTTCTTCCAGTGCCTGGAGCGACTCGGGCGCCTCGAATTCCACAGGCCCCGGCAGGTCCGCGACGACCGTCCGGACCTCTCCGGCCGCGGCACCGGCGGGCAAGGCAGCAAGCGCCAGGATTATCGCACGCATGAAAACACCTCCGCTTTGAAACGGAGGCCAGCACACACCGGGATTGGGGCGATTTGAGGGAGACCGGCGCCTAGCCGAAATTGGTCAGGCGCTGGACCATTTCCCGCGGCGGGGCGGTTTCTTCCATCAGCGAGGCCTTGATCGGGCGCGGCGCGCCGAAGACATGGCCCTGACCATACGGGATCTCGTATTCGAGAATTTCGACGACGCTCGCCTCGTCTTCCATCTTCTCGGCCACCATGGTGATGCCATAGCGGGAGAACACGGCGGAGACTTCCTCGCCATCGACGCGGCGGTTGATGGAGGACACCGGACGCGGGCCAGCCGGGTCACGCAGCTGGTCGATCAGGGCGCCGCCATTCATCTTCACGAAGCGCACGCCGGCCGACTGAAGACGCGGCAGGTCGAGACCGAGGTCCGGGGCGTGGTCGATGGAGAAGCGGAAGCCGAGCGCGGTCAGCTTGTCCATATTGTCCCGCATGGTGCGCGAGCGGGTTTCGAACCGGTCGGCGCGGATCTCGAAAATGACGGCGCCGGAGAGGTCCCGGTTTTCCGTCATGAATTCAAGGAACATCGGGAAGAAGGTCGAATCTTCCAGCGAGCTTGCGGCGATGTTGCAGAAGACACCAACGCGGCGGTCACGCTCTGCCAGGCGGCGCACGATCTGCACGCAGCGGAACAGGGTGAAATTGTCGATCTGCCCCATCAGGTTCGCGCGGCGGCCGGCGTCGAGGAATTCCGCCGGCAGGATCAGAGAGCCATCCGGGCGGCGCAGCCGCGTGAAGCCTTCATAGAAAGAGACGCGGCGCTGCGGCAGTGACACGATCGGCTGCAGGTGCAGATCCACCCGGCCATCCTTCAGCGCGTCACGCACATCGCGGAGAATCGCATCTTCCTGCGGGGCGACGATCTTGTTGGTGGAGGTTTCCGCCAGACGGGTTTCAAAGCTGTGGGACAGCCGGTCGATCAGGCTTTCCAGCTGCTTCATTTCCGAGACCAGCGCATCGCGCCGTTCGGTCAACTCATGCTTGACCGTTTCCTCGACCACGTCAGTGCGCGCTTCGATCACGTCCATCCGGCGTTCGGCGTCACGGTTCTCTTTCTCAATTGCCTGCATGCGCGCATCGATTTCGCGCTTCGAACTGCCATTGGAAACAAGGACGTGGATCTGGCTGAGAACGGCGGTCGTCAGCACGCCAGCGCCGATGGAGATCGGCAGGCCGAGTTCCAGCACCGTCGCGCCGGCGTATCCGGCGGCACCGCCGGCTGCCATGTACAGCAGGAACAAGATAAACGTCATCAGCTCAGCACCCGAAACAATTCGTCAATCTTAACAGATAAGGTCCAGAAGTTAACGAATTGCTTGGATGTGGCGCAATTTGGGTGGTCCGGCAATCCCGCCGAACATTGTTGCGGAGAGGTCACAGACACGGCGCGTGTCACAATCGGATACAAACCGTAACTGGACAGGACGCGGAACGCCCGATAGCCAAGAGTCAGAGACCCGGCACCACCGGTCCGCGGCCATCTTATTGGCCGGAGCGGGGGCAGTCTCGGGGGAGACACGGGGCGCGCAGAAATGTGCGCCCCGGTCCTTTCTCAGGGCTCTGTTTTCAGACAAAAATCAAGGCTCTGCGCTGGCCCCTTCAACAAGGTAATGGACCTTGCCGAGCGGCCATGCATTCGGCGAATCTGCGCCGCAGGACAGGGCAAACGCCTCCTGTTGATTGAACTTCACCGCGAGGGTCATGCCGCAGGGCTGCAACACGGCCCGCTGGCCGCCATAGTCCACCCAGTACCCAGCCTGGCCATCTGCCGACTCGATCTTGGTGACGACCAGATCTCCGGTATTGAAGACTTCCGTCTTCGCATCGCCTTCGCCCGGCAGGACACCCAGAAGCGCGGCGCCAAAACCGCCCTTCGGCGAATCCTTCACGAATATCTCCGCATCAGAAAGTTCGAACGCCTTGTTCAGCGCCGCGACGACATCCCGCGTTCCGGACGGGCCACCGACCGCCAGTGGCGTCTCACGCCCGGCCGTCCAGCCCGCATTGCGCACCTCGTCCAGCCCTTCGAGATTCGCCCCCTGCAGGGAGAACAACAGGACGGCATCGAGGCTGGCCAGTACAGGCCCGTCCATCGCCGCTCGAAGCCCCGGCGGCGTGCCGAACAGCACCCGCTTGCCGCCGGCCACAACCAGAAGGCACGGTGCCGTGGCGGTCGAGGCGGCACAGGGCAACAGGGCATAGTCGGCGCTGCGGATGTCATCCGGGCCGATGGCAGACACGGCGCCCTGCCCGTTTCCACACGCAGACAGGATGACAGAAAACAGGAAGGCGATAACGCCGGATCGGGGCACAGGACTACCTCGCGGTTCAGCCGATCACCGTACGTCCCGGCTCTGTCACGATTTGCTGTTCGATGTAACCCAGCGCGTCGATCTCGACCCGGACACGGTCTCCGGCCTTCAGCCATTTCGGCGGATTGAAGCCTGCGCCGACACCTGCCGGCGTGCCGGTGAAGATCAGGTCGCCGGGTTCCAGCGTGAAGGCTGCCGTCAGGTGCGCAATCTGTGCGGGAATGTCGTGAACCATGTCCCGCACATGGCCGGACTGGCGCTGTTCGCCGTTCACGAAGGTGCGCACTTCCAGCGCGGACAGGTCTTCGATCTCATCCAGCGTGACAATGGCCGGGCCGACCGGGGCATGCGTGTCGAACCCCTTGCCCATGATCATGGTCTGGCTGGCGCGCTGCCAGTCGCGCACCGAATAGTCGCAGCCAATGGTCACGCCCGCCACGATTTCGAACGCCCGCTCGCGCGGCACATGCCGCCCGCGCTTGCCGATCACGACCACCAATTCCCCTTCATAATCAAGTTGTTCCGACACTTTCGGAAGGTCGACATCAGCATACGGATCGTTGATTGCTGTGGCCTGCTTGTTGAACCATTTCTGGATTTCCGGTTTTTTCGTATCGACAAAACTGACACTCTCTGCGGCGTGCGCTGCATAGTTCACACCGATGCCGAGAATTTTTCCCGGCCGGGCAACAGGCGACAGGATGTCGATTTCAGCGAGCGGCACAGGCGCGCCGTCCGCCTCGCCTTTCATGGCCTCTTCCAGGCTCGTCCCCCGAATCGGGGTTACGGACTGTGCAGACAGTCTTCCATATCGGATAGAATTTCCTTGGCGGTACCTGATCACATGCATATCGTTACCCTCTCGTCACACTTCAGCCAGAAACACACGTCACGCGGTTCATCTCGCGTTGTGACGTGGGTTGGCAAGAGCTAGTCAGAAGACAGTTACGAGGGCGCCAGAATGGACACTGCCATGGACCAGAATATCGACCTCGGAGTCCGGGCGCAGGAAAGCTCCGTGCGGGCGATTTTTGCGCCGGGCGAACGGCTGCAGATGCCCCCCTATCAGCGCAGCTATTCCTGGGAGACGAGGGAAGCCAACGAACTGCTCGGCGATCTCATCGATTCCGTCAAAACGGGCACACCGCACTTTGTCGGTGCGATCGTCCTGATCCACGGTGCGGAAAGCGGCGTGCTGGAGATTGTCGATGGCCAGCAGCGGCTGACCACGCTGACCATCCTGCTGGCCGTGCTGCGCGACCTGGAACCGGACAAGGCGCGCGCGGCCATGCTGCATGCGCTGATCGCCGACGAGGCGCGGCCGATGCTGGGAGAAGGCGCCAACTGGCGGCTGACGCTGAACCATATGGACGGGCCGTTCTTCCGCGCCTCGATCCAGACGCCGGGCGCCACGCGGAACCTGGACAAGGAACCCGGCGAAAGCGAAAGCCAGGCGCGCATGGTGCGCAACGCCGCCGCCTTTGCCAAACGGATCGAGAGCATGAGTGACGACACACGGCGCGCGCTCGCCGATGTCGTGATGAACCGCTGCGCGCTGGTGCGGGTTGTCGTTGGCGAAAAGGATCAGGGCTTCAAGGTGTTCCGCGTGCTCAACACGCGCGGCAAGGAGCCGGACGCGCACGACATCATCAAGACCGAGCTGTTCCAGCGGGCCAAATTCACCGATGAGGAAGCCAGCGCCTATGCCGAACGCTGGTCGGAACATGAGGCGGCGCTCGGCGGATCCGCCTTTGACGACCTGCTGCGCCAGATCCGCTCGATCTATGACAAGTCCGGGCGCGGGGAACTGGTCTCGGCCTTCCCGAAAGCGGTGCTGTCCAAGGTCGACCCGCGCACCTTCCTGGACGAAGTGCTGCCGCGCTATGTCGACGCCTACCGGCTGATCACGACGGGCGAAGTGCAGGACGGGCCGAATGCGAAAATCGTCAGCGACAAGCTGAACCAGATGCGCGCCCTCGATCAGTCCAGCTGGCGCGCACCGGCCCTGAAATTCCTGGTCGAACGGGGCGTGGCAGACCCGAAAGCGCCGGAATTCTTCACACGCCTGGAACGCCAGGCCTTCATCATCATGCTGGTGGTCACCGACCGCGACCAGCGCAACCGGCGCTTCAACAAGGTGATGGACGCGATCACCAATGACCGCACCCTGTTCGCCAAGAACGGCCCGCTGTCGGTCGACCGCTCGGACGCCCGCAAGGCCCGCGAACGGATGCTCGGCCGGTTCGCCACCTTCGCCCAGCGCCGGGCGATGGCCCTCCGGCTGAACGCGGCCCTGGAAGATGGCCTGACCATCCCGCCGGAATCCGACGCGACGGTGGAGCATGTTCTGCCGCGCAATATCCATGAGGACAGCCACTGGCTGACGGTCTGGCCGGACCCGGCGAAACGCCGCGAACAGTGCGACACGCTCGGCAATTTCGTGCTGCTGACACACAAGGTGAACCAGAAGGCCGACCGGCAGGACTATCGCGCCAAGAAGGACGTCTACTTCAATGGCGGCGGCGGGATGGACTTCGCCCTCACCCGCGACCTGCAGGACCAGCATGCCTGGACGGCGGACGTGGTGCGCAAGCGGACCGAGATGCTGGTCAACATCCTCTGCGAAGCCTGGGACATCTGACAGCGCTGAGACCGTTGCTTTCCTTGGGGAACCCCTAGCGGCAACCCGCCGGAGGGCCTAGCCTGTGCGGGATAACACAGCATGCAGGGAGCCCCGCCATGAGCCTGTTCGACCTTACCGGCAAAGTTGCCGTCATCACCGGATCTTCCCGCGGCATCGGCAAGGCCATCGCCGAAGCCATGGCCGATGCCGGCGCCAAAGTGACGATCTCGTCCCGCAAGCCCGGCCCGTGCCAGGAAGTGGCGGATGCGATCAACGCCAAACACGGCGAGGGCACAGCCATCGCGGTGCCGGCCAACATCTCGTCCAAGGAAGACCTGCAGGCCATGGTGGATGCCACCAACAAGGCGTTCGGCAAGATCGACACCTGCGTCTGCAACGCCGCCTCGAACCCCTATTACGGCCCGATGAGCGGGATTGAAGACGATGCCTTCGCCAAGATCCTGCAGAACAACATCATTTCCAATAACTGGCTGATCCAGATGTGCGTGCCGCAAATGCGCGAGCGCAAGGATGGCGCGGTGATCATCGTCTCGTCCATCGGCGGCCTGCGCGGCTCGCCTGTGATCGGGGCCTACAACATCTCCAAGGCGGCGGACTTCCAGCTCGCCCGCAACCTCGCGACCGAACTCGGCGTCGACAATATCCGCGTGAACTGCATCGCTCCGGGCCTGATCAAGACCGACTTCGCCAAAGCGCTGTGGGACAATCCCGACACGCTGAAGCGCAGCCTGTCCGGCACGCCGCTGAAGCGGATCGGCGAACCGGAAGAGATCGCCGGCGCCGCCGTCTATCTCGCCTCGAAAGCTGGCGCCTACATGACCGGCCAGATGATGGTGGTCGATGGCGGGGCGACGTCGACCTGATGCATCTGGTCGACGCGCCTGAAAACGCCGCTGCGGACGAAATCAGCTTTGACGACTTCCGCAAGGTGGACATTCGCATGGGCACGGTGCTGGAAGCCGCGCCGCTGGAAGGCGCGCGCAAGCCCGCCATTCGCATGCAGATCGATTTTGGCCCTGGCGTCGGTGTGAAGAAAAGCTCCGCCCAGGTCACGGCGCACTATTCGCCGGACGAACTGGTCGGCAAACAGGTCGCCGCCGTCGTCAATTTCCCGCCGCGCCAGATCGGCAAGTTCATGTCGGAAGTGCTGACACTCGGCTTTGCCGATGCCGAAGGCGCCATCGTCATGTTTTCCCCTGACAAACCCGTCCCGAACGGAGCACGCCTCGCATGAGCCGGACAGATTTATCCGAACAACAGAAAGCCTTTTTCGACCGGCTGAAAAGCGGCGAATGGGAGCTGCCCCCGGGCATCCGCAATCTCGGTATCCGGCCGGACCTCTGGCTGAAAGAAGTCAGCTATGGCCGCACACTGTATGAGTGGCCGAACGAGGGTGACCGCGACATCAATGATGGCCGCGTATTTGGCGGCTGGGTTGCGGGCCTGTCGGACCACATCGTCTCCATGACCATGGCCAGTGCGCTGGAAAATGGCGAATGGTTCACCACGATGGAACTGCAGACGCGCATCCTGCGCCCGGTGCCGCACGGCATCATCACGATTGAAGGCCGCCTTGTCAGCCGGGGCCGGACCACAGGTCTTGTCGAAGCCGACTGGCGCGATGAGAAAGGCCGTCATCTCGCCCGCATCACGGCTGCCAAAGCCATCCGTGAAATGACGGAACTCCGCCCGGACGTCGCCTCCCAGCTAGGGAAGTAGCAGGCAGGCGTCGCCGTAGGAGTAGAAGCGGTATTCGTTCGCGATGGCGTGGGCGTAGGCTGCGCGCATCACCTCCGTTCCCATCAGGGCCGAAACCAGCATGAACAGGCTGGAGCCCGGCAGGTGGAAGTTCGTCACCAGGGCATCGGTGCCGCGCACCGCATCGCCCGGCTTCAGGAAGATGTCCGTCGGGCCCGTGGCCGGGTGAAGAACACCCTCCGTATCCACACAGCTTTCCAGCGTACGCATGGCCGTCGTACCGACCGGCACCACCCGGCGGCCTGAGGCCCGAGCCGCATTCAGGCGCGTAGCGGTTTCAGGCGTCAGGCGGCGCCACTCCTGGTGCAGCCGGTTCTCTTCCAGCTGTTTCTCTTCGAGCGGCTTGAACGTTCCGAGGCCGACATGCAGGCGCACAGTCTCCCGTACGAGCCCTGCCGCGTCACACTCAGCCAACAAGCGCGGCGTGAAGTGAAGGCCCGCTGTCGGCGCAGCGACGGAGGCGGCGTCTTCGCCCGCAAATTCGGTCTGGTAGGTTTCCCGGTCTTTCGCATCGGCCGGGCGGCGGCGCGCGATATAGGGGGGCAGCGGCATCGCGCCGTGTTTGTCGAGCGCCGCGGTCAGCGCCTCGCCTTCCAGGGAAAAGCGAAGCCCGATTTCGCCACCCTCATGGTGGCCGGTGATCTCTGCGGTGAAGCCTTCGGCGAAGACGATCGTATCGCCGTCTTTCAGCCGCCTGCCCGGCCGGGCCAGCGCACGCCAGTTGCGGCCGTCCACCCGTTCGGTGAGGTTCACGTCGCAGGCAACGTCCTGCCCCGCCTCGTCCCGCGCGGGGCGTATGCCCTTCAGCGCAGCGGGCAGGACACGCGTGTCGTTGAAGACCAGAACATCGCCCTTGTTCAGGTAACGCGGCAGATCCCGCACACCGGCATCTTCCAGCCGGCCATCGCCATGCACGACCAGAAGGCGCGCGGAATCCTGCGGCTCCGCCGGGCGAAGCGCGATCAGCCGTTCGGGCAGGTCAAACTGGAATTGGCTCAGGTCCATGGGGCGCCCGTCTCGCAGAAAGCCGCGCGCCGCGCAACAAGACCTGTGCAGGCCTTACTCGCCGACAACCGCAGGCACGGACGGCAGCGAGCAGACGTCGATGTCGTCCTTGTCGGCCATTTCGGCAAGGAACAGCGGCCCATCGGTCCGCTCAACCCAGACTTCGGGGCGTTCGCCCTCCGGCAGGTCGGCGGCAACCTTGGCCGATTTCAGGATGTCCGGATTGTCGACATGGCCATCCCGGGCATCGGGGCCATGCTTGATAGCCATGACCACATCCTCCCCCACGACCACACGGCCCCAGGCCGTGTATTTACGGTCAAGGTGTTCGGCCTGGCCGCGCATCAGGAAGAATTGCGAATTGGCCGAGTTCGGATCATCGGTCCGGGCGGTGGAGACCATGCCCTTGCAGTGCGGAATGTAGCTTTCGACCATGCCGTCGACCGACATTTCCGCAAAGAAGCTGGCCTGCGTCCCGATCGGAAAGCCCTTGATATAACCGAACTTCGCCGTGTCTTCCGGGCCAATCGTGGCTTCCAGCGGCATCGCCGCCGGATCGCGCCGGAAGGTGAATTCGCCTTCAAGATCCGGCAGACCGGAATCCCGGCCCTTGAGCGCAAAAATGTCACCGCCCTGCGCCATGAAGTCAGCGATCACGCGGTGGAAACTGGTGCCGTCGAAATCGCCGGACCGGATGATGGTTGAAAACTGCTCATAGTGTTTCGGCGCGACCTCCGGGAAGGCCTCGATCAGGACGCGGCCCTTGGTCGTATCGAAGATGAAGAGGTTCTCCGGATCGACCGGACGCCAGTTGTCCGGGTCTGCCTTCGCCTGCGCCAGCGTCATTTCAACCGGAGGCGCCGCCTCCGCAGCATCTTCGGCGTTTGCCGCAAAGGACAGGGCCACGGCGGAGGCCGCAAAGGCCAGGGACGCAAATTTCAGGGGGGCCAGATTCATGATAGGCAACGTCTCCATCCGGGCGCACGCACGGCGCCATGTGTTGCCCGTAATGTCAGGCATCACCTGTCAGGTTTCAACGGTCTGAGACAGTTGATCCGTCGCGCAGGAATTACTTCCCGTACTTTTCCATCAGCGCGCGCTTCACATCCGGCGTCAGGAAGGGCGTGATGTCGCCGCCAAGGCTGGCGATTTCCTTGACGAGACGCGATGCCACAGCCTGATGGCGCACATCGGCCATCAGAAACACCGTCTCAATGTCCGGATTGAGCTGCTCGTTCATCGCGGTCATCTGGAATTCGTATTCGAAGTCCTGCACAGCCCGCAGGCCACGCACGATGATCTGCGCGCCGCACGCTTCAGCGAATTTCATGAGCAGGCCGTGCATCGGCATGACCTTGATGTCCGCCAGGCCCGGCCCGTTCAGTTTCTCACATTCCGAGCGCACCATGGCGACGCGTTCTTCCAGTGAAAACAAGGGCTTCTTGGCTTCATTGATCGCCACGCCAATGATGAGCGTGTCGACCAGTTTGCGTGCCCGGCCAATGATGTCGATATGGCCAATGGTCGGGGGGTCGAATGTTCCCGGATACAATCCAACGCGGTGCATGGCGGCCCTCCCCGGCCCTGTTATTCGTACAACAGCGGCGCTTACTCAGCGCCGCCGCCCTCCTCAATAACGGTTTCAGCGTCTTCCACAAGGCGAGCAACGGAAACAACGCGCTCTCCTTCCGCCGTGCGAAGCACCCAGACACCGCCCGTCGAGCGGCCGGCAATACGGATCTGGTCCACCGGCGTGCGGATCAGCTGTCCGCCATCGGTGACAAGCATGACCTGATCCCCATCATCGACCGGGAAGGACTGGGCCACTTTCTTGACCGGGCCTTTTTTCTTGTCGCGGCCCCAGATGTTCTGGGCGACAAGGCCTTTGCCGCCCCGTCCGGTGACGCGATAATCGTAAGCGGAAGAGCGCTTGCCCATACCGTCATCGGCAATGGTCAGGACGAACTCCTCTGCCGCGCCGAGCTCGGCCAGGCGCTCGGTCGACAGGGACGCCTCTTCCGTGACCTCCTCGTCATCGTCGGACACTTCTTCTTCCTCGCCCGTCGCCGCACGGCGCATTGCCGCTGCGTGCTTGAGATAGGCGCGCGCCTCTTCCGAGGTGACATCCACATGGCGCAGGATGCCCATGGAGATGACTTCGTCGCCATCGGCGAGGCGGATACCGCGGACACCGGTGGAGTTACGGCCTGCAAAGACGCGCACGTCCGTGACCTGGAAGCGGATACACTGGCCGAGTGCCGTGGTCAGCAGGATGTCGTCCTTCTCGGAACAGATCTTCACGCTGACAATGCCGTCATCGGCATCTTCCTCCAGCTTCATCGCGATCTTGCCGTTGCGGTTGACGCGGATGAACTCTGACAGCTTGTTGCGGCGGACATTGCCCGTCTTGGTGGCGAACATGACGTCCAGTTCGTTGCGGGACTCTTCATCGTCCGGCAGCGGCATGACGCTCTCGATACGTTCGTCAGCAGCCAGCGGGAAGATGTTGACCAGCGCCTTGCCGCGTGAGGTCGGCCCACCGACCGGCAGGCGCCACACCTTCTCCTTGTAGACCATGCCCGCAGACGAGAAGAACAACATCTCCGTATGCGTCGTGGCCGAGAAGAGCTGGACGACGAAATCGTCTTCCTTCATCGACACGCCGGAGCGGCCCTTGCCGCCGCGATGCTGCGTCCGGTAGGTCGAGAGCGGCGTCCGCTTGACGTAGCCGCCATGCGTGACCGTGACGACCATGTCTTCGACCTCAATGAGGTCCTCGTCTTCCATGTCGATGCCGCCGGCGGTGAACTCGGACCGGCGCGGCACAGCGAACTTTTCTTTCACCTCGGTCAGCTCGCCCTTGATGATGTCGCGGATGCGAGGACGGGACCTGAGAATGTCGAGATAGTCGGCGATCTTCTCGGACAAGCCCTTGGCTTCATTGCCGATTTCGTCCCGGCCAAGGCCGGTGAGGCGCGACAGCTGCAGCGCGAGAATGGCGCGGGCCTGCTCGTCCGACAGGTAGATCGTATCGCCTTCGCCCTTGCGCGTGCGGCGGTCTGCAATGAGGTCCAGCAGCGGTCCCATGTCCATGACCGGCCAGGCTTTCGCAAGCAGCTGTTCGCGGGCCGTGTTCGGATCGGGCGAGTGGCGGATGATGCGGATGACTTCGTCAATATTGGCGACGGCCATGGCAAGGCCAACGAGGACGTGTGCCCGGTCCCGTGCCTTGTTGAGATCGTGCTTGGTGCGGCGGACAACGACTTCCTGGCGGAAGGCGATGAAGCAATCGAGCACCTTGCGCAAATTCATCAGTTCCGGCCGGCCGCCATTCAGCGCCAGCATGTTCACCGGGAACGAGTTCTGCATCTGGCTGAAGCGGTAAAGCTGGTTCAGCACGACTTCGGCGCTGGCGTCCTTCTTCACCTCGATCACGACGCGGATGCCGTGCCGGTCGGATTCGTCACGCAGGTCAGCAATGCCTTCGATCCGCTTCTCGCGGACGAGTTCGGCAATCTTGGTGATCATCGCAGCCTTGTTCACCTGATAGGGAATCTCGGTGACGATGATGGCCTGACGCCCATTGCGGGCTTCTTCAATATCCGTCTTGGCACGGACAATCACGCTGCCACGTCCTGTCAGCAGCGCCTTGCGGGACCCGGACATGCCCATGATCAGGCCGCCGGTCGGGAAATCCGGTCCGGGGACGATTTCACACAGCGCATCGTCATCGATTTCCGGATCATCGATCACGGCAATCGTCGCATCGACCACTTCGCCCAGATTGTGCGGCGGGATGTTCGTCGCCATGCCGACCGCGATGCCGCCGCCGCCATTGACCAGGAGGTTCGGGAACTGGGCCGGCAGGACCATCGGCTCCTGCTGGGAGCCGTCATAGGTATCCTGAAAATCGACCGTATCCTTGTCGATGTCGGCTAGGAGGTGCGTCGCCGCCTTCATCATCCGGGATTCGGTGTAACGCATGGCGGCCGGCGGATCATTGTCGATCGAGCCGAAATTGCCCTGCCCGTCGACCAGGGGCAGGCCCATCGAGAAAGGCTGCGCCATCCGCACCAGCGCGTCATAGATCGCGCTGTCGCCATGGGGGTGGTAGTTACCCATCACGGCGCCGACGATGTTGGCGGATTTCTTGTAGGGCTTGTCCGGCGTGTTGCCGTTCACCTGCATGGCATACAGGATACGCCGGTGCACCGGCTTCAGGCCGTCGCGCACATCCGGCAGCGCCCGGCTGACGATCACGCTCATCGCGTAGTCGAGATAGGAGCTTCTCAGCTCGGATTCGATGGAAACGGGCTCAATCCCGTCAGGCAGGCCGGCGCCGCCCCCACCGCCATTTTCGGGGGTTTCCGGGTCTTCCGGAGGGGTCGTCTGGTCGCTCATGAGAAACTCGTGTCAGCTGCAGAGGGCGCGCGGGAATCGCGCTTCTATATCTTGCCTGTTTGTCTAGCATTTCAGGGCGCCAAAACAAACCTGAAAGCCCCGAAAATTGCAGTGATTCCGGGGTAAAAAAACGGTTTTACAACAAGGCTCAGGGCGCGGGCAGCGCCCCGATTTCCACAAGCGCCTCACGGACAACCTCCGGACGCTTCGGAATGTCCGTTTCCGGGGCCTCAATATCCATATTGAAGGCGAAGACATAGGTGTCCTGTGCGGCACCGCTGCGCTGCTCCAGCCATCCGACATACCAGCCGATGTCCTGCGCTTCATCGCTGCTGTACCAGCCGGTTTTGGCATAGAGGCGCCAATCCTCGCCCTCGTCCGCCAGCATGACCGGCACGGCAAGATCGTAAGTACGTGCCGAAAGGGGCAGCTCACGCCGCACCAGCCGCGTCAGGAAGCCCACCTGCTCGCGCGCAGAGATGCGCAGCGGCCCGCGCAGCCAATAGGTCGTCACATCTTGAGGGGCGCCTGTGTCGGCGTTTCCGTAGCCGAATGCCTCAAGCCAGCCATGCAGGGCCTCGCTTCCGATGCGCGGCGTGATCGTCTGGTAGATCCAGACGGTCGAGTTGCGAAAAGCATCGGCCAGCGTCTGGCTCTTGTTCCAGGCCGGCAGGAAGCGCGCCTGCCCGTCCCATTCGAACCATTCGTCCGGTCCGGACACCGCACCCGTCTCAATGGCGATCAGCGTGTGCGGGATCTTGGACGTGGAGGCGGCAACAAACCGCTCGTCCACCCGGGCGCCGCCGCTGGACCAGCTTGCCCCATCTTCCAGACGCACGATAAGCATTGCAGACCGCGAGGGATCCACACCGGCCTTTTCGACAGAGGATTCAACGCTCTGCGGCGCATTACCGGACACCGGAAGCGTGCATGCGACCAGAAGGCAGGCCGACGCCGCCAGAAACGGCCAGAGCAACGCCCTGACCATACTGGTGAGCCTTAGAACGGGATCTCGTCGTCGAGATCGTGGCTGGCAAAGCTTTCCTGCGGGCCGCTCATCTGGCGGGCACCGCCGCCACCTTGCGAGTAACCGCCGAAATCGCCACCGGCAGACCGGCCGCCGCCTTCACCGCGGCTGTCGAGCATGGTCAGCGTGGAATTGAAGCCACGCAGCACAACCTCGGTCGTGTAGCGGTCCTGGCCATCCTTGTCCTGCCACTTGCGGGTCTCAAGCTGGCCTTCGATGTACAGTTTCGAACCTTTTTTCACATAGTTCTGAACCACGCGGACGAGACCTTCGCTGAACACGGCGATACGGTGCCATTCGGTCTTTTCGCGGCGCTCGCCGGTGTTCTTGTCTTTCCAGGTTTCAGACGTCGCGAGCGAGAAGCTGGCCACCTGTCCGCCGTTCTGGAACTGGCGAACCTCAGGATCCTGCCCGACATTCCCGACGAGGATGACTTTGTTCACTGATCCTGCCATGGTTGAAACTCCGCTCCGATCTGATCCGTTTCGTATTCGATTCGACCCTTGTACCCCGACTGGGCGCCTCTGTCGCCTGCCGGGCAGCGGCCGCAGGCCCTCTGTCCACAAGAGATCGCTGCTGACACATTTTTGCAGCAGCCCAAAGATGTTCATACTTTGTTCTTGTCGTCAAGCTGGACTCGCGACACACATAAGCACTAGCACCAATCCAATTCCCGTTTTGCAGACGTAACGAGCAAAAAGCCCGAAAGTCCCCACCATGGCTGAGTCCCCCTTCATCCGCGTTCGCGGCGCAAAGGAACACAATCTCAAGAACATCGACGTGGACATTCCGCGCGGCGAACTGGTTGTGATGACCGGCCTGTCCGGCTCGGGCAAATCCTCGCTGGCATTCGACACGATCTATGCCGAGGGCCAGCGCCGCTATGTGGAAAGCCTGTCGGCCTATGCCCGCCAGTTCCTCGAGCTGATGCAGAAACCGGACGTGGAGAGCATCGAGGGCCTCTCGCCTGCCATCTCCATCGAGCAGAAAACGACCAGCCGGAATCCGCGCTCCACTGTGGGCACGGTGACCGAGATCTACGACTATAT
Organism: Hyphomonas jannaschiana VP2; assembly: GCF_000685215.1. Taxonomy (GTDB): domain Bacteria; phylum Pseudomonadota; class Alphaproteobacteria; order Caulobacterales; family Hyphomonadaceae; genus Hyphomonas; species Hyphomonas jannaschiana. The sequence continues at coordinate 184,539 of NZ_ARYJ01000006.1, forward strand.
GCGCCTCCTCTGGGCGCGGGTTGGCGTGCCCTACTCGCCCGCCACCGGCCTGCCGATCGAGAGCCAGACGGTCAGCCAGATGGTGGACCGGACGCTGGACCTGCCGGAGGGCTCGCGTCTCTACCTGCTCGCCCCGATCGTCCGTGGCCGGAAGGGGGAATACCGCAAGGAATTCGCCGAACTGCTGAAGAACGGCTACCAACGCGTGAAAGTGGACGGCGAGTTCTACGAACTCGAAAGCCCGCCCAAGCTCGACAAGAAATTCAAGCATGACATCGACGTCGTGGTCGACCGCGTCGTCGTGCGCGAAGGCATGGAGCAGCGCCTTGCGGAAAGCTTCGAGACCGCGCTCAGCCTCGCCGACGGCATCGCTATCGCGGAATTCGCCGACAAGGCGGATGACGAGACCGAGCCGCGGCGCGTGACCTTCAGCGCGAATTTTGCCTGCCCGGTGTCCGGCTTCACGATTCCGGAAATCGAGCCGCGCCTCTTCTCCTTCAACAACCCCTTCGGCGCCTGCCCGACCTGTGACGGTCTGGGTGAGCAGTTGAAGATCGATGAGGGCCTGGTCGTTCCGGACAAGGACCTTGACCTGATGAATGGCGCCATCGCGCCCTGGGCCAAGTCGACCTCGCCCTACCAGACCCAGACCCTGCAGGCTCTGGCGGACCATTACGGTTTTGACCTGAAACACCCGTGGAACAAGCTGTCGAAGAAAGTACAGGACGTCATCCTGTTCGGCACGGGTGAGGAAGAAATCGACTTCGTCTATGATGACGGCATGCGCCGCTATGAAGTGACGAAGACGTTCGAAGGCGTCATCCCGAACCTCGAGCGCCGCTACCGCGAGACCGACAGCCAGTGGGTGCGCGAGGAAATCGGCAAGTTCCAGGCCGCCGCCCCCTGCCCGGCCTGTGGCGGCAAACGCCTGAAGCCCGAAGCGCTGGCGGTTAAGATTGCCGGGCTCGACATTTCCGATGCGGGCCAGTTCTCGATCCGGGAGGCCGGCGAGTGGTTCGCTGTCGCGCACAAGTCGCTGACCAAGCAGCAGAACCAGATCGCTTCCCGCATCCTGAAAGAGATCAATGACCGCCTGATCTTCCTCAACGATGTCGGCCTCGACTATCTTAGCCTGTCGCGCGCGTCCGGCACGCTGTCGGGCGGGGAGAGCCAGCGCATCCGACTCGCCAGCCAGATCGGTTCCGGCCTGACCGGCGTACTGTACGTTCTGGACGAACCCAGCATCGGTCTGCACCAGCGCGATAATGAGCGGCTGCTGGAAACGCTGAAACGCCTGCGCGATCTCGGTAATTCCGTGATCGTCGTTGAGCATGACGAGGACGCGATCCTGACTGCCGATCATGTGATCGACATGGGCCCGCGCGCCGGCGTGCATGGCGGCGAAATCATTGCCGAAGGCACGCCCGCAGACATTCTGAAATCAAAGGACAGTCTGACAGCGGACTATCTGAACGGCACGAAGGAAATTGTCATCCCGAAGCGCCGCCCAGTGGAAAAGGTGAAGCGCAAGATCACGCTGAAAGGTGCAACCGGCAACAATCTGAAGAGCGTTGATGCGACCATCCCGCTCGGCAGCTTCACCTGCGTGACCGGTGTCTCCGGTGGCGGCAAGTCCACCCTCATCATCGAGACGCTGTACAAGGCGCTGGCGCGTAAGCTGAACGGCGCCTCCAGCCCGCCGCTGCCCTATGAAAGCATTCAGGGCCTCGAACATCTCGACAAGGTCATCGACATCGACCAGAGCCCGATCGGCCGGACACCACGTTCGAACCCGGCGACCTATACCGGCGCCTTCGGACCGATCCGCGACTGGTATGCCGGCCTGCCGGAAGCCAAGGCCCGCGGCTATGCGCCGGGCCGCTTCAGCTTCAACGTGAAGGGCGGCCGCTGCGAAGCCTGCGAAGGCGACGGCGTCATCAAGATCGAGATGCACTTCCTGCCGGACGTCTACGTCACCTGCGAAACCTGCAAGGGCCAACGCTACAATCGCGAGACGCTGGAAGTGAAGTTCAAGGGCAAGTCCATCGCCGATGTGCTGGACATGACGGTGGAAGACGGCGCGAAATTCTTCTCCGCCGTGCCGGCGATTGCCAACAAGCTTGAAACGCTGAACCGCGTTGGCCTCGGCTATATCAAGGTCGGCCAGCAGGCGACGACCTTATCCGGCGGTGAGGCGCAACGCGTAAAACTCGCCAAGGAACTCTCAAAGCGCGCAACCGGCCGTACGCTGTACATTCTGGACGAACCGACGACCGGCCTTCACTTTGAGGATGTGCGCAAGCTGCTGGAGGTGCTGCACGAGCTGGTCGACGGCGGCAACACCGTCCTGGTGATCGAGCACAATCTGGACGTCGTGAAGACGGCCGACTGGGTGCTGGACATCGGGCCGGAAGGCGGAGACGGTGGCGGCCAGCTGATTGCCGCCGGTACGCCGGAAGACATCGCCGCCTGCAAGGAAAGCTGGACCGGCCGCTTCCTGGTCGAAACTTTCCGGCGCCAGGATGAGCGACGCGCCGCCCGCAACAAGCGGGCCAAAGCCCCGGCGGCTGCGGCGAAGCAGAACAGCACCAAGACGGCCGCCAAGAAGCCAGCCACAAAGAAGCCGCCTGCGAAGAAACCTGCCGCGAAAAAAACTCCGGCCAAACCCCGCGCAAAGAAAACGGCCAGCCCTGCCAAATAGCGGCTGGCCGGGCGCTCTATTCGAAGGCGCCGAGTGTACCTTCGCTGATCCATTCCGGATCTGTTCGCGCCGCCAGGGCGGCCGGGCCGCTGAAAATATGCATCAGCATGGATTGCGCGACCGCGAATCCCAGCACCAGAAACAGCATAGGCCCCCAGAAGACCGGGGACATCACCGCCGCCATGATCTCATCGTCAGGCGCACGGCCATCCATGAGGTCCGGCACCTGCACCGACAAGATGCCGGCGCCGAGTGCGAAAAGAAGCAGGTAGAAGGCGATCATTACCAGCGTCGCGATCAGACCCAGAACGATCCACGCGCCGAGAATCGTCCAGCCTTTTCCGCGGGTGACCCGCCAGGATTCGAAAAAGCGGATCTGTTTGTCCCGCACCGTCAGCGCGGCCGCTGCGGAGAGACGTGCCGATAACCACAGCACCAGCAACATATATCCCAGCACCAGGACGATACCGAGCAGGACCGCCAGCATCGCCGCATCCGAGCCCATAGCAAGCCCGACAGCAACCGGGATTGCGATCATGATGGCAAAGCCGATATACATGCCAATGAACAGCGCGATCCAGATCAGTCCGACCAGCAGCAGACGGCCTTCATCAGCCCCGATACGCACACCAAAGCCTGCCCCGTGCATGTAGCGGCGCTGGTTTGCCCCTTCGAACATTACCCAGAGCAGGATGCCCAATGGCATGGTCAGCAGGCCGGCAAACGTGGTCGCCATGGACATGTTCTCCATGTCCTCGGCATATTGATCGAAGTCCCCGCCACCGGTGAATAGCTGGATATAGGCTTCATAGATCGGCCACTGCATGAAGACCGAAAAGACCTGCATCAGGCAGGCGAGCGCCGCATAGGCCAATGCGAACTTCCAGAGGAAGCCGCGCGGCCCGTCTGTTTTCGTGAAGTGGCCGACGGCATTTCCGAAATTGAACTCGATCGGGGTCATGAATTTTGCCTCAGTTGAATTCCTCGACACTCAGAGCATCGTCGACACTGCCACGCGGATCGTGCCGCGCGGCGAAGGCCGCAGGCCCCTGTACGAAATGCATCAGCAAACCCGACAGGAAATAGCGGATGAAGGCATAGAGCAGCAGTGCGATCGTGAGGGCCGGGGTGAACAGGCTGCGCAGCTCCGACGAATCCTCCACTCTGGATACCGAGCCCATGAAGGCGGGGGTGACCAGCATCTGGGCAATGGACCCGGCAAAGCCGACCGCCATACCGCCCACGATTGCAAGGATCAGAAAGGCTCCGAGGATCGGCCAGAAACGGCCGCGTGACACGATCCAGGCATCACCGAACGCGATCCGGCGCTCCTTCACGGTCATGGCAAAGACCGGCGAGAACCGTGTTGCGAAAAAGACGTAGACCGGGAACATCACCAGGAACATCAGCGCCACGATGCTCATGCGCCCCAGCATGAAGGCCACCATTTCATTTTCCGAGATGTCGCCATTCGCGAAGTCAGAGACGATGCCGAACATCGGCAGCATGACCAGGCCCGGCAGCAAATACATGAGCGACACGCCGAGATACCAGACGACGCCAACCGCCATAATCCGTAATTCGTCGGGCCCGAACCGGATCGAAAACGCCTCATCGCGGATATAACGCCGCTGCGTCGCGGCCATGAACATTGCCCACACGACCAGGCTGGCGAGCGACCCCAGCACGATCCACGGCAGCAGCCCGCCGAACAGGCTGAAGAAAACGCTGAAAACCTGTGCCGGGTCATCGGCGCCCACACTGTCGAGCTGCTCAACCGTGTCCATGAAGCCGAAGATCGCGTCTTTGGTCAGCCAGGCGAAGAGCGCAGTCAGCACCGTGCTGACAACCGCGAACGCCAGCGCAAATTTCCAGGGAAACGACTTTGCGTGCGCGGCCCGGAAGCCGAACATCAATGCGCCATCGAACGTAAACCGGCTGGCCATGTTGCGTCCCTCAGTCTTGCCCCACAAGCCGGGAGCTAAGCCGGTTTCGGCGGCTTAGGCAATGTCGGACGCCGGGTTCACCGCCCTCAGCGCGGCCACGGCCAGGCCATGGCCCGCAAGGATAAATGGCGCCTGCAGCAACAGTCCTGTCACGCCCGTGGCAAAGAGAGCGATCTCTCCCTGCCCGGCCAGGCTGACGATCGCGAGATTGGCGACATACCCCACCAGGAATGGCAGGACATGCGTGGCCAGCGAAGCCGTCCCGAAGCGCACGGCATCGCCCTTCGTCCAGCGCCAGGTGCGGAACACCATCACCCGCCCGGTCTTCACCGTGGCCGCGCCTGTCAGCAGCAGCCGGAGCGCGAGAAAGGCAAGGCCGCCGAGCCCCGTGGCATAGACGATGGACAGTGCCCAGCCATAGGGCGTCGACATCATCCCTGCCAGCGCGGCGGGGATCTGCTGGTCCGCGCCTTCCGCTGCCAGATCCACCAGGCCTGACAGCTGCAGCATCACCACGCCGAAGATGCCGACAAAGAAGAAGATGAAAAAGCTGACGAAAAAGAAGGCGAGATAAATCGCGAGATTCATGTGCATCAGGGCCATGAAGGCGCCTTTCGCATCGGGAATCATCGCCCGGTAAATCGTCAGGGAGGCCTGCACGCCTGCCAGGAACAGGACGACCAGCGCGGCGAGGGTGAGCATCGTGCCGCCAGCGCCGGTGTTGAGCGCCCATTTGTAGAATCCGCCCATAAGCGACAACAGGACCAGCCAGGGCAGCGCCGGCAGAGCCGACTTTGCCGCCAGGCGCCAGGCCTCGACAATCAGGTCAGGTATGGACGGCGACGCGGCCGGGGGTGACGTGTTTGACTCCATGCAGAATGCCTTAGCGCTCCCAGCCGCAGCCGCAAACCCCGTCTTGACGGAAGCGGCCGGCCTGCGCATGTCCGGCGCATGAGCATCAAACCCATTCATATCGTCGGCGGCGGCATGGCCGGATCGGAAGCAACCTGGCAGGCGGCGAATGCCGGCGTGCCTGTGATCCTGCACGAAATGCGCGGCGTGAAGGGCACCGACGCCCACCAGACCGACAAGCTGGCAGAGCTGGTCTGTTCGAACTCCTTCCGCTCCGACGATCACACATCCAACGCTGTCGGCGTGCTGCACGAAGAGATGCGCCGCGCGAACGGGCTGATCATTTCGACCGCAGCAGAACACCAGGTGCCGGCCGGCAGTGCGCTCGCCGTCGACCGGGAAGGCTTTGCCGAAGCGGTCACCGCCAAACTGGAAGCGCATCCGAATGTCACCATCGTGCGCGAAGAGATTACCGGCATCCCGCCGGAGGACTGGGACAGCGTCATCATCGCGACCGGCCCGCTGACCTCCATCGCCCTCGCCGAAGCGATCCACGCCCACACAGGCGAAGACGATCTCGCCTTCTTCGATGCCATTGCGCCGATCGTCTATTTCGACAGCATCGACATGAACAAGGCCTGGCGCCAGAGCCGTTACGACAAGCCGGGCCCCGGCGGCGACACGGCTGCCTATATCAACTGTCCGCTGTCGGAAGAGCAATACAATGCCTTCATCGACGCGCTGATCGCAGGCGAGAAGACGGAGTTCCGCGACTGGGAAAAGGATACCCCCTATTTCGAAGGCTGCCTGCCGATCGAGGTGATGGCAGAGCGCGGCCGCGAGACGCTGCGCTTCGGACCGATGAAACCGGTCGGCCTGACCAATCCGCACCAGCCGGATGTGAAGGCCCATGCCATCGTCCAGCTGCGCCAGGACAATGCCCTCGGCACGCTGTGGAACATGGTCGGCTTCCAGACCAAGCTGAAATACGGCGCCCAGACGGACATCTTCCGCATGATCCCCGGCCTTGAAAAGGCAGAGTTCGCGCGCCTTGGCGGCATTCACCGCAACACCTTCCTGAACTCACCGAAACTGCTGGACGCGCAGCTTCGCATGAAGTCCATGCCGCGCCTGCGCTTTGCCGGTCAGGTGACCGGCGTCGAAGGCTATGTCGAAAGCGCGGCCATGGGCCTGCTGGCCGGTCGTTTTGCTGCGGCGGAGCGGCTTGGCCGGACGCTGGATGCCCCGCCGCCGACCACAGCGCTCGGCGCGCTCGTCACCCACATCACGGGCGGGCACCTTGAAGGCAAGCAGACCTTCCAGCCGATGAATGTCAATTTCGGCCTCTTCCCGGACATCGAGGATTTCCCGAAAAAGGACGAGAACGGAAAGCGCCTGCGTGGCAAGGCCAAGGGCCGCGCCAAGAAAGGTGCTCAAGCCGCCCGCGCCCTGCAGGACATTGATGGCTGGCTGGCAGCGCAGTCGGCAGAGACCGTCTAAACCTGCCCCGTCCGGATGGCTTTCAGGATGCTGAGGCGTTTGGTGACCGCGTTCGGCTCGCCCTTTTCGCTATAGTGCTTGCGCAGGCGGTAATGGGCGACGGCCGGGCGGATGGATTTCGGCACCGACTTTACATGCGGGCCGAAAGCTTTCGTCTCTGACCGGCGGAGCGCGGCATAGGCGGGGGCCACATCGCGGATTTCCTCGGCCCAGTCGTGATGGCTGGCCAGCAGGCTTGCTGCGATCAAAGCAAGCCAGGCTTCCGGTTCCTGACTGCGATCCTGCGCAACGAAGGCCGCCTCATAGCCATCGACCAGCCGCTGCATCGCGCCGGGCTTCAGCCGGCCGGCGGCGACCTCTTCTGCCAGAGCGAGGCAGACATCGTGTTCGCGGGCCGGCTTGCCTTCGTCCAGCTCGTTGAGCGCCTCGCGCCACCACTGAAAGCGGATCAGGCCCAGCGTCTCTTCGGAGACGGCCAGCCTGACCCGGGCCAGTTCATAGGCCAGCGCATAGAGCGCCGTCAGCGCCTGGCGCTGGGCTGCGGGCGCGTAGCGGCTGGAGATCCAGCGGTCCTCATCGACCTTGCGCACGCGCTTGTCGATTGCGGCCCACTGTGATTTGGAGAGGGGGTTGGTTGTGTTCGGCATGGAACCCATATGTCGGATGACGCGCTTATCTACCAGATACCTACCTGCAAGAAAGGAATTCCAGATGGCATTCACACTTCCCGATCTTCCCTATGGGCGCGATGCTTTGGCGCCGCACATTTCCGAACAGACCCTGAATTTCCACCATGGCAAGCACCATCAGGCCTATGTGACGAACCTGAACGGCCTGATCGAAGGCACTGACCTCGAAGGCAAGTCGCTCGAAGACATCATCAAGGTCGCCGCAGCAGACGCATCGAAGGCCGGCCTGTTCAACAACGCCGCTCAGGTTTGGAACCACACCTTCTACTGGCACTCCATGAAGCCAGGTGGCGGTGGCAAGCCGCACGGCAAGGCCGCTGAACTGATCGACCGCGACCTTGGCGGCTATGACGAGTTCGTCAAAGCGTTCAAGGCGGCTGGTGGCGGCCAGTTCGGTTCCGGCTGGGCCTGGCTGGTCCTGAAAGGTGGCAAGCTGGCCATCACCAAGACTCCGAACGCCGAAACCCCGCTGACCGAAGACGGCACGACCCCGCTCCTGACCATGGATGTGTGGGAACACGCCTATTATCTCGACTATCAGAACTCCCGTCCGAACTATATGGACACCTTCCTGAACAGCCTGGTGAACTGGGACTTCGTGAACCAGAACCTCGCTGACGCGGGCGCCTAATTGAGGTAGGGTCCCCGCGAGAAATGTCGTGGGGACCCGACCATGTTCTGTACGCAGTGCGGCCGAAAATTCGGCGAGACTGACAGATTTTGCGCCCAGTGCGGCGCGCCGAAAGCCGGCGCTGAAGCGGCTCCCCCCCAACCTCCCCCTGTACCAGAAACCGATCCGTCGCTTGACTGGCGCGCCTCCATGGTGCCGCGCGAGATCATGGGGCATCCCGACGTCCGCGCGCGGATCGAGGCGGTCACCGGCGAAAACCCAAGAGGCATGTCGGCCGAGCAATTCTATGAGTTTGCCCGGCCTGTCATGGCGATCACCGGCGCCGGTCCTGTCCCGCCGCTCAAACTCATCAAGGACATCTCCCTGCCGATCTCCGCAAGGCTGGGCATGAAAACCAGCCGGGACACGTCGCAGGGCTTCCGCAACACATTCGGCGAGACGCTGGCCGCCGTGCTTTGCTCCCTCGCCAGCCGCAGCCAGCCGCTCGAAGACATCACCGAAGCCACCAATGGCTGTGTTATCCGCTCGAAAATGCTGTCTTCGATCTGGTCCTGGGAAGGGGACCTGATCATCACACTGGAAGCCAAGGAGGAAGGCACGTTGATGAGCGCTGCCATCACCGTTCCGGGGCAGCTTTCTGACATGGGCCAGTCCAAGCGTGTCCTGAAGGCGCTGGTGGAAGATGTGATGAAGTATCGCGACACGCCGGCCGGAGGCTGACTCCCGGTCCTGAACGCAGGCTCTTCACCTCAGCCCCGAAATACACTATGTGCAGCGCACAAGACGCTCCGGGCATGGAAAGCGCCCGGTCCGTGGAACGCACATGGGTGTGCGGAAAGCGGAATGTTGGCGGCCATTCGGGCTGCACCGGGTAACAACTTCCATCTCAGGAACGACAGACATTGACTGAAAAAACATTCGCCGACCTCGGGCTTGGCCCGAACATTCTCAAAGCCCTGGACGAGTCGGGCTACACGCATCCGACGCCGATCCAGGCTGAAGCCATCCCGCATGTACTGAGTGGCGGAGACGTCACAGGCATCGCCCAGACCGGCACCGGCAAGACGGCTGCCTTCGTGCTGCCGATGATCCACCGCCTGGCCCGTGGCCGTGCCCGGGCCCGCATGCCGCGCTGCCTGATCCTCTGCCCGACGCGCGAACTCGCTGCGCAGGTTGCCGAGAGTTTCGAAAAATACGGCAAGTATCTGAAGCTCACCATGGCGCTGCTGATCGGCGGGGTCAGCTTCAAGGAGCAGGAAGGCCTGCTGCAACGCGGCGTGGACGTGCTGATTGCCACGCCGGGCCGCCTGCTCGACCAGTTCGACCGCGGCAAGCTGCTGCTGATGGGCGTGGAATATTTCATCATCGACGAAGCCGACCGCATGCTCGACATGGGCTTCATTCCGGACATCGAGAAGATCTGCGCCAAGCTGCCGCCGCGCCGCCAGACGCTGCTCTTCTCCGCCACCTTCCCGACCGATATTCAGCGCCTGGCGAAAACCTTCCAGCGCGATCCGGTCAAGATTGAAGTCGCCCGTCCGACTGATGCCGCAACCACGATCACCCAGCATGTTGTCCACCTGCCGACCGACAGCGCCAAGGCCAAGCGCACGGCGCTGCGCCGCGTGATCGAGTCGCGTGATGTGAAAAACGGCATCGTCTTCTGCAACCGCAAGGTCGAGGTCGACATCGTGGCGGCATCGCTGACCAAGCATGGCCATGACGCCGCGCCGATCCATGGCGACCTGCCGCAATCCATCCGGACCGAAACGCTCCAGAAATTCCGTGACGGCGACCTGAAACTGCTCGTCGCCTCTGATGTTGCGGCCCGCGGACTCGACATTCCGGATGTCGGCCATGTCTTCAACTACGCCCCGCCGCCGAAGGATGAAGACTATATCCACCGGATCGGCCGCACGGGCCGCGCCGGGCGCACCGGCGAGAGCTTCACGCTGGTCTCCCCGGATGATGAGAAATCCTGGGGCTTTGTCCTCAAGATGATCAACAAGGATGTCGAAGAGTACATGCCGGAAGGCCTGCTCGAAGAAATCGAAAACCTGCCGCCGGAAGAAAAATCCGGGCGCGGGCGCCGTGGCAGCAGCCGCGATGGCGGACGCAGCCGGGGCGGGCGCGGTGAGCGGACGCGCGGCGGAAGCCGCAGCCGCAGCCGCCGCGAGGAAACGCAGCAGGACGACGCGGAAACCGCGAAGGCCTCCGAACAGGCGGACACGCCTGTGACAGAAGACGCACCGGCCAAGCCGGAAACAACGGCAAAATCCGACAAACCGGAAAAGGCCGCAAAGACCGGGAAAGCTGAGCAGCCAGAGAAGTCCGAGAAGTCAGAGAAATCTGAAAAGCCGGAAAAGTCTGAAAAACCGAAGCGCGAACGCGCCGAGCGCAAGGACAAGCCGAAACGTGACCGCAAACGCAAGGATGACGATCTCATCCTGGATCCGGCCCCGGAAAACGTCAAAGGCTTCGGCAACGACATCCCGGCCTTCCTGAAGCGCTAAGCGCTTCCAGCCAGAACCTGACAAAAAGAGCCCCTCATCCGTGCGGACGAGGGGCTCTTTTTGTTGGTTGAGGGGGCTAGCGCTTCAGCCTGCCCTGGATCTGCTTGCGAAACTTCTCGCCATAGGGCGGGCGGATCATCGAGATCATTTCGCTGCCCGTCTGTGTAAAGACAGATTTCTTGTGGCTGAATTCCATGAAGCCTTCGCGGCCATGGTAGGACCCCATGCCCGACGGGCCGACACCGCCGAAGGGAAGGTCTTCCTGGCCGACATGCATGATGACGTCATTCACGGTCACACCGCCGGACGTGGTGTTGTTCAGCACCATATCCTTCTCCGCTGCATCCTCACCGAAATAGTAGAGGCCCAGCGGGCGGTCGTGAGCGTTGATATAGGCGATCGTGTCCTTGGTGTCCGAATAGGACTTGATTGGCAGGATCGGGCCGAAGATCTCGTCCTGCATCACTTTCAGGTCGTCGGACGGGTCGACGATAATGTGCGGCGGGATCTTGTGATGCGGCTGCTGGGAGAAGTTCTCGCCGGTCGGGTTGATCTCGATGACTTCGGCGCCTTTTGATTTCGCTTCGTCGATATAGCCCATCAGGCGGTCATAGTGGCGCTGGTTCACGATGGACGTGTAGTCGTCATTGTCCTTCAAGCCGCTCGGATACATCGTCTCGATGGCCTTGGTTGCAGCGGCCACAAAGTCGGACGTCTTTTCCTTCGGCACAAAGGCATAGTCCGGCGCAAGGCAGATCTGCCCGGCGTTCAGCGCCTTGCCCGCCATGATCCGGGTCGCCGCCTTCTGCAGGTCGGCTGACCGGCCGAGCACGACAGGGCTCTTGCCACCCAGTTCCAGTGTCAGCGGAACGAGATTGTCCGCCGCCGCCCGCATGACATGATGCGCGATGGAGGTCGCGCCCGTGAACAGGATGTGGTCGAAGGCAAGCTTCGTGAACTCGGCGCCGATCTCCGGCCCGCCGGTGATCACGGCCACTTCTTCATCAGAATAGTATTGCGCGATCGCCTTTTTCATCACTTCGGATGTGACTTCAGTAAATTCCGACGGCTTGATCATGCAGCGGTTGCCCGCAGCGAAGACGCCGGCCAGCGGCGTGAAGGTCAGGTTCACCGGGAAGTTCCACGGGCTGATGACGCCGATCACGCCTTTGGGCTGGTACTGGATTTCCGCTCTCGCGCCCAAAAGGCCGAGCGGGAATTCCGGCTTGCGCTTGTCGGGGCGCATCCATTTGGCGACATGTTTCTTGGCGTGCTTCAGAGCGCCGATGGAGCCGGCAATGTCGGTGAAGCCCGACTGGTCTTTCGAGCGGTGACCGAAGTCCTGGCACATGGCATCGACCAGTTCGTCATTATAGGTGATCAGCAGGTCGATGGCCTTGTCCAGCCACTCGGTCCGCTTGGCCGCGGACGGAATTCCGTCGCGGATGTGCGCGGCTTTCTGCTTTGCGAGAATGCCGGCCATGCCGGTGGTGGGGGCGCTGTCGAGGGCCATGGATCCGATCTCCCTGCTTATCGGTTGTTGTGAACAGTGTAGCGCACGTTCAGGGCTTAACAATGGGAGATTGGCCTTGCCGCCGGGTGAGGCGTTCACAAGCCGTCCGGGGCGGCTAGATTGCTGTCAAATCAAGAGACACCGCCAAAGGGAGGGCGAGCATGAGCTACGAGCTGATTTCCTACGAACTGAAGGGCAATGTTGCCGTCATCGCCTTCAACGACCCGAAGACAATGAATGCCTGCGGCGTCGATACCGCGCAGGAAATGCTGCACGCCCTTGAGAAGGCAGCGGACGAAGCGCGCTGTACCGTGATCACCGGCAATGGCCGCGGCTTTTGCTCCGGTGCCAATCTCGGCAAGGTTTCGGGCCCGTCGCTCAGCCATCCGGGCTCCAAGCCGGATGCCGGCCGCCCGCTGGATACCCATTACAACCCGATGATCGTCGCCATCCGCGAGCATCCCCATCCGGTGATCACCGCCGTCAACGGCGCGGCGGCAGGCGTGGGCTGCTCCATCGGCCTGATGGGCGACCTGATCGTCGCCGGCAAAAGCGCCTATTTCCTTCAGGCCTTCCGCCGCATCGGCCTCGTGCCGGATGGCGGCTCCACCTGGCTGCTTGCGCGCAATGTTGGCCGCGTCCGCGCGATGGAGATGGCGCTGTTCGGTGAAAAACTCCCTGCAGACAAGGCACTGGAGTGGGGGATGATCAACAAGGTGGTCGAGGATGACCAGCTGATGGCGACTGCGATGGAATGGGCTGAGACCCTTTCGACCGGCCCCACCGTCGCGCTCGCCGGCATGCGCAAGCTGATCTGGGATGCCACCGAGACCAATCTCGGCGAAGCGCTGCATCAGGAGCGCCTGGCACAGCGCACGGCGGGCCGGACAGCCGATTTTGGCGAAGGGGTCAAAGCCTTCCTCGAGAAGCGGCAGGCGAACTTTCAGGGAAAGTAACCTAAGATTTATGACGCTTACCCACGGGCTTTTAAGAATGGGGTAATTCCTTCCCGGTAAATCCTCCGCATTCAGGAGGCTGGGGATGGGTTATCGCCTTATTCATTTCAACTGTGCGCGCCCACTTGGGGCGTTCAGTCTTGAGAATGAGTTCATTCGTGTATTTGTAAGCATCATGCCGCGTGTTTTTGCGGATGCTGCCGCGTTCGAAGGTTTGCACTTTCACCGTCATGGCGTGCGCCGCCCGGACGGGGTGTGGATGCCTTTGGACGGGATCTTCCCTTATCCGGAAGGCATGGGCGCGCCGGACGTGTCGACCATGGGTGGCTGGGAATCCTTTGAAAAACTTCGGGAATTTTCCTATTCCGGCCGCACGCATCCGCCGAGCATGCGACGTCTGGCAGCGGAGATCGACCGTTCCAATGGCGCCAGCTTTGTGATGTGGTGGGCTCCGAGGGGCGAACGCGTCTCGATGGAGGACGGATGGCAGAAACTGCAGCACCTGAGGCAACACGGCTCGACGCCGGAAGCCTTCTCGCTGGACGATCCGATGGATCGCCCCGTCGCCGCATGAACCTGACGCGCCGCGGCACCCTCGCGGCCCTGTCCTTCCTGGCCCTTGGCGCCTGCGCCAGCGCGCCGACACCGCCAGACACAACGATTTACCTCGTCCGCCATGCGGAGAAACAGGCCGGTGACAATCCGGACCTGACCGTCGTGGGCCGTGCCCGCGCCGACATCCTGTCGCGGGAGTTACAGGATGCGGGGCTTACGGAAGTCTGGTCAACGGACACAACCCGCACGATCGAAACCGCCAAGCCGACCGCGACTCGCGCCGGCCTGCCCGTCCAGATCTATGATGCCAGCCGCCAGCCCGCCTTCGCCAGCCGGCTGAAAGCGACGCCCGGCGCCATTCTGGTCGTCGGCCATTCCAATACGATTCCGGACCTTGTGGGCCTGTTGGGCGGCAAGCCCGGCACCCCGATTGCTGAGGCCGATGAGTATGACCGGCTCTATGTCGTGACGGTTACCAAAGGCCGGGTGAAGAGCGAGCTGCGCCGCTACGGGGAATAAAAGCCTCACTACCAGAGGGAGAACTCCGGTGTTGGATAAGCCGCCCTTCAGACCATGAACAATCCAATATACAGACCATATATACGCCATATATAGCGGCGCCTGACGGGCTCTATTTGCGCTTCTTCGCCTTTGCGGCCAGCGCAACGCCGAACGCCTTGCGGCCCCATTCGCTGGCCAGGTCGGCTTCGTCCATCGCATCCGGCGGCAGGCTGACATAGCCCATGTCGGTCTGCTTGCCGTCGCTCGGCCGGGTCCAGATGAAGGGCTGGCAGCCTTCGGCTTCCAGTTCCGCGCGGAAGGCCGCGTCGGTTTTCAGGTAGATCACGTCATCGGCCAGCAGCGCGAACATCAGGCCATCCTTGAAAACGCCCGCGCCGCCAAACATGCGCCGCACGCTGACCGGCCCCATCGGCGCGAACAGTTCCATGACGAATTCATGGAACGGGTCCGGCGGCTTGGCCATCAGCTGGCAGCCGGGCGCCCGAGCCGGTAGACGCCCTTGAAGGCGTCCGGGTCCTCCACCGGCTTGCCTTTCCGGTAGATCAGGACGGTGCCTTCCTTGTGCAGGCGGATCGCCTCTGCCCGCACATCCTTCAGGACGCGCTGGAAGTTCTTGTCGCTGACGGCCCGGGCCGCCTGCTCCGCACTGATCGACTTGCCGGGACCGGCTGCTTCCGTCAGCTCCAGGATCGCCTCGCGGACGGGGTTTGTGGATGGCTCGCTCACCAGTCGATGGCCGAATAAGCCAGTTGCTGGAACTGGGGCCGCATCGGATAGGTCGAGGACGGCATCAGCTGGGTCATCTGGATACCGATGATCTCTTCTTCCGGATCGATCCAGAAGAAGGTGGAGGCGAGACCGCCCCAGCTGAACGTGCCCTCGCTGCCCGGCTGCTGTGTATCCACAACATCGGTGACGACCGAGCCGCCAAGGCCGAAGCCCGTGCCGCCCGTGATCACTTCGCTGAACAGGGAACGGCCCATGTCGCGGATCGTCTGCCCGCCGGGCAGATGGTTCTGGCGCATGAATTCCCAGGTCTTGGGGCTGATGATGCGGGCATCATCCAGCGTGCCGCCGCGCAGCAGCATGAGGCAGAAACGGTGATAGTCGCGCACCGTGGAGACAAGCCCGCCACCGCCATTCAGCAGCTTCGGACGTTTCGAATAGGCTTTCGAAGCCCGGCCTGCGCCATCGGACTGCGTCACTTCGCCGGTGATCGGGTGGCGCTCATAGCAGGCCATGAGACGGTCGATCTTGTCTTCCGGCACCCAGAAATCCGTGTCGTCCATGCCGAGCGGGCCGGTGATCCGCTCCCGGAAGAACTGATCAAGCTCCATGCCGGAAACGATTTCGACGATGGCACCCAGCACATCCGTCGAGTGGCTGTACCACCACTCATCGCCCGGCGAGCATTCGAGCGGCAGCTTGGCGAGGCGTTTCGCCATTTCCTGCAGCGTCTCGTCCGGCCGGCCGATCTTTTCCTTGCGGTAGAGCGCGTCGACTTCCGACTGCATCATGAAGCCATAGGTCAGGCCGGACGTGTGGGTGAACAGGTCCAGCACTTTCATTGGCCGGTCAGGCTTGCGCGTCTTGTAGTCTTCGCGGCTGCCGCTGTCGAAAACCTCGACATCGGCAAATTCCGGGATGTAACGGGCGACGTCATGATCGAGGCGCAGCTTGCCTTCCTCGAACAGCATCATCGCGGCCAGGGATGTGATCGGCTTGGTCATCGAATAGATGCGGAAGATCGTTTCCGGGCCGATGGGCGTGGAGCCGCTGAACTCGGTCGTGCCGCGATAGTCTTCCAGCGCAATCTCGCCATTGCGGGAGATCAGCGTTGCCATGCAGGGCAGCTTGCCGGTGTCGAGATAATTCTCGGCGAAGAAAGCCGGAACCGCCGCGAGGCGGTCCGCATTAAGGCCGACTTCATGCGGATCTGTAGGGTCGTGTTCGAACATCTGCGTGCGTTTCCTGTTATCCCGGTATGCTTGTTGTGGCGTCAGCGGACGGGCGGGGACTCTACCCGGTCCGCCCGCTTCGGCAATGGCGCCCTTACAGGGCCCCTTTCTTCGCCGCACGCGCCAGTTCGCGGGCGATGATGATCTGCTGGATCTGGCTGGTGCCTTCATAGAGGCGGAAGATGCGGACGTCGCGATAGAAGCGCTCGATGCCATAGTCGGAGACATAGCCTGCACCGCCAAATACCTGCACCGCGCGATCGGCCACACGGCCGCACGCCTCAGTGGCGAACAGTTTCGTGGACGAGGCGAGCAGGGTGACGTCTTCGCCCGCATCGCGGCGGCGGGCGGCATCCATGATCATGCACTCGGCCGCATAGGTCTCGGCCTGGCTGTCGGCAATCATGGCCTGGATCATCTGGTGTTCCATGATCGGCTTGCCGAACTGTTTGCGCTCCAGCGCATAGTTCACCATCTCGCGGATCAGGCGTTTGGAAACGCCGGTCGCCACAGCGGAGATGTGCAGGCGGCCCTTGTCCAGCACGCTCATCGCGACCTTGAAGCCCTCGCCTTCCTTGCCGATCATGTTCGACGCCGGCACGCGGGCATTGTCGAAGATGACGTCGCAGATATGGGCGCCCTGCTGGCCCATCTTCTTCTCCGGCACGCCGACGGAGACGCCGGGCGTGTCACGCTCAACCACAAAAGCCGAGACGCCTTTTGCGCCGGGCATGTCCGGATCGGTGCGGGCCATGACCGTGAAGATGTCGGCCTTGTTGGCATTGGTGATGTAACGCTTGGTGCCGTTGAAGACATAGTGATCGCCGTCGCGGATGGCCTTGGTCGTCAGGCTGCCGGCGTCGGAGCCGGCTTCCGGCTCGGTCAGGGCAAAGCTGGCGATCAGGTCGCCCGAGGCAACGCCGGGCAGCCATTTCGATTTCTGTTCCTCGGTGCCGAACAGGACGAGGGCCTGGGAGCCGATACCGATATTCGTGCCTGCAACGGAGCGGAAGGCCGGAGAGGTCTGGCCCAGCTCGAAGGCGACGAGGCATTCGGTCTCCATATCCAGCTGCAGGCCGCCATATTCCTCCGGCACGGCGATGCCGAACAGGCCGAGATTCTTCATCTCGTCGACGATCGACTGCGGCACCTCGTCATTTTCGGCGACTTCGGCCTCTGCCGGCACGCATTTCTCGGTCACAAAGCGGCGCACCTGTTCAATCAGTGCGTCCCGGATCTCGGCGTCGAAGGCCATGGTCTGCTTCCCTTCATTATTTTCTGGGGCATTATCGTTTCGGGCGCACTGTAAGCCCGCCGTGAGGACCTGTCATCCCGGGTCCGCGAAGCGGAACCCGGGACCTTCTGCCCCATGCCGTAATGACAACCCCGTGTCACAACCCTACCGTTGGCGAATGGAGTCATACTGGGTCTACATCCTCGCCTCGAAAAAGGACGGCGCGATCTATGTCGGCATCACCAGCGACCTGCTGGGCCGTGTCTGGCAGCACCGCCAGGGCACCTATGGAGGGCACACAAAAAAGTACCACATCCGGCGGCTCGTCTGGTTCGACGAGTTCCCCAATCCTGAAGATGCGATCGCGTTCGAGAAGAAGCTAAAGCGCTGGCGGCGAGCCTGGAAGGATGAGCTGATTGCGAAGGAAAACCCCGAATGGGTGGATCTTTATGACCAGCTGACAAAGCCCTGACGCCGCGGAATGCTTTGCAGGTTCGCAGCGCAGGGCTATTCGGGACGATCATGGACAAGGTCCCGGGTTCCGCTTCGCGGCCCCGGGATGACAGGTACGTAGGGCGAGGATGACTAAAACAATTGAGGATACAGGCGAATTCGCGGGCTGGACCACGTGGAAGGACGAGCCGTTCGAATTTGAAAGCGCCGGTCCGTTTTATTTCAGGGTCGATGAGGAGGGCGCCGTCGCCGCCTTCCGGGTGCAGCGCAAGCACATGAATGCCGGCGGCGTCGTGCATGGCGGCTGCCTGATGACGTTTGCCGACTTTTCGCTGTTCGCCATCGGGCACGAAGCCATGGAAGGCGCCTACGGCGTGACCGTGGCCTTCAATGCTGAATTCATCAGCGGCGCCCTGGAAGGCGAACGCCTCGAAGCGCGCGGCGACGTGCTACGCAAGGGCGGCTCGCTGAGCTTCATCCGGGGAATCATAAGCGGAGAGGACGGCCGGCCGGTCATGAACTTCTCCGGAACCATCAAAAAGAGGAAACAGTCATGAGCCAGCCACCCTATGAAGCGCTGTCGCGTTCGATCAAGGGCAAGACCGCCCTCATCACGGGCGCCGCCAGCGGCATGGGCCGGGCCACCGCCCACCTGTTCGCCCGCGAAGGCGCGAACGTCGCCGTCACGGACCTGAAGCAGGACGCCGTCGACAAGGTGGTCGAGGAGATCAAGGCCGCCGGGATCGACCATGTGAAGGGCTGGGCGATGGACGTCTCCGACGCCGCCACGATCAAGCGCGTCATCGACGAAGCGGCCGCCCATTTCGGCGGGCTGGAAATCCTGGTCAACAATGCCGGCTTCGCCATTCCGGCCGATATTGCCGAGGAAAGCTATGAGGACAGCTGGGGCCCCAGCATCAATGTCATGCTGACCAGCCACCAGCGTGCCATCCGCGCGGCACTGCCCTATATGCGCAAGGCGGGTTATGGCCGGATCGTGAATGTAGCGTCTACGGAAGGCCTCGGCGCGACGCCCGGCAACAGCCCCTATGTCGCCGCGAAGCATGGCGTGATCGGCCTGACCCGCGGCCTCGCCGTGGACCTTGGCCGCGAAGGCATCACCGTAAACTGCATCTGCCCCGGCCCGATCAAGACTGGCATCACGGCGGGCATTCCCGACGAGCACAAGGAAATCTATTCCAAGCGCCGCGTGCCGCTGCGCCGTTACGGCATTCCGGAAGAGGTGGCCAACATCACCCTCTCCTGCGTCCTGCCGGCCGCCAGCTTCATGACCGGCGTCTTCATCCCGGTCGATGGCGGCCTGACGATCAAGAACGCGTAGGGCAAGAACGCCTAGGACGAACAACGCTCATTGAGGATGGCGGCGGTGCGGGCGACCAGCGCGTCCGCCGCCGCCTCGTCCATTGGTCCAAACAGCACATGGGGGCCGAGCGAGTGGCCAAGGCCGGGCAGGATGTGCATCTCTGCCCGGTTGCCCAGAAACGCTTCTGCCACCGGCTTCTGGAATTCGTAGCGTACCTGGGAATCCCGGTCGCCATAATAGAGCAGCATCGGCACATTCCAGGCGGCAAGTTTCCCGGCAACTGGTGCATCGTCCGTATACCAGTTCTGAAACCAGCTATATTGCGCCATCGGCGTCTTCGCGTCCGGATAAGGCGCCGTCGGCGGCATTGCCAGCGCCTGCAGCTTCGCCACCTCGTAGTTCATCTTCTGCCCGGCCATTTTCCGCGCAATGGCCCCCGGCATCCACTTTCCAGACGGATGAAGATAGGGCTGGAGCTTGCCGGACACAGCGGACGGCGTGCCGGACAATCCTGCCCGCACCTCTTCATTGGTTGTCACACCATCACCATCCGCATCCATCTGGTGCAGGGAAAAGCCATCACGCCCTGAGAGCTGCCATCTGAACACGTCTGCCGGCGCCTGCAGCGGCCCGCCGATACCGACCACGAGATCCGGTGCGACCGCATCCGCCGCAGCGAGACCGGCGATATGCTGGAGGCCCTCGGAATGGCCGAGCAGGGCGATGCAGGCCGCTGGTCCGCCGAAATCCTTACGCGCCTGATCATAGACGGCACCAAGGTCATCCCGCTGGCTCTCTACCGTGGATGTTCCGGACACGGCCTTGTCCAGCATCTGTCCGTCCGCGGGCCTGTAGCGCACACCGCGCCGGTCATACCGGACAACTGCAATCCCCGCCTGCGTGAACCGGCGGGCCAGATCCGCGAACACGGCGTCGCGTTCCGTACCGGAATTGCCGAGCATGACGTCCCGATCAAAGAGACCCGTGCCCGCCGACAGAACGACCACAGGTTCGCGACCGTCGCCCCCCATGGGCACATCCACCTGCCCGGTTATCTGCGTGCCGTCTGCCGAGGCCACCGAAAAGGCCCGGCTGTCTGCACCGACGTCTGACAGGATCTGCTGCGGAGGCAGTTGCTCCACGTCAGGCTCTGCCGACGGAATGTCCTTTGAACACGCGGTCGCCAGCGCGGTGACGGCCACAAGCAGGAAGGACAGGTCTCGCCGCACTACGGCATCGCGGCGAAGGCGGCTTCGAGGTCCGCTTCTGTCTCCGCTTTCTGGGCGATGCAGAGATTGATCTGCTCGCGTGCCTGCGACAGGGCGCGTTCATGGCCTTCGGCGAGGTCGCCATATTCCTCGAAGAGCGAGTTCAGCGACTCCAGGCCGTCTGCATCGCAGAAATAGGCGGCGAGCCCCGGCGTGCGGCGTTTCCACTGGGCCGGGATCGCTTTCAGGAAAGCCGGGAAATTGTCTTCCAGGAAGGCCCACATTGCCGCGCGGGTTTCCGGTGCCTGCATCTGCAAGAGGGCCATAGTGTAGGTTTCGCGTGGCCCCAGTTCCGCCGACGCGATCAGGCCCCGCGTGCGGGCCGCCTGCGCCGGGTCCGTCACGCCGCCAAGCGCCATGGCGACCGACTGGCCGAAGGCCGGGTCGTCGATCGTGTCATAAGCCGTCAGCACACGATCATAGGCTGCCTCGCCGCCCTCATCCAGCAGGACGCTGAGGCCGGCGGCATAAAGGTCACTGGACAGGTTCACGTCGGAATCCGGATCGTCCAGCCATTTGTCCATCTCCGTGCCGAGGCGCTCGCGGGCCGCCTCGCGCTTCAGGATCACGGCTTCGAACTTTGTCAGGCTGGCCTCGAGCTCCTTGTCGCCATCCCGTTCCATCAGCCCCCACAAACGCTCGGTCGCGGCCTCGGCATCGGCCTGCAGGCCCGGCACATCTGCACCGTCCAGCCGGTCCATCAGGTCCGCATAGAGGTTCAGCACCGCTGAGGCGACCGCGGAGTCCTCATGTGCTGCGCCGATGGCCAGCAGGCGGCGCAGCGTGGCCGCATCCATCTTGCCAGCCGCGAAGTCTGCCTGGGCGCTATCGATCGCCGTCAGGGCTTCCGTTGCGGGCAGGTCCGGCAAGGTGCTGATCAGGCGGTCCCAACCATCGCCCGCCAGGTTGAAGCGGTAATAGCCGGTACCGTTCGCATTCGGATGATACATGTCCGGGCAGTGCGCGCCCTCCAACGACATGACCTGTCGGCGCGCCTGCATCAGCGTGCAGGACCGGCCCGACTCGTCACCTTCGCGCCAGGACACGCAGACAGGGATGATCCAGTGGCGTGCCGGGTCCGCATCGGAACCGAGCGGGCGATAGCGGCTCTGCTCCAGGGTCACTTTCGCGCCGATACTGGTGCACTGAAGTTCGGTCTCCAGCAGCGGCACACCATTCTGCGTGACGAAGGATTTCAGCGAGCGGCCAATGTCCCTGTTGCCGGTCGATTTCCCTATGGCCTTGAAGAACTCCGCACTGTCAGCGGCGCCGTCGGCATATTCGGCGATATAGCGGCCTAGGGCCTGGCGGAAGGCTTCCGGCCCGAACCAGGCGTCCACCATGCCGAGCACGGCCTGGCCTTTATTGTACGTGATCGCATCATAGGCGTTGCGGATGTCGGCATTCTCGGTGATCGGCTGGGCCACCGCGCGGGCGCTGGACAGGCTGTCGAGCTGCATTGCGGAGATCGCATCGGCGACGGCCTGAATGTCATGTCCGCCATCCGGCTCCAGGAAGCCGAGCACAGCCGGCTCGGCCCAGCTGGCGATGCCTTCCTTCAGCCAGAGATCGTCCCACCAGGGCGGGGTCACGAGATCGCCGAACCACATGTGCGACAGCTCATGCGCGTGCACGCCCTTCATGGAGCGCAGGAACAGAGCGCCCGACTTCTCATTGGCGAGGATCCGGCTTTCCCGGTACGTGATCGCAGCGGCAAGTTCGGTGGCGCCGGATGGCCATTGCGGCGCGGCGATGATGTCGAGCTTCTCATAGGGATAGGGCTGTTGCAGCGCGTCCTCGAAGAACTCCACCATGGCCGGTGTGATGGAGAGGATCGCGTCAAGCTCCTCGCCCTTGCCCGCACGGGCATAGCCTGTCAGCGGCACAGGCCAGTCGCGCAGCGCATTCACCGGGATCGTCCCGGCGGAAACCTTTTCGAAATTCCCCACCGCGATCGAGAGAAGATAGGTCGACAGCGGCCGGGTGCGCAGGAAGGTCACCCGGTCATAGCCTGCCTGGTCCGGCACGCGTGAGGCAATCGGCGTGTTGCCGATCGCCAGCATGTCGTCCGGCACGATCAGCGTGATGTCGAACGGCGCCTTGAAGCCCGGCTCGTCAAAGCTTGGCAGGAAGCGGCGGGCCTGGATGCTCTCGGACTTGGCCAGCGCATAGGCCTCGCCCTTTTCCTCCACCCGGAACAGGCCGGCGAGATTCGCGTCGAAGGCGGCGGTATAGTCGATGTCGAGCGTAATGCCGCCGGCATGAACTCGGTTCGGAAATCCTACCCAGACAACGCCGGTGGGGTCGACCTGGGTCCAGCTGGCTGGCCGCGTCTCGCCGCCTGCCGTGACTTTCACGGACGAGACGTCGAGGTCCGCCCCATGCATCCAGATGCCGGGCGAGGAGGCCTCAAGGTTCACATCAATCAGAACCCGGCCGGAGAAATGTGTCTCGCGCGGATCGACCTTCATCTCCACCCGGTAGGCGACCGGCTGGGCGACGCCGGAAAGCTGGCCCCGTGGCGCGGCCTCGCGCAGCGTGTCCATGGGCACGGCCCGCACCTCAGGACCAAATGCCGACGGCTGCACGCAGGCCGCCAGCAGGAGGAGAACGGACGCTGCCAGATACCGCATGAATCGCTTCCTTGTCTTGTATGCTGCCCCTGCATAGCGCATCACGAGGGGCATGAAACCTGCCCTGTCGATACTCGATCCGTCCCCCTTGTTCGAGGGCCAGACCGCCGCAGATGCCTTCGCCAATTCTCTGGCACTGGCCGAGGCGCTGGACGGGCGGGGCTGGCGGTCGCTCTGGGTGCAGGAACATCACAATGCACGCAGCTTCGCAGGCGCCGCGCCGGAAGTCCTGATCGCCGCGCTCAGCCAGCGGACGCAGCACCTGAAGCTCGGCTCGGGCGGGGTGATGCTGCCGAACTATTCACCGCTGAAAGTGGCAGAGCAGTTCTGCGCGCTGGAAGCCCTGGCGCCGGACCGGATCGAACTGAGCGTGGGACGGGCGACCGGGGCGGACCCGCGCACCTCCGCCGCCCTGCTCGGCCCCGGCGCGCAGGCCTTCCCGACCATGCTGCGCATGCTGATGGACTGGATGCTGGACGCGAGCGGCGAGGCGCCCCTGCCGGAAGGCCACCGTGCCACGGGTATCCATGTCGGGCCGCGCGGCGCCCGCCCGGATCTGTGGATGCTGTCGTCTTCACCGGACTCCGCCGCCTTTGCCGGGGCGATGGGCCTGAAGCTCGCCTTTGCGGATTTCCTCGCGCCGGGCGGAGCGGGCGCCGCGATCGAGACCTACCGCAAGGCGTTCGAACCTTCGCCGTTCGCGTCTGAACCTTATGCCGCCGTGGGACTCGTTGCGCTGGCCGCGGAGACCGGGGCGGAAGCTCGCCGCCTGTCAAAACCCGCCATCGCCTGGAACCTCGCCCGCAGCACGGGCGACTTCCGCGCCTTTGTCCCGTCTTCCGAGGCCGATGCCGTGATCGCCGCCGCGTCGCCCGAAGCGCTGGCGGCCGCGGAAGGACGCGGCGTGATCGGCGCGGCAGGCGATGTCGCAGGGCAGCTCACGGCGTTCGCGGGCGAGCATGGCGCCGACGAGCTTTTCATCCTGACACTGGCGGAACGGAACGAAGACCGCATCCGCTCCTATGAGCTGATCGCCGAAGCGATGGCCTAGCCCGCGAAGCCGCGTGCCTTCATGGCCTCGAACCAGCGGCCGAGATTGGCGTGCTCCTTGTGCGGGGCCCATTTCATCACGCCGCAGAAACCGCAGCCGATGAAGAGCGTGATGTCCGCAATGGAGAAGCGGCCGGCGGCGAGGAATTCATTGCCGGCGAGATGCGCGTCGAACCGCTCGGCCATCTTTTTCGCGGCCTTTTCGCCCTTGGCAGCAGCCTCGGCGCTCTGCGGCACTTCGAGCGGGGCCATCATGGGATGGGCATTTCGGAACCAGGTGGCAAATTGCATGAAGAACATCAGTTCCACGCGCCGGTCCCACATCTCGATCAGGGCCTTCTCCTTCGGATCTGCGCCCATCAGGTTCGGCTCCGGGAAGATGCCTTCGAAATAGGTGCAGATCGCCCGGCTCTCGGTGATCTTGGTGCCGTCATCCAGCACCAGTGCAGGCACTTGCGAGAAAGGCGAGACTTCACGGTATTCCGCCGTCTTGTGCTCCTGCTGCATGATGGAGACTTCCTGGAGGTCGACCGCATCCAGCTTGCCCTTGGCACGCAGGAAGTAGACGACACGGTCCGGGTTCGGCGCCTTGGGGCTGTGATAGAGCTTCATGGGTTTCCTCCGATTATGTTCTAGAATGTCCGGCTGAGGCCGATCGTGGCATTGACTGGCTCGCCTGGGAAGTAGCGCGGCGTGCCGAAAGAGACATCTGCCCGGTCGGCATAGCGCTCGTCTGTCAGGTTGCGGATATTGATCCAGACCGTGTGCGTATCCGTCCAGGCCCAGGCCGCGCGGGCGCCGAGCACGGTATGTCCCGGATAGGTATACTGGTTGCCGGGATCGGTGAAGTATTCGCCGATGTGTTCGACATTCAGCGACAGGGCCAGCCGGTCCGTTGCCTGCCAGTTCAGGCGCGCATTGGCGAGCCATTCCGGTGCGGTATCGATCTCGTTACCGTCGAGGATCGTGTTTGAGGCAGAGCCTGCAATAATGCGGTCGAACGTATAGGTCTGGTCCGACCAGGACACATTGCCGGACAGGGACAGCGTGTCTGTGAGGTCGTAGGCGGCGGAGACTTCGATGCCCTTGTGCTCGGTTGAGCCGTCGGTGACGTTCAGGCCGTCGGAGTCGCGGAAGAAGAAATTCTCCTTGTCCATCCAGTAGGCGGAGACATCGAAGACAAGCCGTCCGTCGAGGGCCGCGCCGCGTGCGCCAATTTCCACACTGTCCAGCGTTTCGGCATCGATCTGGCCGACGACCTGCAGGCTTTGCAGGCGGTAGAGGTCCGACACCTGCGGGGCGCGGGCGCCGCGCGCATAGTTGGCATAGAGATCGAACGTGTCGGAGACGGACCAGACAGCGCCGAGCTTCGGTGTCAGGAACTCATAGGAATCCAACCGGTCGGCGGGCACGTTGAAGCGGCCATTGATGCCCGCAGGAGCCTTCGTGCTGTAGTCATAGTCATGGCTTTCACCGCGGAGCCCTGCGAGGATACGGACATCTTCAGAAAGCGCCCATTCCAGTTCGGTCCACAGCGCCGCGACGGTGGTGTCGACGTCATAGTCATAGTGGACGCCCTGCGGGAAGCGGGAGTCGCCGGGGAAGAAGCCGAACGGGTCCGGCTGGATTTCGCGCAGGTAACCGCTGGCCGCGTCGAGATCTGTGCCGACGCGCCAGGTGAGCTGTTCGGACACAGGCTGCTCATAGCGCACCATGACGCCGCCGCCGGTATGGCCGTTCTTCTCCACGCCGCCATTCGGCAGGAAGTGCTGGGAGAAGATCATCGCCTGCGAATGCGCATAGGGGATGAGGGTCAGTATGCCATCGAACAGGGGCCGTTCAAGACGCGCACCAACGCGTGCCGACCAGGCATTGCGATAGGCATCCGGATCGGGGTTCGTCTTCGCGATGTCCTCATCCTTGTAGGCATCGGCGCCGGTGATATAGCCGCCGGATTCCTGCTCGAGGTTCTGGCCGGATAGCCAGACGGTCGCGTCCCAAAGGCCCGGATTGAACTTGCCAATGAGGGAGAGTTTCTGCTGGCTGACATCGGTATTATCGCGCCAGCCAGTGTCTTTCATCAGCGAGAGGTTCACCAGCCAGTGCTGCCCCTCGTCCAGCTTCATGTCGGTGCGCCAGCGGCCGAGCGTGCCATAGGAGGCGCGCACTTCGCTGCCTTCGCCCGGTTCTGGCAGGATCACGTTGATCAGTCCGTGCACGGCATTTGAGCCGTATTTCGCACTGCCCGGCCCGCGCACAACCTCGATCGCATCGGCGATCTCATGGTGCGGCTCGATCAGGGAATTGACGTTGCCGAAGGCAGGGGAGCGGGTGGGGACACCGTTCTCGAGGATCAGGAAGCTGCCCTGCCCGGCTCCGCCGGTCAGCACCGGCGAACGGATGGCAATCAGATGCTCCTGCCCGGAATTCATCTGCACGTTCACGCCGGGCAGCTGGTTCAGGATTTCAGCCGGGTGGTCGGCGGCGGTGGCGTCAATCTGTTCTGCCGTCGCGAAACTCTGGCTGCCGGGATCGGCTTCAGACCGGTCACCCCAGATTTCGACCGGAGAAAGTCTATTCTCAATCCACCAGACGCGCTTCTGACCGGTTTCATCAACGCAAGTTCCTGCGCCTTGCGATTTGTCGACCGGCGCATCGCAGGCAGGAAGCGAGACGTCTTCATTACCGGCTTGCTGCGCGAAGGCCGGTAGTGAGCCAAAAGCCATCGTCATCCCGGCCGCAGCGCAAAGCGCAGAGAGCCGGGAGCCAGAGGCCATCAGCGAAAGTCTGAGCTGAGTCCCGGACAAACGCTTCGCGTTTTCCGGGATGACACGATCCGGACCAGTATGCATGAACGCTTCCTCCCAAGCGGAAGCCTTGTGTTTCGTACGTGCCGCTGCGGCACGCAAGGGCCAGTCAGTCACGCCTGCGTGTCAGGCTTTTGTCAGCTGGTCAGCCCGCATGCCCGGCGAAGAGCTGATAAGGCAGCGCGCCGACGACGGCTGCCGAGAGGCAGGTCGCGAACGTGCCCGCCACCAGGGTGCGCCAGGACAGGGAGAGGAAGTCATCCCGGCGGCTCGGCTCGATGATCGACAGGCCGCCGATCAGGATGCCCATGGAGCCGAAATTGGCAAAGCCGCAGACCGCGTGGGCCGTGATCATGCGCGTGCGCGGGTCCATCGCATCCGGCGGCACTTCGGCGAGCTGCAGGAAGGCGACGAATTCGGTCAGCACCGTCTTCACGCCCATCAGGGAGCCTGACTTCGCCGCCTCCTCCATCGGCACGCCGACCATGTACATCAGCGGCGCAAAGATCCAGCCGAGGATACGCTCGATGGAGAGCGGTGCGCCGGCAACGTCCGGCAGGGCACCAAGCCCGGCATTGACCAGCCAGAGCAGCGCCAGCGCCGCAATCAGCATTGTCGCGATGTTGAACACGATCTGCAGCCCGTCGGTCGCCCCGCGCGAGAAGGCATCCATCGTTGAGGCGTAGTTGAAGTCCGGCTCTTTCATGCGCTCGGTCGCCGGGGTGGTTTCCGGAATCATGGTGAGCGCGACGGCGACAGCTGCGGGCGCAGCCATGATGGACGCGGTCAGCAGCTGGGCCAGCGGGTTCGCCATCTTGCCTTCAAGGAACGAGCCGTACACGACGAGGACCGAGCCCGCGATGGTCGCAAAACCGGCTGTCATCATGATCAGCAGTTCCGACCGCGTCATGCCCTTGATGTAGGGCCGGATGAGAACCGGCGCCTCGGTCATGCCCATGAAGACGTTGGCGGAAACGGCCAGCGACGTCGCTCCGCCAAGGCCCATGCCCCGCCGGAAGATGAAGGCGAAGCCGTTCGTGATCCATTTCAGGATGCCCCAGTGCCAGAGCATCGCCGACAGGGCGGCCACGACGATCACGATGGGCAGGATCTGGAAGAAGAAGAGTGGCGGGGGCGTGCCATCCATCAGCTCGGCCCCGGCGACATTGTCCCCGACATAGCCGAACACGAAGCCGGTGCCCGCGCGCGTCGCCGCCTGAAGGCCGTCGACCACATCATTGGCGCGGAACAGGATGGAGCGGATGAAGGGAATGCCGAACAGGATCAGCGCGAAAACGAACTGCATCACGGTGGCGCCGATGACGACCTTCCACGGGAA
The DNA here is from genome assembly GCF_000685215.1 of Hyphomonas jannaschiana VP2. Taxonomy (GTDB): domain Bacteria; phylum Pseudomonadota; class Alphaproteobacteria; order Caulobacterales; family Hyphomonadaceae; genus Hyphomonas; species Hyphomonas jannaschiana. The sequence goes on from NZ_ARYJ01000006.1 coordinate 212,983, forward strand.
CAGTTTGCGCTTTTCAGACCAGGCCCAGCAAAGGCCGTAGATCATGGCGATGCCGAGCAACGCACGGGCATTGTCCCAGCCCCATTCGAAACCCATGATGTTCATCCCGGCCCAGTCTCCCTTCCCCGAAGATATGAGCCTTATGGATTAAACGTGACATCGCCGCAGGGAAAGCTTTCATGTGTGCGGCGGGTGCAATGCGCGGTTCCTGGCGGTCCCGCAGGCGCCCGGCCGGCCAACCGCACATGAGACTCAACCTTCATTTGACGCAGATACCTGCGGTGGATAGGTTTTCGCCTTAATATTCAGGCCTCTGGCGCCGTCTCCTGAGAGACAAACCGCCCGTCGCCCAGGAGAACAGACCCGAATGAAACTGCGTGCTCTTTTCATGGCTGCCCTCATGGCCATGGCCGCCCCCGCTTTTGCCGAAACCGACAGCGCCGAAACGGCGAAGGAGACCGAAGCCAGGCCAGTCCCCGAACCGGTCATGTTCGTCACCCAGCACTCCGGCACGTTCGGCCGCCAGAAGGTGAACTACAAGGTCGAGGCAGGCGAGACGCAGATCAGGAATGACGAAGGCAAGCCGGCGGCGAGCCTGTTCACCATTTCCTACATTCAGGATAATGCCGGTCCGAACCGCCCGGTCACCTTCGTGTTCAATGGCGGGCCGGGCTCTGCCTCGGTCTGGCTGCATCTCGGCCTGCTGGGGCCGAAACGCGTCGTGGTGGCGAGCGATGCTGACGCGGATGACGGCGCCGCGCCCTACCGGATGGTGGACAATCCTCTGTCGATCCTTGACCAGACTGACCTTGTCTTCATCGACCCGGTCGGCACCGGCTTCAGCCAGGCCATCGGCGAAGGCGAGAACAAGGATTACTGGAGCGAAGCGGGCGACAAGGAATCCATCGCCGAAGTCATCCGCATCTGGATCACGAAGCACAAACGCTGGAACGCGCCGAAATACCTGATCGGCGAAAGCTTCGGCACGACGCGCGCGGCGTATCTTGCCAATGAGCTGACGGTCGGCGACGTGGACATTGCCCTCAACGGCATCGTGCTGATCTCGCAGGCGCTGGACTATGAAGGTTCCACCTCCGTCCACGACAATGTCTATTCCTACGTCACCTACCTGCCCTCCATGGCAGCCGTGGCCCAGTATCATGGCCGTGCCGGGCAAGGCATTCCGCAGGCGGACTTCCTGGCTGAGGCCCGCGCCTTTGCACGCGACGAATATGGCCCGGCCCTCTGGAAAGGCGACCGGCTGAGCCCGGAGGAGCGCGCCTATATCCGTGACAAGCTCGTCTATTTCACCGGGCTCGATCCGCAATATGTCGAGACGTCGAACCTGCGCATCCTGATGCACCGGTTCCAGAAAGAGCTGCTGCGCGACGAGGGCGTGGCGCTCGGCCGGCTCGACGGGCGTTATCTGGGCGATGAGGCCGACGACATTGCCGAAGGCCCGGAAGATGACGTGGCGAGCTATGCGGTCAGCTCGGCCTATTCGGCCCTGATGAACCAGTATCTCGCCACCGATCTCGGCGTTGAGATGGACCGGCCTTACATGGTCTCCAGCCCGGATGCAGGCGAGCAATGGAACTTCCGCGACGTGCCGGAAGGCCAGTACTGGGAACCGCACTATGTGAATGCCGGGCGCAAGCTGACCACCGCCATGCGCCACAATACCGGTCTGAACGTCATGGTCGCCAGCGGCTATTACGACCTGATCTGCCCCTTCTTCGACGCGGAGATCACCTTCGCACGCTATGGCATCCCGCAGGACCGGGTCGACATGACCTACTATCAGGGCGGCCACATGATGTACCTGAACGAAGGCGCGCTGGATGCTCTGGTGAAGGATATTCGCAGCTTCTACGCCGGACAGCTGGAAGACCAACGGCCGGATTAAAGCCCGATAAAAAACGCCCCTGGCAAATTGCCGGGGGCGCTTTCATGAGAATCGAAAACCGGATCAGCCCAGTTTGCAGACGCAGATCTTGTTGCCGTCCGGGTCGCGGAAATAGGCGCCGTAGAAAGTCGGCATGCGCTGGCCGGGGGCACCTTCGTCCTGTGCGCCGAGTTCGATGGCCTTGTTGTAGACCTTGTCGACGGTGGCAGCGTCGGGCGCAGCAATCGCCGGCATCACGCCATTGCCGCAGCTGGCCGCCTTTTCGTCGTACGGGCCACCAATTGCCAGCATGGGCGCGCCCGGACCTGTGCCATAGAAATAGAGGCGGCCATTGTTGAAGACCTGTTTGGCCCCCATCTCCCCCAGAACCGCGTCGTAAAAGGCGCAGGCCTTGGCCGTATCATTGGAGCCGAGCGTGACATAAGCGAGCATGTTGTTTCCTCCTCTGGTGCATTCCAGAATGGAACCGATACACGCCGCGACAACACGCGCAAGGTATGACGCAGGGGAGATGCTTGACGTTCACGTGAGCGTCTGGTGTGAAACCCCCAGACTTTTCAGGAGAAAGCCCATGTCTGACATCCGTTTTGACGGCCGTGTTGCCATTGTCACCGGCGCTGGTGGCGGTCTTGGCCGCTGCCATGCCCTCGAACTCGCCCGCCGCGGCGCAAAAGTCGTCGTCAACGACCTTGGCGCTTCCATGGACGGTTCGGGCGGCAGCTCCGAAGCGGCTGAAGCTGTCGTCAAGGAAATCGAAGCGCTGGGTGGCGAAGCCATCTCCAACGGTTCGTCCGTCGCCGACGAGGCCGGCGTGCAGAAAATGATCGATGACACGATGGCCAAATGGGGCCGCATCGACATCCTCATCGCCAATGCCGGCATCCTGCGCGACAAGTCCTTCTCCAAGATGACGACCCAGGACATCGACCTGGTCCTCGCCGTTCACCTGCGCGGCACCTTCCTGCCGGTCCACGCTGCCTGGAACATCATGAAGGAGCAGAACTACGGACGGATCGTCGTGACCACCTCCTCCACCGGCCTCTACGGCAATTTCGGCCAGGCGAACTATGGCGCCGGCAAGCTGGGCGTGGTCGGCATGATGAACACGCTGAAAATCGAAGGCGCGAAGAACGACATCAAGATCAACGCCGTCTGCCCGGTCGCCGCGACCCGCATGACCGAAGGCCTGATGCCGCCGGAAGCGCTGGAGCAGCTGAAGCCGGAATATGTCACGCCGGGCGTGATGAACCTGGTGAAAGACGACGCCCCGACCGGCATGATCCTGTCGGCTGGCGCCGGTGCCTTCTCGATGGCCCGCATCGTCGAAACCCGCGGTGCCTATGTCGGCCAGGGCGAAGAGCTCACCGCCGAGGCCGTCGCCGCGAAATGGGGCGAAATCACCGACACGAGCAAGACGCTCGACGCCTTCACCTCCGGCGGCCAGCACGGCGCGAACATGTTCTCGCTTGTCGCTGAAGGCAAAGGCAAGGGCTGAGACTGAAGCCTGAGGCGGGAACGCCACCCGCCTCGAAAGCTTGCCAAAAATGACGGCGAGGCGCAGGTTGTTCCCTGAAAAGGAGAACTCCCATGCGCCTCGCCGTTCTTTTGTTTTTCCCAATGTTTCTAGCCGGTTGCGCATGGTTTCTCGAACCGGGCGTCGTGCCGGACCGCACCGCTCCGCCAGAAGACATCTCCACGCCCCAGGATGAAGACGCTACATCGCCGGGCATCCCCGAGGCGGCCGAAGGCGAAATGTGCGGCGGGATCGCGGCCATCCAATGCGAAAGCGGGCTGACCTGTATCTATGAAGATGGTGCCTGCCACGCCATCGCGGATGCCGCTGGCACCTGCAGGAAAGCCGGACCGTTCTGCACCAAGGAATACCGCCCGGTCTGCGGATGCGATGGCGAAACCTATGGCAATCGCTGCGAAGCCTATGCCGAGGGCGTCAGCGTCGCCTATCCCGGCGAGTGCAAGGTGAAAGAGAGCTGACAGCAAAGCCTCACGCTCACGGATGAAGAAAGGCCCGTACTCCTCTGGAATACGGGCCCTTTTTTCATTCTGCGTGCAGACTATTCAGCGCTCTTCATCGCCTTGAGGTACATGGAGTTCTTTGGCTTCGAGAAGACGCGCTCCACCATCGGCTCAAAGAATTCCAGTGGCTCGCTTTCATAGTCCGGATCGAAGGCCGCCTGGTCGTATTTGTGGCAGAACTCGGCACAACGCTGATAGTGCGGGCTGTCCTTGAACTGTTCGCGCATGTTCTTGTCGAGGCCGAGATACTCGAAGAAATAATAGCCTTGGAAGGCGCCGTGATTGGCGACCATCCAGAGATTTTCCTCCGACACGAACGGCTTCAGGATCGCGGCCGCCACGTCCGGATGGTTCATGCTGCCAAGCGTGTCACCAATGTCGTGCAGCAGCGCACAGACAACATATTCCTCATCCCGGCCGTCGCGGTGGGCGCGGGTCGCCGTCTGCAGCGAGTGCTCCAGCCGGTCGATGGGGAAACCACCGAAATCGCCATCCAGCAGACGGAGGTGATCCAGCACGCGCTTGGCGAGGCCCTTGTTGAAGATCCTGGAATGCTCCGCGATGATTTCCCAGTCTTCCTTGGTGCCCTCCAGCATTTCGCGGAATTTTGCGCGTTCGCCTACGGCGTGTCCGTCAGCCATCTCATTTCCTCCGGTTTCTTGTTGTCTCGCGGCAGGATAGCCCCGCCGCGAGAGAGTTCCAATCCCCGTCCCGTCAGATCGGCGGCGCAGCCGAAGGCGGAACGTCAGAATCTTCCTCGTGCACCTCGATCAGGCCAAGGCCGACATGGCTGCGCTTACGGCTGTAGAAGAAGTAGATCGCGAGTCCGATCGCGCCCCAGACCGGCAACACCATCTTCGCCACGAATGGCAGGTTCAGATAAAGGCCAAGGCAGCCAATCGCCGCGATCGGGGCGATCACCCAGACGAATGGGGTGCGGAACGGGCGGAAGCGGTCCGGATCTGTCCGTCGGAGCATCATCACCGCAATCGCAACCATGAAGAAGGCGAACAGCGTGCCGGAGTTCGAAATATCCGCCAGCTGGCCGACCGGGAAAAAGGCCGCTGCGATGGCCACACAAATCCCGGTGAAGATAGTCATCTTCCACGGCGTCTTGAATTTGGGGTGCACGTCGGCAAGCTTCTCCGGCAGCAGGCCATCGCGGGCCATGACGAAAAAGATCCGCGTCTGGCCGTAGATCATCATCAGGATGACGGATGGCAGGGCGATGGAGGCCGCGAGGCCGACGAGGTTGCCGATTATGGGGAAGCCGACAATACGGAGCGTCTCGGCAAGTGCTTCGTCCGAACAGACGATTGGTGCCTCGCCCAGCGCCCTGAGTTCTGTGCAGCGGGCGGCAAAGCCTGCCCCATCCGGTGGGAGAACTGCGCCGGCAGCATCCCGCACGGGCTGGGCCCCGACGGTTCCAACCACACCGGCCGCAACAAGGAAGTAGAACACCGTACAGATAGCGAGCGAACCGATCAGGCCGATCGGCACGTTGCGCTGCGGGTTCTTAGTTTCTTCAGCAGCGGTCGAAACCGCATCGAAGCCGACATAGGCGAAGAAGATGGTCGCCGCCGCCCCGACGACGCCGAGCCCGTCATGCCCCAGCAGGCCGGTTGGCATCAGCGGTGTGAAGTTCTCCCCCTTCAGGATCGGGAAGCTAAGCACGATAAAAGCCGTCAGTGCCGTGACCTTGATGGCCACCAGAACCGCGTTGACCGAGGCGCTTTCGCTGGTCCCGATGACCAGAAGCCAGGTCACCACAGCCGCCACCACAATGGCCGGCAGGTTCACCACGCCATGGCTGAAATCGACGTGCGGGATACCGCCTGCGAAGCCCCAGGCGGGGCCGCTACTGAGCGCCCCGGGCAAGGTAAACCCGGTTAAATTCTCCACGAGGCCCATGACATAGCCGGACCAGCCCACGCACACCGCCGACGCCGCCACGGCGTATTCGAGGATCAGTGCCCAGCCCACCATCCAGGCCAGAAGCTCGCCCATCACGGCATATGTATAAGTGTAGGCAGAGCCCGACACTGGCACCATAGAGGCAAGTTCAGAATAGCAGAGCGCGGCCACGGCGCAGACGAAACCTGCAATGACGAAAGAGAACATCATCCCCGGCCCGGCCTTCTGAGCAGCCGCAGCGGTGAGAACGAAAATACCTGTCCCGATCACGGCCCCGATGCCCAGCATGGTAAGCTGGAAGGCGCCGAGGGATCTGTGCAGGGACTTCTTCTCCGCTGTCGCAAGGATGGCGTCGAGCGGTTTGATACGGTCGAATATCATGGGGAATGCTCCGATAAGCGGCGTTGAGCCTATCCGTAATTCCGGAGGACACAAGCGTTTCCATACGCAAGACGCCCCTCCGTTTCCGGAGAGGCGTCCCATGTTGCGCACCGACAATCAGTCCCAGAGCGAGCCCAGCGCCAGCTGGTCGACCCAGGTCTCCCGCATCGGCGCATGCGCCGGTCCGCAACGGCGGCAGACATGCTCGTGCAGGCGCCGGGCAAGGATCCAGCTGGATTCGCCGGTACGGGCCCCTGCCTTTTCCACGGCATCGACAATGAAGCGCAGGGTGTCTTCCTGCAGATCCGCATTGTCTTTGCCTCTCGCCTCTGCGAGCCGCCAGCCGGCGGTATCCCGGCGAAGCGCCAGGACGGCCCGCTCGACACCGTCGCGCAGGACGTAGACCGCCATTTGCCCGGCCGCGATGTCGCTGGTGAAATCCCGCAGGCAATTACGGAATTCCAGTGCGACCTGTTCCAGCGTTTTTCTGTCGGTGACCCGGGAGAAGGCAGACGGCAGATCCGGCGGAGCCAACGACTTCCCGAACTCGGTCGGCTGAAGATCTTCCGCCGCCATGTCAAAAAGGCGTTCTGCAGATGCAGCTCGCTCCCACCGGCGCGCGATGGATGCAGTCTGCTCCTTACCGCGGATGCGGACGGCCAGACGGAAAGCCTCCGCCAGGTCATCTACGGCGCCCTGGCTGTCCGGAATGTGCCGAAGGATTTTCGGCACTCGGAGCAGCACAGGAAGCCTGCGGATCAGGTAAAGCTGCGGCGGACGAATCTCATCCGTATGCCGCAGCACCTGCGCCGTATTCTCATCAGAGAAAAGGGACAGGAACAGATCATAATCTGCCGCCTCCCACAGGGTTTCACCCAGCCGGGACAGTGCTTTCATCAATCCACCCGAGGCTTGTCCGTGCATGAGGTGTTTCGCAACATCTCCATCCCGTCCGTATTCCACGACCCGCGCAATCTCGTACAAGTCGAGATCACGCGACAGCAGGATCGCCGCCGCATGACGGCGGGCGGACGGCAAGGCTAGAAAGCCCGCATGAGGTGCCGGCCATGCAATGGCAAGCGCTTCAGCGTGCGCCCCGGCAAGAAACCGGAGCAAGGGCGTCATGGCACCGGCACGGCCATGGAGCCGCACAAGGCGCCGGGTCATGGGATTGCCCATGATCCACCTCCTTCCAGATCGCCCGCAATCCGGAAAGCCGGACACGGACCGATTGAAGTCAGAAAAATTGTGAGGTCAGACGCCCACCGGCAAACGCGCGGGGGACGCTGACAGCGCTCCCCATCGACTGAGGAGCAGGATTGTTTTTGCGCAACCGTGCTTCATCTGTTTGGTCCGTTGGTTGGTTTGACCAGCCATCCGTGTTCGGATGGCTGGTCAAGAGGAAGGTGGCGTATAAGGTGAGCCACCACTGACTGTCAAGGACACGTCGAAATTAATTCGATCACCCCTTAACGCACACGACCTGCTTCAACGTGTGAACAATCTCCACAAGGTCGGACTGGGCCGCCATGACAGCGTCGATGTCCTTGTAGGCCATCGGCGTTTCGTCGATGACGCCGGAGTCTTTCCGGCATTCGACGCCTTCGGTCGCCGCAAGGTGGTCCTCCACAGTGAAGGTCCGCTTGGCTTCCGACCGGCTCATCGTCCGCCCTGCCCCGTGCGAGCACGAGCAGAACGAGTCCGCATGCCCCTTCCCGCGCACGATGAAGGATTTCGCCCCCATCGATCCCGGGATGATGCCGAGTTCGCCCGTCTTGGCGCTTACTGCGCCCTTGCGGGTGACCCAGACATTGGCGCCGAAGTGGTGTTCCCGCTCCACATAATTGTGGTGGCAGTTCACCGCTTCCTTCTCCAGCGAGAAGCCGGGGAAGAAATCGCGCAGCGCAAGCAGCACACGGTCCATCATCACTTCGCGGTTGAGGCGCGCGTAGTCCTGCGCCCAGCCGACGGCCATCGTGTAGTCATCGAACAATTCTTCCCCTTCCACGAAGAAGGCGAGGTCCTTGTCCGGGACGTGATAACCGAGCACCCGCTTCTCCAAGGCCTCGCGGGCTTCCTGGATGAAGTAGGTGCCGAGGATGTTCCCCGTGCCGCGGGAGCCCGAGTGCAGCATTACCCACACGCGATCCGCTTCGTCGAGGCAGAGCTCGATGAAATGGTTCCCGCCGCCAAGCGTGCCCAGCTGTTTGGCAAAGGCCGTGCGCTGGATCCGCTTGTGCTTGCGGAGGATCACGTCGAGCTTGTCGGCGAGGCCAGAGGCGCGCAGCGCGGTGGCCGCACGGGCGGGCGCTTCCTTGTGGTTGCCACCGCGACCGTTGCCGACCGGTACCTTGCGTTCGATCTCGCTGCGGATGGCCGACAGGCTGTCCGGCAGGTCGTTCGCCGTCAGGCTGGTCCGAACCGCCATCATTCCGCAGCCGATGTCGACGCCGACAGCCGCCGGAATGATCGCACCCTTCGTGGGGATCACCGACCCGACCGTCGCCCCGCGCCCAAAATGGACGTCGGGCATCACGGCCAGGTGCGAGTGAATGAAAGGCAGGCCCGCAACATTCTCAAGCTGCGCGCGCGCCTGCGATTCGACAGGGACCCCTTTCACCCAGGCCTTGATGCGCCCACCGGCGCTGGTTTCAAATACTTCAAACTGGCTCATCGTTCTCACAGCTTCTTCTGACAAAGCTCCTCCTGATAAGCCCTCCGCGCGGTCCTTCGGGTTTAGAAAGACAAAGAAAAACCCTCCGGGCGGTAAAAGCGCGGAGGGCGGCATAAACTCCTTTCGGAGCCCGGGACTGACCATCAACCCCTATCCAGCAACCTCCATGCGGCAGCGATCCTCGCCCTGATACAGGGCCGGAGCTGTCCTCTGGAAATTTGATTCTGGCCGTTTCATCGGTCCGTCCTCTGGCTGCATTGGAGGCGCCGTATGATGGAAACGCGCAGAGGCGTCAACCGCAAAAACGAAAAGCCCCGGAGGAAAGCTCCGGGGCTCTTTGATTTCCTTGCGGAAAATTCTTTGCGCAGATTATTCGCCGGCTTCGAGTTCAGCCTCGTGGCGGGCCTTGTCAGCGGCGCCTTTGGCGGTCTCGTCACGATCGACCATCTCGAGGACAGCAACCGGTGCGTTGTCGCCATGGCGGAAGCCGGCTTTCAGCACGCGGGTGTAGCCACCGTTGCGGTCCTTGTAGCGATCGCCGAACACGTCGAAGAGCTTGCGGACAGCATCTTCGTTACGGACCTTGGAGAGAGCCTGGCGGCGGGCAGCAAGGTCGCCCTTCTTGGCCAGAGTCACCAGCTTGTCCATGATCGGCGCCATTTCCTTGGCTTTCGGCAGCGTCGTGACGATCTGCTCGTGCTCGATCAGGCTTGCGGCCATGTTGGCGAACATCGCCTTCCGGTGAGAAGTCGACTTGTTCAGAGTGCGGTGTGCAAGTTTATGGCGCATTGTGATTGTCCTTCAGGAGGTGATCAGGCCCCCATCTGCCGGGTCCTATAGGTGGTCGTCGTATTTCTTGGCGAGGCCTTCGATGTCTTCCGGCGGCCAGTCCGGCACTTCCATGCCGAGATGCAGGCCAAGACCAGCGAGGACTTCCTTGATTTCGTTCAGCGACTTGCGGCCGAAGTTCGGCGTGCGCAGCATTTCCGCTTCCGACTTCTGGATCAGGTCACCGATGTAAACGATGTTGTCGTTCTTCAGGCAGTTTGCCGAACGCACGGACAGTTCCAGCTCGTCCACCTTTTTGAGGAGGACCGGGTTGAAGCCGAGATCGGTTTCTTCTGTCTGGGTGCCGGCTTCCAGCGTCGGCTCTTCGAAGTTGATGAAGAGCTGCAGCTGGTCCTGCAGAATGCGGGCGGCGTAAGCGACGGAATCTTCCGGCGTGACCGAGCCATCGGTTTCGATGTCGAGGGTCAGCTTGTCGAAGTCCAGCTTCGTGCCTTCGCGGGTGTCTTCCACCTGGTAGCCAACGCGGCGAACCGGCGAATAGATGGCATCAATCGGGATATAACCGATCGGAGCGTCTTCCGGACGGTGCGCTTCGGCCGGGACATAGCCCTTGCCGGTGGCGACAGTGAATTCCATGCGGACTTCAGCGCCATCGTCCAGCGTGCAGATCACGTGATCCGGATTGAGGATCTTCGTGTCGCCCGAGGTTTCGATCTGGCCAGCTTTCACTTCGCCCGGGCCGGTCGCTTTCAGCACCATGCGCTTGGCCGTGTCGCCTTCCATGAAGATCGCGACCTGCTTGAGGTTCAGGACGATCGTCGTGACGTCTTCGCGGACGCCCGGGATGGCGGAGAATTCGTGAACGACGTTGTCGATCTGGACGCCAATGATGGCAGCGCCCTGCAGAGAGGACAGCAGCACGCGGCGCAGGGCGTTGCCCAGCGTCGTACCATAGCCACGCTCCAGCGGCTCGATGACGAGCTTCGCCTTACGCTTCGGGTCGTATCCAGCCTGAACCACCGGGCGGTTCGGGCGGATCAGTTCTTTCCAGTTACGGTCGTTTACGGCGGTGTTCTCTGCCATGTGTGGCGATCCTCAAAAAGCGGATGGCGGCGCGAATTGGGCGCGCCGCCGGGAAGGTTCATTCCGTTTAGACGCGGCGGCGTTTCGGCGGGCGGCAGCCATTGTGCGGGATCGGCGTGGTGTCGCTGATCGCCGTAACCGTCAGGCCAGCAGCCTGAAGGGCACGCAGGGCGCTTTCGCGGCCCGAACCCGGACCACGCACCAGAACCTCGACGGTCTGCAGGCCATGCTCCATGGCCTTTTTCGCGGCATCTTCGGCAGCCATCTGGGCAGCATACGGGGTCGATTTACGCGACCCCTTGAAGCCCATCGTGCCAGACGACGACCAGGAGATCGTATTCCCCTGCGCGTCGGTGATGGTCACCATCGTGTTGTTGAAGGAGGAGTTCACATGAACGACACCAGAGGTGATGTTCTTGCGCTCCTTGCGGCGGACGCGGGTCGTCTCACGAGCCATAACGAGCTACCCCTTACTTCTTCTTGCCGGCGATCGGCTTGGCCGGACCCTTGCGGGTACGAGCGTTGGTGTGCGTACGCTGACCGCGAACCGGCAGCTTGCGGCGATGACGCAGGCCACGATAGCAGCCGAGGTCCATCAGGCGCTTGATGTTCATGGAGGTATCGCGGCGCAGGTCGCCTTCGACCATGTAATCGGAGTCGATCGTTTCGCGGATCTTGATCACTTCAGCGTCGGTCAGTTCGGTCACGCGGCGCGACTCGTCGACACCCACCTTCTCGCAAATTTCCTTTGCGAAGGCCGGGCCGATGCCGTGGATGTACCGCAGCGCAATTACGACGCGCTTGTTGGTCGGGATATTTACGCCTGCAATACGGGCCAAAGCCGATTCTCCTCAAGCGGACTGTTCAAACATTAAAAGCGCGCCGAGTCGGAAAGCGGATCCGCCTCGCGCGCCGGCGATTAAGCCTTAAGCTAAGAATGGAGGCTTATAACTGGGGAAATTAACGCGTCAACAGCGGAATCCCAGCTTTATGCCGTCTCTTTCAGCGCAGCGTCAATCTGGGTTGCAACCTCTTCAATCGAGGCCATCCCGTCGACTTCCGTCAGGATGCTCCGCTCAGCGTAAATCGGCACCAGCGGGGCAGTATCCTCGTAATACTTCTCAAGACGTTTCGAGAAGGTTTCCGGGTTGTCATCCTTGCGGCCCTGCTCTTCGAAACGCTTAGTGACGCGTGCCAGAAGCTGCTCGTCATCCACCACCAGGCGGACAACGCGGTTCACTTCCGTTCCACGGGATTTCAGGAGCTCATCCAGGGCAGCGGCCTGTCCGACCGTGCGCGGGAAGCCATCGAAGATGAAGCCCGCTGCGCCCTGATTGGCGGTCAGCTGTTCATCAATCAGGGCGATCACGATCTCGTCGGACACGAGGCCGCCTTCGTCCATGATGGTCGCAACGCGCTGACCCAGTTCAGAGCCTGACGCGCGGGCGGCGCGCAGCATATCGCCTGTGGAGAGCTGGATGAAACCACGCTCCTCTACCAAACGTTTCGCCTGCGTCCCCTTCCCGGCCGCAGGCGGCCCGAACAGAATTAGGTTCATTTCTTACGACCCCCGAGCTTCGACTTCTTGATCATGCCTTCATATTGATGCGCAATCAAATGCGACTGTATCTGCGTCACGGTGTCCATGGTGACCGACACCACGATCAGCAGCGACGTACCCCCGATATAGAACGGGATCTCCGGGTAATAGCGCCGCAAGAGCTCTGGCAGAACACAGACAAAGGTCAGATAAAGCGCACCGATAACCGTCAGGCGAGTCAGCACATAGTCGAAGTAGGCCGCCGTGTTGGAACCCGGACGGATGCCCGGGATAAAACCGCCATATTTCCGGAGGTTATCGGCCGTTTCCTCGGGATTGAACATGATCGAGGTGTAGAAGAACGTGAAGAAGATCACGAGCACACAATAGGAGATGATGTGCGTCCAGGTGCCCGCGGAGAAGTTCGCCGCAAGCCAGGAGAGGATGCCATTCACTTCGGTGTCCGTTGCCGCCCCAGCCGCATTGCCCCCCATGAAGCCGACAACGGTCAGCGGCAGCATCAGCAGCGCTGACGCAAAGATCGGCGGAATCACACCGGCCGTGTTGATCTTCAACGGAAGGAAGCTCTTCTGGCCCTGTGCCACACCATGCGCCTGCTGGCGCTTCGGATACTGGATCAGCAGCCGTCGCTGTGAGCGTTCCATAAACACGATAAACACAACCAGAGCGATGACCATCGCCGCAATGGCGATAACAAACACCACGTTCACCGAGGTCGCGCGGGCCTGGCTGATCAGGTTAACGATGGCCTTGGGTAGCTCCGCCACGATACCGGCGAAAATGATGAGTGAAACACCATTCCCGATACCGCGCGCCGTGATCTGTTCGCCCATCCACATCAGCAGCATGGTGCCACCTGTCAGGGTGACAACGCCGGTAAGGATAAAGAACGGCCCGGCAATGCCATCGATACGCACGTGTGACAGACCGGACGAAATCGCGAAGGACTGAACCAGCGCAAAGGCGAGCGTCAGGTACCGCGTATACTGGTTGATCTGCTTTCGGCCCGCCTCGCCTTCTTTCTTCAGCTTCTCAAGTGTCGGAGAGGCCTGTGTCATCATCTGAATGATGATGGAGGCGGTGATGTAGGGCATCACGTTCAGGGCAAATACGCCCATCCGCTCCACCGCGCCGCCGGCAAACATGTTCATGTTGCCCAGCAGGCCGCCGGACTGGCTTTCAAAGATCGACGCGTAGGCGACCGGATCGAGACCCGGGATCGGGATGAATGTACCGAGCCGGTAGAGCAGCAACATGCCCAGAGTAAACAGGATGCGATTCTGCAGATCCTTGGCCTTGGCGAAGGTTCCGAGATTTACATTGCGAGCCATCTGTTCTGCGGCATTGGCCATCGATGCTCGATCTCCCTGAAAATGCGTGCGCCGCCAAAATCGGCGGCGTCACGGTGTTTGTGAAGGGGTTCCGGGTAAAAACCGCTGTTTATTCTGCAGCCGTGTCTTTTTCGGCACCCGTAACAGTCACCTTGCCGCCAGCCTTTTCAACGGCCTCGATCGCAGCTTTCGACGCGCCGGTCACGGTGATGTTGAGGTTCTTCGGAGCAGCGCCCTTGGCCAGCAGGCGAACGCCATCACGGACGTTGCGCACGAGGCCGGAGGCGACAAGCGTCTCCTCGGTCACGTTGGACGGGTCCAGCTTGCCAGCTTCCACAGCCTTGGCGACACGGCCCAGGTTGACCCAGGACATTGTCTTCTGGCCACGCGGGGTGAAGCCACGCTTCGGCAGGCGCATGTAGATCGGCATCTGGCCGCCTTCGAAGCCATTGATGGCAACGCCGGAACGGGCCTTCTGGCCTTTCACGCCGCGGCCGCCCGTCTTGCCCTTGCCCGAGCCAACGCCGCGGCCAATGCGCATACGCTGCTTGGTGGAGCCTTCAGCGGGGGACAGTTCGTTGAGTTTCATCGTTCTATCTTCCGATACGTCTTGATGGTTGGGGCGGCGGGCGAAACGGCACGGGGCCTTATTCGCCGACCACCTCGACCAGGTGGGCCACTTTGCGGATCATGCCGCGCACGGCCGGAGTGTCTTCGAGTTCCTTGGTCCGGCCAACCTTGTTCAGGCCGAGGCCGACCAGCGTCTGGCGCTGCTCAGGCTTGCGGCCGATCGGGCTGCCGGTCTGGCGGACGGTAAGTTTGGATTTCGACATGTCGTTACCCTTCCCTAGGCTCAGGCTTCAACGACGCCGGCTTCCGACGCACCATCGGTACGGCGGCCAACCACGTCCTGAACTTTCAGGCCACGCTTGGAAGCGACGGAACGCGGGCTTGCCTGCCCCGTCAGCGCGTCAAAGGTAGCACGAACCATGTTGTAGGGGTTCGAGGAACCGATCGACTTGCCGACCACGTCCTGAACGCCGAGCACTTCCATCACGGCACGCATCGGACCACCAGCGATCACGCCGGTACCGGGAGGGGCAGCACGCAGGACGACCTTGCCAGCGCCCCAACGGCCTTTGCCGTCATGGTGCAGCGTGCGGCCTTCGCGCAGCGGGATACGAACCATGTTGCGCTTGGCTTCTTCCGTTGCCTTGCGGATCGCTTCCGGCACTTCGCGGGCTTTACCCTTGCCGAAGCCGGCACGGCCCTTCTGGTCACCAACCACGACGAGGGCCGCGAAACCGAAGTTCTTACCGCCTTTCACCGTCTTGGCGACGCGGTTGATGCCAACCAGCTTGTCGACGAATTCAGACTGCTCCTCGTCGCGATCGCGATTCCGGCGGCCTCTTCCTCTTTCTTCAGCCATAGGGCCTCTCCTTAGAATTTGAGACCGCCCTCACGGGCGGCGTCTGCCAGGGCTTTCACCCGGCCGTGGAACATGTAGCCGCCGCGGTCGAAGACAACGTCTTCAACACCGGCTTTCTTGGCGCGTTCTGCCAGGACCTTGCCGACCTGAGCAGCAGCGGACGTGTCAGCACCGGTTTTGGCACCGCCCAGAACGTCTTTCTCAAGCGTCGAAGCCGAAGCGAGCGTGATGCCCTTTTCGTCATCGATGATCTGAGCGGAGATGTTCTTGTGGCTGCGCGCAACCGACAGGCGCGGGCGGCCTTCGGCGACCTTCCGGAGCTTGGTACGTACGCGCTGGGCGCGGCGCTGCATCTTTTCGCGTGAGCTTTTCATGGCGTTACTTCTTCTTACCTTCCTTACGGCGGACGTATTCGCCCGCGTAACGGATGCCCTTGCCTTTGTAAGGCTCCGGCGAACGGTACTTACGGATCTCGGAAGCGACCTGGCCGACAACCTGCTTGTCAGCGCCCGAAATGACGACTTCCGTCGGCTTGGACGATGCCAGCGTGATGCCTTCCGGCGCCGCGTAGACCACATCGTGCGAGAAGCCGAGAGCCAGTTTCACATCCTTGCCCTGCATCTGGGCACGATAGCCGACGCCGACCAGTTCGAGCGTCTTCTCGTAACCCTTGGACACGCCTTCAATCATGTTGGCTGCGCGGGAACGCGCTGTGCCCCATTGGGTGCGGGCAACCGGGTCGAGGGCCTGAGCGAGCGTCGGAGGACGCTTGCCGCGGGCTTTCTCGGCTTCGATGCGATCGTTGGCAGCCTTCATCATGTCGTCGCGCGGCGTTACGGTCAGCTCATTGCCTTCCAGTTTCGGCGTGATGACTTCAGCAATCGTCAGGGACAGTTCGCCCTTCGGACCTTTTGCCTTGATCGTCTGTCCTTCGACCGTCACCGTGGTGCCGGCAGGGATCTCAATCGGGAGTTTTCCAATACGTGACATGGTGCTCTCCTAGAAGACCCGGCAGAGCACTTCGCCACCGACATTCTCGGCGCGGGCGACGTTATCGGACATCACACCTTTCGAAGTCGAAAGGATGGAGATGCCGAGGCCGTTACGCACCAGCGGAATGTCGGAGACCGAAGAGTACACGCGGCGGCCGGGCTTGGAGACGCGTTTGATCTCCGAGATGACCGGCTGGCCTTCATAGTACTTGAGCTCGATTTCCAGGTTCTTGTGACCGTCTTTCTCGATTTCCGTGTAGCCGCGGATGTAGCCCTCCGACAGGAGAACCTCCAGCACACGGCCACGGAGCTTTGAAGCCGGCGTGACAACAGTCGACATGCCGCGCATCTGAGCGTTGCGGATGCGGGTCAGCATATCGCCGAGGGGATCAGAAATGTTCATGTTTACCCTCCTCTCTTACCAGCTGGACTTCACGAGGCCGGGGATCTGACCGTTCGAGCCAAGCTCGCGCAGCGCGATCCGCGACATTTTAAGTTTGCGATAGTACCCGCGCGGACGGCCGGACACTTCGCAGCGATTACGCACGCGGTTCGGTGCGGAATTGCGCGGCAGCTCAGCCAGCTTCAGGCGAGCCTTGTAACGCTCTTCCAGCGACAGGTTTTCGTCCATCGCCGCCGCTTTCAGCTTTGCACGCTTCTCAGCGTAGCGCTCCACCAGTTTCTGGCGTTTCGCGTTTTTCTCGATTGCGCTCTTCTTTGCCATTTAAGCAGTCTCCTGGGCGCTAGTTGCGGAACGGGAAGCCACACTCGGCGAGGAGTGCTTTGGCTTCTTCGTTCGTTGCGGCGGTGGTGCAGACGATGATGTCCATACCGCGGATGTCATCGACTTCGTCATAGTTGATCTCCGGGAACACGATGTGTTCCTTCAGACCCATGGCGTAGTTGCCACGGCCATCGAAGCTCTTGCCGTTCAGACCACGGAAGTCTTTCACGCGCGGCAGGGCGATGTTGGTCAGACGATCGAGGAACTCGTACATGCGGTCGCGGCGCAGGGTAACCTTACAGCCGATCAGCATGCCTTCGCGAACCTTGAAGCCGGCGATCGACTTGCGGGCCTTCGTAGCAACCGGCTTCTGACCAGCAATCCGCTCAAGCTCAGCCAGGGCCGACTTGATCTTCTTGGAGTCCGCCACAGCTTCGCCGACGCCCATGTTGATCACGACCTTATCCAGTTTCGGGATCATCATCGGGTTCGAGTAGTTGAACTGATCCTGCAGCTTGGCACGGATCTGCTCGCGATACTTCGTCTTCAGACGGGGTTCGTATGCCTTAGACATCGATAGATTCCCCAGAGCGTTTGGCATAGCGCGTCTTGCGGCCATGCTCGTCGGTTTTGAAACCCACGCGAACGGCCTTGCCATCGCGCGGATCGGTGAGCGCTACGTTCGAGACGTGAACCGGCGCTTCAAACGTCTTCAGACCGCCGGCATCCATCTGGGACGGCTTCTGGTGACGCTTCACAACGTTCACGCCGCGCACGACAACGCGGTTCTCATCCGGGATCACCTTCAGGACTTCACCCGTGGTGCCCTTGTCGCGGCCAGCGATCACGACAACCGTGTCGCCTTTTTTGATCTTCGCAGCCATCTTACAAGACCTCCGGGGCCATGTTGGCGATCTTGACCTGGTTCTTGCCGCGCAGTTCACGCGGAACCGGGCCGAACACACGGGTGCCGATCGGCTCGCCATTGTTGTTGATCAGGACGGCGGCGTTCGTATCGAAACGAATGGTGGAGCCGTCCGGGCGGTTGATGTCTTTTGCCACGCGAACGACAACGGCCTTACGCACATCGCCCTTCTTCACGCGGCCGGTCGGGATCGCTTCCTTCACGGAGACCACGATCACGTCACCAACGGAGGCATAACGACGGCCTGCGCCACCCAGCACCTTGATGCACTGGACGCGGCGCGCGCCGGAGTTGTCAGCCACCCGCAGGTTGGTCTGCATCTGGATCATGCGTCACTCCCTTCGCCGGTAACGAGTTCCCAACGCTTCAGTTTGGACTTCGGCGTGCACTCTTGAATGGTGACAGTCTGCCCCTCGACGGCAACATTGCCTTCGTCGTGAGCGTGATACTTCTTCGAGCGGCGAACGATCTTCTTCATCACCGGGTGGGTGAAGGTCCGTTCGACGCGGACGATTGCGGTCTTGTTCTGCTTGGCGGAGACCACGACGCCTTCCATGATACGCTTGGGCATGATCCCTCTCCTTACGCCTTACCGGCCTGAGCCTTCTCACGCATCAGAGTCTTGACGCGAGCAATGTCGCGGCGGACTTCGGAAACGCGGGAAGTCTTTTCCAGCTGGCCAGTGGCCGCCTGGAAACGCAGGTTGAACTGTTCC
This sequence comes from Hyphomonas jannaschiana VP2, assembly GCF_000685215.1. Lineage (GTDB taxonomy): Bacteria > Pseudomonadota > Alphaproteobacteria > Caulobacterales > Hyphomonadaceae > Hyphomonas > Hyphomonas jannaschiana. The sequence continues at coordinate 231,441 of NZ_ARYJ01000006.1, forward strand.
TTCTTCAGCTTGACCAGGTCGTCCTTGAGCTGGTCAGCCGATTTCGCCTTCATGTCGTCGAGGCGTGCTTTGGTCTTGCGAGCCATGATCAGATCCCCTCGATACGCTTGACGATTTTGGTTTTGATCGGAAGCTTGGCAGCGCCGAGGCGCAGGGCTTCACGGGCAATGTCTTCCGGCACGCCATCGATCTCGAACAGGATACGGCCCGGGGCAACGCGGGAGACCCACCGGTCTACCGAGCCCTTGCCTTTACCCATCCGGACTTCGATCGGCTTGGCCGAGACCGGCACATCCGGGAATACGCGGATCCACACTTTACCCTGACGCTTCATTTCGCGGGTAATGGCGCGGCGGGTCGCCTCGATCTGGCGAGCGGTGACACGCTCCGGCTCGAGTGCCTTCAGGCCGAACTCGCCGAATGCCAGCGAGAAACCGGCCTTGGAGTTCCCGCGGATCTGGCCCTTGAAGGCCTTGCGGAATTTGGTTCGCTTCGGTTGACGCATCTCTTATGCTCCGGCGGTCTGTGCGCCCGTTGCCGGGCCGCGCTGGTTAGCATTTGCACGTGCACGGGACTGGCCGGAGGACTCCAGGCGCTTGTCCTGTGCCATCGGGTCGTGCTCAAGGATCTCGCCTTTATAGACCCAGACCTTGATCCCGATGATGCCGTAGGTGGTTTCGGCTTCGGCAGTGCCGTAGTCGATGTCGGCGCGCAGCGTGTGCAGCGGCACGGAACCTTCAGCATACTTCTCGGTACGAGCGATCTCTGCACCGCCAAGACGGCCGGAGACCATGATCTTCACACCTTCAGCACCCAGACGCATTGCGGACTGGATGGCGCGCTTCATCGTGCGGCGGAACGAAGCCCGGCGCTCGAGCTGGCGTGCAATGTCGTCGGCGATCAGCGTGGCGTCGATTTCCGGCTTGCGGATTTCGACAAGGTTCACGCGGACTTCATCGTCGGTCATCTTCGACAGGTCCTTGCGGAGCGTCTCGATGTCCCCCCCCTTCTTGCCGATCACGAGACCCGGGCGAGCCGTGTGGATCGTGATGAGGCACTTCTTGTGCGGGCGCTCGATGATGATCTTCGAAATGCCGGCTTGCTTGAGGCGCTTGCGGATTTCCTTACGGATCGCAATGTCCTCGTGCAGCAGACGGCCATAGTCGGCGGTGTCTGCGTACCAGCGGCTGTCAGACGTCCGGTTGATGCCGAGACGCAGGCCGATCGGATTAACTTTCTGACCCATCAGGCAGCCTCCGCTTCCATGCTCGTGTCACGCAGCACAATGGTGAGCTGCGCGAAGGGTTTCTGGATCGGTGCAGCGCGGCCGCGGGCGCGGGCCCGGATACGCTTCATCACCAGGTTCTTGCCAACGTGGGCCTCGGCGACGACCAGGCTGTCGATGTCGAGGTTGTGGTTGTTCTCAGCGTTCGCGATGGCGCTCTGCAGGAGCTTGCGAACGTCCTTGGCCGGACGCTTCGGCGAGAACTGCAGCTCAGCCAGAGCCCGCTCGACCGGAAGGCCGCGGATCTGCTGTGCCAGCAGGTTCAGCTTCTGCGGGCTGGAACGGTACATGCGCAGAACAGCGCGCGACTCGTTCGATGCCTGCTTCGGAGGATTCTTGGCCTTACCCATGGCTTACTTCCTCTTCGCTTTCTTGTCCGCGCCGTGGCCGTAATAGGTACGGGTCGGAGCGAATTCGCCGAACTTGTGACCGACCATCTCTTCCGAGACGGTGACGGGGATGAACTTGTTGCCATTGTGGACCTGGAAGTTCAGGCCAACGAATTGCGGCATGATCGTCGAGCGGCGCGACCAGGTCTTGATCACGGTGCGCTTCTCAGAGGAACGGGCTTCCTCTGCCTTCTTCAGCAGGTAGCCGTCGACGAACGGGCCTTTCCAGACAGAACGGGGCATGTCTCGTGGCTCCTGTTAGCGTTTCGCGTTACGGCGACGGATGATCAGACGATCCGTAGCCTTGTTCTTGCGGGTCTTCGGACCGCGGGTCTTCTTACCCCATGGCGTCACCGGGTGACGGCCACCGGAGGATTTGCCCTCACCACCACCGTGCGGGTGGTCGACCGGGTTCATCACAACACCACGAACCGACGGACGCTTGCCGAGGTGACGCTTACGGCCAGCCTTGGAGAGAACCTGGTTCATGTTGTCCGGGTTGGACACTGCGCCGACCGTGGCCAGGCAGGTATCCATCACCATGCGGAGTTCACCGGAAGCGAGTTTGATCTGCGCGTAACCACCATCGCGGCCAACCAGCTGAGCATAGGTGCCGGCGGAGCGGACCATCTGGGCGCCCTTCTGCGGCTTCAGCTCGATGTTGTGGATGATCGTACCGACCGGGATGTTCTTCAGCGGCAGCGTGTTGCCCGGCTTGATGTCAGCCGTTGCCGAAGTGATCACGGTGTCGCCAACTTCGAGGCGCTGCGGCGCGACGATGTAGGACAGCTGGCCGTCTTCATACTTGATCAGCGCGATGAAAGCCGTGCGGTTCGGATCGTATTCCAGGCGTTCGACAGTCGCCGGAACGTCCCAACGGTTCCGCTTGAAGTCGACCTTACGGTACAGCTTCTTCGCACCACCGCCGATACGGCGAGCCGTGATACGGCCTTTGTTGTTGCGTCCGCCCTTCTTGGTCAGGCCCTCGGTGAGTGCCTTGACCGGCTTGCCTTTGTGGAGACCTGTACGGTCGACCAGAACGAGCTGGCGGCGGCCGGGCGAAGTCGGATTGAATGTCTTCAGTGCCATAATATTCGTCCTTCCCGCTTACAGGCCCGTCGTGATGTCGACAGACTGGCCTTCAGCAAGCGTCACAATGGCTTTCTTGATGTCGTTGCGACGACCAGCATAGCCACGGAAGCGCTTGGTCTTGCCCTTCTGGAGGATCGTGTTGACCTTGGTCACGTCGACCTTGAACAGGGCCTCAACAGCGTCCTTGATCTGCTTCTTGTCGGCATCGATGGCGACTTCGAACACGATCTTGTTGTGCTCAGCGACCAGCGTCGACTTCTCGGTGATGAGAGGACGGCGCAGGACGTCATAGTGGTGGGGTTGCACGTCAGCCATGACGATCAGGCCTCCTTCGATCCGTCGAAGCGTGCCTGGATACCCTCGGCAGCTTCCTTGGTGATGACCAGCGTCTTGCGGCGCAGAATGTCGTAAACGTTCAGACCGGCGACCGGCAGCACGTCGATGTTCGGGATGTTGCGAGCGGCTTTGGCGAAGTTTTCGTCAACAGCAGAACCCGAGATGATCAGGGCGTTCTCGATGCCGAGACCCGCGAACTGGCCTGCCAGCTCCTTGGTCTTGGCAGAGGTCAGCACAGCTTCGTCCAGAACGAGGATCGCCTCGCCTTTGACTTTCGAGGAAAGCGCATGGGCCAGAGCCATCTTGCGGATTTTCTTCGGCAGGTCGTGAGCGTGGCTGCGAACGCGCGGGCCATGGGCGATGCCGCCACCGACGAAGATCGGCGCGTTACGCGAACCGTGACGTGCACCGCCGGAACCTTTCTGGCGGATGTACTTCTTGGTCGTACGGTTTACTTCACCGCGCGACTTGGTCTTGTGCGTACCGGCCTGACGGCGCGCGAGCTGCCAGCGCACAGTGCGCTGCAGGATGTCATCGCGGATTTCGTCGATGCCGAAAATCGCATCGTCGACCGTGATATTGCCAGCTGCTTTGCCGGCCAGGGTTTTGACAGCGAGTTCCATTATTCGGCGCTCTCTTGGTTGGTGGAGCCCTCAGGGGCCTTGAACGAGCCAGCAGCCGGCGTGTCGGCGTGCGGTGCTTTCTTCACAGCGTCGCGGAGCTCCACGAAGGCACCATCGTGCCCCGGAACAGCGCCCTTCACGAGGATCAGACCGCGATCAACGTCCGTGCGGACAACTTCGATGTTCTGGGTCGTCACGCGCTCAACGCCGTAGTGACCGGCCATCTTCTTGCCTTTCCAGACACGGCCCGGATCCTGGTTCGCACCGGTCGAACCGTGCGAACGGTGAGAGATCGAAACACCGTGGGAAGCGCGAAGACCGCCGAAGTTCCAGCGCTTCATGGCACCGGAGAAACCTTTACCGATCGTCAGAGCGGCAACGTCCACTTTCTGGCCGACAGCGAAATGGTCAGCCAGGACGACTGCGCCAACTTCCGGCAGGTCGCCGGAGACGCGGAATTCTTTCAGCTTGCGCTTCGGCGCAACGCCGGCTTTCGCGAACTGACCGCGCAGCGCTTTCGTGGTGCGCTTTGCCTTCTTCTCGCCGACGCCCATGATGACGGCTTTGTAGCCATCGGTACGGGTCACTTCCCCACCCTTCTTGGTGGTGACGGTGCGCTCGTCTTCCGTGCGCACGCCGACGACCTGACAGCCGTCAAGAGACAGGACGGTGACCGGAACGTGACGGCCGGCCTCATCGAATACGCGCGTCATACCCACTTTGCGGGCAAGCACGCCGGTACGGGCTGCTGGCAGAGCCATTAACGGCCTCCCTCAAGCTTGATTTCGATGCCGACGCCGGAGGACAGGTCGAGCTTCATCAGTGCGTCGACGGTCTGCGGGGTCGGGTCCACGATGTCGAGAATGCGCTTGTGCGTGCGGATCTCGAACTGTTCGCGGGATTTTTTGTCGATATGGGGGGAGCGGTTCACGGTGAAGCGCTCAATACGTGTCGGCAGCGGGATCGGGCCTTTGACTTCAGCGCCCGTGCGCTTTGCCGTGTTCACGATCTCTTTCGCCGACATGTCGAGGGCGCGGTGATCGAAGGCTTTCAGCCTGATCCGGATATTTTGTCGTTCCATCGTCTCGGTCCGTCCGCACAAAACACTTCCGCCCGTGGGCAAATCAGCATGCGCCCGGGCGTCCGTGGGATTGAATTGTCTGTTTCGAGGGAGCGTTCGCTGAATAAAAAGCGCTGCCATCCCGGCGAAGTGGGCGGTCTATGGGATAGTCACCGCGCCGTCAACTCCTGCCTGTGGGATTTTTGCTGTTGATCTGCAGTGGCGGCGGGCGGTTTGCGCGGTTTCCGGCACCGCCTCCCCCGCCCATAAATCGGGGTCAGCATCGCCGGGAGTAAATCCACGCCGGAGCGCGGTTAACAGAACCGCACCGGAATCTGCAAAGATTCAAGGGAAATCGTGGGGAGATCCCAGCAATCTTCACCGAAATTTTCCGGATTACTGAGAGGGTCCAGTCAAACAAGATGGCAGGGTAGATTATGAATACAGTCAGAAAAGTCGAACCGAACTGGCCGGATCACGTTGAAAAGCCGGAAGAAGGCGTCGGCGCCTTCGAACTCCTCAAGCATCTGCGTTCCGAATTCGAAGGCCAGGCGGCCAGCGAGCTTGAGCTGACCATCCTGATGCCATGCCTGAACGAGGCCGAAACTCTTGCGACCTGCATTCGCAAGGCACGCGATTATCTGGATCGCGCGGGAATCAAGGGTGAAGTCCTGATCGCCGACAATGGCAGCACCGATGGCTCACAGCAGATCGCCAAGGAAGAAGGCGCCCGGGTTCAGCCTGTTTCCGCGCGCGGCTATGGCGCCGCGCTGATCGGCGGCATTCGCGCAGCCCGCGGTAAATATGTGATCATGGGCGACGCCGACGATTCCTATGACTTCTCCAGCCTCGATGCCTTCGTCTGGGAGCTGCGCGAAGGCGCCCAGCTCGTCATGGGGAATCGCTTTCAAGGCGGCATCGCGCCCGGAGCCATGCCTTTCCTCCACCGGATGCTTGGCAATCCGGTCCTCTCCTTCATCGGCCGTCTGTTCTTCAAGATCCCGGTCGGCGACTTCCATTGCGGCCTGCGCGGCTTCAACCGAGACGCCATTCGCGACCTGAAACTCTCCAGCCCGGGCATGGAGTTCGCCAGCGAAATGGTGGTGAAAGCCTCCCTTAACGAACTCGACATCCGCGAAGTGCCGACGACCCTGTCTCCGGACGGCCGGTCGCGCGCCCCTCACCTGCGGACCTGGCGCGATGGCTGGCGCCACCTGCGTTTCCTGCTTTTGCACAGCCCGAAATGGTTGTTCGGCGTACCTGGCTCCACTCTGCTCGGCGCCGGCCTCGTCGGCATCGCCGCCCTGATTGGCGGACCGCTGGAGATCGCTGGCATCCGGCTCGATCTGCTGACGCTTGTGGCGTCCTGCTTCTCCGTGATTCTCGGCGTGCAGCTGCTCACCTTCTCTCTGCTGACACGGGTTTATGCCGGTGAGTTCGGCGTCCTGCCGAAATCGAAACACCTCGACCGGATCCTCCCCTTCCTCACGCTGGAACGGCAGCTTCAGCTGGCGGCAGTCCTTTGCGTCGCAGGCCTCGCCGGAGCTGGCGCGGCGTTCTCGGGCTGGGCCTCTTCGGGCTTTGGCGACATTGTTGGCAATTCGACCCTTCGCTGGTTCTCCCTGTCGCTGACCTCTGTCGCGATCAGCGTCCAGCTCGCAGCGGCCGCCTTCCTGGCGTCGTTTATTCGGCTGCCTCAACCGGGCAAGTAACGCCCCCGAACAATCTCTCCCCAACAAGCAAAAAGGCCG